>DASZXK010000129.1:0-8722 GCA_035545855.1 Polyangiaceae bacterium
CGGCACGAACGGCGTTCCGACGGCCGCCGGGTTGCTCGCGAAGGTCGCCGCCTGCACCGGCACGCCGATCAAGACCGGCTTCGGCCTCGACGGGCAGGGCTCGCTCTCGATGTACCAGTGTGGAAGCGCCGTCTACTGGAAGGCGGACATGGACGTCGACTGCGACGGAATCCAGACGCCTCCGTGCGACACCGACCCGCAAGGACAGCCGCAGACGAGCATCGTGGACGCCGCCCCGAACGGCGACGTCGATCCCACGCTCCTTCCGTACTTCGTGATCCCTCTGGGGAAGCCCGAGACGGCCTGGTACACCGCGTACGGGATCGAGCTCGGCCAGGTCGGCGCCGTCATCTACCAGGGTCAGGTGCGGTACGGCATCTTCGCCGACGAAGCGGGCGGGTGGTTCATCGGAGAGAGCTCCTACGCGATGTGCCAGCTCTTCCTCGGTCCGCCGAACGGCGCGAACGACCCCTGTAGCCCGATAGACGGCGGGATCGATCCGGCGGACGTCGCCTACGTCACGTTCACCGGAGCGAACGCGCGCGCGACCGGGACGGACATCTACGATCACGCGACGCACGAGTCTCTGGGCGAGGCCGCGGCGCGGGCGTGGCTCGCGGGGCCGTGAGGCGATCGCGCGCGTTTCTGCTAGGCTTCGCTGAATGGACGGCGACCGGGACGCACCTCGGATCAACGGTGGCGACTACGACGCGAACGGCGTCGATCGCACGCAGATCCGCGAGATGCTCCGGCTGACCCCCGCGGAGCGTCTTCTCCGGATCCAGGAGCTCGTCGAATCCATCATGGCGATACGAAAGCTGAATGAGCGTCCGGTTCGGTGAGACGCTCGCCGCCCTGGTCCGCCATGAGGTCGATTTCATCGTAGTCGGCATGGCGGCGGGCGTGCTCCGCGGCGCGCCGGTGACCACGGTCGACATCGACGTGGTTCACCGGCGCACTCCCGAGAACGTGACGCGGCTACTCGCGGCACTCGGTGAGTTGCACGCCGTCTACCGAGGGGACCCGCGCCGGCTCGTTCCGACCGAGTCGCATCTGCTGGGACCAGGTCACCAACTTCTGACCACGGTCAACGGAGACCTCGACTGTCTCGGCGCCATCGACGGAGGCAAGTCCTACGAGGACCTTCGCGCGGCCGCGAGCGAGCTCGACGTGGGTGCGACTCACCCCGTTTGCGTGCTCGAACTTCCTGCCCTCATCGAAATCAAGCGTCGTGCCGGACGCCCCAAGGATCTGGCGGTCATCCCGATCCTGGAGGCCACGCTCGACGAGGTCCTCCGCGGTTCGTCCTCCGGCGGCGGCTCCGGTGCCTGAACCGGCTCGTTCGTGTCGTACGGAGAGCCTGGCAGAACAGCAGCGACCCCGCGATCCCGAGCAACGTCACGTCGCTCGTCTCCGGTCGCGCGCTTCCTGCGAACGCGCACCCGTACTGCCGCGGTTCCGCCGTCGGCTCGGATGGCAGATCCGGCACGTTCGGATTGCCGCCCCACGCGAGCTCGTCCAGGTCGCGCGCGCCGTCGCCGTCGCTGTCCGCCGCGTCGGCGCGCGACCGAGTGAGCGCCTCTTCGAGCGATCGGTCGTCGTCGGGCTCGAGACCCCGGCGCTCGAGGGAGCGCGCGAACGGAGTCGTCGCGGGAGCCCCCCCGTCTCTGCCAGTCGGAATCGCTGCGTCGCCGCCTTCGTGGCACAGGCTGCACGGGGGCTCGTAGAAGAGATCGAGGCTTCGCTTCAGCGTCGCGCCATATCGGGGGGACGCGAGGGCCTGCCCGCCGACCAGGACCAGCGCGACGGCCGCGGCGAACCCGGCCGCGGACCTTCGCGACTCATTCACGGCTGGGCCGTGTATTCGAGGCGTGACGTGTCGAACGAGCGATCCTGCGCGAGGCTCCGCGTTGCTCGGAGCGTCTCGTCAGAGAGCGTCGGCGTGCGAGACAGGATCCAGAGATAGTCCCGCGACGGATGGCCGATGACGGCCCATTCGTAGTGTTCCCCGACGCCGAGCACCCAGTAGTCGCCGTAGAACCCTCCGACGTCGAGGGAGAGCTTTCCAGGGGAGCTCGGATCCGTCGCGACCGCGCGCGCCGTCACGCTCTTCGTTCCGCCGGTCTCGAGCCGGCACTCGTTCGTCACGTCGAGCTCCGTCGAGGACCTGAGCCGGTAGAACGCGGTGGTTCCCGAGCAGCCCGACTCCGTCGTCCGTGGGAGCTTCGCGATCTCGTACCACTTGCCCTGGAAGCGTCCGAGGTCCACGGGCGCGACGTCGAGCGGCGGCTCCGACCGACACCCCGGAAGAAGGACGAACGCCGCGAGCGCGAGGACCGAGCGTCGGAAGCGCATGCGCGGGTTCTAGACCGGCGCGTGCCCTCTCGAGATTGACGTTTTTGCGACGTTCCGGCGTACGCGCCGTGACCGCTCGCCCCGGCGCTCAGTGCTTCGGGACGTCCCGCTTCGCGACGCGGCCGTCCGGGGACTTCTTCGGGGCGGCGTGCGCGTGCTTCGGCTTCTCCGCATCGCGCTTGGCCTTCTTCTTCTCGTGGTGCGCGGCGGTCTTGTGCTTGTCGCGCTCCTTCTTCGGGTCGCCCTTCGGCTTCGCGTGCCTGGGCTTGTCCCGGGAAGCATCCGCGTGCTTCGGCTTCCTCGCGGGGTCCACCTTCTCCTTGGACGGCTCGGCCTTCTCCGTCGCCGCTTCGGGCTTCTTCGCCATTTCGCGCTTGGCCTCTTCGCCGAGGTCGCGCTCCTTCCCGGTCGCGGGCTGGCCGGCCTCGTCCGTGTCCGACGCGGCCTCGGTTCCGCGATCCGCGTTCTGGATGGTCTCCACCTTGGCGAGCGGCGTCTTCGGCTCGGCGAGCGCGAGCGCGGGGGAGAGGGTGACGATCAGGGCCGCGACGACGGGGGAAAACTTCATGGGCGTCTCTTCTCGGGTAGGGGACGCGGCGGCGCGCTTACCGAACTGGGGCGCGCCGATCCGTGTCCCCGGCGTACCGCACGTCACGGCGGAGTACGAAGATTTCCGTCGATTCTTTCCCGGGATCGGGGGCCCGGCCCTCGCGACCGGGGGCGCAACCCGAACCCCCGTCCCGACTCACTGGCAGGCGTCCCAGAAGCACTGGAAATTGCACGCCTGGGTTCCCGAGTCTCCGTTGCAGGTCCGCGTGGTTCCGGGAATGCAGTCCCGCTCGCCGGTACACGCGCTGAACGGCGACCAGACGCCGTTCTGGCAGGTCCGCGTCTGGATGCCGCAGACGCCGCAGGACTGGACGAACGACCCGTCGCACGTCTGACCGAGACACTGACCCCACTGGCAGCTCTTGCCGCAGGTCTGCGTGCCACCGTTTCCACAGGATTGCTTCGCGTTCGGCGAGCAGACCCCGGCATCGGCACACGCGGAGAAGGCCGTCCACCGGCCGTTTTCGCAGGACCGTGACCGCGTGCCGCAGAGTCCGCATGCCTCCGTCTCGGAGTCGCCCGACGTGCATTCGATCGGAAGGCAGCTCTCCCAGGCGCAGGCCTGGTCGCAGACCTGGATGCCGTTCGTTCCGCAGAGCTGCGTGGCCCCGGGCGTGCAGACGCCCTGGGACTCGCAGCCTCCGGGAGTTCCGTAAGTCCCATCGGCGTTGCAGGGCGTCGTCTGGGTGCCGCAGAGTCCGCAGCTCGTCACGAGCGGCGTCCCGGGCTGGCACTCGAACGGGACGCAGGAGCTCCATTCGCAGGAACTCGTGCACGTCTGCTGCCCGCCGGCGCAGCTCCGGGTGTCTCCGGGCCGGCAGGCGCCGGAGTCGACGCACTCTCCGTAGGCGCCCCAGCGGCCGTTCGAGTCGCAGGTTCGCGTCTGCGTCTGGCAGGTCGCGCACTGGATCGTGTCCGTCCGTCCCGGCTGGCACTCGAGGCAGGGACCGTACTGGCAGCTCGCGTCGCACGCCTGGGTGCCGCCGTTGCAGCTCGTCACCGAACCGGGCGAGCACGCCCCCTCTCCGGAGCACGCCGAGTACTGTCCCCAGACCCCGTTCGCGTCGCACGTCCGGGTCGAGGTGCCGCAGTTGCCGCAGCTCACGGTGTCCGTCTGGCCCGGCGAGCACTCGGAGACGCACTCGCCGAAGTGGCACGTGCCGTCGCACGTCCGGGTCTTGCCCGTCCCGCAGCCCTCGACCGCACCCGGCGAACATTCGCCCTGTCCCGTGCACTCGGACCACGCGGACCAGGTTCCGTTCTCGCACGTCCGCGTGGAGACGCCGCACGCCCCGCACGCTTGCCGAGGTTCGCCGTCGCACTTCGACTCGGTCCCGCAGACGTGCTTGCCGTTCACCTCGACGCACGCGAGGCCCGATGGACAGGGGTCTCCGCAGGTGGGGGAGGCGCCTTCGGGCGCGCACTCCGTGACCCCCGACGTGCAGACGCCGGGGCTCTTCGAGCAGCAGGCGCAGCGCGGATCCGTGTGGATGGTGAACGCGTCGCAGGGCTGCCCGGCGAGCAGGTTGCCGAAGCCCTCCGAAGACGAGCAGCCCGCTCCCGCGCCGAGACCCGCGAGAGCGAGCGATGCGAGGGCGACCAGTCTCATGCGAGCGAGCGGGTGTTTCATGGCCATGCCTTTCACTTCGCCGGCCCCTTCGCGTTCGGGTCCGTGCCGTCGATCCCCTTCCGGATCGCGGCGGCGCACGCAGCTTCCGCGCCGGTCGGGCCGCTCGCCGTGCGGAGGATCCGGAACTCCACGCGCCGGTTCTTCTCGTTGCCGCCGCGGTTCGCCGCGTTCTCCTCGAGCGGGCAGTACTCCCCGTAGCCGACGGCCGTGAGGCGTGTCGGGTCCACGCCCCGCTCGATGAGCGCCTTCCGCACGGCGTTCGCGCGGTCCTGAGTGATCCGGCGGTTCCGGCCGGGGTCGCCCATGTTGTCCGCGTGCCCCTGGATCTCCACGAGCTCCACGGTCGGCGTTTCCTTCAGCACCTTCGCAATCTCGTCCAGCAGCCCGACGGACGTCGCGCTGATCTCCGCCTTGCCGGTTTCGAAGAAGATCTTGTCGCGAATGGCGATCGCCTTCTCCGTCACGGCGACGCGCGGGACCTCGTCGGGGCAGCCGTCCTGGTCCTCGAAGCCGTTCTGCGTCTCCGGCACTTCGACGCACCGGTCGTTCGGATCCATGATGCCGTCGCCGTCCCGATCGGCGTTCGGGCATCCGTCCGTCGGCTTGTCTCCGAGGCCGTCCTCCCGCATCGTCTTGCACTGGTCGACGGCGTCGATCACGCCGTCCTGGTCGCGATCCGTCGTGGGGCAGCCGTCCTTCGCGTCGGGAGGGAGCCCGTCCTCGGGGACCGTCCGGCACTGGTCGGCGGCGTTCGGGATCCCGTCGCCGTCCCAGTCGTCGCTCGGGCACCCGTCGTTCGCGTCCGGCGGGTAGTAGTCCTCCTGCTGTCCGAGGCACTTGTCGTGGTCGTCGAGGACGAGATCGTGATCGACGTCGTCGGGCCGTTCCTTCGGCGGCGGCCCCATGAGGGCGGGGACCTTCTTGTGGTAGGCGACGGTGATGCCGGCGTTCACGATGTAGTGCCAGGCGCGGCCATTTCCTAGGTCCTGCTCCTGGTCCGCTCCGCCGATCGTCTGCGTGACGGAGCCGAAGCGCCCGAAGTCCACCGCGAGCCACGGCGTGTAGAGGAACTTCTGCGCCTTGGTGAGCACCATGTATCCGACACCCACGCGGTAGTCCCAGGACGCCGCGGAGCGGTCCCCGGCGCCCTGAGCCGTGTTCACGGGGTTCGTGAACGAGTTCCGGTTCAGGCCGAGCTCGAGGTACGGCGTCTTCTCCTCCGGGAACAGGAGGTAGAGAAAGCTCGGCCCGATCTGCCAGCTCGATCCGGACTCGGAGGCATCCGTTCCCTTCAGGTGCTTCGCGTAGCCGCCGTGAACGGTGAAGCCGAACCGGCGGAGGAAGAGCATCCCGATCTGCCCATGGAGGCCGATGCCCGGAAGGTGAGAGCGATAGAAGGAGTTCTTGTCGCCGCCCGCGACGTAGCCGAGGGGAGCGACGACCATCGTTCCGGTGCCGAGGATCGCGCCGCCGTGCCCCTGGAACCAGTCCGCGAGCTTGTCGGGGTCCGGGACGATCTGCTTCACCTCCTCCGGGAGCGCGGCGAGGGTCACCTCCGCTGCCGAGGAGAGATCGGAGGGGGGCGTCGTGAGCGCGTTCGCGTCGGGGAGCTTCGTCACGTCGGGCACGCGCGGCACGTCGGGGAGCTTCGGCACCTCCGGCGCCCCCGGTGTCCCCGGTGCGCCCGCCACCGGCAGGGATTTCAGCGCCTTCGGCGGCGCTTCGGCGAGGGCTCCGGCTGGGGTGCAGGCGACGAGCGCGGCCACGGCGTGGGCGGCGCATCGCCTCCTCGGGCCGGAATGGAGCAGGACCTTGGGCATGAGAGCTCTCCGCGGGACGAGCCGTCCCGAAACGGACGGAACGCTTCCACGTCCCGGACGCGCGCGGGATCGCATGTCCATGCGAGCCGCCGACTTTCGCGGTGCGCCCCCTCGGGCTAAGGTGAAATGGAAACCCGCCGATGCAAGAGGAGCCAGCACCCAGGGACGACGGAAAGTCTCGCCCCGGCGCCCCCTGGCGCTCGTACAAGGAACGGCTCGCGCGCCTCGCTCAGCGGCTCGTCGACGCGCAGCGCCCCATTCGCATCCTGAACGCCGTGAAGTGGGACACGAGCGTCTTCGAGCAGTTCCGGGATTCCAGGTGGCGGAAGATGCCGAGGGTCGACGCGGAGTACTACGCGAAGGTCCCGCTCGGCTTCGACCCGGACAGGACGATCGAGGAGATGCGCGCGATCGACCGTCAGGTCCGCGCCGAGCTCGGCGAGGACCTCGTCGGGAAGATCGTCTCCGACACCGCGCTTCAGTTCGTGGATGCGGTGGAGATGCTCCGCGCACGCGGGACGAAGCGGTTCCACGAGCTCTCTCGCCGTCTCTACGGTACGCCGAAGGAGACGTTCGCGGACGACGTCACGCGCGTCCGGGACGTCGCCCTCGACCTGTACGACATCCTCACGCAGCTCGACGAACAGGTCCTCGGGCCCAGGCCCGTCCGGGACGTCTCGGCCGATCGTGCCGTCGAGATCCTGAACGAGCGCCTCCGGAACTACTTCACGGAAGACCCGGTGCGCGTGATGATCGACGACGGCATCGTGGCGGACGCGGCCGCGGGGAGCGACTACATCAAGGTTCGCCAGGGCGCGATGTTCAGCGACCGGGATCTGAAGCTCCTCGAGGTGCACGAGGGCTGGGTCCACGTCGCCACGAGCCTGAACGGACAGAAGCAGCCGGTCGCGAAGTGGCTCGCGATCGGGTCGCCCCGGGTCGCCGCGAGTCAGGAAGGACTCGCCGCGCTCATGGAGGTCCTCACGCTCTGCAGCCACCCGTCACGCGCACGGAGGCTCAACAACCGCGTGCTGGCGGTCGACAAGGCGGAGGACGGCGCGAGCTTCCTCGACGTATTCGAGTGGTTCCGGACGGAGGGCTACGACGAGGAGACGTGCTTCTGGAGCACGCAGCGGGTCTTCCGCGGCGGCGTGCTGGACGGAGGCGCGCCGTTCACGAAGGACATCGTCTACACGAAGGGCATCGTCTCCTCGTACAATTTCCTCCGGAGCGCGATCGCCGCGGGCCGCCCCGACCTCATCCAGTGGCTCTTCGTCGGAAAGGCCGCGCTGGAAGATCTGCCGGTGCTCTGCTCGCGCGCGCACGAGGGGGTCGTCGCCCCGCCGCGGTACGTCCCCGAGATGTTCCGGGATCTGAACGGCCTCGCGATCTGGCTCGGGGTGAGCACGTTCTGGGGGCGGCTCAAGAGCCACACGATCCAGGCGCACTACGAGCGGCTCTTCGACGTCACGTCCGCGCGCTGAACGCTTCACCGCGCCGAGAGCACGGAGAAATACACGCCCTGCGGATCGCGGATGACCGCGAACGTCCCGACCGTGTGGAGCGGTTCGGGGCGGCCCGTCACCTGCGCCCCGAGGTTCTCCGCCGCGTCGACGAACGAGTCGCAGTCGTCCACGCGGAAGAAGACCATCCAGTGGGGAGGGACCTTGAGCTTGTTCCCGCTGACCCGGCCAATCGCGGCGAGGAAGGCGTGGTCTTCCCAGTCGCCCTCGAGCTTCACGACGCCGCCGAACTGGCCCGTCTCGTTGCCGATGAACGTGTAGCCGCCCTCGTCCGCGATGCGCCAGCCGAACACGGCGCGATAGAACGGCATCGCGCGCTCCGGATCGGGCGTCACGAGCTCGAACCACGCGCAGGTCTCGCGGTCCATCAGTGCCGTGTCCCCGCCCTCCTTCGCAGGCGTCTGCCACAGCCCCACGGCCTCGCCCGTCGCGCCCCGAATGACGGCCATCCGCGCGAGGTCCACGTCGAGTGGCGGGATCAGCACGCTTCCCCCCGCCGAGACCGCGCGCTGGAGCACCCGGTCCACGCTTCCGACGCGGACGTACGGGAGCCAGTTCACGGGCTCCTTCTTGACCTTCGGATCCTGGAGGATCGGGCTCTTCGCGTGGTCGATGAGGATCGCGACGGGCTTTCCGTCCTGGACCATCAAGGTATTGGGCGGCATCGGCACGGCCAGCCACCCGAACAGGCGTCGATAGAACGCGACGGCCCCCGCCATCTCGGACGTGGAGAGCACGAGCCACGAGAACGTACCGAACGGAACGGCGGGTCCCGACATCCGAAA
>DASZXK010000130.1:0-6346 GCA_035545855.1 Polyangiaceae bacterium
CGTCCCGAAAACCCGGGGCCGCCGCGATCACCCGCCGAGCGTTTCGACTCGCACGGCCGTTCGCGCGTCCTCCACGGGTCCTGCGCCGAGGACGGCGTGGACTCGTCGGCGGCCGCGGTCGCCGTCCGGTTCGGACCAGGCGTAGACGCGCTTCGCTCTCGGATGCTGGACGGCGAAGACCTGCACGTGGCCTTCCCAGAGGACGCGCCCCTCGAACGTCTCCGAGACGGGAACTGAGTCCATCCAGGTCGCGTCGACGCCGTGAACGTGCCGGATGGTCTGGAGGAGCGCGGGTAGACCGGCTGGGTCCACTCGGCGCGTTTCGCGCGGGTCGAAGGGAGTCATTCCCCACTCGGTGCTCGCCCGCAGAGTCGGCAGTCGCTTCGACGCCACCGGCGGAAGGGTAGCTGCGGGGCGGGCAGTAGTCACGACGCCGCGGAAGACCTCGGAATTGCCCGCGCCACGGCTCATCTCTTCGCAGGTCTCTCGAGCTCCACAACGAGCGCCCCTTCACCGCCGAGGAGCGCTGACGCGGTGCGGAACGCCCGCACGAACGGCGCGAGCCCCGCTTCGACCAGCGCTTCCCGCGTGAGCTCGCCGAGGACCCCCGCCCCACTCTTCGAGTGCAGCCCTTTGCCGTGAATCACGAGGAGCCGACGAACGCCGCGCGTCGCGCACTCTCTCACGACACGCCGGAGCGCGACGGCGAGAGCGTGCGCCCTCTTCCCGTGCAAGTCGATGCGCTCCTCGGGGACCCAGTCCACGCGTCGGAGCGGACCGACCGCGCCCGGACCGAGATCGGCGCGAAAGCCCTGGACGAGCGCGCCGCTCACCTCGACGACGAAGTGGAGCTCGGCGCCGGTGCTCGGAACACGGCGGGGGCCGCGCGGTTCATCCTGGGGCGTCAGCGGAACGCGACGCGAACCGACGAGCGGCTCGGTGTTCGACAGAAGCTCCGCGAGCGGATCGACGGCGGCTGCGGGCGTTTGCGGGACGACGGGCTTCCTCGCGACGGAACGGAGGAGCGGCGACAGACGCCCGGAGGCGAGGGGGTCCTTCGTTCGAGGGGGGCGTCGCGCGGCTCGGGTCGGTCGCTTCGCCTTCCGTGCCATGAGCGGTGGGTAGCACGAGAGTTCGCCTGCACGGCGAGGCCTCATGTCCCGGGGGAATCGCCCCGCCCCCGCCGGCGTTTCCCCGCGGACGTTGCCCGCCGCTCCGGCCCCCGGGCTAGAATCCCGGTTCCCGCCATGACCCTCGTTCGCCTAGCCGCCACCCGCGGGGCCCTTGCCCTCGCCGCGTTCGCCGGGCTCGCCGGTTCACCGGGCTCTTCCTTCGCCGGGGACATCTACCAGAGCGAGGAAAACGGGGTCATCAGCTTCACGAACACGCACAAGAAGGGGAAGCTCTACGCGCGGGTGCCGTCGCCGCCGAGCCGGTCGGCCGCGAGTGACACGGTCGCGACGGGGAGCAGCCGGTACGACGAGTACATTCGCGCGGCGGCGGGGCTCTATCAGCTTCCGGAAGCCTTCGTTCGTGCGGTGATCCGCGTGGAAAGTGGCTTCGATCCCCGGGCGATTTCGAGGACGAACGCTCGCGGGCTCATGCAGCTCATGCCCGAGACGGCCGAGCGCATGATGGTGACGGACGTGTTCGACCCGCGGCAGAACATCTACGGCGGGGTCCGGTACCTGCGCGTCCTGGCGAACCTGTTCAACGGGGACATCGAGCTCACGCTCGCGGGCTACAACGCGGGCGAGAACGCCGTCATCCACTACGGGGGCATCCCTCCGTACGAGGAGACGCGGGCGTACGTCGTGAAGGTGATGGAATACTACCGGTATTATCGGGAGAACACGGCGACCGCCGCGGCGCGTTAGTACGGCTTCGATACGCGCCGCCATCTGCGCGAAACGTTCCGGTGCCCGCGTGGCCGGACGATGACGGCGATGGAGCAGCGGCTCGCGCTCGTGATGACGGCAGCGTTCGGCGTCGTCCTCGCGTGCGGGACGTTCCTCGGAGGGGGCCACGCCTCGCTCACGCGGCTCTCGGCGGTCGCTTCCGCGTCACTCATCGTGACGTTCGTCGGCATGGTGCTGATTGCGGAGCTGAAGCGCCCGCGCGAGTGAAACCGTCGCGCAGAAAGCTCAGAGCTCGATCTGGACGACGAGCAGCGAGCTCTGGTTCGTGCCGTCGGAGACGACGAGGCCGACCTGGTACGTGCCGGGGACGTCCGGGTCGAACGTCGGCGCGACCAGAGTCGTCGTCGAACCGGTGCCGATGGACCACGTCGCTCTCGAGCCCACGGGCGCGGTGAGGATCGACCACGAATAGGAGAGCGTCTCCTTCGCGTTGCACGGCGCGACGTCGTCGGCGTCGGTCGTCCCGGAGGCGTCGAGCTTCACCGAGCCGTGGCCGTTCAGGCGCACGGTGTAGCCGGGGGCGGTCGCGTTCGGGCTACTGCCCGCGGCGGGCGTGGACGTCGTGGTTCCGCAGGTGGTCGGAACTGAGCACGCGCCTCCGGTGATCGCCGAGAGCCTCGGGACGGGCGCATGAGTCCCGCAGGTGCTGGTCGTGACGTTCGCGACGTTGACGTTCTTCGTGGCCCGTGCGCTCGCGTGGCCTTCCGAATCCGTCACGACGAGCGCGACGCCGTACGTGCCGGAGAGATCCGGTACGAAGCCGGACACGGGCGAATCCGTGCTCGCGAGCGTCGCGACGCTGCCGGGGGGGACGGACTGGAAGGTCCAGGCGTAGGTGAACGTCTCGGTGCGTCCGCAGGACGTCGCGGTGTCCGAGTCCGTCACGGTGGCGGCGAGGGAGACGCCCGCGCCGACGCTGCCCGACGCGGGGCTCGCGGTGATGGTCGCGGAAGGGGCGGCGGCGCCGCAGCTGGAGGCCGTGACATCCAGGGTCTCGGGCGCGCTCGTGAGGCCGCGAGCATCCGTGGCGACGACGGAGACGACGTACTTCCCCGGGACGTCCGGCGTGAACCAGGGCGTGTCCTGGTGGATTCCGCTGAGGGCCGCGTGACTTCCCCCGGGGACGCTCGCGAAGGCCCAGGTGAGCGCGTAGACCGCGGGCTCTCCACACGCGCTGCCCGTGTCGTCGTCCTTCACGGTGGCGGTGAGACTGACCGGGACGTCGGTGCCGGGGGACGCCGGGGACGCCGTCACCGACGAGATGCTCGGCGGACGAGTGCCGCAGTCTCCGACCGTGAGCTCGAGCGTCTTCGCGTCGCTCGCATGACCTTCCGAATCCGTCACGACGACGGTCACGGCGTAGGGACCGGGCCGGTCGATGACGAGAGAGGGAGACTCTGCCGTCGGATCGTTCAGCGCCGCGAGACTGCCGGGGGGGAGGGCGGAGACGGTCCACGCGTACGTATAGCGCTCGGAGAGGCACGAGGCGCCGTCGTCCGCGTCGGAGACGACCGTGGAGAAACCCACCGCGTCGCCGACGGACGGGGTGTCGTTCGTCGCGACGATCGGCGTCGTCTCGGGAGCGCGGCTCCCGCAGACTCCCGCCGTGACGGTCACCGTCTTCGCCTCGCTTCGATCCCCCCGGTCGTTCTCGACGTAGAGCTCCGCGACGTAGTCGCCCGGGACGTCCGCGAGGAACCACGGAGCCTGTGCCGTTTCTCCGGACAGCGCTGCCGTGCTCCCGGAGGGCACGGAGAGCAGTGACCAGTGATACGTGACGTGCGGCGTGCACCCCGCCGTGACGGGCGGCGGTGCCGTCCCGGCGTCTCCGCTCGGCGTTCCCCCGTCCGTGACCGCGCCGTTTCCGTCGCCCGAGCCCACGGGCCGGAGGTCGCTCGAGCCGAGCGTGGCCGAGAGCGACACGCGCTCGCCGCTGTTCGGCGATCGCGTGGATGCGCTGACGTACGAGAGCGTAGGGACGTCGTTCGCGCAGCCGGTGGCGGTGATGGTCGTCGTCGACGGGACGCTCGTCAGGGATCCGTCCGAGACGACGAGCTCGATCTCGTAGATCCCGGCGAGATCCGGCACGAACCAGGTCGTCATGGCGGCCGTGTCCGAGACCACCGCGCGGCTCCCCGGCGGAATGCGAGTCAAGCGCCAGCGGTAGGCGAGTGGTTCGCCGTTCGGATCCGTCGAGGTGCTTCCGTCGAGCGCGACCTCGGTCCCGGTCTGGATGTCCCCGAGCGCAGCGAGCCCGATCACGATGTTCGCGGTGGGAGCGGAGAGCTTCGTCCCGCAGGAGACCACGGAGAGACACAGCGCGCAGAGGAGGACGAAGAGCGGACGATGCATCATGAGCGGTCTCCCGGCATCATTCGAACGAGTAGGCGAGGCCCGCGGACAGGCCGTGAGCGGTGACTTTCTGGTGCGAGAGGACGAGGACGTCTCCCTCGTAACCGAGCGTCAGGAAGAAGGGGCCACCCGAGCGCACGGCGGTGTTCGCGCCGAAGCGGAGCTCGCCGAGGATGGGGCCGTAGACGTCGGCGAGTCCCTTCGCCTTCGCGAGCGCGGGCGCGTACGCGATCATCGCCGAGGCCTCGAACGAGTCCGAGGCGAAGACACCCGCGCGCGCGCCGAACTCCGCCTCGAACGCCCAGCGGGGCGCGACGTCGTTCTTCAGTACGGGGATCCGCGGGCCGAGGAACGGCACGCCGAAGAGGCGGATCGGGCCCTCCGTGTGGAGGACGTACCCGAAGCCGAGATCGAAGACGTGGCGCGACTCGAGGACGTCCACGTCGTTCGGGACGCCGAACTCGCCCAAGCGGTTGCCGGGGAGCCGCTCCACGACGTGCCCGCTCGAAAACGAGTAGCGCCCCATGAGCACGAAGTCCTCCGCGATGCGATACGCGCCGCCGAGGTGGAAGCCGCCCTGACGGATCGGCGCGTCCGTCGCGTCGAGGCCTTGCGCCAGCGTGCCGCCCGCTTCGATTCGCGATACGGGCACGGTGCGCTCGGACTCGTGCCGCTTCTCGGATTCGTGATCCGGGCCGACCGGGGGAGGCGTCGCGAAGACGGGCATGTACAGGGGCTGGGGCGCCGCCCGCTCCGGCGGTTCCCCGTTTACGGCCGGCGTCGCTCCCCCGTCCGGCTCGACGGCGGACGCGGATGCCGATGGGGTCGGGGCGTCCGACGAAGCCCCCGGCGCCGTCGAGGCTGGGGAAGCCGGCGCCGGAGGACTCGCGGGCTCCGCCCCAGGGGGCGGGGGAGGGGGTGGAGCGCCAGGGAGATTCGGTCCGAACGGCTCCGATTCCCGGGATTGGGCGAGCGCCAGGGGGACCGAGAGTGCGCCGAGAAGGGCCGCCCCGAGGGCGACTGTGAACCGCGTCATGCGAAGGAAGGGTCTCGAAACGATGGTAACCGATGCGGGCAAGAACCCGTCGATTCACGTCGGGCGAAACAATTCGTCACGGTGGCGTAGAATCGGCCGCCATGAAGCTCCCGCCGATGCAGACGATCCGCACGAACGGCCTGACGCTCCGCGCGGCCGTCGAAGGGAAGGGCCCCCTCGTCGTCCTGGTCCACGGCTGGCCGGAGTCCTGGTACTCGTGGCGGAACCAGATCCCGGCGCTCGCCGCGGCCGGGTACCGCGCCTGCGCGATCGACGTTCGCGGGTACGGCGGAAGCGACAAGCCGCACGACGTCGAAGCGTACGACCTCCTCTCGATCACGAGCGACGTCGCGGGCGTCATCGACGCGATGGGGGAGTCGGAAGCGATCCTCGTCGGACACGACTGGGGCGCGCCCATCGTCTGGACGACGTCCATCCTCCACCGGAAGAAGGTGCGCGCCGTCGTCGGGATGAGCGTGCCGCACCTCGGCCGGCCACCGATGCCGCTCATCGAGCTGTGGAAGCAGATCTACGCCGGGAAATTCTTCTACCAGATCTACTTCCAGGAGCCGGGCGTCGCGGAGGCGGAACTCGAGAAGGACGTCCGCACGGCGCTTCGGAAGATCTATTTCAGCGCGTCCGGAGACGGGCTCGCCGGGAGCACTCGAGCGTTCGAGGCGAAGGGGCCGGAGTCGAAGTTCCTGGACGGCCTCGCGAACCCCGAAAAGCTCCCGCCGTGGATCACGGAGGAGGACCTCGACTACTACGCCGGGGAGATGAGCCGGAGCGGGTTCCGTGGGCCGCTGAATCGCTATCGCACGTCGGTTCAGGACTTCGAGCGGCTCCCTCAGCTCGGCGAAGAGAAGATCACGCAGCCCGCTCTATTCATCGCCGGTTCGCAGGATCCGGTGCTCCGCTTCGTCCCGGGCGCGAACATGATGGACGCGATGGACTTCTGGTACACGGACCTCCGCGGCAAGGTCCTCGTCGAAGGCGCGGGCCACTGGGTCCAGCAGGAGCGGCCGAAAGAAGTGAACGA
>DASZXK010000131.1:0-1992 GCA_035545855.1 Polyangiaceae bacterium
TCCACTTCCGCGCCGAGCTGCGGAGCGAGCGGCATTTCACCGGCCGCGTATCCCGCGACACCGAACCCGAGCTCGCGGCCCTGGTAGCCGCCCACGGCCTTCGCGAGGCCGAGACCTCCGTGAGCCCGGATCCGCTCGGCCCTGCCGGGCGAATGGACGAAGAGCCCCGCGATCCCGACCAGGACGGCAAGCGAGCGACGCATGGATGAACCCAAAGAACAGTATCCGACCAAAGGCGCTCTCTCGTTAAGAGGCAAACGCCTGGACGTCCGCTCCGCTTCTTCCTTAAGTGCCGGACGCTCGGACAGAAGCAAGAATTTCGGCGCGCAACCGCGCCACGAAGGCGCAGGCCTACATGTGCGTGCACCGCCGACGCCGAATCCCGATTCGGGCCGAAACGTGGAGGGCGCGCGCCAGCGCCGGATCGTGAATCGAACCTGGAAAGGCCGTCAGCGCCGGAGCGCCCGGACGGCGTCCCGGACGAGCTCCGCGGCGCGATCGATCTCCGCCTCCGTCGTGAAACGGGAGACGCCGAAGCGAATCGACGAGCGGGCGCGCTCGTCCGAGAGCCCGAGCGCCCGCAGGACGTATGACGGCTCCAGGCTCGCGCTCGTGCACGCCGAGCCGCTGGACACCGCGAGACCCGGGAGCTTCGGGATGAGTGCGTCGCTCGAGACGCCCTCGAAGGAAACGTTGAGGTTCCCGGCGAGCCGCGCCTCCCGGTCTCCGTTCAGGAGAGTGCCGGGGACCGTCCTCTCCAGAGCGTCTCGCAAACGGTCACGCAGCGCTCCGATCCGCGCCGTCTCGAGCCCCCCTTCTTCCGTCATCAGGTCGCACGCCTTCGCGAGCCCGACGATGCCCGGCACGTTCAACGTCCCGCTTCGCATGCCCCGCTCGTGCCCGCCGCCGTCCATCTGCGCGACGAGGCGAACGCGGGGCTTGTCCGAGCGGACCCACAGCGCCCCGACGCCCTTCGGCCCGTAGAGCTTGTGGCCGGAGAGCGAGAGGAGGTCGACGTTCATTCCGTCGACGTCGATCGGCACCCGACCGATCGCCTGCGCTGCGTCCGTATGGAGGAACACGCCGCGCTCGCGAGTGATCTTCCCGATCTCGGCGACGGGCTGGATGGTCCCGATCTCGTTGTTCGCGAGCATGACGCTGACGAGCGCCGTCCGCTCCGTGATCGCCTCCGCGACGCGAGCCGGGTCCACGACGCCGTTCGACTGCACCGGGACGACCGTGACGGAAGCGCCGAGTCTTTCCAGGTGGAGACACGGGTCGAGCACCGCGTGGTGTTCGATGGCCGTCGTCACGACGTGCACCCCGGCGACTCCCCTCGCCTCCACGACGCCCCGGAGCGCGAGGTTGTTCGATTCCGTCGCGCCGGAGGTAAACACGACGTCTCTCGCGGAGCGGGCCCCGATACACCGGGCGACCGCTTCCCGAGCCCGCGTCACGGCGGATTCCGCGACCATGCCCGGCGCGTGCGTCCGGCTCGCCGCGTTGCCGAACTTCTCCGTGAAGTAAGGGAGCATCGCCTCGAGGACGCGCGGGTCGACCGGAGTCGTCGCGTGGGCGTCCAGGTAGATCGGAGCGACCGCCACGGCCGAGATATAGCGCGCAGGACACGGAGAGCTGGGCCCCGTTCGCTCCGAGGGGCGTATGCGCGGAGCAGGGCAGGGCCCGACTTGGGGTCCCCCTCGGCAGTCCCTTCGACGGAAAGCGACTCGGGCTGAACGGGCGCGGTCGAGCGGACGACTCGAGCGTAGGCGGGAGCAGCACGTTCACGGAGCCGGAACGGCCATTTTCGGCCCGACCGGCGAAACGGAAGTCCGCGGAACGGTTCGGGTAAAACCGTTCTTGACAGAAAGATGGCGCCGACTATGTTCCGCCTGCGCGGTGGAGCAGCCTGGTAGCTCGTCGGGCTCATAACCCGAAGGTCGGAGGTTCAAATCCTCCCCGCGCAACCGAGAATATCGCCCCCCGAAGAAG
>DASZXK010000132.1:0-31271 GCA_035545855.1 Polyangiaceae bacterium
CCCTCGTTCGTGCGCTCCGCGCCCCGGACGATGATGTCCTTCACCCGGACGCGCTCGTGCTCGTTGATCGAGAACCGGGCCCGGGCCCGCGTGCGATCGCCGGAGAGCTCCGCCCTCTGCTCGACGACCGCGAACGCGAAGCCGCGCTCGGCGTACTCCTCCAGCAGGCGGCGCCGCGCGTTCTCGAGCTCCGCCTGCGAGACGGGCTCGCCGAGGGGCAGGTCCGCGATCGAGAGGAGCTCGGCCTCCGTGACCACCTGGTTCCCCTCGAACGCGGCGTCCCAGAGAATCGCGCGCGGACCGAGCTTCACCGGGATGTGGAGCGCGACCTCCGACTCGCACCGGATCCCCTTCTCGACGCTCGGCACGCACGCCGGGAGGTTCACCGCCGCGTCCTCCGGCACGCTCGCGCCGACCGGGCACTCCACGTAGGGGCGGACGCGGTCGCCGATGGGAATGCACGTCCCTGCCGGTGACTTGCGCTCGCACGTGCGTCGCATCAGCACCACGGGACCGACCGTCGCCGAGAGGTAGCCCTCCGATCGGTAGAGCTCCTGGAGGTGACGCGTCGCGCGTTCGTAGACCTCTGGCACGTACGTCCGCCAGGGGTTCGCGCTCTCGGGGGCGACGCGCGCGCCCGTCTCTCCGCGGGGCCCGAGCGCCGAGTCCACGACGCGGGGATCGGTGGGACCGAGGAAGCTCGTCCCCGGGAGGACCTCGGAGAGGAAGCTGTCGATCTCGTCGCCCACGTCGTCGGCGCTCCGCGATCCGGAGAGGCACGGGTACTCGCGGAGCGCCACGCGGACGACGTCCCCTTCCCGCACGGAGAGCACGAGGTCGTTCTCGACGGCGCGTTCCCCTCCGCGAAGGGACGTCTTCACCGTGGCGTCGAAGAAGCCGTGCTCGACGTAGAACTTCTGGATCTTCGCCGCGAGCGTCGCCGGGGAGCGATCTTCCCCTTCGTCCAGGTCGAGCGCGCCCTCGAGGTCGGAGTCGTCGAAATGGTGGTTGCCCTCGAACCGGACGTGCACGAGCGGGCCCGCGCGCACGATGACCGAGAGCGCCGAGCCGTGCATCTCGTGCGACACCTCGGCGACGTGGTACCCGCCCTTGCGGAGCAGCTCTTGCTCGTCGCGATCGGCGCGCGAAATCGCGTCCTCGTCCGCGCGGTCGCCCGGAGCGATGGAGTACGACGCGAGCAGCTCCCGGAGCTCGTCGCTCGGCGCGGGGCTCACGTGGAACACCCGGGACTCCACGGCGACGGGCGTCCCCGGGATGATGTGGAGCACGACGACGACGCGCATCGGGTCGTCGGTGTCGATCGCGTCGGGGGCGACCGCGGCGTCCGGGAAGCCGCTCCGTACGTAGAACTGTCGGACCCGCTCGGCACACGCCGCGAGGGCTGGCGCGGTCACCTCGTCGGAGACGTCGAGCCCCGCGGCGCGCGCCGTCTCGTCGTCCGCGAGCTGCCCGCCGAAGATTCGGACGCCGGCGACGATGCGTCGGGGCAGGACGACGAGCCGGAGGAGCGCGCCATCGCCGTCCGACTCGGCCTCCGCCGTGACCTCGCCGTATCGACCGGTGTCCGCGAGCTCCTGGAGCGCGCGGCGGGCGAGCTCGCCCGTGAGGATGTCGCCGGGTCGCGCTCGTCGGAGCGTCACCGGCGCTTCCCAGCGGCCGCCCCGCGTCACGACCTCGATGCGGGTGACGGGCTTACCGAAGAGCGCTCGGAGAGCGTCGCCGGGCGGCGGTCCGAGATCCGGGACGTCGTCCGCGGTGGCGCGCGCCGTCGATTCCTCCGCCCGGCCGGGGAGCGAAAACAACACCGCCGAGGCGAGCGCCCCGCCCGCGAGGAGACGGCCGAGGGGTCGCGGGAGGCCCATCCGAGGCCCTTTCTACACCACCGCCGGCAAATGGGCCGGAGCTTGGGTCTTCTACTAGGCTTCCGCCCATGTCCCGAACGGCCGAGCGCCGCGATGGCCCGAGGCCGAGAAGGCGCCGGAGGAGAGCCCTCGGCCGCGCGCTCACCGTCCTCTTCTTTCTGGGGACGGCGGGCATCGTGGGCCTCTGGATCGCGGTGAACCGCGTGGCCTGGCTCGGGCCGTACGTCGCGGACGGGCTCCGTGCGGTCATCGGCGTGGACGCCGTCGCGAGCCTCGAGGACTTCTCGTACCGGCTCCAGGACCGCGTGAACCGCCTCGTCCGACGGGGAGACAAGCCCGTCGCCCACTGGCAGGTCCCGAGCACCAAACCGACCGCCCCGCCGCCGGCGCCGGTCGGAGCCGTGCAAGCGGATCCCGAGGCTCGCGCGCTGCCCCCGTTCCACCTCGCCGACGTGGGACCGGTCCATGCGGAGTGGTCCGCACCGGGGGACGGATCCTGGGTCCCGATGACGGATCCGGACCGTCCCGTCGACTCCCCTTACATGATGAAGACGCTGCTCCACCCGGACAAGAACCGGTCCTGGGCGGAGGTCTTCGTCGTGGCAATCGACCTCCGGCGCGTCCGCCTCTCGCTCGTCGCGGGGACGAAGGAGCCGGCGGCGACGGAGGAATCCGCCCAGAACATGACCCGCCCAGGAGTCATCCCGGCGGAGTTCCGCGACTCCGTCCTCGCCGCGTTCAACGGCGGTTTCAAGACCGAGCACGGCCAGTACGGAATGTTCGTCGACCACACGCTCCTCGTGAAACCGAAGGCGAACGTCTGCGCCATCGCGGGGTACGAGGACGACAGCGTGCGCATCGCGACGTGGGACGAGCTCGCGGACGGCGCGGACAAGATGGTCTTCTGGCGCGAGACGCCCGTCTGCATGTACGAGCAGGACAAGCTCCACTTCCGTCTGGCCGACCCGAACCTCGCGCGAAAATGGGGCGCGACGCTCGACGGCGAGACCGTGATCCGGCGGTCGGCGATCGGCATCGATCGCAGCCGGGAGGTGCTCTTCGTCTCGATCTCGAACCACACGACGGCGCGAGTGATCGCGGACGGAATGCACCACGCGGGCGCGACGACCGTCGCGCAGCTCGACGTGAACTTCTCCTATCCGAAGTTCGTGACCTTCGAGCGGAAGAAGACGGGGGACGACGCCGAACGGAAGAAGCGCATCGCGATCCCGCTCGCCGACGGCTTCGAGTTCAGCGAAGACGAGTACATCCGGGAGGCGTCCCGGCGGGACTTCTTCTACCTCCTCCCGAAGGACGGAGACGCTCGGACGGCGCTGAAAGCCCGCGCCGAGTAGATTCTCGTCGCGAAGAGCCGGTCGACCTCCCGTCGCGGCACCACCCCATGGCCGCGCGGAACCCGGCTGCCGGGTGAGCACGGATATTTGGGGCCGTCGGCGTCCCGCCTGGCGGGATGCCGGGTGGGGCATCCCCTCGCCCTCGAGAATGGACGAGCCCCATGACGAGTCACGCCGCTTGAAGCGCCCCCGGGTCCGCGCCATAGCGGCGCCATGACTCGCGACGAAGCGAAGCGCCTCGCCGCCCGCGCGGCGCTCGACCTACTGCCCAACGAAGGCGTCGTGGGCCTCGGCTCCGGCTCCACCGCCGAGCTCTTCATCGACGAAGTCGGCGCGCTGGTGAGAGCCGGCCGGAAGCTCACGGGCGTCCCGACGAGCGAGGCGAGCCGTGCCCGCGCCGAACGAAACGGCATTCCCCTCCTCCCGGACACCGGGCCGTGGACCATCGACGTCTGCGTCGACGGTGCCGACGAGGTGAGTGACGCCCTCGACCTCATCAAGGGCGGCGGCGGCTGCCACACGCGGGAGAAGATCGTGAACGCCGCGGCGAAGACGAACGTCATCGTCGTGGACGATTCCAAGCTCTCCCGGAAGCTCGGCGAGAAATGGGCCGTTCCGGTCGAGATCCTCCCCTTTGGCCGGCTCGCGACGGTCCGGCTGCTCGAACGCTTCGGTAAGGTCGTTCTCCGCGAGGCGAAGGGAAGCCCCGGGACACCCTGGATGACCGACGCCGGGAACTTCATCTACGACGTCCGGGCCGGCGTCATCGAGCGCCCGGCGGAGCTGGAATCCGAGCTCTGCAGGCTCCCGGGCGTGGTGGATACGGGCCTCTTCGTGGGCCGGGCGAACGTGGTCCTGGTCGCAGGCGAGACGGGCCTGAAGCGGCTCGATCGGTGACGCACGGCGTCCACCGCCTCCACCGCGCTCGGAGGCGCCTGCCCGAGCGGGCCGCTCTGGCCCCATGCCCCCGCGCCAGGAGCGGAGGAGCGGAGGAGCGGAGGAACGGGTTTGACAGTAAAGACGCGGAGTGGCTAGCCTAAAGGGCTGAATCGACGCTGCCCGGGGCCATGCATCAACCGCTCAGAATCGAGGTTGCCGGACAGACCGACGTGGGTCGGAAGCGGTCCCACAACGAGGACAACTTCGCGATTTTCTCGGAGTTCGGCCTGTACATCGTCGCCGACGGCATGGGCGGCCACGCCTCCGGCGAGGTCGCGTCCAAGATGGCGATCGACACGATGCGGGACTTCTTCTCGTCCACGTCGGACGACCCGGAGCGAACCTGGCCGTACAAGATGGACCGCTCGAAGGGGTACGAAGAGAACCGCCTCATCACGGGCGTGAAGCTCTCGAACCTCCGCATCTACGAGACGGCGCAGAAGAACTCGAAGCAGCGAGGCATGGGCACCACCCTGTGCGCGCTCTTCGCGGTGGAAGACGGCATCTACCTCGCCCACGTGGGGGACAGCCGCGCGTACCGCGTGCGTGAAGGGAAGATCGAGCAGCTCACCGAAGACCACTCGCTTCTCAACGACTACAAGAAGATGAAGAAGCTCACTCCCGAGGAGATCGAGAACTTCCCGCACAAGAACGTCATCGTGCGGGCCCTCGGGATGAAGGACACCGTGAAGGTGGACACGCGCTACGAGACTCCCCAGGCGCGGGACACCATCCTCATCTGCTCGGACGGCCTCTCCGGCCCCGTGACGGACGAGAAGATGCTCGAGATCGTCGAGACGTCTTCGGACCTCCCCACGGCGACTCGCCGCCTCATCGAGGCCGCGAACCAGGGCGGCGGCCCCGACAACATCACGTGCATCCTCGCTCGCTGGGTGCCCTGACGCCGTCCTGAGCTCCGGCTCGACTCACTTCGCGGGGCACGTCCCTTCCTGGATCGGGAAGGCCTGGAACGTCGAGTAAGAGACGCTCCGGAACGCGTCGTGGCACGTCTCGGTCGCGACGTCGTTCGTGGCCGCGCACCAGTCCCCCTTCGGGATGCCGTTCACGGGGTCCATCGGATTCCAGCGCGGGTCCTCGCGGCAGGCGACCTTGCCGGACCAGTCGCCGAGCGACTCGGGGAAGAGGTGACAGAGCGTCTGACCGAGGGTGCCGTTCTTCACCTGCTCGACCTCCTCCAGGAGGAAATAGCCTTTCACGGACGCGGGCGCGATCGCCCCTGGGCCGCAGCTTCCGGGGTAGCAGCCCCACGCGCGGTTCGATGCGGTGCCGTCGCAGCTCGCGGGAAGCGCAGGGTTGTCCCCGAGGAGCGAACCGACGCAGTTCGGATGCTCGGGGTCGTTCGTCTGCATCGTGAGCTCCGCCTCGCGGATGGGGATGGCGTTGTAGTGGGTCGCGTCGTCGTAGTTCAGGACGTACGTGAGCGGCGAGAAGCCGTGCAGGTAGCCGCGCGCTTCGTCGAGGAAGAAGAGGCCCTCGAACTCCGCGAGATCGCCGTCCGCGGCGAAGCGCGCGAGCACGGCCTCGCGATCGCCCGGTAGCCGGAAATCCTTCTCGACGCGCTTCGTCGTCGACGGCGTGACCCTCCAGGGGAGCGGCATCGGCTTTGGAAGGCCCTTCGGCCACGCTGGGTCGTAGAGCTCGGGCAACCGGTAGGTCGGGTCGTCGTACGTGTCTTCGACGAAGCAGAGGCCGCTCGCGAGCGCCTTCGCCGGGTTGCGCTCGTACTTCGCGAAGCCGACGCGCGACGTCTGCGTTTCCCGGTCGTAGTCGAGGAGCTGGATGAAGCCGCTCGTCCCCATGGGCGTATTGCACCCGACGGACTGGAACTCGGAGCGCCAGATGAGCACGCCCGCGACGGTCGCCCCGCGGACGCCGGCCGGGCTCTCCGAGACGCTCATCGTCTGCCGGAGCTGCCAGTGCTTCTGTCCGGTGTTGTCTCGCTGTGCGTAGCACTCGGGACCAGAGTACGTCGCGCCGTCACGGGCCGGCACCGCGCAATTCTTCGGACAGCAACGGCCGGTGCACTCCGCCGGCGGGACCACGTGACCTCCGTCCGCGGATCCGCCCGGGACGCCCGCCTCGTCGTACACGAGCGCGACGAGGCGAGACTCCGTCACGCGGCCCTCACAGGCCGTCACGAGTAGCAGGAGCGCTGACATGATGTTCCGCATTTCGATCCCTCCTCAGAAGCGGGCGACCAGCCCGATGGAAAATACGTGGGCGTCGAACGACACGCGGCCGCCGTTCACGGCGTGCTCCGTGCGGAACTCGCGACGGTCCGCGGCCGGGACGGAATCGGGCTCGCGACGGGCATCGAACGGGTCGGAGGCCCGCACCGCCGCCGGCGCGCGGAGCTCCCCCTCGCCGTGGTTGTCGAGGCCGAGAGTCAGGTGACGCTGGTAGCCGACGGAGACGTCGAGGAATCGATACCGCACCACGACGCCTCCCCCGAAACCGAAGCGCGCCGCCCCGACGGGCTGGATCGTGAGATACCGCGGATCCTGAGAGCGCGATTCGAACCAGCCGCCCGCGCGGATCGCGAAGAGGTTCGGAATCGCGTTCCACTGCCCTCCGAGCCGCGCTCCGTACGAGTTCCGGTACCCGGTGGGACGATCCGCGTTCGGAGGAATGGGGACCCGCGTCGGATTCGTCACGAGGGAGCCCGAGCCGTCGGACTCCGGAAACCGCACGACGATGCGATCCGCCGCCGCGTTCAGCGTGAGGCTCTGGTCGAGCTCGACGTCGAAGACGTCGTCCACGAGAGGGTCGCGCCGCGTGCCGTTCTCGTCTCTGGACGGCGCCGAGCTCCGCGGCGCGTGATAGCGAACGCCCCAGCGGATCTCGGGGGGAATGGGGTACTCGAAGCGAGCGAGGCCGCGCGGGAATTCGTTCGGCACGGCCTGGTTTCCGGAGCAATCCGCGTAGGAGACGTCGCCCGCGGCGGTCTTTGCCCCGGCGCACGGCGGGTTCAGGTGCCCGCCGCCGTCGTAGGCCTGCTGCGTGACGGACACCGAACCCTGCGTCGCGCGGATCGAGTCCATGACCCGACCCCACAGCGCGATGTCGAGCCGCGGCGTGACGGACCAGTGCACGGAGAGGATCGCTCCGGGCACGAAGAGGTCTTCCGTGCGGATCGACGAGAGCGAGTCGTCCGTCATGTGGTCGCCGAGCGCGTCGTTCGAACCGAGGTTCGCGACGCCGACGGTGGAGAGATTGATGACGCCGATGCCCGCGACGAAGCCCGCGCCAACGCGAAACCCGCGAGCGATCTCCCAGCCCACGCCGAGGGTCGGAAACAGGACGAGCGATTGCTGCTCGAGCGTCTGGTAGCGGTACGGCGCGGGGAGCGGAACGCTCTTCCCCGTGCTCGTGTCGACGCCGTTCGCGACCGCGGGAAAGCTCCTGCTGGGCGTGCCGTACGTCGCGGGCGGCACGACGGCGATGCCGACGCCGACTCGCGCCGAGACGCGGAACGCGACGGCGATCGACGGCACGGCGAACGGAAACGCGCCGCGGGCCTCGCACGCGTCGCGATACCGGTAGAACGGGGACGAGACGACGTCCGGCCCCGTCTCCGTGTCGCCCGGACCGCGGCGAGAGAAGCAGGTGTGCGAGAAGTTCAGGTTCGTGTCGAGGCTCGCGCCGTTCGGCTGGATCGCGAGCGCGGCGGGATCGTAGTGCGCCGCGATGGGCTCGTTCCCGACGGCGAGCCACGCGCCGCCGCGAGAGAAGGACGCAGTTCCGTCGTCGGGATACTCGAGCGGGTTCGACGCGCCCGCAGCTCGGCAGAACGCGAGCGTGAGTGCGAGCGCCGCCCCGCGTGGCATCCCCGCCGGCCCCCGACGCGTCACAGCGGGATGCTCGCTTCGTAGCCGACCTGGATCTGGATCGGCTGACCGAACGGGTGGGTGCCGAAGAGGCGTTCGTCGAGACCCCAGGACGTGTACACGCGAAGGAGGAGCGCGTCGTCGCCGTGCCCCCAGCCCGGACAGATGCCGCCCACGACGCCGTAGTGGAACTCGAGCTCGTGGCGCTTCCGGCAGGGGACGGCCTCGTCCATCTGGCAAGCGCTGCCCTCGGGAACGACGACCTGGTACCGACCGATGGTGGAGTCCACCGGCACGCGGTTTCGAGGCATCGCGTACGCGCGAAAGGCCGGACCGATGAACCCGGTGTTTCGCTCGCGAAAGAGAAAGTACGTCTCCCAGCGAAAGCTCGTCCCGCGGCTCTGGACGGTCGCATTCTCCCAGTCGTAGGTGACGTCGGGGCGGCCGTCCCAGCGCGCGGCGAGCGTGCTCACCCCGAGGAAGCCGTAGGCGGGCCAGTAGAAGCCGATGCGCCCTTCGGCGAACGGCCACGAACCGTGCTCCACGTCCGCGTACTGGTCCTTCACCTGGCGGAGCTCGCGATCGAGATCCGTGTAGGTGGTCGCCGGGTCCTCGTACGGCGGGAGCGGCGTCTTCCCGGGCGGCAGGCCCGCGGCGGGCGGCTCGGGGCTCGGGGGGAGCCCGCCTCGATCCCGACCGGTCTCCGGATCCGGACGAAAGCGAAGGAGGTGCCACTCGTCGTGGTAGCCCGCGGTGCCGCCGAACGTGAAGAGGAAGAAACGGAAATCCGCGCGAACGGCCGCTTCCGCGAACGGGACGGCGAGCGTTCCGACGAGCGCCGCGTCCGCGTCGCTCATGTCCTTCTCGATGTCGAAGCGCTGGTCGAGCGCGGCGCGAAACCCGGGGCCGATGAAGGGCGTGAGGAGGAGGCGCGTCCCGGGGCTCTTCGGATTGAGGTAGTCGTCGTAGGGCGGATGCGCGGAACACGGCCGCGTGAGCGCGGCTCCGGCGAGAGCGACTCCGACGAAGTGGACGGCCCACGGCGCGCGCGTTCGGATGGCGCCGTGGGCCGTCAGAGCCTTCGTTCCTCCCTGCGTGTGGGACTGCATGTTGCCCCGTGGCTCATCCTCCGGAGCACCGCTCCCCGACCACCCCGGCCGTCCCGCGCCCCGCGCGGTTCGGGCGTGAGACCGCCCCTCAGAGACCGATCTTGTGATGAACGATGTGAGCCACGGACGGAGCTGAAGCACCCGGCGTGCCAGCGCGAATCCGGCGGGAACAGGCGTGCCGACTCGGCGAAGTCTCCGGGCGGAGACACACGCGCTGTCTCGCCGGAGAGACTCCGTCGCCCGAGATCCCGTCCTTCCGCCGCCCTGACACGGCCGAGAACGAGCCGCTGCGGCGACGTTCGCCGTCCGCTCCTCCGGGAGCGCCACGAGGAATCGTGCGCACCGCCGCTCGCGACCTCCTCGCTCCGGTGGACGTGGCACGGGAACGCCTCCGGGCCGTACATGCGCGCAAGCCGACTCGAAATCTCTCGCGACGCATCGCTCGCGAAGCCTCGCTTCGACGTCGGATGCTAGAAGCTTCCCCGGAGTCCCGCCGATCCGGGACCCACGAATGCCCCGACGCCCAGCCGCCTCCCCCGTGCCTCTTTCGGTGGCGTCGCGGTGAACCAGAAGTAGGCTCCCGCGGCGCCCGCCGCGAGACCGACGGCGAGACCCATCGTCGCGAGATCCGCATCCGTGCGGAGGCGGCTCTCCTGGTCCCGGTAATGCGGTTCGTCGGGACAGATACTGCCGGAGCAGCGCGGATCGGAATCCAGACCGCGCATCTCGTGGAGGGAGAGCTCCGCGAATACCGCCGAGAACACGAGCGCCGCCCCGGCAACGCCGAAGGACACGTACGCTGCCGTTCGATCCGGAGACGGAGGCGGAGCAACGACCACGGGTGCTGGCTCGGCCGCCGCCGGCGGCACCGCGACGTCGAGTAGCAAGGATCCGGAGCTTCCCTCGCGCGCCGAGTGACTCTGGACGCGTTCGCGCCCGTCGCTCCCCGTGACGACGAAGACGTGGTTTCCGGGATCGAGCCAGAGCGAGAAGCGCAGGGGCGGCCTCGGGAACTCGCCCGGCGCACGAGCGATGCCGTAGACTTCGGTTCCGTCGACCTCGCCGAGCGAAATCACGGGGAGACCATCCACACGGAGCGCCCTATCCGAGGGAAGCCACGTCACGTCCATCCGGGCGACCCCGCGCTCGACGTCCGTGAGATAGCCGCGTGCCTGCGCCGCGAGCTCCTCCGAGAGCACGGGCGCTCCGGGCGACGAGGGCGGAGCGAGCGCGGCGCGGAATTCCACGAACGCCTGGACGTAGTGGCCGAGCGCGCGTTCCGAGTAGGCGATGTCGTACGTCGTGACGGGGTGGGGCCGGAGCTCCGCGGATTTCCGGAATGCCGCGAGCGCGTCCAGCCACTTCCCCTGCTTCGCGAGCTCCGACCCCTTCCGGAACGCCGCGCGAGCGTCGTCCGTGTCGTCGAAGGCGGGCGCGAGCGCGGTCTCGGTCGCCGGGCGCGGAGCCGTCTCCTGCGCAGCGGCCGCGCCCGCGAGCAGACCGAATGCGAGCGCGGTGCTCCGCGCGGCGCGACGCCTCCGAACGCCGGACATCGACTCCGGGGAACCTATCGAACGCACGGTCCCGGGGGCGAAAAATCGCTCAGAACGGCGGCTCGTCGACGAGTCCCGTCGCGGGCGCGCTCGGGCGGGGCGGTGGCGCGGACGGCGCCGGGGGCGGCACGCTGGCGGAGGGACGAACGGAAACCAGCGGTTTTCGTCTGTCATCCGCGATCGGCGGGGCAGGCGCGGCCGTGGGCTCTGCCGCAGGCGCGGCCGGCGCAGGCGCCGGAGCCCGACTCGGAGCGAGCGGCGACGGCGACGCCACGCGGGGAACCGCCGAGACGGACGGTGCCTCGGGCTCGTGCGCCGCCCCGCTCCGCGACGCGAACACGACGCCGACCCACGCTCCGAGAATGGCGAGCGCCGCGCCAGCGACGAAAGGTACCGAGGAGCGTATCACGGTCTTCGCCGCCGGGCCGTCGGCCGCCCGCGCCGCGTCCGTGTTCGCTTCCTTCACGACTCTCGAGGCAAGGACGCCGTCCGAGCGCGGCGGCGGACCGCCGGGTTCCGTGTCGTCGATCGACGGCGGAGGAGGAGGCGGGCGCGAGTTCACCTGGCCGCTCGACGGGCTGGAGTCGAGCGGCGGTGGACGTTCACGGGTCGCGGCGTCGAAGAGCGGCACCGTCACGCTGGCGTGGGGAGACAGAGCGTCGTGCACCTCGCGTAGATCGGCGGGACGCTCCGTCTTGTCGCGCGCGAGCATCCGCATGACGAGCGTGGAGACGTCCGCGGGGAGCTCCGGCGCGAGCACCTGGATCGGCGTGACCGCCTCGTTCATGAGGTTCGCGAGCACCTTGCCGACGTTCTCCCCGTCCACGGGGCGCGCCCCGGAGAGCGACTCGTAGAGGATGACCCCGAGCGCCCAGACGTCCGCGCGGTGGTCGACCGCGTCCTGATCGAAGCACTGCTCGGGGGACATGTAGTGGGGCGTTCCGAGCATCGCGTCGGTGTCCGTCGTGCTCCCGGCTTCCTCGGACTTGCCCCACGCGGCAGTGAGCTTCGCGATGCCGAAGTCCAGGACGCGGACGTCGAGCGCGCCGCCCTTGCCCCGTCCGAGGAACACGTTGTCGGGCTTCAGGTCGCGGTGGATGATGCCGAGCGAATGCGCCGTGCCGACGGCGGAGATCACCGGGAGCAGTACGTCGACCGCGTCGCGCACGGAGAGGACCCGTTCCCGCGCGAGCCGCGCGCCGAGCGTCTCTCCTTCCAGGAGGTCCATCAGCATCACGGGCGTGCCGTCCGGAAGCTCGAAGAAGTCGTGAATCTGGACGACGTTCGGGTGGTTGATCGCGCTCGCGGCGCGGGCCTCGCGGAGGAACCGCCGCCGCCGGTCGGGGCGGGCGCGGACCGGACCGTGGAGGAGCTTCAGCGCGGAGAGTCGCCCGGTGACCTCGTGAGTCACGGCCCACACCTCGCCCATGCCGCCTCGGCCGAGCAAGCGATCGAGCCGGTACCGCCCTGCCACGAGCATCCCCGGATGAAATCCGTCGCTCTGCTCGGGGGTCTCGCTCATGTTCGTTCAAGCCTACACCCGGCGCCGTCCGCTTGCCCGGCGCGGCGCGGACGCCTACCCTGGCCGAGGTGAGTGCGCTCGTGCTGATCGTCGACGGAGAAGCGACGCGGGCGGCGTCGATCGCCGCGGCGCTCGCCGCTCACCGGCTCTCCGCGAAGGTCGTCCCCGTCGCGGACGCCGCAGCGCGGGACGCAGGCGCGGACGTGGCCATCCTCAGGGACGAGGGCGGTTCGGAGGCGGAGCTCCGCGCCGTCCTCGGCGGCTTCCCGGAAATTCCCGTCGTGATCGTCGGCGTCGGTGACGGCGGCCCTGCGCTGCGCGCCGGAGCGGCGGACTTCCTGTCGGCGGAAGCTTCGCCGGAAGAGCTCTGTCGCGCGGTGACGCGGCTGCTCGCGGTCGAGGATCCCGCGCCCGAGCCGAAGGTGACGACGGACTCGGGCCTCCTCGGCACCTCGAAGGCGATGGCGGCAGTGCTGGACGTCGTCCGCCGGGTCGCGATCGGGAACGCGACGGTGCTCGTGCGCGGCGAGAGCGGCACGGGCAAGGAGCTCGTCGCGCGGAAGATCCACGCCGGAAGCCCGCGAGCGTCGGGGCCGTTCGTGAAGGTCCACTGCGCCGGGATCCCGGAGTCCCTCCTCGAGAGCGAGCTCTTCGGGTACGAGCGCGGCGCGTTCACCGGAGCGACGACGCGAAAGCCCGGCCGCGTCGAGCTCGCGGAGGGGGGCACGCTGTTCCTGGACGAGATCGGGGACGTCAGCGCGGCGGTCCAGGTGAAGCTCCTCCGGCTCCTTCAAGATCGAGAGTACGAGCGCCTCGGCGGCACGCAGACGCTCCGCGCGGACGTCCGCTTCGTCGCCGCGACGCACCGGGACCTCGAGCACATGACGAAGAAGGGCGAGTTCCGGGAGGACTTGTTCTACCGCCTGAACGTCGTCCCGGTCTGGCTCCCGCCGCTCCGCGCTCGGCGGGAAGACGTGCCGCTCCTCGCCGAGCGCTTCTGCGAGACGTTCGGGCGCGCTCACGGAAAGCCGAACGCGAAGCTCACCCCCGGAGCCGTCACCGCGCTGTCCGCCGAGCGGTGGCCGGGCAACGTCCGCCAGCTCCAGAACTTCGTGGAGCGTCTCGTCGTGCTGTCGGAGCACGGCATGGTGACGGAGGCGGACGTCACGCGGGAACTCGCCCCGCCCCCGACGTACCAGACCGCGAAGAACGAGCCCGAGGCGCCCCCCGTGGCGACGATCGGCACCCTCGCGGGTACCGTGGTTCCGCTGGACACGGCGGTGCGTGCCGCGGAAAAAGGCGCCATCGAACGCGCACTCCGCCACGCGAAGGGCAACCGCGCCGTCGCCGCGCGCCTCCTCGGCATCGGCCGGGCGACGCTCTACAAGAAGCTCGCCGAGCACGGCATCGGGGAGTGACGGTGGGACGGCGATTCGGCGTTCTGTTCCTCCTGCTCGTGGCCGGGGGGTGCCGACAGATCCTCGGCGCGGACGACTACGGGGTGCGGGCCGGGCCGGTGGGGCCGCCGATCGGCAAGTGCGACCGGCTGAGCTACGCCTCCGCAGCCTGCGCCACGTGCACGTCCGATCATTGTTGCGCGGAGGCGGCGGCGTGCAACGGTGAACTGGCGTGTGCCGCAATGGCACGCTGCCTCGCGACGTGTGCGCCCGACGATCACGAATGCCGCGCCACCTGCGACCTGACGATCGAGAAGACCGCGGAATTTTCCGCGCTCTCGACGTGCGTCGCCGCCAATTCCTGCACGGAATGTGCGGCGGCGCGGGTCGTCTGGGGCCGCGCCGAGTGCGATCAGTGCCTCGCCGATAGCTGCGGCGGAGCGGTCGACGCGTTCTCGGCGGACCCGAGCGAGCTTCACTCGGGTCGCTGCGACGTCTCGAAGTGCTCGTCGGCGCTGCCGGCGTGCGCTTGCGACGACTACGGCACGGACGCGCCGAGGGTCAAGGCTCTCCTCGACTGCGTGCATGGGCCGTGTGCGTCCGCGTGTTCACCGGACGACTGGAGCTGTCTGGGTCGGATGAAGGACGTGCCTCTCAGCCTGGGACGGGATCTCGAGCTCCATCTCTTTCTCGTGAACCCCGCGCTCAACGTCGTGGACGAGACGCCCATCGACGCCTTCCGTGTCGCGACGTGCACGCTCACGGGCGACTGTCAGGAGCAAGATGCCGGCGATTCGGGCGTTGGCGCCGTTTCGACCACGACCGGCGAGGCCGTGCTTCGTCTCCGACCACCCAACAGCGTCGGACAGGACGCGCAGTTCTTCGATCACCTCCGCGTCGACGTCGACGACACGACCCCGTCGACGGACCCGAGCGCGCCCCCGCCCGCGCCGGCGCTGGTGTACTTCTTCCCTCCGCTCCGGCGGGGCAAACAGTTCGTCATTCGACGGATCGTTTCGTCTGCCCTCGCCGTCAGCGTCGCGTCGTCCTCGGGTGAAAACCTCGATTTCTCGAAGTTCGGCGGCATCGTCTGGAGCGGCGAATCCTGTCAGGGCGGCGCGTCGGGAATGAAGATCACCGTCAAGCCGGAGGGTACCGTCCGGTATCTGCCGGACCCGAGGAACTCGACCGAGACGAACAACGACGGCGTGGGCTTCGTCTGGAACCTCACGAAGGGCTTCTACACGCTCACCGCGAAACACGGCGACGACCTCGTCGGGACCTACACCGTCCGCGTCGAAGTAGGCGCCATCACCCACCTCATCATCCGCCCCGTCGCCACGCAGTGACGCGCTCACCGGTGGACGGGCGGGAGCACCTCGACGGGCACCGGCTCCGTCCCGACCCTCTCCGGCTTTCCGCGGAGCGGCGCGAGCACGGCGTAGGTGACGAGGACGATGACGAGCATGAGGGCGCTCGTGACGAGGAACGTGAGCGTGGGGGAGCTCTTCGACGTGCTCCATTCGTCGGCGTAGAATTTCCCGCCGCTCCGATCGCGGAGCTTCCGCTGTACGCCGCCGAGGACGTCCGTCTCCGGGGCGGGCGCGCCGCCGAGGGCGCCTTTCAGGAGGTTCTTGACCGAGTCCTCCAGCTCTTCGGGCTCGGAGTCGGGGGCCTCCCGTTCGGCTTCGTTCTGCTCGTTCATCGGATCTTCTCTCCGAGGGCGCGCTCCACTCGATCCTTCAGGTCCGCCCGCGCGCGGTGCAAGCGGCTCTTGACGGTGCCGAGTGAGAGTCCCGTGATTTCGACGATCTCCTCGTAGGCGAGGTCTTCCACGTCCCGGAGGACGAGCACCTCGCGAAATTCCACGTCGAGCTCGCCGATGCAGCGCCGGACGATGGCCTCGGCCTGGTACCCCTCCACCACCTGGTCGGGCCGCGAGAGCTCCGCCGTGGTGACGCCCTGACCCTCGCCGAGCGCGGAGCGTTCCGCGTGGGGCTCGAGCTCGTCCTCGGCGCTCGCGTGCCTCCGGGAGAGGTACTTCGAGCGGTTCTTGCAGAGGTTCACGGCGACCCGGTAGATCCAGGTGCCGAGCTTCGCGTCGCCCCGGAACGTCTCGATGGCCTTGAAGACCTGGACGAAGACCTCCTGGGCCATGTCCTCCGCCTCGTCCCGGCGGCCGAGCATGCGGTGCATCAAACGGAAGACGCGTTCGCCGTACAGCTCGACGAGCTCGTTGAAAGCACGCTCGTCCCGCGCGACGAGCCGCTCGATGAATCGCTGTTCTGCAGGATCCGGCTCGGACACGTTACCGCGCCCGCCACGGTAGCCCGGAACGGAGACCTCCTGCCGGATCCTCGAACGAACGAGGATTCATGCGGAGAAAGCGGGCGAAACGGAGGACAAGGCAGCTCCGAGAAGCATGGACACCAACCGCTCGCGCGAGTTCCGGCCATGGGCCCGGCGCGCTCCGTTTTCTCGCGCCGGCGGAAAGCCCCACGAGCACCGGCGTACGGAAATGAAGGCGAAGGAAGGAGCAGGCGTCGCGAGCGCGTTCGGAGCGCGTTCGGAAGGAGGGGAGGGTTCGCCCGGGAGCGGGCCTAGGAGCGGGAAATGCTAGGCTGTTTCATTGATCTCGCGTGGGGAGTGTCCCCGGCGAGATCGGACGTGAAATGAGGATCTCCCGCCCTCCCCGTCCCGTCGGGGAACCGCAAGCGCCCGTCGTCGTGGCGCTGCGCCGTGAGCGCGTGGCGGATCGCTACGTGGTCGAGAAGGAGCTCGCGAGCGGCGGGATGGGGATCGTCTACGCCGTTCACGATCGAACGACCGGCGAGGCAAGAGCCCTGAAGCGTCTCTCCGACTCGGCGTCGAAGGAGCGAGTCCTCGTGGAGGCGTTCGAGCGCGAGTACCAGGTGCTCGCCGGCCTCGACCATCCACGGATCATCCGCGTGTACGACTACGGCGTCGACGAGGTCGGCCCGTACTACACGATGGAGCTCCTCGAAGGGCAGGACATGCGGAAGGCCGCTCCGCTCCCGCCCCGCGAAGCGTGCATCTACCTCAGGGACGTCGCCACGTCCCTCGCGCTCCTCCACGCGCGCCGGCTGATCCACCGGGACCTCTCCCCGACGAACGTGCGGATGACGCCGGACGGCCACGTGAAGCTCCTCGATTTCGGCGCGTTGACGGCCTTCGGGAGCACGCGTTTCATCGTGGGGACGGCGCCCGCGGTCCCGCCCGAGGCATTCGACAACGCGCCGCTCGATCAGAGGGCGGACCTCTACTCGCTCGGCGCGCTCGCGTACTGGATGCTCACGCGCCGCCACGCCTATCCGGCGAAGCGCATCGAGGATCTGCCGGAGTTCTGGAAGACTCCTCCCCCGCCGCTGAACGAGCTCGTGGAGGAGATCCCGGAGGAGCTCTCGGATCTCGTCCTCTCGCTCCTCGCCGCGGATCCTCTGGCCCGTCCCGCGAGCGCCGCGGAGGTCATCGGGCGGCTCAACGTCGTCGCACAGCTGCCTCCGGAGAACGAGGCGGACACGGCGCGCCTCGCGCAGAGCTTCCTGCTCTCCCCGCGATTCACGGGTCGTACGGAGGAGCTCGCTTCCCTCTCCGTTCGCGTCGACAGCGCGCTCCGGGGCATGGGCTCCGCCGTTCGCATCGAGGCCGTGGCCGGAATGGGGCGGTCTCGGCTCCTCGAGGAGCTCGCCGTCCGCGCGCAGATCGCCGGCGCGACGGTGCTCCGCGTGGACGCGAGCATGCAGCGCCGGGTCCACGGCACGACGCGCGCGCTCGCCGCGCGGCTCCTCGACGCGCTCCCGGATCTCGCACGGGAAAGGGGAAAGAAGTACGGCCCCGCGCTCGCCGCGCTCGGAAGAGACGTGGACGCGCGCCTCTCGTCTCCGCCCTCCGGTCCCCCGCCGGCGAGCGGCCTCGCGCGGAGCCAGGCGCCGCGGCTCAGCGTTCCTTCGACCCCACCGGCCGTCGCGGGCGGAGCTCCCGCGACGGAGGCGCTCGCGCTCGAAGACTGGTTCGTGGAGGTCAGCGAGACGAAACCGCTCGTGCTCCTCGTCGACAACGTCGAGTACGCGGATCCGGCGAGCCTCGGCCTCCTCGCGGCCCTCGCGAAGCTCGCGCCGGAGAAGGCGCTCCTCCTCGTCGTCGCGGAGCGGACGCGCCGCGACCAGACGCCGCCCATCGGGCTCGTGACGCTCCAGGGAGCGTGCGCCACGGTCCGTCTGTCCGGGCTCCAGCCGGAGGAGACGCTCGAGCTCGTCCGCTCCCTGTTCGGCGACGTCCCGAGCTCGGAGCGCTTCGCGGAGTGGCTCCACGGCAGGACCGCCGGAAGCCCGCTCCACTGCATCGAGATCTCGAGGCAGCTCGTCACGAAGAACGTCATCCGGTACTTCGGCGGCATCTGGGCGCTCCCGGTGGATCGCCCCGACGCCGAGCTTCCCGCCGCGCTCGAGGACGCGCTCGGGATCCGCGTCCTCTCCCTGTCTCCGGAGGCCCGGAGTCTCGCGGAGTGCCTGAGCCTCCAGCGCGAGCAGCCGACGTACGAGCTCTGTCTACGCATCGCCGGCGACGGCGACGAGCGGCGCACGCTCTCGCTCCTCGACGAGCTCGCCCGGAACGACGTCCTCTACGGCGATCAGGACGGCTACCGCTTCAGCAGCACCGCACTCCGCGAAGCCCTCCTCGGCAAGATGGATGAGGCCCGCCGCGAGGAGAACCACCGAAAGCTCGGAGAGGCGTTCACCGCGCTCGCGGGGCCCGAGGACTTCGCTCTCCAGATCGAAGCCGGCTTCCACCTCATCAAGGGCGGCGAGGAAGTCCGCGGCGCGGACAAGATCGCCTTCGTCGCGAAGGACAGCGTCGTCGTGCGGACGCTCCTCGCGGACCTCCACCACGCCGCGCGCCCTCTGGAGGCCGCGCTGAAGGTGTACAAGCGACACCGTCGATCCGTGTACGCGCGCATGCCGCTCCTCGCGGCGCTCTCGCACGCGGGCTACTACGAGGAGCGCCACTGGGGAGAGGTCTACGGCGACGAAGCCCTGGATGCGCTCGAAGATCTCTCCGGTCTTCGCCTCGCCCGGCGTCTCCGGGCCTTCATGGGACGCTTCCTCGGGCTCGTCTGCGGCATCCTCTTCGCCGCTTTCCGCTTCCACGTCTCGCCGAAGCGGGACCGGAACTATCCGTTCCGGGAAGTGCTGGTCCAGCTCTTCGGCGCGGTGACGACACAGACGGGCATCGCGTCGCTCTCGCTCGACGCGGAGCGCGCCGCGCGCGTCGCGGAGGTGCTGGAGCCGTTCGCCGTGCTGCCGAAGCGACTGACGCCGGTCGGAATCTACGAATACTGCTCGAGCCTCCAGGAGATCGGTCGAGAGAACCAGCCGGCCGCCTACGCGGCGTTCGAGCAGATCCGGAAGCGGCTGGAAGATCCCCGCTACTACCCGACGCTCCCCGCCGAGGCGCGACGCCTCTACTGGACGGCGGCGCACTTCGCCCGCGGCTCCATGGCCGTCTTCCGCGCGGACTCGAAGAGCGCGCTCGAGAGCGCGGACGCCCTGGATACGGCGGGGTTGAAGCTCTACTCGATGATCGCGAGTCAGCTCCGGTTCCTCTATCACATGAACCGCGGCGAGTTCCGGCTCGCCGAGAAGCACCACGAGCAGGTGGAGCTCCACGCCGCGCACGTCGGCTCGGCGTGGCAGGTGGAGACGTGGGAGGCGCCCGCGCTCATTCCCATCAACACGGTATCCGAAGATCTCGTCGGCATCGCGCGCGTCGCGGATCGACTGCAGATCCTCTCGCGCGCCGTCCCCTCGCTGAAGTTCTACCTGAGGCTCGCGCGGCAGTCCCTCGATCTCGTCCGGAACGAGTCGAACATCGAAAAGGCCCTGGAGAACGAGCTCCGGCGAATGCCGCCGAAGAGCTTCATCGGCTGGGCGGCGACCTACGGGTTCCTCGCGCGGGACCGGAACCGTCGGGGGCTCCACGACGAGGCGAGGGCGATCTGCGAAGAGGCGCTCTCTCACATGACGGACGCCGACCGCGAGTACGCGACGCTCTTTCTCATCGTGGACCTGGAGGCGGCCAAGGCGGACGCCGCCCTCGGAAAGACCGCGGACGCGCTCCGTCGCATCGACGAGCTTCTCGAGCGCTTCGCGGACGTGGACCATCCCATCGTGCACGGGAGCCTTCACGAAGTCCGCGCGCGCATTTGCCTCATGTCCGGTGACCAGGCCGGCTACCGCGCGAGCCTCGCGGAGGTCGAACGGCGTTTCCGCCCGACGGCGAACCCGGTGCTCATCGCGAAGTACGAGCGCCTCTCGGAGGTCGTCGGAATTCCGGGGAGCCTCCGCCGCCCAGGGACCGGCGCGACGCACGGGGCCGTGCGGAGCGACGGCAAGCTCGTGACGAAGTCCGAGCACCACCAGGACGTGCAGACGGTCCGGGTGTCGACGAGGAAAGCGGAGGGGTGAGGCGGGCGAAGGTCGCGCGTTTCGGTTGACGGACCCGACCCCGGCTCTCCATCATCCGCCCCCGTGCGTTCCCCGCGCGACATCCTGAAAGCGCTGCGACCGCGAGACTTCCTCGTCCTCGCGATGGGCGCGTGTCTCGTCGGGCTGTTCGCCTGGGAGACCGTGGTCACGCCGGAGTTCGTCCCGGATGACTCCTACATCACGTTCGTGTTCTCCCGAAACCTCGCTCGCGGACTCGGGCCCACGTACGGCCTCGGGATGCACATCGAGGGCTATTCGAATTTCCTCTGGATGGCGCTCGTCGCGATCCCCCTCGCGATCCGGCGGAACATGGATCCGGTGCTCGCGGCGCGAGTCGCGAGTCTGCCGTTCGTGCTGATGCTCTTCGCGGGCACGTTCGCGCTCGCGCGCAGGAGGGCGGGCGCCGTGCCGTCTCTCGCTGCCGTGGGACTCCTCGCCGTGAACGTGAACCTGGTCCTCGCGTATGACTCGGGCCTCGAGACGCTGCCGTACGCCGCACTCCTTTCGGCCGGCTTCGCCGCACAGGCCTGGTCGGACGAGTCATCGCGCGCGAGGCGTCTCGTGATCCCGCTGTTCGTGGCGGCGGCGCTGACGCGCATCGACGGATTCCTGCCGCTCGGCTTCGTCATCGCCGTCGAGGCGGCGCGCGCCTTCGTCGCGCGAAGATCTCTCGTGGCCCTGGTGCGGTGGGCGCTTCCCGGCGTGCTCGTCTGGTGCGCGTGGTTCGCCTGGCGGTACTGGTACTACGGGCTGCCGCTCCCCTCCACGTACTACGCGAAACAGCTCATCCCGGAGCTCCTTCCCCGCCGCGGGCCGGAGTACGTCTTCGACGAGCTCGCGGGGAGCGGCCTCTGGATCGCTCTCGGGGCGTTCGGTTTCCTGCTGTACAGAAGGCAGCGGGAGGCCGTCCCGGTGGGGCTCTACGCGATCGGGCAGCTCGCCTACGCGGCGAAGGTCGGCGGAGACTGGATGCCGTCGGCGAGGTTCGTGCTCCCGGCGACGCCGCTGCTCGTCGTGCTCCTCGCCTGGGCCGTCGACGATCTGATCCGGCTCGCGGCGGAGCGCGGCCGGGCACTGCACGCCCTGGTCTCCACGGCGTCGGTCGGGTTGCTCGTGTGGATCGGCGCCCGGAGCGAGCCTCACGGGACGGACCCGTACGTGGACGGCAAGAAGGGATTCGCGCTCTCCCAGCAGGCGCACGTGGCGGGCCTGCTCGAAGCCGCCAGTTACCTTGCGGTCGCCGTGCCGAAGGGCGGCCGCCTCGTGACCGACTACGGCGGCGTCATCGCGTACTACACGGCCTCGAACCCCATCGAGATGTGGGGGCTCTGCAACGCGACGATCGCTACCCGAGGGGATTCGCGGGGCGTTCAGCCAATCTACGGGAAGACTTGCCCGTCCTGCTATCCGGAGCTCCGTCCCGAGTACTTCCACGTCTATCAACCGATCGTACGGCGCGTGGATTCATTTGCGCGCCACGCAGACGTCGTCCGGTCCGTCTGGCAGACGGACACGATCGGCCGCTACATGGACATCATGGGCGGCTTCGTGAGCGGGCGCGTCAGAAACGAGCGGAACGGCAGGGCCGTCTGGTTCCTCGAGAAAAAGGGTGACGGATGGAAGCCGCATCCACGACGCGCGGGCGGGCGGTTCGTGGTGGAGTATCCGTTCGTACCCGGCGGGCTGATCTGACCATTGCCGTCACTCTATGTGCACGCGACCGATCTTGTTGGTGTTCGCCTCCGTGAACCACAGATTGCCATCGGAACCGAGGGTGATGAGATTCGGGGCGCTGTGCTGCGTGGGGATCGGGTAGTGCGTCTCGAAGCCATCCACCGTGATGCGGCCGATCTCGCTCGTTCCGCCTCGCGTGAACCACAGCGCACCGTCGGGGCCGACGGTGATGCCGACGCACTGGGCCTGGGTGTCCTCGACTCCGAACTCGGTGAACTGCCCATCCACCGTCACGCGCCCGATCTTGCCGGCCGTGAACTCCGTGAACCAGAGGGCGCCATCCGGCCCTGCGACGATTTCCACTACGCCGGCGGGTTGGGTCGGGACCTGATAGTGGGCACCGTCGGTCGATCCGATGCGATCCGGCCACTGGGCGACGTACCAGGCGTATCCGTCGGGGCCGGCGGTGATGCCGATGCTACCCGCCCCGGCCGGGAGACCCGAAAGCCAGGAGACCGCGTGGCTATTTGGGTTCATGGAGCCGACGGCACCCACGGTCGTCGTAAACCAGATGGTTCCGTCCGGGACGACCGCAACGTCTTGCGGGATGTACCCTGCGGGCAGGCTCCACTCGGTGACGTCGCCCGACGTCGCGATGCGGCCGATACTGGCGATCTTCGTCTCTCCCGAACCCATGGGTTGCCCGAGATCCGCGAACCAGAGCTCGCCGTCGATGCTTCCGTCGCCTTCGTGAAAACGCACCCCCGATGCAATCTGGATCGGATAGGAGCTCACGCCGATCGGTCCGAACTCCGTGATCTCTCCGGCTATGGTGATGCGACCGATACGCTGCCTCGCCTCCTCGGTGAACCACACCGCACCGTCGCGGCCGGCCGCGATGCCCGTCGCGCGAGCTCCGGCCGTCGGGATGTCGAACTCGTCGATGTGTACGACGGGGACGGTCGAGCCTCCGTCCGACCCACCTGCCCGCCCTGAGGAACCGCCGGTCCCAAACCACGCGTCCTCGCCGGCGTCCCACACAGAGCCGCCAGTGCCAACGCTCCCGGCACCACCGTCCGGACCGTCGTGACCACCGGCGCCGGTTTCGCCGCTGCCGCCGAGCGGCGTTCCGCCCGCGGCCCCGGAACCACCGCCGGATGGAGCGGCGCCGTCCCCGAGGCCACGACCGCCCGAAGAGGCGCCACCGTTGCCTCCGTGTTGCCCACCGGCGCCGTTACTGCCGGCTCCCGCATCCCGCTCGCCGTCGCCCGCATCGGCGCCTCCGCCGGAAGAGTCGAAGCCCTTCTCCCCGACACCGAGAATGGAATCGCATCCTCCGGCGCAGACGGCGACGAAGCCCACTATCGCGAATCGCGCACTGCTCATCCTCATGACCTCACCCGAAAGCCCAACCCGACCTCGCTGAATCTTTGATCGGGGGGAGATCCATGTAAAGCTGCGCCCGCGTTGCTACCGCGCCCGTTCGGCTTTTTCCTCCTCGCTTTCGAGGTGATGAGTCTGCTCGCGGCACGGCGATCCGTCGCGTCGGAACCGCAGATCGTCGCGGAGACGCTCTTCCGCCGTGGGAAGACGGAGATGGATGCCGGCAACTACGCGAGTGGGTGCCGGGATCTGGAAGAGAGCCTGCGCCTCGATCGCGCAGGCGGTACGGCGTTCACGTACGCGGTGTGCGAGGAGCGCGCCGGAAATCTCGCGACCGCCTGGGTTGCCTACCTGGACGCGCTCGCTCTCGCCGAGCGGGACGGGCGGAGCGATCGAGAACGCCTCGCGCGCGAGCGCGCCGCGGAGATGGAGGCGACGGCTCCTCGCTTCACGCTGCAGCTCCCGGAGGAACTGCGCCGGACCGACGGCCTCACGATCACCGTCGACGGCTCCGAGCTCGCGCGCGGGGTGTGGGGCACGGGCATCCCGGTGGATCCTGGCCCTCACCGGGTAGAGGTTCGCGCGCCGGGACGCGAGCCGTTCGAGACGACCGTCACGGCGGGCGCGGCACGGACGTCGCTACTGGTGCCGCTGCCGGTCCTCGTCGAGAAGACGGCGCCGGCACCCGAGCCACCCCACGCCGCACCCCCTCCCGAGGTCCCGCCCCCGGAGAAATCCGCGGCACCTCCGCTCGCAGTGTCGCCGGCCCGGATGGTCCCTCGCGCGCCCCCTCCTGCGAAGCCGGGGAACGGCCTCCTCCGGACACTCGGCTTCGTTTCCGGCGGAGCGGGGATCGCGATGCTGGCGACGGGCGCGGTGTTCGGGGTCCGCGCCGTCTCGCTTTCCGGCGACCTCTGCAGCTCGCGCACCTGTCCCCCCGATCAGGCGCAGGACTACGGCGCGTACAAGACTTCGGCGACGGCCGCGACGGTCACGATAGGCGCAGGGCTCCTGTTCACCGGGATCGCGGCCGTGCTGCTCGTCACGCAGAAGCCCTGACCGCGAAGCAGCGCGATCACCGCCGGGTTTCCATCGCGCGCCGGAGCGGGTCGCCGCGCTGCGACGGGTTCTGCACCGTCGGGACTGGACGCACCGAGGCCGGCGCAGCGGCGGCCGTCGGCACGGGCGCGGCGGCGGGCGGCGGGAGCGGTTCTACGGAGCTCGTCGGGATCGGCATCGCTACCGGGATCGTCGGGACACGCACCGCGGGCGTGACCTCGAGCGCTGCGGTCGTCGGCGCCGCGGAGGCAGCCGTTCGCGTCGGCGGCCGGCTCGGTGTCCACAAAGCGACCAGGAGCAGAGCGCCGGACGCCGTGGCCACGCCGAGCGCGATCACCGGACCACGACGCACCGACGGCCTCTTCACGACGCTGGAGGACGCAGCGGACAGGCCCGCGAAAAGGCTCGACGACGTGTCCGTCGCGGTTCGACTCCGGGCACGCGCGTCGTCCGTCCGCGGCGCGGCGGAAACGTCGAGCGCGAGTTCCCGCGCGAACGGCGCTGCTGCGAGTCGGAGCTCGTCGACCGATTGAAACCTGTCCTCCGGGTGCTTCTCGAGACACCGACGCACGATCTCCCGGACCTGGGGCGGCACCGCCTCGGCGTCGGTGAAGGTCGACGGCGGCTCGGTCAGGATCTTCGCGATCAACGCGACGTCGGTCGGCGCGGAGAAGGACCGACGCCCGGTGAGGAGCTCGTAGTAGACGGCGCCGAGCGACCAGACGTCCGAGCGCTCGTCGACGTCCACCCCCTGGAGCTGCTCGGGAGACATGTACGCCGTGGATCCGAGAACGGCGCCGCTCTTCGTGATTCCGGACTCGGCCTCGTCTCGGGAGGCCGCCGTCGCCAGGCCGAAGTCGAGGACCTGGATCTTCGTGGTCTCGCGCGACGCCGTGACGGCGAACAAGTTCGAAGGCTTCAGATCCCGATGGATGACTCCCTTCGCGTGGGCTGCGGCGACGCCCTCCGCAGCTTGCAGGAGAATGGCCGTGGCGACCTCGGGCGCTCGCGTGACTCCTCGAAGGACGAGCTCCGCGACGGACACGCCGTCCAGGTACTCCATGACGATGTACGGCGTGCCACCGGGAGCGCGCCCGAAATCCAGGACGCGGACGACGTGCGGGCTCCGCACGGTGAAGGCCGATCGCGCCTCACGGAGGAAGCGGCGCGCCGTCTCCTCTCGACTCGTCAGCTCGGGATGCGGAAACTTGATCGCGACAGGTTCGCCGAGCAGCACGTGCTCTGCGGCGACGACGGCTCCCATCCCGCCGCTCCCGAGGACGCGCACGAGGCGGTACTTCCCGTCGAGGAGTTCACCCGGGCCGAGACCCGGAGGCCATGGCGGACGGGCCTTTTGCTCGGGCTCGGAGTCGGCCCCTCGGCTACCCACCGGGGGAACGATAGCAAACCCCGGGTAGGGGACCACTGCCCCGGTTCCAGGCGGCATCCACGGTGCGACTTCGCGCCGAAACGCTTACGGAGGCCGTCACTCCGCCGCGTTCGTCGCCGGGAGCGTGACACCCGGCGGCGGCGACTTCTTCGCCCGCACCACGACTTCGCCCGAGTCGAGCTGCTGGAAGCTCGGGTAGAGCTCGGGGTAGCCGTGGTCGAACCGCGGGCCTTTGAAGTTGTCCCGGATGAGCGGCATGACCGCGAAGAAGCCGGAGAAGGCGCTCGCGAGCTTCGCAATGGTCTTCTCGAAGTCGCTCATGTGCTCGGTGCTATGGAGCACCTTCTGTTTCTGCTCTTCGTCGTGAGGCGGCGAAAACGCGGTGATGAGCCGGAGCTTCTGCGCCTCGAACACCATGCTCTCGTAGCGGAAGATCGAGAGCAAATAGAGCCCGCTCTCCGGCTTCAGGTGCTCGAGCTCCGCGGCGAGGGACTTCGGGTTCGCCATTGCGGCGAGATACGCCTCACGTCCGTTCGCGATGACGTGCTGCACGAGCATCCACAGGTGAAAATAAGTCTTCGCCGGGATCTCCGGGTGGAGGCCACGGCCGAGGTACATCGGCTCGAGACGCGCCACGAGGAGCAGGCTGAACCGCCCGAGGAGCCGGTGGAACCGCCAGAGTTGCTCACGGTCGAACTTCGCGCGCACTGCCGGCACGACGTCCGGCAGCGTGTCGAAGGTCTCCCGGACGGAGCTCGGCACCATCGGTATGAGCTCGTTCCAGAACTTCTCCGCGTCCTCCGCGGAGAGGCCCTTCGAGTCCGCGATGGCGAGCGCCATCGGATCCTCGTTCCCCGCGCGCGAGCGGTCCATGAGCTTTCCGAGCTTGCTCCGCTTCCGCCAGAAGATGGCGTCGTAGTGCCACATCTCGGGCTCGGGCCACGAGTGCTCCCAGAAGAGCGGGATCTTCTCTCGCGGCGGAGCGTGCGGCCCGATGTAGCTCCGCTTCCACCAGTTCCCGGTCTCGAGGTGCTCCTTCAGAGAACACGGCTCCAGCATGATGGTGCTGATGCGCGCCTGCTTCGGCGGGTCCTCGTGCGCGCGGAGGACGTCCCCTTGCATGAAGTCCGCTCCGCGACCTTCCAGGATGCACTGGAGGAGCACGTTCGCGGCCGGCTGCGAGCCGTAGCTGTACGGATCCCAGGGCCCGACCATGCTGCTGATGAGGCTCGTCGGGTTCAGGCCGAACGTCTCGTAGATGACGGCCTGGTCACCTCGAGGATGATACGGCGCGATGAACTTCGGCGCGGACTTCGGATTGGACGGCGAATAGTTGAACGGGACCTCGTGCCACGTCTCGCCGTCCCACGTGACCTCCACCAGCATGGAGATCTTCACGCCGGGCGAGGTGTTCGGTGGGAACACGCCGTACGGGTGGAGCCACCGGAACGGGTGCATGAACCGGAGGAAGTCCAGGGGGAGCTGCGCGAGCCGCGGGAGGCGCCACCAGGTGGACCACAGCGTGTAGCTCTGCCCCACCCAGCTGTTGAACAGGAACGCGAAGCTCGCGCCCGTCGTGTGGAGGAGAACGAACAGGTTCGTGAAGATCGGCTGGCCCGCGGAGAACAGGTGCAAGAGGTCGAGCTGCCGGGGCGTGACGTTGTCGAGGAGCGGAATGCACGCTCCCATGGTCAGCATGCTGAAGTAGCCGAAGCTCCCCATGGCCTGGATGCCGATCATCAGGAACACCGTCACCGCGGCGCAGACGATGCTGAGCACGCCTGGGACGAACACGAACAGTGGCGCCGGGATCTCGGCGAAGAACATGAACAGCACCAGGCCCTTCAGGAGGAACGCGGGGAGCTTCTGGTGGTACCAGCCGAGGGGAGAAGGCAGCGGCTGCGCGATGAGGAAGCCCTTCAGGTAGGCGAGGTCCTTCGGCCCGCTCCCCATGAACTTCTGCTTGCCGAACCCGAACATCACGCGGAACACGATGAGCCGGAACGCCCACGCGAGCGCAGGCGGAGGCGTCGCAAGAGCATCGATGTTCGGCAGCGAGTTCGTCCCCGGCAGGAACAGCGCGAGCACGAGAGATTCGAAGAGCGCGCAGTCCCACGGGAAGATCAGCCCCGCGGCCATGTCGAGCGAGAGGTAGCAGAGGTAGCAAGTCCCGAAGGCCCACGGCGACCACGGTCCTCCGTAGAACGCGACGACCGCGGCGCCCGCTCCCGCCCACGTGAGGAGACGCAGCATCGCGTCCGAGTCCGAGAGCCAGAGCAGCGTCGGGAAGTAGTAGAAGCGGCGCCACGTCGGGAAATCCTCCGAGATCTTCCGGAGGCGCCGGTGGATGGGCAGACCTCCGTCGCGCCCGGCGCCGCGGACGATCTGTCCGGCGAGCGAGACGAACGAGATGAAGAGGACCAGTGCGAGCGCGCGCGTGTAGAGCCCCCACACGAGCAGCGGCGGGAGCGAGTCGAGCCAGGGGGGCATCGTTTCCGCATTGTATGGTGAGTGCGCAGATCGGGCTCAATCATTTGTAATTTCCAGTGGTTACTGCAATTTTTGCGTCGCCCATTGAAATTGAAAGTCATTTTCAATAGGGTTCGCGGCGTGACGGCCCGACGAAAACGGCTCTTCCCTTTCGACGCGGCAGCGGCGTGTCTCGCGGCGTCGCCGGCGCTCTTCGGCTGCTCCGGGGACGCGCAGAAACCGGCTCCCGCGCCCCTCGACGAGCGCGCGCCAGACCGCTTCGACGTCTCCATCGGCGGGCTCGCTGCCGATCTCCAGGGCGAATTCGACGACGGCGATCTCGCGTTCAGCACGCCGATGCGCGAGGCCGACGGCCTCGGCCCGCTCTACACGCGGACGTCCTGTGACTCGTGCCACTCGAGCGGCGTCCGCGGCCCAGGGCTAGTCCAGAAGATGTCCGTCGTGGACGCGGACGGCGTGACGCCCGCCGCCGATCAATCCGAGCTCGCGTTCGGGCACACGGTGCACCCGCTCACTGCGGGCGGCGGCAAGACGCCGATCCTCCCGCCGAAGGACGCGACGAACGTCCTCGTCACGACGCGCGTCGGTCCGCCGATCCTCGGACGCGGGTACATGGAGGCGATCCTCGACTCCGAGATCGAGCGCGTCGCGTCCGAGCAAGCGTCGCGGACGGACGGGATTCACGGTCGCGTGAACCACGTCACCTACGCCTCCGAGGCGAACACGGACACGCGCTTCCACACGCACCAGAAGGGCGACGCCGTCATCGGCCGCTTCGGGCTCAAGGCCCGCGTCCCGACGCTGGACGATTTCGCCGCGGACGCCTTCCAGGGGGACATGGGCATCACGAGCCCGCTCCGCCCGACGGAGTTTCCGAACCCGGACGGACTCACCGACGACGACAAGCCCGGCATCGACGTCTCGTACGAGAGCGTGAACTCGCGCGCGATGTACGTGCGGCTCCTCGAGATCCCGCGACGCGAGACGACGGACGCGGGCGCCGCCCTCTTCGAGGACGCGCTCTGCTCGGCGTGTCACGTGCCGTCGATGAAGACGTCGGCGAGCTATCCCGTGCCCGCGCTCGCGAACGTCGACGCGCCGATCTACAGCGATCTCCTCCTCCACGACATGGGAGATTCCCTCGCGGACGGCCTCCCCGCGAGCGCCTCCGTGGACGGCGAGGCGAGCTCCCGCGACTGGCGCACGACGCCGCTCATCGGCCTTCGCTTCAATCGCACGCTCCTCCACGACGGACGCGCGAAGACCGTGGAGCAGGCGATCCTCGGACACCAGGGAGACGGCTCCGAGGCGAACGACGCCGTCGACCGGTTCCAGGCCATGTCCGCCGAAGATCGCGAGGCGCTCCTGGATTTCGTGAAGGCGCTCTGACGCTCGCCTTCGTTTGGAGTGACGACCATGACCCGTACGAAGACCTTCCTCGCTTTCCTTCCGTTCCTTCTCGCCGGCACGGCTTGCTCGAGCCAGGACGAGAAGAAGACCGACTCCGACTACGAGGCGGAGGTCGCCACCGCGATGCACGACACCCTCGTGACGGACATCCAGGCCCTCCACGCCGCGGCGGAGGACATGGCAAAGGCAGCTCCGGCACCCAGCGGGCGAGGCTGGGACGCGACCGAGGACGCGACGGCGATCGACGACCTCACGAAGGCGTGGCTCCGCGCGCGGAGCGCCTACGAGCGGACCGAGGGCGCGATCGCGCCGCTCTTCCCGGACATCGACCGGGCGATCGACGAGCGGTACGAGGGGTTCCTCGAGGCGCTCGGCTCCGCCGGCGATCCGAACCTGTTCGACGACCAGGGCGTCACGGGGATGCACGCCATCGAACGCATCGTCTTCGCGAAGACGACGCCCCAGAAGGTCATCGACACGGAAGCGACGCTCCCCGGGTACGTTGCCGCGGCGTGGCCCTCGACCGAGCAGGAAGCCGCCGACTTCAAGACGAAGCTCTGCGCGCGCCTCGTGACGGACACGGAGACGCTCCTCGATCAGTGGAGGCCCGCGCGTGCGGACATCGCGCTCGCCTACCAGGGCCTGGTGGATCTCATGGCCGAACAGGCGGAGAAGGTGAACAAGGCGGCGAGCGAAGAGGAAGAATCCCGCTACTCCGAGCGCACGATGGCGGACATCCGGGACAACCTCGCCGGCACGAAGAAGATCTACGCCATCTTCCGGCCGTGGCTCCTCTCCAAGGCGGAGGGCGACGCGATCGACGCGGACGTCGAGAAATCGTTCGACGACCTCGGCGCCGCCTACGACGCAGTCCCGGGGGATGCATTTCCCGAGCTTCCCGCGACGTGGAGCTCGGAGAATCCCTCGACGGAAGACCTCGCGACGCCGTTCGGCGTGCTCTTCACCGCCGTCCACCACGCGGTCGACCCGCAGGTGAAGGGCTCCACGGTGGAGGGAATGGGTCGCGCCGCGGACGCGCTCGGACTCTCCCGCCTGGTCAACTGATGGCCCGCCTCACCCTGCTCTTCTCGCTCTCGCTCCTCGGCGCCGTCGCGTGCGGGTCGTCCGGAAAGTCGGGCGACGGCCGCTCCGGGGACACGTTCCTCGCCGTCGCGGACGACTTCACCGGGTACCACTCCTGGCAGAGCTTCGACGTCACGGACGGCGCGGCGCTGGTCGGCATCCACGACGGCAGCACCGTCACGGAGTACCTGAACGCGCCGCCCCCTTCCGGCTCGAAGGAGTTCCCCGTCGGCACCATCATCGTGAAGGAAGCGACGGGCGGCACGATCCCGCACGAGATCTTCGCGATGGTGAAGCGCGGCGGCGGCTTCAACAGCGGCGCCCCGGGCTGGGAGTGGTTCGAGCTCGAGAACGTCACGGGCACGGACGACCGCGCGAAGGTGCTCTGGCGCGGCTTCGGGCCCCCGAACGGAGAAACGTACGGCGGCGATCCGAACGCCGGCTGCAACACCTGTCACACGGCCTGCGGCAACGACGCCGTCTGCGCCAAGCCTCTCGCCTTGACGAATTTCTGAGCCCTGCCCATGCGCGTCCTCGCTTCCACCCTCGCGTTCACCGCTCTCCTCTTCACCGCCGGCTCTTCGCTCGCGAATCCGCGTCCGCTCCCGTTCACGTACCCTCACGAGCAGCTCGCCGAGGGCGCGACGGAGATCGAACAGTTCACGGACCT
>DASZXK010000133.1:0-12791 GCA_035545855.1 Polyangiaceae bacterium
CGTCCGCGATGCGCTCCGCGACGAGCCAGGCAATCGCGGAGATGGAGTGCTGCGGGTTCACGCCCATGTTGGTGGGGAACACGCTCGAATCCGCGATGAAGAGGCCCTTCACGTCGTGGGCCTCGCAATCCGGCCCGACGACGCTGCCGCGCGGATCCTTTCCGAGGACGGCGGTTCCGAAGAGGTGCGCCGCGATGCAGTGGAAGTGGCGGGGGTCGTCCGGGAGCGAGAAGATCTTCTCGACCTCGTCCACGGAAGAAATGCGTTCCGGGAGCCCGTGCACGCCGGGCATCACCTCCCGCGCGCCTGCGGCGAACATCATCTCCACGAGGCGCTTCACGCCGAGCTTCAGATCCCGGATGTCCTCGTTGGTCATGTCGTATTCGATGACCTTGCTCTGGAAGAACCCGCGGCGTACCCGTCCGTGGGCGCGCGCACGGATCTGGACGCCCCAGATCGCGAGGTGTCCGTAGTTCGCGAGACGTTCCATGAGCGCGGGACCGACGCCGGGGAGGCGGGCGGCGCCGAACTCGAGGGGCATGCTCACCGTCTCGAACTTCATCCGCTCGTTCCAGTAGTGCGTCGTCTCGAAACCCTGCGTCGCGCCGGACCAGAGCTTCACCGGCTCGTCGAACACGCCGACGACGCCCGTCCCGGGGTGCGCCTGGAGACGCCGCCCCACGAGCCCCGAGGCGCGACCGATGCCGTTGTGGAGGAGGAAGAGCGGCGTCTGGATCGCGCTCGCCGCGAGGATCACGGCCTTTCGCGCGCGCACGGTCATGAGCGTGGGCGACCCGCCGCGCTTGCCGCGAACGAACCGGCCGAGGACTCCCACGGCGCGCCCCCCCTCGACGAGGAGCTTCTCGGCGCGGCAGTCCGCGTAGACCCGCGCGCCCTTCGCGATGGCCCGCGGCACGTACGAGTTGTTCATGCTCTGCCGCCGCGCCGTCGGGCAGCCCTGGTTGCAGTGCGCCGAGCCCTGGCAGTCCTTCACGTTCCGCCGGATTCGATTCCCGCGGATGCCGAGCTTTTCGACCGCTCGCTCCATGAGGAAGTTGTTGTTGCCGAAGACGGCGTCCGGCGCGGGGCCGACGGAGAGCTCTTCGTCGAGCTGGTTCCAGACGCGCTCGAGGACGTCGTAGCGGAGGACGTCACCGGCGCCGTGCTCCGCGCACCAGACGTCGAAGATGGCTTTCGGGAGCCGGTGGATGATGGCGCCGTTCACGGCCGTCGTCCCGCCGACGCAGGAGCCCTGGAGGATCGGCGTGAAGCCACGCCCTTCCGCGACCTGGAAGCCCATGTCCCGCCAGACGCGCTTGAACGTCGTGTACATGTCGCTCCGGAGCTCGCCGGTGGGCACGTGGGGGCCCTCCTCGAGCACGACGACGTCGAGCCCCGCTTCCGTGAGCACGCGCGCCGCGGTCGCCCCGGCGGCTCCCGAGCCGATGATCACGACGTCCGCGGAGTCCGCGACGGCGCCCTTCTCCGCGACGTCCGAACCCTGGATGAGCGCGCCGTTCATCGACGCTCCGCGAGCAGCGGGAGGCCGCGCCGGGCCCACTCGGGCGGCGTCGCGTCGACGGGCGTGATGCCGATACGCGACTGCACCTCCGGGAGTCCGCAGAAACCGAGGCACGCCACCGTCTTGAAGAGGAGCGGCATCTCTCGAATCACGTAGACGTCGCTCTCGGCGAGCCTGTCGAGGAGGCGGTGCCGCTCCTCGCTCGAGAGCCCGAGGAAGGTGGACCAGCGGCCGAGCACGAACAGCGGCGCGACCATCACGAAGTAGAGACAGGCCTTCAGTCCGAGGCAGAAGTGGAGCGGCGCGCTCGCGAACAGATCCGAGAGAAAGCGGTCCATCGGCGCGTCTTTCGCGCCGGTCGGGACGCGCTCGCTCGTGCCGGACGGGACGATGGAATCGAACACGACGAGGAGCCAGTCGCGCTCGAAGCCGAGGAGAATCATGGCCAATTGTGTATCACGGAAGAACCCTCGACCTTGAACGATCCTGCCCCGCGCACCGCGGCATCCGATCCCTTTGAATGAACTGGTCGCGCGCGAAGATCTTCGTGAAAGAGCCCTTCCGCGAATCTTCGCTCGCGCGTATCTTCACGCGACCTTCAGGGAGCTCATCGTGGACCTCAAAGCCCTCCTCGCGAACGATTCGACGACCATCGACACCATCGCCCAGGCGCTGGACTCCGCTTCCCCCGAGGAGCGCAAGGAAGCCGCGCTCTCCTTGAACCGGAGCGAGCAGCGGACCCTCTACCGCAAGGCGAAGCAATCGCGCGGGCTCACACTGGAGGACTTCGTCCCGAAGAACCGCGCGAACCTCGTTCCCGTGCGGCACTTCGGGCGGAACACGCTGCCGATGCCGAGGAAGCTCCAGCTCTTCGAGAAGCGATTCTGCCGCCCCGAGCGCGGGGACGGACGCCTCTTCGGCTACAACGAGTCGCCGTTCATCTCCACCGTCGGCCCGGGCTTCTTCGTCGCGATCTACACGGCCGGGAACTCGGCGTGGGAAGAGCGCGGCGCCGTCGTCGTGGACTACTTCCAGGTGCCCGACGGTCCCGTCGCCTCGAGCTGGCCGAAGGTCATCCCGAACACGCAGGGCCTGCAGAAGTACGTCTACCACCGCACGCGGGACTTCATGCGCCGCGTGTCCGAGCACGTGAGCATCGGCGCGGCGTACAAGGTCGAGAAGGCCCTCGACCACTACTTCGTGCTCGTGCGCGAGCCCTGAGCGACGCCCGCGCCGGGCCGCGCTCACCTCGTGACGCGGATCACGAGCACCAGGATGCCGGACTTGTAGCTCTGCCCGGCGACGATGAAGCTCTGCCCGACCTTCGCCTTCACCTCGAGGAGCGGGAGGAAGGTCTTCCCGCCGGGCTGGTTGATGCTCGCGGAGATCTTCATGGCGTCGTCCGGGAGGACGTCCACGAGCTTCGTCTGCAGGACGCGCCCGTTCGGGAGCTCGGTGGTCTTCGGGTCGTCCTTCTTGAGCGGGAGCTTCACCTTCGAGAGGAGCTCGTAGCTCTTGTAGGAAGAGAACGGCGGCTGCTTCAGCTCCGGCATCTCGCCGATGCGCGGATCGATGCCCTTGTCCCCGTTCGTCGCGTGGAGCACGAGCACCTCCGCGGAATAGGAGGCCGGCGCGGCGGGCGGCGCCGCCGAGGGAGCCGCCTTGGGCGGATTCGCGAAGACCACGGAGGTCGCCGTCAAGGCGGCGAGCATCAGGCCGAGACGAAGGAGCGTGCGCTCCCGACCGGAGCCGGGTGAACGCGACCGAAGGGATCTCATAGCGGCTGCATCCTACCGCCACTCTCGTCGTCGTCGGAAAGCCAGACGACGGGAGTCACCTGGGGGCCCGACGCGACCATGAAGATGCTGCCGTTCTGGGCCCCGAAATCCACGGACTCGATCGCCGCGCCGGTGTCCCCCTCGGCCGGATCCTCGTCCGCCGGCGCGGGCGCGAGCACGCTCGGGAGCACGGCGACCTCCTGCGCGGACGGTTCCGCGACGGGGACGCTCGTCCGGGGCACCGGCCTGACGAGGAGCGCGACGGCCGCGGCCGCCGCGAGGGCGAGCGCCGCGACCGGAGCAAGAGCGACGACCCGGGCCCGCCGCGGGGCCGGCTCCGGCTCGGGAAGCCGGGCGAACACCTGATCGGCGATGCCGTCCGCGGCACGCCCCCGCTCGTCGGCGACGGCCCGGACGAGGTGCCCGACGCGCTCGAAATCCCGGACGAGCGCCCGAGCCTCCCCGGATTCCGCGAGGAGCCGGCGGACCGAATCCGCCTCGGACGGCTCGAGCTCGCCGTCCACGTGCTTCATGAGCAGCTCTTCCTCGCGCTCCGTCACGGCGAATCTCCCTCGGTGAGCGGCGCGGCGCCGATCTGCTCCGCGTAGCAGTCCGCGAGCGCGCGCTGGAGCTTCCGCCTCGCGTGGAACAGCCGGCTCATGATGGTGCCCTTCGAGACGCCCATCGCCTCCGCCATCTCCTCGTAGCTCATGCCCTCGACCTCGCGCATGAGGATGACACCCCGATGGTAGGGCGGAAGGGCAGCGAGCGCGACCTCGATGCTTGCTTGGATCTCCCGGCGGCGGACGACGTCCAGCGGATCGGCGCCGTCGATCTGCGCGACGAGCGGCTGCTCGTCCGCATCTTCGACCCGGGAAACGTCGAGGGACTCCGTCTCGCGGCGCGAGGGCTTCCGCATGACGTCGATCGAGAGGTTCGAGACGATCCGGTAGAGCCAGGTGAAGAAGCTCGAGGTGCCCTCGAAGGCGTCGAGCCCCTTGAAGACCCGGAGGAACGCCTCCTGGACGACCTCGTGGGCGTCGGCCTCGTCCCGGACGAGCCCGATCGCGATGGCGAACGCGCGGCGCTGGTGTCGTTCGACCAGTCGACGAAAGGCGCTGCGGTCGCCGGCTTTGGCTTGAAAGACGAGGGCACGGTCCTCTTCGGCCTCGATTCTCCGGGCCTCGTCATTCGACGTCCTGTCTGACCGGGTATTCACGCGCCCTCTGAACGCGGGATCATACCGGTTCGAAGGCGCCGTCCTCCGCGCGCGAGACTCCGGAGGCGGCTCATCCGCCGCCTGGGGACCAATGGGCCCCAACCCACTATTATCGTTGACCTTTCTGGCCACCTGGAGAGGACTCGCCGCCAGGGGCACGGCCCTGGGGGACGCCACCTCCGACCTTACGCCCCCACCCCGCCCGGCCTTCCCGGAAGGCTAAGGGGCTTCGCCCGACTCGGGGTTCGGCAGCTCGCCGAGGGTCACCGGCAGCTCGACGACGCTCCTCCCCCGGACGACCTTCACGTGTACGACTTTGCCCACACCGGCGATGCTCGTGAGAAACCGGAGTCGATTGGGGCCCTCACCCACCGTGTCCTCGAACGCCACGATGACGTCGTCGACGCGGAGCCCGCCCCGGTCCCCGGGCCCGCCGCGGACGACGCGCGTCACGAGGGCGCCGCTCTTCGAGCCGAGGCCGAGACGGGTGACGTCCTCGTCCTTCACGGACGCCACGGCCACGCCTAGCGCGCTCCGCGTCACCTTGCCGTGCTCGACGAGCGCGGGGAGGAGCTCGCGAACCATGTCGATCGGGATCGCGAACCCGATGCCGTTCGCCTCGGGCTTGATGGCCGTGTTGATGCCGATGACGCGACCGTCGAGATCGAGGAGCGGGCCGCCCGAGTTGCCGGGGTTGATGCTCGCGTCGGTCTGGAGGTAGTCGTAGTAGCCGGACGCATCGAGCCCCTTCACGTCGTTCCGAGTGCGCCCTTTCGCGGAGAGGATCCCGACGGAGACGGTGTGAGAGAGTCCGAACGGGTTCCCGATCGCGACGACCCAGTCCCCGACGCGGGCTCGAGAGGAGTCCCCGAGCGGGAGCGACGGGAGCCCGCTCGCGTCGACCCGGAGAACGGCGATGTCCGTCGGGGGGTCGGCCCCGACGATCGTCGCGTGCCTCCGGTTCTCCTCGCCGAAGACGGCCTCGATGCGCGTCGCGCCGGCGACCACGTGATGGTTCGTGAGGATGAGCCCGTTCGAGTCGAAGACGAACCCCGCGCCGACGCCGCCCGCGACGATGCGACGGCCGTGCCCGAACATCGCCTGCTCCGTCTCGATGTACACGACCGCCGGGTTCGCCTTCGCGGAGAGATCCGCGAAGGACGGCAGGCGCGCCCCCTCCGGTACGCTCGGCGGCGGCGGCACCTCGGGGAGCACGTAGGACGGGGCCGGCGCGATCGACGGAGCCGCGGAGGGCGCCGGCCTCTCCGTGGTCTTCGCGCCGTCGCGACAGCCGCCCAGAGCGAGCGCCAGAGCGAACGCCGCGAAGGAACGCTTCACTGCTTCTTGCTGACCTCGACGAACCTCATGCGGAGGTCGTAGAGCGCTGCAGAGAGGATCCGTTCCTCTTCACCGGTGAGGTTACCGCGGGTCTTCTCCTCGAGCACGGCGAGCAGATCGATCGTCTGCTTGGCGAGCTCGAGGTTCGGGGCGAGTTTGTCGCCGCCGGGATCGACGACGTCCCCGAGGTGGACGAAGCCGCTGTGCGACAGCGAGACGACGAAGGTCGCAAAATCGATCTGCGGAGGAGATTCCCCGGAGCCCGCGTTGCGCTCTTCGTCGGGGGTGGTCACTCGGTCGCTCCGTCTTCCTTCGGACCCTCGCCGCCGGCGCCGCCTTCGGTCTCGTCGTCGTCGTCGTCCTCGTCGTCGTCCTCGTCGTCGAGATCGTCGTCCTCGTCACCCCAGCCTTCGTCCACCGGGAGGGGCGGCGGAGCGACGGACATCGGCGCGGCCGGAGCCACGGCCGCGACCGGACGCGGCGCGGGACGGGCGCTCGGCGGCGGACGCTCGCCGGGGGGCGAGACGGCGGGCTGAGCGAGGTCGATGACCTCCGCGGAGGCTTCCAGGTCCGGGAGCGCGTCCAGGTGCTTCTGGACGTCGGCGGGGGTGACGGTCTGGTTCGCGAGCATTCGGTCGCGGACGCGAACGTCGAGCTTGAAGCGATCGGGTACTTCCATCTGGCGAGATTCTCCGGACTTTCAGGCGAGCCGCTTCGGGGGCGGCTTCGGGTTCGGTGGGTCCCCCTCCGCGCGGGGACCGCCGTCACGCCCCCGTTTAAGCAATCGCTCGACGGGGAGCAAGGGGGAGCCGGCCCCGGCCTCCGCCTCGAGCCCCTCTTCACCCGCCAGGAGGGCGGCTTCCGCCGCTTCGATCTCCGCGGCCGTGGCGGGCCGGACGCCGACGAGCTTCACGCGCAGCCGGACGTCCTGGCCGGCGAGGGGGTGGTTCGTATCGAGCACGACTGCGTCCTCGCGCACCTCGAGGACCTTCAGCACGACCGGCCCGTCCTCGCCCTCGCGGTCCGCCTCGAACTCGTCCCCTTCCGCGATGTCCTCCGGGAGCTCGCTCCGCGCAACCTCGATGACGGCCTCGGGATCCCGGGGACCGAACGCCTCTGCCTCCGGGAGCACGACGTCCCGCTCGGCGCCCACGGCGCGGCCGGCGAGCGCCGTCTCGAGCGCTGCAGGCGCGATGCCGTAGCCGAGGAGGAGCTCGAGCGGCGAGTCCTCCGCGGAACGCTCGACGCACTCGCCCTCGGCGTCGAAGAGCTCGTAAGAGAAGCGGACGATCGTTCCGGGACCGGCCTGGAATCCGGACTCGCCGCCGCCGCGGCGCTCGCGCTTACGAGACATCCGCCTCCACGATGCTCTCTCCGGCTCGGAAGAGGAGCGGCACGGCGTCGCCCTCTCGCACCCCTGCCATCTCGAGCGCGCGCGTCACGGTCGGAGCGTACTCGGCGTAGCTCCGGCGAACGGTCGACTCCGGGAGCTCCGAGACGAGGAGCACGCGGTGCCGGGCCGGAAGCGACCGCGCGACGCCGAGCCGGTAGATCCCCTCGTTCACTCGCGCGACCGGCTCGATGCCCTCCGAGCATTCGGCGACGACGATCACGGAGCCCCCTTCTTCCAGGATGGCGCCCGCCGGCGGCAGGAGCTTCGACGCCTGGTACAGCGAGCGCGTGACGGGCGGTCGGTCCGCGACGACGACGACGCGGCTCCGCGGGGCGCGCACCAAGAAGAGCGCCCGCGCCTGCCGCACGAGCTCCCGGTGGGAGAGCACGGGGTGCCCGAACGCCGCGGCGCGCGGCCCCCCGTCGCAATCGGCGAGCACGTTCAGCGCCACGACGACGCCGGGAACCCGGAGCGCCGCTTCCTCCATGTCCAGGCGGCACCGGTTGTCCTCGACGCGGCCGAGACGCGCGCTCGGATCGGCCTTCAGGAGATGGTTCTGGAGGACGTCCTCGGCGAGCGCGCACCCCGGGAAGAGCCCTTTCACGCCGCCCGAGTAACCGGCGAAGTAGTGGGGCCGGATCCGCCCCGTCACGACGACGAGATCCGCGGTCGCCACCTCGCGGAGGAGGCGTATCCGGGTCCCCTCTCCCGTGATCCCGACGTCGACCATCCGCTCGGCGCGGTTCGCCTGATGGACGACGATCGGCAGATCCCGGTACGCGGCCGGGACGACGTCGGCCGTCGCCGAATGGGTGCCGGCGGCGACCACGAGGGTCACGCGCTCCCTCGGGAGCGTCCCCATCAGTGCGGCGAGCATCTCCTCGCGGGGCTCGTCCCGCGAGGCGTCGCTGACGATGACGACGACGCGCGACGCCCGCGACGCGAGCTCTCCGAGCGCCGGGCTTCCGATGGGGGCGGCGAGCGCGCTCCGGCAGAGGGGGAGCAGAGGCAGCGCGGCGCCGGACGTCTCCGGGGAACGACGCTCGAAGCGCACCCCGGGCGCTGCCCGGAGGGCGCGCTCCGCGAAGCAGTCGACGCTCACCGGAACGTCCGGAGCTCGGGTGGAAGGTGCTCGACTCCGTTGAAGCGGTCGAGAGAGACGCGGCCTTCGGAGAAGACGAGCTCCGTGACGGAGGCGTTCTTCACGCGGAAGTTCACGCGCAGCGCCGTCTCCGGCGGCGCGTCGAGCACGTCTTGCACCGAGACCCCGATGGGCCCGCCCGACGTGAACGCGAGCACCGTCCCGGCGCCCCGCCGCGTCACGATGCCGCGGAGCGCGCCTCTCACGCGCGCGTGGAACGACGCGAAGCTCTCGACGCCCTCGCTCGTGACATTTCCACGCGCCCACTCGGCCATGAGCACCTCGAACATTCGCTGGAAGTGGCGGTTGCGGTCGGCGCGCGCGGCAGCCCCCTGGAACTCCGTGACGAGCCCCGCGAAAGGGGCATCGCGTGCCGCGAGCGCGGGCAGGAGCGACCCGAGGATCCCGCCCGCGTCGTACTCGTTCCAGGAAGGATCTTGCCGGAGCTCGGGGAACGGGAGCCCGCGCGCTTCGTAGGCGGCGCGGACGCCTTCCGCGGTCCGTCGCTGCCGGACGAGAGAGCCCGTGACGACCTCGTCCGGAACGACGCCGGCGTTCGCGAGCGCCTCACCGAGCACCTGGGCTTGGTGGACGCCCCGCTCGGTGAGACGGTCCGAGTCCGCGTCGAACGCGTGCGCCTGGCCGTGCCGGAGCAGAAGCAGCGTGCTCATCCGCCCGACGTATACGATATAAACCGCGGGTGCCGATAGCGCCGCGCGCCCCGACGATCGCCGTCCTCGCACTCGCGACGACGATCGCCTGTCAGCGGAAGCCGAGGGAGACGGCTCCCGGCGCGCCGCCGTCGCCGAGCGGCGTGCGCGCCCCGCACGGAAAGGTCGTCGCTCCGCTCGCGGGGGAGCGCATCGACATCCCCGGCGGGACGTTCAAGGCCGGCAGCGTCCCGGGCGAGGCAGGCCGGAAGCCCGAGATCGAGGAACGCCTGACGACGGTGGAGCTCGGCCCGTTCCGCATCGATCGCCTCCCCTACCCGAACGATCCCGCGGCGCCCCCGAAGACGGCCGTGACGCGGGCCGACGCCGAGCGCCTGTGCGCCGAGCGCGGCGCTCGCCTCTGCACGGAGATCGAGTGGGAGCGGGCGTGCAAGGGGCCGAACAGCACGCTCTACGCCGGCGGGGAGGATTTCCCGGATTCGTGCGTGCAGGCCCCGGAGACGTGCGCGTCGGGCTTCGACGTCCTCGGAATGGGCGCGCTCCGCGAGTGGACGGCGAGCGACGTCGTGCCCGACGGGGACGGCCCCCGGAAGGCGGCGGTGCGCGGCGCGGCGAAGGGCAGTCCGCGCGAGGCGCGGCGGTGCGCCGCGCGCTCGTCGGAGAGCGCCGATTCGTCGAGCGACACGCTCGGGTTCCGGTGCTGCAAGGGCGCGAAGAACGCCGTCCTCGTGAAGGAGCCGCGCGCGGGAGTCACGTTCTCGCAGGCGAGCATCACGCCGCAGAAGCTCGCCGCCCTGTTCGCGGCGAACGAACACACGAAACGCCTCGCGACGAACGTGCGCTTCTTCCGGGAACCGGACGGCGCGGAGACGGTCGTCGCACGCGGCCCCGGAGACCGGAAGGGGTTCCTCTTCACCGTCGCTCCGCTCCGCTGGAACCCGGTCGCGGGCGCCGAGTTCCTCGTCGTGTCCGGGCGCTCGGGGGAGGACACGTCGTTCGTCGCCGTCTTCCACGCCCTCGACGACGGCGAGTACCTCCTCGCGGCGAGCTTCATCATGGAGCACGAGGTGGGACCCGTCGCGCTCGCATACAACGGCTACATCCGTCCGAGGCTCCACTTCAGCACGTGCTGGGGCTGCCCCGGGGAGACGGGGAAGATCCTCTACCGGGACCCGGACGCCGTCGTGATCGCACAGCCCTGAGCCGGTCGCTCACTCGTGGGCTTCGTGAGGCGGCTCCGGCGGATGCTCGGCGGGAGCCTCTGCGGCAGGCGGCAGCGCGAGCCCCTTCACCTCGGAGAGCTGCGAGAGAAGGCTCTTCTTCCTCTCCTCGGCCTCCGGCGATTTCTCTTCCGTGCCCTCGGCGGACTCCGCGCCGCTGATGGCGGTCCCGAACGCCTCGAGCTTCTTTTCGTCGCGACTCCCGTTCACGTCGATGATCACGAGCTTTCCGGCTCCCCTGCCGAGCTCGTTCCGGAAGTCGAAGACGGCGCCCACCACGGTGAGCTTGCCGGAGTGAACGCGGCGCCCGAAGTGCGAGAGCGCCGCCTTCACCTGGGCGTGGACGTTCTCGAGGACCGCGTCGCGGAGCGCGTCGCCCTTCGCGGCGTGCTTCGAGACCTGGATCCCGGCGAGCTCCTTCTTCATGGCGTCGTCGAGCTTGCCCGTGCCGTCGAGGGCCGCCTTCACGGCGGTGCACCCCGTGTGCCCGAGCACGAGCAGCACCGGAGTCCCGAGGCGCTCCACGCCGTACTCGACCGAGCCGAGCGCGTTGTCGACCTGGTTCCCCAGGTTTCGCACCGTGTAGTCGTCGTTCTCGGGCGTCTCGTCCCAGGCCTGGACCTGGACGCGGGAGTCGGAGCACGTCAGCACCGTCGCACGAGGCGTCTCGGCGTCCGCCCACTGCGGGAAGAGCTCGCCGCTCGCGCCCGTGTAGCGCTCGTTGTCGGCGGTCATCTCGCGGAAGAACGCGCGCGCCTTGCCGAGCGGATCCTCGGGAGAGTGCTCCCAGGCGAACGGCACGGCGAAGTCGTCGTCGGGCGATTCGCCCTTTCCCGCGGAGCTCTCGGGGTCCCGCTTTCCACCCGAGGGCGCGTCGCCCTTCTCGGAGGGCCCGTCGTCGGATTTCGTCGCGCTCTCGTCGGTCTTCGTGTGGCGCTTCGGCTCGGCCTTTTCGGCAGGCGCCTCGGGCGGCTTCTGACCGAGCGCAGCCTGGACCTGCTCGCAGCCCGTGGTCGGGGCGAGGAGGCCGAGCGCGGCGATCAGGGGATAGAGGCGCACGCCCTCCTGGAACGGTTCCCGCGCCGAACCCTTGAACCCCAAACGTAACGACGGGTATTCATTGATTGAATTCGCTCACTTGCGGGAGAGAAGAAGCTGGTACGCGAGCGCGAGCGCCGGGTCGGCGCCCCCGATCGGGTTCTTCGGGATCTCGCCGGTCGCCTCGAGGTGCGCGGGCGGGACGACCTCCAGGCTTCCCCCGTCGGGCGCGGGCGACGGCTCGGCGGCGGACGTCCCTTCGGCGCTCAGGTGATTGTCGAGATCGCTTTCGCGGATGACCACGCCCGCCTTCCGGGTGTTCGTCACCTGGGCGACGTCCACGTCCGGGACGATCCCCTGGGCCTGGATCGCGCGCCCGCTCGGCGTGTAGTAGCGCATCGTCGTGAGGCGGAGACCGGCGCCGCCCGGGAGCTCGAGGATCGTCTGGACGGAGCCCTTGCCGAACGTCCGCGCGCCGACGACGGTCGCGCGCTTCTGGTCCTGGAGAGCGCCCGCGACGAGCTCGGCGGCGCTCGCGCTGTACTCGTTCACGAGCACGACGACGCGGGCGTCCACGAACGCGCCGCCCCGCCCGGCGTGGACCTCGTCGACGGTCTGGCCGCGGTGCCGCGTGGAGTAGATCACGCCGCCCGCGAGGAACTCGTCCGCGACGTCGCTCGCCTCGTCCACGAGCCCGCCGGGATCGTTCCGGAGATCCACGATGACTGCTCCGACGGACGCCTTCGCTTCGGCGCGAAGCTTCTCGACCGCCGCGAGGAGCTCGGCGTGGGTCCCGGACTGGAACTGCTTGATGCGGACGTATCCGACTCCGCCGTCCAGGAGCTTCCATGCGACGCTCGCGACCTGGATCACCTCGCGCGTCAGGGTGAAATGGAGGAGAGCCGTCGCTCCGGGACGCTCGACGGACACCACGACGCGCGACCCCGGCTTGCCGCGCATGCGGCGGACGAGCTCCTGCATCGGACGACCGCGGACGGGGCTCCCGTCGATCGCGACGATGTGATCGCCGGAGCGGATGCCGGCTCGCTCCGCCGGAGACCCTTCGATGGGCGCGATCACGACGACGGTCTCGTTCTGGAAGTCGACCTCGACGCCGATGCCGCCGAACTCGCCGCGCGTGTCCGCGTCGAAGATGCGATAGTCCTCCGGCGGGAGGTACGACGAGTGCGGATCGAGCTCGGCGACCATCCCCTTGATGGCGCCCTCGAGGAGCCGGAACCGATCGACCGGATCGACGTATTCGTTCTCGACCAGGACGAGGACCCGGCCGAGCTGACGAATCACGTCGTACGGCCCGTCTCCGGCGACGGCGAGCCGCGTCACGGCCGCCGACGTCCCGATCGTCGCGCCGAGCACCGCCGCCTTCAGAAAGGTCCGCTTCATCGCCGATCCGAGCGTACCAAGGCGTTTACGGGTCTACCGGTCGAGAAGCGCCTGCTTCGTGAAGTGC
>DASZXK010000134.1:0-43648 GCA_035545855.1 Polyangiaceae bacterium
GGTGGCGGGCGCGCAGGTGCCCGCGACGTGGCACTGGTCCGGGGTGGGGCAGACGACGGGGTTCGCGCCGGTGCAGGTCCCGGCCTGGCACGTGTCGGACTGGGTGCAGGCGTTGCCGTCGTTGCAGGTCGTGCCGTTCGCCTTCTGCGGGTTCGAGCAGAGGCCGGTGGCGGGCGCGCAGGTGCCCGCGACGTGGCACTGGTCCGGGGTGGGGCAGACGACGGGGTTCGCGCCGGTGCAGGTCCCGGCCTGGCACGTGTCGGACTGGGTGCAGGCGTTGCCGTCGTTGCACGACGTGCCGTTCGCCTTCGGCGCGGCGAAGCACGCGCCGGTGCTCGGGTTGCACGTCCCGGTGTTGCACGCGTTCGTGAGCGTGCTGCAGTCCACCGCCGTTCCCGTCTTGCACGTGAGCGTCGAGAGGTTGCAGGTCTCGACGCCGTTGCAGGCGTTGCCGTCGTTGCAGTCGGCGTCCTTCGTGCAGCCGCACGCGGTCGTATCCACCGTACAGCCGCCGGCGGCCTCGCTGCAGCTGTCCACCGTGCACGAGATGCCGTCGTTGCACGGGACGGCCGCGCCGCCGCAGACGCCTCCCGTGCAGACGTCCCCGCTGGTGCACACCTTGCCGTCGTTGCAAGTCGTGCCGTTGCTCTTCGTGGGGTTCGAGCAGAGGCCGGTGGCGGGCGCGCAGGTCCCCGCCACGTGGCACTGATCCAGCGCGACGCACGTCACGGCGGGCCCCGCGACGCAGGCTCCGGTCTGGCACGTGTCGCCGACGGTGCAGCCGTTGCCATCCGTGCAGGAGGCTCCGTCGGTCTTCGTGGGGTTCGAGCACAGGCCCGTCGCCGCGTCGCAGGTTCCGGCGACGTGACACTGGTCCTCTGCCGTGCACGTCTTCGGGCTCGCGCCCGTGCACGTTCCGCCCTGGCACGTGTCCGTCTGGGTGCAGGCGTTCCCGTCGTCGCACGTCGTGCCGTTCGCCTTCTGGGGGTTCGAGCACGTACCGTTCGCGGGGTTGCACGTTCCGGCCGAGTGGCACTGGTCCGGCGTCGGGCAGAGGACCGGATTCGCGCCGGTGCAGACGCCCGTCTGACACGTGTCGCTCTGCGTGCAGGAGTCGCCGTCGGAGCAGGCGGTGCCGTTCGCCTTCTGAGGGTTCGAGCAGACGCCCGTGCTCGGGTTGCACGTCCCCGCGGTGTGGCACTGATCGGGCGTCGCGCAGACGACCGGGTTCGCGCCGGTGCAGACGCCGGTCTGGCACGTGTCGCTCTGCGTGCAGGCATTGCCGTCGGAACAGGCGGTGCCGTTCGTCTTCTGGGGGTTCGAGCAGACACCCGTGCTCGGGTTGCACGTTCCGGCGGTGTGGCACTGGTCCGGTGTCGCGCACGTCTTCGGGCTCGCGCCGGTGCACGTCCCCGACTGACAGGTGTCCGTCTGCGTGCAGAGGTCGCCGTCGTCGCACGTCGTGCCGTTCGCCTTCTGGGGGTTCGAGCAGGCGCCCGTGCTCGGGTTGCACGTCCCCGCCGCGTGACACTGATCCTGGGCGGCGCACGTCTTCGGGCTCGCGCCGGTGCACGTCCCCGCCTGGCACGTGTCGCTCTGTGTGCAGGCGTTTCCGTCGGAGCAGGCGGTGCCGTTCGCCTTCTGGGGGTTCGAGCAGGTGCCGTTCGCGGGGTTGCACGTCCCGGCCGAGTGGCACTGGTCGGTCGCCGGGCAGGCGAGGGGGTTCTGCCCGACGCAGGCGCCGCTCTGGCAGGAGTCGGTCTGCGTGCAGGGGTTTCCGTCGTTGCACGTCGCGCCGTCGGTCTTCGCCGGATTCGAGCAGACCCCGCTCGCCGGGTTGCACGTCCCCGGGCTGTGACACTGGTCCTCTGCCGTGCAGACGACCGGGCTCGCGCCGATGCACACGCCGGCCTGGCAGGAATCCACCTTCGTGCAGGCGTTCCCGTCGTTGCAGGTCGTCCCGTTCGCGCGCGGAACCTTGGCGCACGCGCCCGTCCCCGCGTTGCACGTCCCGACGTTGCAGGCATCGTCGAGGGTCGCGCAGCTCTTCGGCGTCCCGGCCACGCACGCGCCCGTCGCGACGTTGCACGTCTCGACGCCGTTGCAGGCGTTTCCGTCGTCGCAATCCTGGTTCCCGCTGCAGGCGCACGCGGAGGCGTCGTGGGTGCACCCCCCGAGCGCTTCCGAGCAGGCGTCCACCGTGCACGAGCGCGCGTCCGCGCAGGAGACGGCCGCGCCGCCGCACTTGCCCGCCTTGCACACGTCGTTCTGCGTGCAGGCGAGGCCGTCGTCGCACGTGGCGCCGTCCGCCTTCGAGGGGTCGTCGCAGACGCCCGTCTTCGGGTCGCACGTCCCCGCCAGGTGGCACGCGTCCGTGGCGGCGCACGGCGTCGCATCACCGGGCGTGCAGGCGCCGGCGGTGCAGACGTCCCCGTTCGTGCAGAGGTTCTGGTCGTCGCAGGCCGTGCCGTCGGCGAGCGTGGGGTTCGAGCAGGTGCCGGTGGCGGGATTGCAGGCGCCCGCGCCGTGGCACTGGTCCTGGGCGGTGCAGATGACCGCGCTGCCGGCGCACGCGCCGCCCTGGCAAACGTCCCCGCCCGTGCACGGGTCGCCGTCGTCGCAGGTGGTGCCGTCCGGCTGGTCTCCCGTCACGCAGTTGCCCGTCGCCGGGTCGCACGTGCTGCCCCCCTTGCACTGGCCGGGGGCGCCGCACGAAACGGGGTCGCTTCCGGTGCATTTCCCCGCCTGGCAGGTGTCGGTGCGCGTGCACTGATCGCCGTCGTTGCACGCCGTCCCGTCCTGCACGTTCGTCGCGACGCAGGCGCCCGAGGCCGGGTCGCACGTTCCCGTGTGGCAGGCGTCCGTGAGCTGGCTGCAGTCGACAGTCGTGCCCGAGACGCACGTCGAGGACGCGACGTCGCACGTCTCCACGCCGTTGCACGCGTTCTGGTCGTCGCAATCCGCGTTCGTCCGGCACGTGCACTTCGAGACGTCGCTGTGGCACCCGCCGAGCGCCTCGTCACAGGAGTCGGTGGAGCAGCTCTTCCCGTCGTCGCACTGGGTGGCCGTGCCGACGCACGCTCCGGAGACGCAGGCGTCGTTCGACGTGCACTTCTTCCCGTCGTCACAGGTCGTCCCGTCCGTCGCGGCCGGCGTGGAACAGTCGCCCGTGGCGGGGTCGCACGTGCCCGCGACGTGGCAGGCGTCCGTCGCCGGACACTCCCGCGGCGGCCCGCCGACGCAGGACCCCGCGGCGCACGTGTCCGTCTGCGTGCAGAGATCGCCGTCGTCGCACGCGGTGCCGTCGGCGGCCGGTCGCGTCGTGCACGCTCCGGTGGCGGAATCGACGACCGAGACCTGACAAGCCGGGGCCTCGGGGCATCCCGTCGAGCCGCCCTTGCAGACGCCCACGTGGCAAGCGTCGTCGAGCGTCGTCTGGTCTCCGTCGTCGCACGGCGTGCCCTCCTCCCGCGGCGTCGTCGTGCAGAGGTTGTCGACGCAGGCCGGGAGCACGCAGCTCGTCGCGCCCGCGTCCACGCCGTCGCACTCCGAGACGTCCTTGCAGACGTGCCCCGCGCGCCGTCGGCCCTCGCCGGAGCTGCACGCGACGGCGAGCAGCGCGAGGAGCAGAATGACCCATGAGCGGACGGGCTTCGCCATCGTCGTTTTCTCCGAAGAGCGAGGAGGCCTTCCCCGCGGCCTCGTGGCGTCGAACCCTAGCCGAAGAATTGACCAGGCCGCGACACCTCGCGGAAAAGCTGCGAGAAGCTTCGAGGTTTTTTACGCGCTCCTCGCGAACGTCGGTTCAGCGTGGGCGGACGCGAGTCCCGCTCGTGTCACGTGAGGCCACCTGCCTTGCCATGGTTCGTGACGGAAATCGGGCTCTTCGATTGACTCGGCGGCCGCTCCGAGCGACTTTGCTGCGAGAGAACGAAGGTCTACGGGCGACGCCGCAGCAGCGCCGACCTTCGAAGCGAGAACCCGTGAACGCACCCGTGAACGCACCCGTGAAGGAAGGGGAGATTCTCGCCGGCAAGTACCGGGTGGATCGCATCCTCGGCGTGGGCGGCATGGGCGTCGTGGTGGCCGCACATCACATCCATCTCGACGACAAGGTCGCGATCAAGTTTCTGCTCCCGGAGATGCTCCAGAACACCGAAGCCGTCGCGCGCTTCGCCCGCGAAGCCCGCGCCGCGGTTCGCATCAAGAGCGAGCACGTCGCGCGAGTGACCGACGTCGGGACGCTGGAGAACGGCGCCCCGTACATGGTCATGGAGTACCTGGACGGCGGCGATCTCACGACGTGGCTGAAGCGAGGCGGCATGGGCGTCGAGCAGGCCGTGGACTTCGTGCTCCAGGCCTGCGAAGCCATCGCCGAGGCGCACACGCTCGGCATCGTCCACCGCGACCTCAAGCCCGCGAACCTCTTCGTCATCCGGCTCGCCGACGGCACCTTCTCCGTCAAGGTCCTCGACTTCGGCATCTCCAAGGTCGGCGGCGGTCTCTCCGCCGCAGGCTCGGAAATGACCCGGACGAGCGCCATGATGGGCTCGCCTCTCTACATGTCGCCCGAACAGATGCAGTCGGCGAAGGACGTCGACGCGCGGAGCGACATCTGGGCGCTCGGCATCATCCTGTACGAGCTCCTCACGGCCGAGTCCCCCTTCGTCGCGGACACGATTCCGGAGCTCGTGGTGAAGATCCTGAGCCAGCCTCCGCCGCCGATCCGGAACAAGCGTCCGGATCTGCCGCCCGCGCTCGAGTCGGCGATCTTGAAGTGCCTCGAGAAGGACCGCGCGAACCGCTACCAGTCCGTCGGCGAGCTCGCGCTCGCGCTCGTGGAGTTCGGCCCGCGCCGTGCGAAGGCTTCCGTCGAGCGCATCTCCGGGATCCTGCGCGTCGCCGGGATCTCCCAGGGTCTGAACGCCCTTCCGCCTTCGTCGGAGGGGCCGGAGAGCGAGGCGCCCGGGCGCGGAACGGCGGCTTCCTGGGGAAAGACGACGGCGGGGGCGAAGAGCAACCGCACGGCAGTGTTCCTCGGCGCGACGGGCATCCTGATCTTCGTCACCGCGGTCGTCGTGAAGAAGCTGGGCGCGGCGGACGCGACGGCCCCTTCGGCGACCGCCCCCGTCTCGGCCGGGGTCGCGCCGGAGCCGCAGAAGCCCGCAGAGCCGGACAGGCCCAGCGCGTCCTCGACTCCTGCCGTCGCCCCGATCCCCGAACCGCCCGCGGCGACGGGCGCGCCCGCGGCAAAGCCCGTCGCGCAGGCGCCCGGCGCCCGGCCTCACGCGCCCGTTCCCTCCGGGAAGAAACCCCCCGCCGTCCCGGCGCCGGCACCGAAGCCCACCGCGGCGCAGCCCCCGGCCGCGCCCGCACCGAAGAAGAACTGCGACCCGAACTACTATCTCGACGCCCAGGGCGAGAAACACTTCAAGCCCGAGTGCTTCTGAACCACCAGACCTCCGTCCCACCCATGAAACTCCTCTCCTCCTTCGTTTCACTCGGAGTCGTCGCCGCCCTCTGGACGGGCGCGGGCGTCGCTCGTGCAGCGGACCCGACGACGGCCGATTGTCTCTCCGCGAACGACAACTCGATCGCGCTCCGAGGGCAGCACAAGCTCCGGGCGGCGCGCGCGGAGCTCCTGATCTGCGCCGCGCAGACGTGTCCCGCCGACATCCGGACGGAGTGCGCGCGCCGCGTGGGAGAGGTGAACGCCTCCATGCCCACGATCGTGTTCGACGCGAAGGACCCGTCGGGCAACGACCTCAGCGCAGTGAAGGTCACGATGGACGGGCAGCCTCTGGTCGAGCGGCTCGAGGGCACGGCGCTCTCGATCGACCCGGGCGAGCACGCCTTCGTCTTCGAGAGCGCCGGTCAAGCGGCGGTCCAGCGGACGTTCGTCATCCGGGAGGGCGAGAAAGACCGCCGCGAGCGCATCAACTTCGGTTCGGGCTCGCCCGCGGCGCCCGTTCCCGTCGCGGGCCCGGCGCCCGTGGCTGGCCCGGCGCCCATGGCCGGCCCCGCGCCGATGGCCGGCCCGGTGCCGCAGCAGCAAGGGTTCGGGCCTCCGCAGGGCCCGCCTCCCCCCGGCGTGGACCAGCCGAAGAAGGGCGGCAGCGCCAAGCGCACCATCGGCTGGGTGCTCACGGGCGTGGGCGTCGTCGCCGGCGGCGTCGGGATCTACGAGGGCGTGACCGCTCTCGGCAAGGATCAGGACAGCAAGGACGCCGCGAAGGCCCCCGACGCGACCCAGGCCAAGGTTCACAGCCTCCATCAAGACGCGCTGAGCGCCCAGACGATCGCCATCGCCTGCGGCTCGGTCGGCGTGGTCGCGGTGGGCGTCGGCTTGTACATGATCCTCAGCTCCTCGGGAGACAGCGGGTCCGTGCAGGCGTCGCGAAAGGGGTTCGAGGTCGTGCCGGTGGTCTCCACCACCGGCGCAGGCTTCGTCCTCGGGCAGAACTTCTGACCTCGACGGGCGCGGACGGCTCGGCCGCGCGGTGTGACGAGAAGGATGAGTAGATGAAGTACAGCATTCGCTTTCTGGCCGTCGGCGCGTTGATCGGCGCCCCCATCGCGGGGTGCGTCGGCGAGGAACCCAAGGTCGACCAGCAGCAATCGGAGACGGGCTGCCTGACCCTCCAGGGAAGGTGGGACGTCAAAGGCCAGTCCTGCGGCGTCGACACGACGTGCACCATCGTGCAGACGGGCTGCAGCGGCTCCTTCACGTGCGACGACGGCACCAAGTCCACGAACTCGCCGCTCACCGTCTCGGGATCGTCGTGGAGCTTCATCGGGGTCTCGAGCCAGGGCGGGGCCATCTCCTGCAACGGCACGCTCTCCGCAGACACCTTCAGCGCCTCCTGCCACGTGCCCGGGGACACGTGCACGATCAAGGGGACCAAGGTCGGCGGCGGAAGCGGCTCGGGAGGCTCGGGCAGCGGCGGTGCGCCGAGCGGCAGCGGCGGCGCGCCGAGCGGCAGCGGCGGCGCGCCCAGCGGCACCGGCGGCTCCGGCGTCGCGGGGAGTGGTCCGGGCACCTGCAGCGTGACGTTCAACGATCCCACGTGCCAGTCTTGCTTCGCGGCCCAGTGTGGAGATTCTTGCGCGTCGTGCCAGGGCGACGTCGAGTGCGAGGCGGCGATCGAATGTGCGTTGAACTGCACGTCCGGCAGCTGCGGGTGCCGGGGCACCATCACGGATTCGGTCTCCCTCGCGCTGTACGACGCGTTCGGGACGTGCGTGACCGGGACGTGCCAGGAAGCGTGCCTCCCGGGCGGCGCCGTGGGCGATCCCTGCACGGTGGACTCCGACTGCAGTTCCGGCACCACCTGCCCGGACGCGATCTGGTGCACCCTAACCTGCACCCAGGACGCGGACTGCGGCTACGCCTCGAGCGGCTTCCAGAACGTCTGCATCCTGAACAGCGGCAACACGAACACGTGCTTCACGACGTGCGTAAGCGATCTGGACTGCTCGTCGCTGATCGGCACGAGCTGCGTGCTCGTGCCGGGAACGACGGCCGAGTACGTCTGCGCGACGTCCTCGGGCTAGGCCTTCCGGGCCGAGCCCGCGCCGCGTCCGGACTACTTCAGACGTCCTTCGAGAGAGATGGCCGCGCAGGCGGTCATCGCGCTCTCGCGGAGGAGCTGGAGCGCCGCGCTGCGGTCGCTGCACGCGGGGACGTTGTCGAGGATGACCCGGGCGAAGGCCTTCGCCGACTCGTGAATCGCGGCGTACTGCTCGAGTTGCTTCTTGGAAGCCGAGTGGTGGTTGAAGACGTACTCGGGGTCGAAGTCCGTGTCGCTCATGGTCCTTCCTCTCAGGGGGTGCAGATCGCGCGGCCGGTGGAATCGCCGATGGCGCCGGACGTCACGGGCTGACACGAGCCGGCGGTGCAGTCCGCGTCCGTGCCGCACACCACGCTCTCGCCGGGCGAGCAGGTGCCCGTCGGCGAGCAGGCGGTCCCCAGGCCGCTCGTGCAGCACGCCGATCCTGCCGTCGTGCAAGACACGGTGTCTCCGCACTCGACGGCCTTCGTGCCCGCGGCGCAGCTCCCGGTCACGCACGCGGAGCCCGTGATCGCGCCGGCCCCGGTGTGCGTGTCGCAGCACGCTTCCCCGGCCGCGCAGTCGTCGTCTCCGTCGCACGTGAAACGCGCGAAGTTGCCGGTGCAGCTCGCGGCGCACGAGAACGTCTGCGCCGTCTTGTTGTAGCAGCATCCCTTGCCGCCCGAGGTATCGCACGGCGTTCCGCCGCACCACACCGCGTGCGCCTTCGGACCGTCCGTGCAGACGAACACGGTGGCGAACGCGCCGCTTCCCGGCGCGCAATACTGGCCTGGTTTGCAGTCCGCGTCGGCGCCGCAGAAGACGCGGCTCCCCGCCGGGCACGTCGCGGCGCAGGTCGCCGTGGTCGTTCCGAACGCGAGACAGCAGTGCTGACCCGAGCCGCAGTCCTCCGAGCCGTCGCAGGCGTACTTGGACTGGCTCGTGGAGTCACAGGACGAGGAGCAGTGCGCCGCGAAGGTGCCGTTGTCGACGCAGCACGATTGGCTCGACAGCTTGCAGCTCGCCGAGCCGCAGTGCACTTCACCGGCGACCCCCGGAGGTTCGGTCGGGCTGCTACCGCCGGAGCCGCCGCCGCCCGCCGCGCCGCCGGCTCCGCCGCCTCCGCCGGTCGCGCCGCCCGTGCCTCCGCCGGCTCCGCCCTTTCCGCCCGCGCTCGCGCCGCCCGCGCCGGAATCCTCGGGAGCGCCTCCGCTGCTCGCGTCCACGTCGGAGTCCCCGCCCGTGCCGCTGCCGCCGTTGCCCGAACCGCCCGTCTCGGCGGCGACGAGGTGTCCTTCGTCGATGCCGAGGATCGCGTTGCAGGCAGTGCCGGAAAAGAGCGCCGCGGCAGCGAGAGCGCCGAGCGTTCCCCTGGCCGTCACGGACTTCCACGTGCTCATCAGAAGCTCCCCGTCGCGACCACGCCGCCGCCGTTCGGTCGATAGCTCGGTAGGATCGCGATCTTTTCGCCGGATGGCGCCGTGAAGAACAGCACCGCGCCCGCGCCGATGAGCGCGATCCCGGCGATCCCCGTGATCGTCGCGACGTTTCCGGCCGAGCGCGCGTCCGAGAGCGCGTCGACGCCCTTCTGATCCGTGCACGCGCCGCCGTTGCAGTACGGCTTCGCGTCCGACTTGTGCGAGAGCGCGCTCGCCGTGAACACGCCGCTCACCACGGCGGAGACGACGCCGACTCCGCCGACCGCGAGCCCGATGGTGCGCTGAGTGGACCAGGAAGACGGATGATCGGCGGTCACGTCCACTCCCGCGGCGCCCTGCGCGGGCGCGGGCGCCGGAGCGACGGCGGGAGCGGGTGCCGGCTGAGGCGCCGCCGCGCCGGGCGCGCCGAACTTCAGCGTGACGGGCAGCTTCTGGCCCTCCGCGACGTCGAACGGCTGTTCCACGGCGTCCGCGCCGCGCGTCGCCCTGGCGACGTGGTGCTTCGGATCCACCGGCTGCGCCGTGCCGATCAGCGCCGCGAGGACCGGTTCGCCGTCCAGCGTGACGGCGACCTCGTTCGGCTTCGCTCCCTCGATCGAGAGGACGACGCTCGGGATCCGCGGGAGGAGCTCTTCCCGCTCCTTCGCCGCGTCGGCCTTCGCCTGGTCCTGCCGAGGATCGGGGCTGCCGCTCCAGCGCGACACCTCGTTGTAGCGCTCGGCCGCGTTCACGAGCCGTCCTGCCTTGGCGAGCGCTCGCGCCGACCAGAGCCCCACGGTCGGCAGGTGCACGATCTCGTAGGCGCGCTCGAGCTTGTCGACCGCGTTCGGGACGTCTCCGCCCTGGAGCGCGGTCACGCCCTCCTCGGCGAGCGCTCGCGCGGCGCTCCGGGCGCGATCATCGACCTGCTGCGCCGAAGCGACGGCAGGACAGAGCGAGAGCGAGAGAAGCAACAAGGTACGGAACTTCACGAAGCAGCCTCCACGCGGACGTCGGTCGCCCGTCGGGGTGGGACGGGCGCCGGTATCGCTCACCATACCGTGAGGGGCATTTCCGGGAATCGCCGAAACTCGCCGGAGTTGCTCCGTAACGCGGTGCGTCAGTCAGCCCATGTCCGCCCATCCCTGGCCCGGTTTTCCGCTGGAGGCTACTCTGCGCCTCACATGAGCAGCTCCTCAGCCTGGGGGCCAGGGTACGTCATTGCCCAGAAGTTCAAGCTCGTCCGCCGCCTCGGGCAGGGCGGCATGGGCTCCGTCTGGGCAGCGGATCATCTCGCGCTAAACTCGCAGGTCGCGGTCAAGATCATCGACCCGGCGATCGCCAGCAACGCAGAAGCCCTCGCCCGGTTCCTCCGCGAGGCGCAGTCCGCGGCCGCGCTCCGGAGTCCTCACGTGGTGCAGACCTTCGACTACGGGGTGGAGGACGGCGTTCCGTACATCGCCATGGAGCTCCTCGAGGGACAGAGCCTCGCCCAGCGGCTCGAGGCCGTCGGCCGCCTCTCCCTCGAGGACACGGCCCGAATCCTCACGGACGTCGGTCGCGCGATCTCGCGCGCGCACGACGCCGGCATCGTCCATCGGGACCTCAAGCCCGACAACATCTTCCTCGTCCAGAACGACGACGAGGAGATCGCGAAGGTCCTCGACTTCGGCATCGCGAAGGCGACGGGAAACGCGCTCGGCAATTCCTCCCAGACGCGCACCGGCGCGATCCTCGGGACGCCCTATTACATGAGCCCGGAGCAGGCCGAGGGGAACCGGAGCGTCGATCATCGCACCGACCTCTGGTCCCTCGCGATCATCGCGTTCGAGTGCGTCGTCGGTCAGCGGCCGTTCTCGAGCGAGGCGCTCGGCGATCTCATTCTCCAGATCTGCGTCCGCCCCATCCGGAAGCCGTCGAGCGTCCTCCCGACGGTGTCGAAGTCGTTCGACGAGTGGTACGAGAAGGCGACGCAGCGCGATCCTGCGCAGCGGTTCCAGTCCGCGCGAGATCTCACGACGGGCCTCCGCGCCGCGGCGGGCCTTCGCGTCGGCAGCGAGAAGACCGCGGGCCTCCAGAGCTACGCCGACGTCCGCGCGCAGGCGCCGTTTCAGAACACGCCCGCGGGCGCGCTCGCCGGAAGCGGAGAGCGCGTCTTGAATCAGACGGCCGGAGGGGTCGCCAACACCTCGGGCGGCGTCTCGTCCATGCCGACCCCGGTGATCGTGGGCGCGACGCTCGGCGCGCTCGCTCTCGCCGGCACCGTCGGGTTCTTCGTGCTGCGCGGGCACGGCGACGCGCCGGGGGCGGCTCAGAGTGCGGCGCCTTCCGAGCACCCGGCCGCGGCGGCACCCGCGGAGCCCGTCGCTCCCAAGGCGAACCTCGCCGAGCCGGCGAAGACGGCTCCGCCTCCGACGCCCGCGCCCGAGCCGGCGGTCCTTCCCACCGAACCGAAGGCGGCGGAACCGCCGGCAGCGACCGCAGCTCCCGCTCCGGCGAAGGCGGCCGCGACGCCCCTCTCCGCCACGCCGAAGATCGCCGCGAAGGCCGCGCCCGCGAAGCCGCCCGCGCCCGCCGCGAAGCCGCCTGCGAAGACGACGTCGAAGAAGGTCGACTTCGGGTTCTGAGCCGCCCCCTGGGCGCGATCTCGCGAGCTTGCGAGGCGAAGGCGTGGCGATCGTGCGCGAAGCGATCGGGTTCGTTTTCGCGGCGAGCGCTCGCGGTCGTGGTGCGCGGCGCACCCACACCGATGCGGTCCGCGTGAAAATCCCGTGAGAGACCGTGAAGCCGTCACGCGTCGTCCGGTTGCCCGACGTGGGGGTGTCGCCTATGCTCACGGACCATGACTCTTCTTCGCTTCACCGCTCTCCTCGCACTCTCTGGTTCCGTCGCGCTCGCCTGCAGTTCGAGCGACTCCGCAAAGAGCCCCGGCACAGTCCAGAACGGCGACTCCGGGACGGGCGGAGGAAGCTCCGGTGACGGCGGGGGGAGCAGCAGCGGGGGCAAGGCCTCTGGCGGCAAGGGCGGCGGCGGTGGGGCCAGCACGGGCGGCGGCGCAGTCGTGACGGACGGCGGGAAGGACGCGGCCGCCGCATCCTGCGACGCCGACTCCTCCAACGCGAAGTCGACGGTCGGTTGCAACGGGGCGGCTCCCGGACCGAAGGATCCGGGTCAGGCTTTCGGCGCCTGCTACGCGGGCGGCGTCTGCACGCAGGCGGGCACCACCTGCGTCACCGCGCCGGGCGCGGTCGGCCTCTGCGCGCCGCTCTGCACCCCGAACCCGGACCGCTACGTGAGCGCCGGGGGTTGCCCGACGGGCAGTCGCTGCTTCACGCTGGACGCGACGACGGGCATCTGTCTGCCGGACTGCACGACGGGCACCGAATGCACGAGCGGCGCGTGCTCGTCGGACGGCGCCTGCACGTTCCCGACCGGGGACGCCGGCACGGCTCCGATCACGGACGCCGGCGGTCACCCGGACTCGAGCACCGGCACGGGCGGCGCAACGGGCGCCGGCGGCGCGACGGGCGACGGCGGGGCCACGAGCGACGGTGGCGCGACGAGCACGGGCGGCACGGTGAGCGACGGCGGCGCGACGAGCACGGGCGGCGCGACGGGATCCGGCGGCTCCATCGTCGTCACGGGCATCAAACTCAACGTGAAGTCGAACATCGTCCTCACGAACATCGTCGTCACGGGCATCCGGACGAACCTCATCCTCACGAACATCTACGCGCAGTGAGCCGGGGCCGGCTCTCCTGACCGCGGCGTCCGCGGGGGACGCGCGCGCGCGTCCTCCCGGCGCTCCGGGCGTGTAAGCTCGGGCGCGTGCCTCGGAGATCCATGGGACCGGCTCGCGCGGCGAGCGTGCTCCGGATCTTCCGGGCGTGCGCGCTCTTGCTCGGCGTGCTGCTCTCCGCCGGGGCCGCGCGCGCCGAGTGCCGTCCCGGAAGCCTCCTGTACGGCCTCCCCGTTCACTACTCGCGCGGAATCGAGCACCCCGAGCTCCTGAACGACGGCCGCCTCGCGCGCGAGGGCGACCCCGTGACGTCCTCCGCCGCGACGTCGATGAAGGGCATCCGCCCCGCCGTCGAGTGGGACCTCGGGGCGCCGACGCGCATCGTCGCCGCCGCGGTTCAGGCCGACAACAACGACACCTACGGCATCACGGTGTCGCTCGACGGTGCGCACTACACGCCCCTCTTCCAGGTGAACCCCGACGCGAAGCCCGGACTTCGCGAGCGGGTGACCCGCGATCTGTCCGCGGAGGCTCGCTACGTCCGGTTCGAGGCGTACAGCGGCGATCGGGAGTGGGCCGCGACGGAAGTTCGCGTCTACTGCGCGGTCCCGGAGGTGTGGCCGCCGTCCCGGATCGTTCGCGCCGAGCCCACGCCCGACCTCGGTCAGTTCCGCGACTACCAGCTCCAGAGCGCGTCGCTCGTCATCGGGCTCCTCGCGTTCCCGTTTCTCTTCGTCCTGTTCCCCCGGCTCGCTCCCCGAGGGAAGAAACGCCTCGCGGCGACGTTCATCGTGCTCGGAGCCCTCTCGTGGATCCAGTTCGGGCGGTTCATCGCCGGGACGCCGCTCCACTACTGGGACATGTTCCACTACTTCGTCGGGTCGAAGTACTACGCGGAGACACGCTACTTCGACGTCTACCGCTGTGGCGCGAAGGCCCTGCGGGAGCTCGGTGACGCCGCTCTCGTGGACAAATCCGGGATCCGGGACCTTCGCACGAACGAGATCTACCCCGGCGACTTCACGCGCACGGACGCGGGTCGATGTCGCGCGGATTTTTCGCCGGAGAGATGGACCGCCTACAAGGAGGACTACGCGGCGTTTCGCGGGCTCTTCGTCGGCCACACCATCCCCGAGGCATTCTCCGATCACGGCTTCAACGCCACGCCTCCGAACGCCGTCTGGCTCCGGACGTTCACGCGGAACGTCGTCGCGACCCGGTCACACCTGATCTGGCTCGCTCAGCTCGACTCGCTCGCGCTCGCCGGGACCGTGGCGGCGATCGGGTTCGGCTTCGGCCTGTTCCCCGCGACGATCACGGCGCTCGTGCTCGGTCTCGGCTCGTTCTGGAGCTTCCCCTGGGTGGGCGGATGCCTCGGACGCCACGTCTGGCTCTTCTTCGCGGCGCTCGGCGTCTCCCTCGCGGCGCGCGAGCGGCCCTTCGCGAGCGGCGCGTCGCTCGCCGTCGCGGGGCTGCTCCGGCTCTTTCCGTTCGCCTTCGTGGGCGGCGCCGTCGTGTGGATCGGCGTCGACGCGCTCCGGAAGAAGCGCATCCAGGGGACGGGCCGCCGGTTCCTCGCGGGGGCGCTCCTCGCCTTCTCCCTCGGGAATCTCGCGACGATCGCCGCCGTCGGGATCGCGCCGTACCGGGAGTTCGCGCAGGTCTTCGACCGGCACTCGCACACGCCGTCGAACAACCAGCTCGGACTGACGACGCTCCTCTCCTGGACGCTCGGCGAGGACGACCATCAGTTCGTCGATCCGACGCTCACCGAGCCTGCCGAACCCTGGACGCACCACCAGCTCGATCGCCGCGTGGAGCGCCGCCCGATCTGGGCCGCGTTCGTGGCGCTGTCCTTCGCCGTCGTCGTGCTCACGGCGCTCCGTGGAGGGACGCTCGCCGAGTGCGCCGCCGTGTCCGGCGTGCTGCTCTTCACGCTGCTCCCGATGACGTCGTACGACTACACGTGGCTCGTCGTGCTCGTCGCGCTCGCGGGGCGGCGGCCGCGGCTCCTTTCGTACCTCCTCGCCTTCGCCGTGGCGTCGCTCGCCTTCCTCGTCTTCGGCGGGGAAGGGACGATGCAGGAGCAGCACTATCTCGGCTCCATCGCGTGCGCGGCGCTGCTCGTCTACGCCGCGGACGTCCGCGGCCTCTTTCGGTTCGTCACGGAGCGATTTCCCGGTGGCGGAGCGGCTTCCGGCGTCTGAGTGGCGACGTCCGCCCCGTTCGCGCTACCGTTCGAGCGTCTCATGGACACGAAGATCGGCTTCCTCGGCGCCGGCAACATGGCGGGCGCTCTCCTCTCCGGGCTCCTCTCCGCGAACGTCGTCGCCGCGGCGAACCTGTGCGCGAGCGATCCGCGCAAGGAACGCCTGGCGGAGCTCTCGTCGAAGTACGGCATCCGCACCACGTCGGACAACGCGGAGCTCGTCCAGTCGTCGAACGTCGTCGTGCTCTCCGTGAAACCGCAGGTCCTCCCCCAGGTGCTCACGGAGTCCGGTGGAAAGATGGGCGCGTCGCACCTCGTCGTGTCCATTGCGGCCGGCGTGACGCTCGCCGCGCTCGAAGACAAGCTCGGACCCGGGGCGCGCGTCGTCCGCGCGATGCCGAACACGCCCGCGCTCGCCGGGGCGGGCGCCACGGCGCTCGCCGGAGGGTCGAACGCATCCTCGGCGGACCTCGAGCTCGCCCGGCGCCTGTTCGACGCCGTGGGGCGGACGCTGGTGCTCTCGGAGTCGCACCTCGACGCGGTGACGGGCCTATCCGGCAGCGGACCGGGCTACGTGATGCTCGTCATCGAGGCCCTCTCGGACGGCGGCGTGAAGGCCGGGCTGCCGAGAGACGTCGCTCAGCTCCTCGCGGCGCAGACCGTCTTCGGCGCCGCGAAGCTCCTGCTCGAATCCGGCGAGCATCCCGCGAAGCTCCGGGAGATGGTCACCAGCCCCGGCGGCACCACCATCGCCGGGCTCTCCGCGCTCGAGGCGCACGGCGTGCGCGGCGCGTTCATCGACGCCGTGGAGAAGGCGACGTCGCGCGCGACCGAGCTCGGGAAGAAGTCCGGCTGATCCGGGCCGTCACACGGCGGAAACGCGAGCGTTGCTCGGGCGCTTTTTCGGCGCGCGGCCGGACCCGTGCTGCGCCGCGTTGATCGCGTCGGTCGCGATTCTCCACATGCCGGGGCGGCGCGCGGTCGATGACGAAACCGACGGAAAAATAGTGTCCGCGCAGAGGGGCCGGGGGGGGACAGCCTCACTCCACGCGGACGCGGCACAGGTAGCAGGCGGCGTGCCAAATAGCAATCTAAAGGCGTCTCAGACTTGCACCCGAAAGAGAGCGCGCGCGCTCCATTCGTGAAACGAAACCGTGATGTGACTTTCAGAAGTGAAAGGACGATGACGCCGTCGTCACGGGGCGCATCGAAATCCCCAGCGCCGATCCGTCGTGCGATCGCTCACCGTGAGCGGAGAGCCACGGCGCGCGCGAGCGTCGGGGTGGGTGGCGCGGAGCGCCGTCGGCGGCGGGCCGTCGACGATCGCGGCGAGCGCGTCCACGCAGAGTCCGGACGGTCCGGCGACGAGACGCGCGTCGACGTGGGCCAGCGCGGGCGGGTCGGAGACGTTCTCGAGCTGGAGATGGACCGTCATCGGGTTGATCTCGTCGTAGGGAAGGACCCAGCCGTCCTCGTCCGGCTCGCAGGGGCGCGGAGCGCTCCGGAGCGCCTCTCGCGGGACGATCAGCGCCTCTCCGAGCTCGCCCGTGCGCGGATCGACGGGGTGAACGAACCAGGCGTCCCCGTTGCTCCGCGTGCCCTGGAATCCGCGGGCGAGGACCCAGATGCCGATCCCGTCGCCGCGCACCGTGCGCACGATTCGCGCGAAGGAATCGTCCGTCTGGCGGACGTAGCTCTGCACGAGGGAGAGCGCGCCGCCCTCCACGGAGAGGAGCTGCACGGTCCGGCCGGGGGTGGACCCGAGGAACCATTTGCCGAGCGCCTTCACGACGCCCGCGGGTCGCTCCACCGAGAGGTCGTCCGCGTTCCGCGCGACGACGATGGCCCGGCCCGCTTCGACGACGGCCAGGTCAGTCGCTCCCGGGGTCCGCATCCGGAGCACGCCGCCGCGCGCGTCCGGGTCGAGCACGGCGAGCCAGTCCGCGGGCACCCGGTGCGTCGGGTCGCTCCCGAACCGCTCGGCGACCGAAAGCGCGTCGGGCCACGGCGTGCGCGACACCGCCGTCGACCAGACCGCCTTCCGCACGGAGAACCGGTCGACGCCGCGCACCAGCCAGTTGCCGGTTCGATCCCACGCGGCGCCTCGGCCTCCCCAGGCGTAGCCGCGAAGAGCGATCGGCTGATCCTCGGTGCCGAGGTCGAAACCCAGGTCTCCGGGTGCGCGCTCGGGACCGCGCGCGCCGAGGAACGTGCGCCACGCGCTGCTCTCGAGCTCGGACGCGACGTCCCCGCGGGGGGCGGGCTCGGTGAGCCGCGACTCCGTGTGCTTGCCGGCGGTCTCCCGGAGCACGTCCTCGGGGCCCTCCGTCTCGCCCGTCGCCGTGCAGGACCACCGCCAGGTGACGATCCAGTTCGGCGGGGCCTTCTGCGCGACGGGCTCTTCGGCGCGGAAGAGGTCCGTCTTTCCGTCCGTCTTGCCCCAGCCGACTCGAAGCCAGGAGCCGAGACCGCAGCCGACTAGGGAGCAGCCACGTTCGCGGTCCGGGGGCGCCTCGGCGACGACGTCCGTCCGCACGGGGAGGGCGATCTCCGTCCAGGTCGCGCCGCCGTCCATGGTCTCGAACCCGACGCCCCGGTCGTCCGTCACGGCGCCGACCGCGCCGGAGAGGGCCGCGCGCGGCGCGTCCGCGCGCACCGTTCCCGCGGTGACGGTGCCGTCCCGGGTGACGCGGGCGCCGACGAACGACGTCCCGGAGTCGACCCAGACCGAGAGGACGCCCGGCTCGATCTCGACCAGGCCGTCTTCCCACAGCCCGCGCGAGAGCAGCTCGCGAATGCTCGTGGGCACCTTCGCGAGCGAGAGCGGGTGCGACTCGGTCTTCCCCTCCGGGGACACGATGGAGATCGCTCCGCCTTCGCCGAAGCGCGGGGGCGACAGGACGACCGCGCTGCCGTCCGAGAACGCCGTGACGCGCTCGGCGCCCGTGTCGCCCTGCACCCGGACCTCGCGCTCCGTCTTCCCGACGACGCAGTACGTCGCGGGACGCGCCTCGGAGCCCGGGCAGCCGCCCGAGATCACGATCGCGCCGCGCCCGTTCGCCGTGACGGTTCGCGGCTCCGGGAATTCCATGACCGGGTCGAGCGAGAGCGGCGGGGTGAACGAGTAGATGCGGGTCCTGCCGTGGGCTTCGCCGCAGACGAACCCGATCCCGGGACCGAAGGCGACCGCGGTACACGTCGCCCCTTCCGGCACGGCGTGCTCGGACGACGCGAGGATCTGGCCGTCTTCGAGGCTGACGCGCGCGAGCGTCCCGTTCGCGAGGACGACGGCCGAGCTCGGCCCGTCGGGGTATCCACGGAGGACGGCGACCTCGAGCGGCCTTCCGCCGAGCATCCCGGGCCTTTCCGGCGGCGTGAACTCGTCCGCGGAGACCTCGTCCTCGGGCGGCGCGGTCTCGAGTCCACCGAAGGCGCCGCTCTCGGACCCCTCCGTGCGCTCGAGCTCGCCGTTCGCGCCGAGTGCGAAGTTGCCGCGGGACGTCGACACGACGACGTGCCCTCCCTGCTCGAGGACGCCCGGCACCGTCGTCGGGACTCCGAGCGGGTGGTAGCTCGCTCCGGCGTCGAACGTGACGAGGACGCCGCGGAGATCGGTCTCGACGGCGCCGACCCAGCCGTCGGAAAACGCCATGCTGCCGTAAGCGGCCGCGCGCGGCAGCGTGTCGTCCGGGCGGATTTCGCCCGTCCTCGGATCCACGGACACGACGGCGCGCGTTCGCGCGCTCTCCACGTGCACGCGGTCGAACCCCGCGACGACCTGCGTCGCTTCGAACTCGAGCCGGACCAGCGGCGCGAGGGGGCTCGTCCAGGTCTCGCTGCGATAGAGCCGCGTCGCGCCCTCGTCCTTCTCGGCGTAGAGGAAGCCGCCGCCGAGGCGTCCGTCGAGCGGGACCACGTCGAGCTCGCCCTGGCCGGGGAGCAGATCCGGGGCGCGCTCGATGCGACCGTCCGGGTGCTCCACGAGGCGGAGCCCGCGCTCGACGAGCCGGACGCTTCCGTCGGGGTCCTGACCGAACGCGCGCGACTCGGCCCCGCTCACCACGGGGAACCACCGCGCGGGCTTCACGACCGCGAAGGGCGATCGCGCGGCGGACTTCGAGGTCGCCGTGGGTGCCCGGAGCGCCGTCCCCTTCGCGGCTCCTCCACAGGCGATCGCGGCGCCGAGGAGCGGCACGCCGAAGAGCGGCAGCGCTCCGCCGCGGTGGCGGGGGCGGTCGGGCGCGCGTCTGCCGCTTCGCATGGCGTTCTCCAATGTACCACCCGGCTCTTTACGGCGAAGTCCATCGAGCCTAGTGAAATCGGCGTGCAAGAGACCGGCCGTCCCACCTCCGAAGCCGCCGAGCAGATCCTCGGGAAGTACTTCCCGGTTCTGGACCACGGGTTCGTTTCCCTGGTCGACTACATGGGCACCGACGAGTGCGTCGAGCGCGCCGCTCGCGTCTCGTACGGATACGGGACCCGGAAGCAGAGCCAGACACGCGGGCTCATTCGCTACCTCCGGCGCCACGCCCACACGACGCCGAGCGAGATGGTGGAGCTCAAGTTCCACTGCTGCATGCCGATGTTCATCGCCCGGCAGTGGATCCGGCATCGCACCGCGAACGTGAACGAGTATTCGGGCCGCTACAGCCTGATGCCCATGCTCTTCTACACGCCGCCCGTCGAGCAGCTCCAGAAGCAGAGCAAGCGGAACAACCAGGGCCGGAGCGGCGTCCCCGTGGAGACGGCGATGTACGACGGCGCCATCGCGCGGTGGAACAAGATCCGCGAAGAGAGTCGCTCGGCCTACGAGTGGATGACGGGAGAAGACATCGCGCGAGAGCTCGCGCGCATCGATCTGCCGCTCTCCACGTATACCCAGTGGTACTGGAAGATCGATCTCCACAACCTGCTGCACTTCCTCACTCTCCGGGTGGATCGCCACGCGCAGTGGGAGATCCAGGAGTACGGCAAGGTGATGGCGGGGATGCTGAAGCGCGTCGCCCCGCTCAGCTACGAGGCGTGGATCGACTACGACGTCTGCGGCGCGAAGGTGAGCCGCCTCGAGTTCGACGCGCTCCGGAAGCTCCTCACGGTGACGGCGGAAGGGCTCTCGGGATCCGCCGGCAAGCTCGACCGGGCCGCCCTCGGAACGACCGGCCTCCAGCCCCGCGAGGTGGAGGAGCTCCTCGAGAAGCTCTCGCCGCGCGAAGTCCCGGATTTCGAGCTGGATCTGACGAAGGCGCTCGCGCCCGAGGTCTTCGCGGAGCGCTTCGCCGCGGCCGTCCCGAAGGTGGACCGGCCGCCGCCCGCCTGAGGGCGTGGCGAGTTCCCGGGCGAAACCTTACATTCTTCCCATGTCCCTCGCGACGCTCGGCCGCGCGCCGAAAGAGATCCCTCCGGGCATCGATCTCGAAGAAGAGATCCGGCGCCTGAAGAAGGAGAAGAACGCGATCCTGCTCGCTCACTACTACCAGGAGAGCGAAATCCAGGACCTGGCCGACGTGATCGGAGATTCGCTCCAGCTCGCGCAGCAGGCGAAGAAGACGAAGAGCGACGTCATCGCGTTCGCCGGCGTCCACTTCATGGCGGAGACGGCGAAGATCCTGAACCCGGAGCGGACCGTCGTCGTTCCCGACCTGAACGCGGGCTGCTCGCTCGCGGATGGCTGCCCGGTGGAAGGCTTCCGGAAGTGGCGGGCGGAGCACCCCGGCGCCGTCTCCATCACGTACATCAACTGCTCGTCCGAGGTGAAGGCGGAGAGCGACTACATCTGCACGTCCAGCAACGCGAAGAAGATCGTGGAGGCGATCCCGAGGGACCAGAAGATCCTCTTCGCGCCCGACAAGAACCTCGGCCGGTACCTGGTGAAGGAGACCGGCCGGGACATGGTGCTCTGGCAGGGGAGCTGCATCGTCCACGAGACGTTCAGCATGCGGAAGCTCGTGGATCTGAAGGAGCGGAATCCGGCCGCGAAGATCATCGCGCACCCGGAGTGCGAGGAGCCGCTGCTCGCGCTCGCCGAGTTCATCGGGTCCACGTCCGCGCTCCTGGATTTCGTGAAGCGGGACTCGGGGAAGAGCTACATCGTCGCGACGGAGCCCGGGATCCTCCACCAGATGAAGCTCCGCGCCCCCGAGAAGGAGCTCATCGCGGCTCCGCCGGAAGCGAACTGCGCGTGCAACGAGTGTCCGTTCATGCGCCTGAACACACTCGAGAAGCTCTACCTCTGCCTCCGGGACCTCGCGCCGCGCATCGAGATGGATGAAGCGCTGCGGCTCCGTGCCAAGGTGCCGATCGACCGGATGCTCGCGCTCTCCTGACCGCGGGGCGGTCAGCTCGCGACCGCGACGCCGCGGCAGAGCCAGGCATGGGTCTTCGGCATGCCCGGGAAGTAGCGCGCCGTTTCCTCCACGATGGCGAAGCCCGCGCCGCGGACGAGTGAGAACACGTCCCGGTTCAGGTTGCAGCCGCCAGCGACGAAGCGCTGGAACCCGTTGAGACGGTCCTGCCACTTCTTCACGGACGGATCCGGCGCCTGACCGTGCTCCAGGAAATGGAACCGCCCGCCCGGCTTCAGCACGCGACGCACCTCCGCGAGGGCGTCCTCCGCCCGCGGCACGGTGCACAGCGTGAAGGTACAGAGCGCCGAGTCCGCGCTCGCCGTCTCGGCGTCCACCTTCCCGGCGTCGAGCCCGATGGGCACGACGGGACGTCCGAGCGCCGCGATGCGCTTCGACGCGATCTTCCGGCCGCGCGCGGATGGGTCCACGGCGAGGACCCGCTCCACGCCCGGGGGAAGATGCGGCAGGTTGAGCCCGCTGCCGAAGCCGATCTCGAGCACCGTCCCGGAGAGGCCGGCCGCCGTCGCCGCGCGCTCCGGGTCGAGCTCCTTCATGCCGCAGGTGAAATCGATCACGTGCGGGAGAACGACGTCCTCGTAGAAACCCATCTTCGCGACTCCTTCAATCGACGGCGCTCGGGCCCCGGATCGCCGCGAACGCAGGTCTCGCTCCCTCGAGCACGGAGAGGAACAGGAGGAGGAGCTCCTCCGCGAGGTCGGCGATGCTCGGACGGTTTTCCATCGTGAGCCACTCGATGACGAGCTCGTTCGTCGCGCCGGCCATGGCTATGGACCCGAGCCGCAGGTTACGTCGCGGAATCAATCCGGACGAGGCCTGCTTCTCCGATTCGTGCTCGATGACGGCCGCGAATTCGTGGATCACGCTCCGGCGGTGCTCCTCGAGCGCCGCGCTGACGCCGACGGCCTCGAGGCACGCGACCCGGCCGCGGCGCGGGTCGTCCAGGTAGGAATGGAGGAACGCGTCGAGCGCGACGCGCGTCCGCTCCTTCGGATCGTCCCCGGCGCTCGCGAGCGAGAGGAGCACGCTCCGCCGCGTATCCTCGACGATGCCGTCGTACACGGTCCGGAGGAGGGCCTCCCGCCCGTCGAACTCGTCGTAGAAATGGCGCGTCGTCACCTGGGCCGCGGCGCAGATCTCCGGGATCGTGACCCCGGAGTAGCCCCGCGTTCCGAAGAGATGGAGACCGGCGGCGTGGAGCCGCGTTCGGCGCTCCATGCGACGGAGCTCCGGCGGCTTGCCGGCATACGGCCGCTCGCGGACCGTCCCCGTGGCGCGATTCATCGTCACGACTCCCTCACGAGGCGGCCGTGGGAGAGGCGGCCGTGCACGAACGTCGGCGCCGTGCCGACGTTCACCGGGTTCTTCGTCAGCTCCGAGGACGGAAAGAACTGGAGAAACCTCGAATCCTTCCGGGACCGATCCACGATGAGCTTCTCCTTCACGACCGAGTTGTACTGACGAGCCGTCGCCTCGAGCGTGTTGCCGTTCAGGATGGCCTCGACTCCCCACCGCGCAGCGGCCTGCCGGACCCCGGGGATGTCGGAGACCTCCGGCGTCAGGAGCTCCGCTGCGATGACGTTCTCGCTCATCGCCCAGATGCCGGAGTCCGTGTTCAGGACGAGCGACATGTTGCCCGTCGCGTGCCCCGGGGTCTCGACGAGGGCGACGCCCGGCCCGAGGAGCACGTCTCCGTGGAGCGGCACGACCGACCCTTCGCGGAGATCACGGAACGTGGCGGGCTGGTACCAGGGCGCCTGGAGCGGGTGCATCTCCCGGATGAGCTCGAGCTCGCTCGCCTGGACCAGGAGCTTCGCGTTCGGGAAGAGCGGCGGCACCTTCGCGTTCGGCGAGATGTCGGCTGCCGGCGAGTTCGTGCCGACGAGCCGCCGCACGTCCTGCACGTGGAGGTGGTCGAACGCGAGGTAGTCCACCTCGGCCGGGTCGATCCCGAGCTTTCTCACGTGGGTCGCGACGTCGTCGTACTTCGTCACTCCGAAACGGCGGAGGAACTTCGGCGTGCGATCGGAGAGCGCGCGGTAGAAGGGTACGTTCTCTCCGAGCTCCACGTCACTCGGCTCGAAGAGGAACGTCTTCCGGCCGCCTCGCGCGTCCTTCCAGCGGATCACGACGAGTCGGTTCGTCATCGTGACGAGAGGCGCGGGCGTCCGGTGCGCGCGATGAAGACCGAAGCGCGTGGGGTAGGGGACGGCCGCGAGGGGGAACGTCTCCACGTACTCGGGCATGCCCGTCTCGCGGAACCACTTGCGGAACCGTGGCGCTGCCTCGCGGATGAGCCGGAGCTCCGCGCCGATGTTCCCGGCGGCGGAGTTCGAGTCGTCGAACGCGTGAATCGGTTCGAACGGCGAGCTCGGTTTCGAGGCGGGTTCGGTGAATGCGTGAGCGAGAGTCATGGCGCTCCTCGCGCGCCCTGCCGGAGCGCGCGCCATGGACCCTAAGCGGCCCGCCTCGAATCGGAAAGAATTCTTTTCGATTACAGAAATACGAATAAAATACGGATAGTTACTCGGGTTGCTCCTTCGCAACCCGGATGGGGATCCGGTTGAACGTGGAGAGCGCGAGCCCGTGGAGGTCCCCGCAGGCGGGCACGCCCAGGTTGTGGAGCTCGTGCGGATCACTCGCGACGTCGAAGCAGTGCCACTCGCTGTCCCAGTCGCGCGCTTCGATCTTCATGTGGTCCCGCATGAAGCCCCAGTTCTCGAACGCGCAGCTCCAGACGCCTGCGCAGTTCGTGAGCGGCATCGCGCGCGGCGCGCCGTGTTCGCGGAGCAAGCTCGAGCCGATCATCTTCTCCCGGTACTTCGAGATCCCCGGGTCGTCCCAGACGTTCATCAGGTCGAGGATCGTCGCCGGGAGATCGGGGTGGAACCGGTACTGGGTGCGGGCCGCGGCGAGGTTCCGCTCCTGCTCCTCTCCGAGGAGGCCCTTCGGCGCGTCGATCCACGCCGGGACGTGGATCTCTTCGTCCAGCACCGTGAAGGTGTGGCCCATCTGGTAGTGCTCGCGGAACGCCTCTCCGTGATCGCTCGTGTAGAGGATCACCGTGTGGTCGGAGAGCGCGGACTCGCGGATGCTCTTCAGGATGGTCGCGACGTGGCGATCCTCCTGGTACACGCCGTTCTGGTAGTAGTTGAAGAACGCCGGGTTGTCCTCGGCGGCCTTGCTCGTCGTCCAGGGCGTGAACGGGTTCGGGCCGTCCGGGTTCACGTAGTACGGGAAGTGCATGTTGGAGAGCTGCACCACCGCGAGGAACGGCTCCTTCAGCGTGTGAACGTGCTCGGCGACGTACGGGGCGAGGTACTTCTCCGGCGCGCCCATGTCGAGGTCCGCCGTGGGGTCGAGGTCCGTCGCGCTCACGAACTGGGAGACGCCGAGGTTCTTCACCCAGAGGCGCGCGTTGCCGAACATCATGTTCTGCGACGTGTAGAACGCCGTGTCGTAGCCCGCCGCCTTCGCGTAGTCGAAGATGAGCGGCCAGCTGTGGAGCGTGTCCCGCGACTCGTTCGGGCCGACTCCGGACCACAGCACGGCGAGCGAGATGGCCGTGCAGGAATCGAGCGATCGCATCTGCGTGAGCGGGTACCGGTTCGGGACCACGGCGTCCGAGAACGGCGTTCGCTTGCAGCCGCCCGGCTCGATGCACACGGCGTCGGAGCGGACACTCTCCAGGATCACGAACAGGATGTTCGGGCGCGTCTTCCCCGCCTCCTGCGCCTTCGAGAGCGTGACCGGAAGGGAGTTCCGGACCCGTGGTCGGAGTTGCTTCGACTGGTCCGTGTAGCCGAACTGCGTGCGGATGAGGCCGCCGACGGCCTCCATGTAGAGGACGTCCGGGGTCGCGGCCTGGATGTGCCGGTGCTGGGTCGGGACGAAGAACGAGCCGACGAGGACGACGGGAGCGAACCCGGAGGCGACGAGCGCGCGCGTTCGCTTCGGCTTCACGAACTTCCGCGCCGCCCAGACCGCTCCCAGGGCGACGAGGAGCGGCGGGATCTTCGCGATGAGGTAGTTCCGGATGTCCGCGAAGAGCTGGTTGATGACGCTGTCCATCAAGTTGGACGCGAAGACGGACACGTCGACGTTCAGGTACGCGTTGTACTGGTCGTGGAAGTATCGCTGTCCGCCGACGGAGAGCGTGAGCGCGAGGACGAAGAGCGCCGCGGAGACGTGCCGCGTGGCGCCCCGTCTTCGCGACGCGGCGTAGAGCAGCGTTCCCCAGAGGACGTAGCTCTCGACGATCGCCCCCAGGTACGTCGCGAGGTAGAAGCCGGAGAAGGAAAATACGCGGGCCCCGCGGCGAGATAGGTCCATCACGAGGACGGAGAGGAGCGGCAGGGAGAGGAACGCGAGGACCGAGAGCTTTCGCCCGATGGCCGCAGCTTTCCGCTTCTGGAACGCGGCGCCGTTCGGCCGGCGTGCGTCTGCCGCCTTCGCCTCCGGCGGCCTTTCTTCGGTCACTCCCTGCATCACACGTCCGTCATGAAGCTCGTGATGAGATAGTTCGCGACGAGGATCGCGACGGCGCTCTGAACGACGGCGCGGGTCGTCGCGAGGCCCACGCCGCGGGCGCCGCCGCTGGCGAAGAACCCCTGGTTGCAGGAGATCGCAGTCACCAGGAACCCGAAGACGGCGGACTTCACCTCGCCCATCCAGAAGTCCTTGGGGACCATGTACTTTTCGATGTTGGAGAGGAAGACGCCGCCGTCCACGTCGAGCCCCTCGATCGCGACGAGCCAGGCGCCGGCCATGCCGACGCACGTGTAGAGGATGCAGAGGAGCGGCACCATGAGCACGGACGCGAGGAGCCGCGGCGCGAGGAGGTACTGCACCGGGCTCACGCCCATCGTCACGATGGCGTCGATCTGCTCGGTGACGCGCATGTTGCCGAGCTCGGCTGCCATGGCGCTCCCGGCGCGAGCCGTCACCATGAGGGAGGCGAACACCGGGCTGATCTCGCGCGTCAGCGAGATGGCGACGACCGAACCGACGACGCCCTCCGCGCTGAACTGGCGGAGCGTGTTCGTCGTCTGGAGCGCGAGCACCATGCCGCTGAAGGTGCCGGTGAGCCCGACGATGAAGATCGACTCCACGCCGATGAATTCCATCGCCTGGACGAGCTGCCCGACGCGATACGGCCCGCGGATCATCCACGAGAGCGTCTGTCCGGTGAGGATGAGGAAGGACCCGACGGAATCGAGCGCGTCCAGCACGGGCGCGGTCAAGCGAGCGAGCGGACTCTCCCCCTGAGGGGCTTCGGCGCTCTCGGCGGCGGTCACGGTCCTCCGGTTCTATCACGAGCGCGGAGGCCGTCCGCCCCCGCCTGGCGCTCGCCGGATCAGAGGAGCGCCAGCGCGCGATCCGCGGAAATCGGGCCGGTTCCGCGGACGGTCACGACGCGCGGCGAGACCTCGAACGTCACGAGGAGCGCGTCGTCCCCGAGCTCGCGGAGGTGACGCGCGCCCCACTCGACGAGCAGGACCTTGCCCGCCTCCCGCTGTTCGAGGAGCCCGAGCGCGCGGACCTCGCGGTCGCTCTCGAGTCGGTAGAGGTCCGCGTGCACGACGGGCGGCACCGTTTCGTACTCGTGGACGAGGGAGAACGTCGGGCTCGTGACTCGCTTCTCGGCGCCGAGGCCGAGCCTCCGGCACACGGCACGGACGAGGAACGTCTTACCCGATCCGAGCGGTCCCTCGAGGACCACGAGGTCCGACGGCGCGAGTATCCCCGCGAGCGCGCGCCCGAACCGGACGGTGTCCCGTCGCGTGGGGAGCGGCACCACGACCTCCGTCACGGCCCCTTCGGAGCCTCCGGCGGCGACGCGGCGCGGAGCGTGCGGAGGACGACCGTGCCGCCGGACGGCCCTGGCGCGTCCGTCGTCCAGAGCGGACCTTCCGCGCGGAGGAGCTCCGTCCGCGCGCGCTGGTGGAGGAGCCTCACGATCTTCGGGTCGTCCGCGCGTTCGAGCGGGAACGCCGACAGCGCGCGGCTCGCCAGGATGGCGGCGTCGTGCCCGAGCGCCTCGTACCAGGAGGGCGCCTCGCCGTAGCGGGACACCCAGTCCTGTTCTTCCGCGGAGAGTGCGTGGACGGCGAACGGAAAACGGCCCGACGACACGACGAGCTTTCGTCCGGGAACGTCCGCTCGCGCCGCTTCCGGCCCGAGGACCAGACCCGGGTGGAGCCCGGTGGACACGGCCTCGAGCGCGGCGTCCCGAGCGCACGCTTCGTCACCGACGAGGACGAGGGCGTCGACGGCCTCTTGTTTCCACTCGAGGACGGGGAACCGGCTCGCGCCCGGCGGGCGATCGGCGTCGTCGCACGACGCTCCGCCCGGGCCGACCCGGGCCGCGCGCCTGGCCGAGAGGGCTCCGAGCGCGGCATGGACGGCGTCCTCCACGGACGCGGGCTCCTCTCCGAGCACGAACGTGAAGGGTTTTTCGGGACCGGCGCCCGGCGGCGCGCGGAGGGTGATCACCGGGATCTGCTCGCGCTCGGCGAACACGGACGCGGCGATGGCCGCGGCGTCCGTCACGCCTGCGACGAGGATGGCGGCTCCGTCGCCCGCGAGGCTCCCGAGCGCGCGCTCGACGTCGCCCGGTTCCGCCGCGTCCCGCGTGAGGAGGTGGACCGCGTCCGCCCGGGACGCCGTCCGCGGGAGGCCGAGCGCCCGCGTCATTCCGGCGACCGCATCCGCGGAACGTCGTCGAGACGTCTCGTCCGTGACGTCCAGCACGACGCCGATCGATCGACCCGCGACGCGCGGCGCCGCGACGCTCGTCGCCGCGAGCGCCTCGAGCGTGTCCCTCGTCTCCGCCTGCGCCGCGCGGATTCTTCCGGATTCCACGAGCCGTCGCGCCAGCGCCGGATCCTGGCCCGTGATGGCGGCGCGGACGAGCGTCGCCTGCGCGGCGTTCTCGAGCCACTTCCGCGCTTCCGCGCGCGCCTCCGATTCCTTGCCCTCGCGCGCGGCCGAGAATTTCGCGGCGCTCGTCTCGAGAGCGCTCGCCGGCATCGCCCGGAGCAGCGCCTCCATCGCGGAGACGACGTCCTCTCGATCCGCCGCGTTCGCCTGCTCCGCCCAGTCGAGCATCGCGTCCAGTGTCTCGCCGTAGCGCTTCGCGTCCACCAGGGCCTTCACGAGCTCCTCCGCGTGGAGCTCTCGCTCGAGCGGGTCCACGAGCTTCCCCCGCAGATCTTTCAGGGCACGGACCGCCTCTTCCGCGCGTCCTTCGCGCCGGAGCACGGCCGAAAGCACGAGCTCGGCGAAGTCCCGGACCGGGCCGGGGCCGCCTCGTCGCTCCATCGTGGCGAGCGACCGAACCTCCGGCAGGCGTTTCTCGTCGAGGATCGACCAGGCGAGATAGAGCCGTGCGAGGTGCACGCGGCCGTCGTCCGGGTGGGTTTCGATGAAACGGGCGAGCTCGGGCGCGAGCGCCGGCCGGGCCGACTGGGGGAGATCCGAAAAACGCGCCTCGAGGGCTCGAAAGTCCGTCTGTGCCCCGAGGGAGCTCGCGACCGACGGCTCGGGCCGGATCGCCGCGTGGTTCGAGCCCCCGCAGCCGACGCCGAGGCCGAGTGAGAGCGCGAGCACGGAAGCGAAATGGAACGCCTCCCGGCGCCCGAAATTGGATACTCTCCGTTCGCTCGCCGCTCCCTTCGAGGACGTGGGCGCGCGCGTGAAGGGGCCCCGACCGAACCCGATGAAGTCACCGCCCGAGGAGCTCTGGCCGCGCTGGCCGCGCCGACTGCACTCGATTGCCGGCGTTCTGCCCCTCATGTCCTTCGTGGTCTTGCATCTTTGGATCAACGCGCGCGCGATGCAAGGACAGGCCGCGTACGACCGCGTGGTGCGGAAGGTCTCGGTGCTTCCGGGCCTCGCGGCGATCGAGATCTTCGGGATCTTCCTCCCGCTCGCATTTCACGCCGGCTACGGCCTCTGGGTGATGCGGGATCCGTCTAGGCGCGCGCCACGCTCGCCGTACGAGCCCGCGCGGGTGCCGTCGCTCCAGCGCGCCACGGGCGCCGTCACGCTCCTCTTCCTCTCGTATCACCTCGCCGAGATCCGTTTCGCCGTCGCGACGTCGGCGCTGCGTCCCCCGGACTTCCACCCCACCCTCGCCGCCATGCTCTCGTCGACGGGGAGTCTCGGCGTCCCCGTGGCAGCGGTCCTCTACTGCATCGGCCTCGCCGCGGTCTCGTATCACCTCGCGGTGGGTCTCACGGCGTTCTGCTTCACCTTCCGCCTCGCGCGAACGCGGGGCGCCCATCGGTTCGCGTCGTTCTCCGGGTCCGTCCTCGGCGTCCTCTGCTTCCTTCTCGGCGCGCGGACGATCGTGTATTTCGCCGCTGGCGCTCCGATGCCCTGACGGGCGACCGGAGCCGCGCGCCGCTCCCATGCCTCGCTGTTATTTCCTCACCGTGTGCAGCGGCTCTGCCGTCGATCAGCACTCGAACAACGTCACGCTCTTCAACCTCGTCGAGCAGATCAACGTGCCCCCCGGGGCGCCGCCGCCTCCCCACGGCATCGTCCCGCTGGAGGTCCACGCGTACTTCGACCTCGATGCCGAGGAGGTCGGTCGCGACTTCGAGATCCGGTTCGTGCTGGTCGCGGCGACGGGGCTCGAGACGCCGACGGACGCGTTCGGGCATCGCTCCGTCACGCCGCGGTATCGCACCCGCACGTTCGGCCTGCCGTTTCCGCCGGTCGCGGGTCAGTACCAGCTCCGCGTGGACGTTCGACTGCGCGGTGAAGAAACGTTCCGCCGCGGCACGCTCGCGTGGCCCATCGCCATCGTCGAAGCGACGGCCGCGCCTCCGGGCGGCGCCGTGCACTGAGACGCCCTCAGAGAGGGATCACCCGGCACGGGCAGGAGGCAGCGCAGCCCCGGAGCTCTGCCGCCACCCGCGCGCTCGCCGAGCCCGGCCCGCCTGCAGCGTCGACCACCGTCTGGCACGAGGTGTAACAGTCCGTCGTGCATCCGGTCTGGAGGAAGCAGAGGAGCATGTCCTGGCACCCGGGCGTCTCCACGCAGGCGTTCATCGCGGCGCCGCACGTTTCGCACGCGCAGCTCGTGCACGGCGACGTCGCCGCGGCCTTGCATTGCTCCACGGACGACGAGCCCGCCGAGCCGTTCGGGTCGCACTTCTCGACGGTCGCGCTCACGCTCCGCGGGAGACACCCGAGCCCGACGATTCCCAGATCCTGCCCGCAGAGGCCGTCCTGCAGGCAGCAACCCGGGGTCGAGATGCTCCCCGGCTGCGACAGCTCGGAGCACGCCGGGTCCAGCGTGCCGAAGCGATTCACGTTCTGGCAGCCGCCCGCGATCGGAAGCACGGGCGTGAGCATGTCCACCTCTGCGCCGCAGCTTCCGTCGGGCAGGCAGCACCCCGGGATGCTCACGCCGCCGAAGGCGAGCTGGACCGAGGGACAGTTGCAGCTCGAAGCTCCTCCCGATCCCGGATAGCCACCCGAGCCGCCGTAGCAGCTCGAATAGCAATCGGTTCCGGGCGCGTAGCATTCGCAGGCGCTCATGCAGTCGCCGCAGTTGCACGTCGGCCAGACGCACCCGATGCCGCCGCCGGCGCCGTAGTAGCCGCCGTAGCCCGGGTAGTAGCCGCCGTAGCCCGGGTAGTAACCGCCGTAGCCCGGGTTCCCGCCGCCCGCGGAGTAGCCGCCGTAGCCGGGGTACGCGCCGATGCCGCCCGGCCCGCCGCCGCCCCCGGACCCTGCGCCTCCCGAACCGTCACCGGCCGAGCCGGCGTGCCCCGCGGCCGCCGCGCCGCCGCCTTCCCCGGGCAAGCGATCCGTCCGTCCGCCGCAGCCGACGAACGACGACAGGACCGCGGCAGAAGCGACGGTGACGAACCCGAGAGAGCGGAAAGAAGCCATGGACACGGCGTTCCCCGCCGACCGCGCTCGTGTCCTAGCACCGAACCCCGGTTCGGGCGAGGAAGCGGCGGCGGCGCGCGGGTGCCCGAACGACCGAGTCGGGCGCGTTCGGTCCGTCTTTCTCCGCGTGACGCGACATGGCATCACGGACGCACCTCCATGGACCTCATCCGGATCCGCGGCCTCGAGATGGACTGCATCGTGGGCGTCCGCCCGCTCGAGCGTGAACGCGAGCAGCGCGTGCATCTCGACCTCGCTTTCGGTCTGGATCTCTCGCGAGCCGGGCGCACGGGTCGGATCGCGCTCACGTGCGACTACTCGGAGATCGCGGAAGAGGTGATCGCGATGCTGCGGTTTCGCCGGTATCACCTCATCGAGATGGCGACGGAAGAGCTCAGCGCGATGCTCCTCGGGACTCACCCGGCGCTCGAGTTCGTCGAGATCCGCCTCGACAAGCCCGCGGCTCTCGACGGCAAGGCGCGGGCCGCGTCGGTGGAGGTGCAGAGGAATCGTCTCGCGTTCCCGCCGAAGCGGCAGAGTACCGAGTTCGGCTCCGTCGAGACGGTCCTGGTGACGCGCGAGGCGGCGCTCCAGCTCCTCCGCGTCGACCCGGGTCGATCGGTCGCCGAGGGCGCACCCGAGGGTGAGACGCTCTCGTGGCTCGTCACGGGCGAGCTCGCTCGCGGAGGGACCCCGCTTCCACGGCACGAGCCGGAAGTCGGACCCCGACCCGGGGCGCTCACGAACGCGGGATCGGACCCCGCAGTGCTGTTCCGGTGCATTTGTCCGCCCGGAGAGGACGTTCGCGAGGTCGATCGCTGAGGTCCCGGGCGCTCCCCCGAGGGACCGTTCCAACCGCCCCGGCGTCCGGTGTAACTTGCGGGGCTTCCGGAGGTTTTCATGATCCAGTCGCGCGTCCGCTCATTCAGGAGAGCGCTTCTTCTCCTCGTATCTTCCGTCGTGCTGCTCGTCGCCGGCACCGCCGCCGCGGGCGGGCGCGTCGAGTGGAAGAGCAAGTCCATGAAGGAGAGCGACAATCACTCCTGGACGATCGACGTCGCGATCTACCTGAACTCCGCGCCGGACGTCGCGACGCTGCCGATGCGCTTCTCGTTCCAGCCGACGATGTACTACGAACGCGCCCTCCTCGACGGGAAGGACGGCCCGCAGCTCCGGCGCGTGCCGCTCGAAGGAAAGCCGCCCATCGTGGAGAGCGTGGACGTCGGGTTCCTGGATCCCGGGAACGGCCAGATCCAGAAGCGGACGAAGTTCTCCTTCAAGATCAGCCGCGGCCACGGCTTCGAGGCCGGCGAATACGACGTCACCATCAAGGACGGCCGCACCGATCAGAGCATGGGATCTTCCACGCACATCGTGCTCGATGGCGAGAACGAGGTCATCGACCGCCGCGCGATCAGCTTCTCCGGTGAAAAGAAGGAGAAGAAGAAGGACGACGACGCGGACAAGAAGGAAGACGAGCCGAAGAAGAAGGAGCTCACTCCCGACGATCCGGGCTTCTGGGCGGGCGGTCCGAAGCACGGCGACGACGAGAAGAACGAGGAAGTCGAGCCGAAGCGCGGCTGCGGGTGCCGCATCGGTGAAGGGTCGTCCCACGGGACGGGCGCCGCGGCGTTCGCGGCTCTGATCTCCGCGCTGCTCGTCGCTCGACGCCGTCGCGCGGCCTGACGTCGCCGCTCGGGGGAGCTCCTCACCGAGCTTCCTTCCGCCGAGGCGAGGGTCGTCCCGGCTCAGCCGTCCGCAGACACGTGCAGGACGAGACGGCGGACGCCCTCGTCGAAGGTTTCGGGCGGCGTGAGCAAGCTGACGACGACGTGAGCGTCGTCGGCGAAGTCGAAGAAGTAACCGGGCTGGACGGCGACGTTCGCCCGGTCGAGGAGCTCGAGGGTCCAGTCCTCGTCCGACTTCGTGCTCGGCAAGCGAAGCGGGGCGTACCAGCCGCCTTCGACGTGGAGCGGCGTTACGGCGGAGCCCGACGCGAGGCGACGGAGCGCGTCGAGGTTCCGCGCCGTACGCGACTGGATCGCCCGGCGCGCGTCCGCACCTTCCTCGAGCAGCGCGGGGAGCGCGTGCTGCACGGGGCTCCCGGGGGACAGATACGCATCCAGGACGAGCTCGAGTCGCTCGAGAGCCGCCTGGACGAGCGGCCCCGGGCCGCCGATCGCGGTCCAGGCGAGCTTCATCTGGGGAAGGGCGCAGAGTTTCGACAGGCCGTCGAGCGCGAACACGAGGGCATCCTCCGCTTCGAGCGCGGAGCGGGCGCGTGTGTCGTCCTCGCCGAGGGCGTACGCGCCGAACACTTCGTCCGAGACGAGCGGAAGCCCGAAGGACGCGAGCTCGCGAAGCTCGCTCCGCTTCAGGAACGACCCCGTGGGGTTGTTGGGGGAGACGCTCAGGACGGCGCGCGTGTCCGGCGTGAGGGCGCGCTTCACGGAGTCGAGATCGACGTACCAGGCGCCGTCGTGCACGAGCCGGTACGGGACGGCCCGGATCCCCTCGTACGTCGCCAGGTGCTCGAACAGCGGGTAGCTCGGCTCGGGCACGAGGACCGAGTCACCCGGGTCCGCGAGGATCTTGAAGAGCATCGAGTAGGCCTCGCTGGTGCTCGACGTGAGCGCGATCCGCTCCGGCGGAACCCGGAAGCCCCGCTCCTTCCACAGCGCGCTGACCGCCCCGCGCGCGGAGGCGAGCCCGAGCGACTCGGGCTCGTACGTCGCGGATGCTGCGCTCGCGAGCGCCGAGCCGATGCGCCGAGGGTCGTGGTGGATGCCGGCGCGAGTCGGGTTCCCCGTCGTCAGATCGAGCAGCTCGCGGCCCTCCGCCCGGAGGCGAGCGTGGGCCTCCGCGACGCGGTTCGTCGTGGCGGGCGCCCGGCTCCGGTCCGAGAACATCGTCGGCGTCACGGTACCCGAACGCCCGGTCGCGAGCGACTTGGGCCCGTGGTACCAGTGCCCGCGCATGGACGCGGCGGACGCCACGGCACTCGGCGAGGACGTGACGCGCCTCGAGTGGCGCGGTCGGGAGATCTTCCTCGTCGGGACGGCTCACGTCTCTCGGAAGAGCGTGGAGCACGTCCGGGAGCTCGTCCGGGAGCTTCGCCCCGACGCGGTGTGCGTCGAGCTCGATCAGGCCCGGTACGACTCTCTCGTCGACGAGAGCCGTTTCCGGAGCCTGGACGTCTCCACCGTGCTCTCCGAGGACCGGGCCGGTCAGATGCTCGCGAGCCTCCTCTTCGCGGCCTTCCAGAAGCGCCTCGGAGACCGCCTCGGGGTGCGTCCGGGCGCGGAGATGCTCGCCGGAGTCGAGGAGGCGAAGCGCATCGGCGCCCGGGTCGTCCTCGCGGATCGAGACGTCCAGACGACGCTCCGTCGCTGCTACGCAAGCCTCGGCGCCCTCGATCGCCTGAAGGTCGTGGTCGCGCTCTCGGCCCTGCCCTTCGCCGCCGCGGAGGTGGACGAGGCCGAGGTCGAGCGCCTGAAGAACCGGGAAGCCATCTCGGACGCGATGAGCACGTTCGCCGAACAGATGCCGGCTCTCGAGGTGCCGCTCATCACGGAGCGCGATCAGTACCTCGTGGATTCCACGCGCACCGCCGAGGGGCGTCGCATCGTCTCGATCGTCGGCGCGGCTCACGTCGCCGGCATGGTGCGGTACCTCGACGCCCCCATCGATCGCGCGGCGCTCGTCGAGCGACCGCCGCCGAGGCGAAGCGTGCTTCCCGCGGTCGTCCCCGTGCTCTCCTTCCTGCTCGTCGCGCTCGCGTTCCACCGCGGCGGCGTGCCGGTCGTCGAGGGCGTCCTCCTCCGGCTCCTGTCGAGCGCGGCCGCCGGCGGGGCGCTCGCCGTGCTCGGGGCGGGGGGCCACGTCGTCACGGCCCTCGTCGCGGCCGTCCTGTCTCCCACGCTCGTCTTTCCGCCGTTTCCGTACTCGCGGATCGTCGGCCGGGTTCAGGCGGCGGTGCGGCGGCCCACTCCGGACGACGCCGGCGTAGTTCGCGGAGACATGCTCGCGCCCGCGCGCTTGCGGAAGAACCCGTTCCTCGCGGCCCTGCTCACGGCGGTCCTCGCCCGCCTCGGTCGCGCCGCATTCGCCGTCGTCGGGTTGCTCTGGGCGGCGCTCTCGTTGCTCCGCGCGGGCTGAGGGCTCGTCAGAACCACGGTCCGGCGAGGCGCACCTCGCAGAGGAGGGAAGGTCGGCCGGGGTCGTCCGCGTCGACGACGACGAAGGCGGCCGTCGGGTCGCCCGGGACGAGGACGAGGCCCTCCGCCTTTTCCGGGAACGGCGCGCCGCTTCCGTCGCGAAGGACCGTCTGACGGGCGACGCCGTCCTCTCCGAGGACGCCCACGACGGAGCCGGCGACGGGGCCGTCACGATACGTGTCGGGGGAGGCTTCGGCGGACGCGAGGTAGAGCGCTCCGCCTCGCGGTGCCGTCGCGCCGTCGGTGAACGTGAGGCGCGTTCCCGAGAGCGTCCCGAGGTCGTAGGGCGTCACGTCGCGGAGCGCGGGCGGGTTCGCCTCGCCGGCGAGAAACGCGGCGAGCTCCGGGAACGAGACGGTCGCCGTCGCGTTCACGGGGAGACTTCCCCCGCGGGATTCCCCGTTTCCCCGCTGAAAGAGCCGCAGATCCTCGCCCGAGAGCGCGACGCCCTCGACGTTGAGCTCGCTTCCGGAGAAATCGGCCCTGGAGCGGAGCGCCTCGTAGAAGGCGCGGGCGTCGATCACTCGAACCTCGGGCGCGCCCTCCGGCGGAAAGCGCACGCGCACGATCCGCTCCCGCGCCCGCGTCGAGCCCGACCCGAACGCGAGGAGGCACGGCGCTCCGTCGTCCTCGAACACGCAGCACGATTCGAGATCGAGTTTCTCCTGCTTGTTGCCACGGCCGTCGTCGAAGAGGCGCAGGCCTCCCGGACCCCGTGGGAGCGCGAGCGCCGTGACCCGGGAGGCGTCCGGAGAGACCAGCGAGACGAAGAGCGAATCGTCCGAGACGATGGCGAGCCGGCTTCCGACCCAGGCGATGCCGCTCCCGGCGCGCACGTGGGCGGGCCGATCTTCCGCCGGGTCCGGGCCCTCCTCGTACACGAGCGGGCTCCGCGACGTGACGGTCGCCGAGAGCGCGGAGTCGAACGTCGCCACGACCATGCCGAGGCGAAGCCTACCTCCACTCACCACCCCGCGAGAGCCGAGCGTGCGCCGGGAGGCGAACGTCGCCCGGGCGGGCTAGGATTCCGCGGTCCGGCTCGAGCGCGCCGCCCGTGTCCATCCTCATCTACCTCTCGTTTCCGTGGTTCATCGTGTCGATGATCGCGGAATGGCTGCTCCTCCGGCGGAGGAGCGGGGACGAGCTCGGCTACGAGAGCCGAGACACTCGCGCGAGCCTCTCGATGGGGCTCGGCAACGTCGTCATCTCGGCCGGCGTGCGGTTCGGCGCGGTCGCTTTCTACGGCGTCCTCTACGAGCACCGGCTCTTCGAGATCGGGACGGGGCCGCTCGCGTGGGTGCTCCTCTTCTTCGCCGAAGATCTCACGTACTACCTGTGGCATCGCGCGTCCCACGAGGTCCGCTTCCTCTGGGCGGCGCACGAGAACCACCACTCGAGCGAGCGCTTCAACCTCTCGACGGCCCTTCGCCAGCCCTGGACGACGCCGTTCACCGTGCCGCTCTTCTACTGGTGGCTCCCGCTCGTCGGCTTCCGGCCGGACATGCTCTACACGCAGATCGCCGTGAGCCTCCTCTACCAGTACTGGATCCACACGGAGCTCGTGGGGCGCCTCGGTCCGCTCGAGTGGGTGCTGAACACGCCCTCTCACCATCGCGTCCACCACGGCGCGAACCTCCGCTACCTGGATCGGAACCATGCCGGCGTGCTCATCGTCTGGGACCGCCTGTTCGGCACGTTCGAGGCCGAGAGCGAGCGCGTGGTCTACGGCCTCACCGAGAACATCCGCACCTTCCACCCGTTCCGCGTCGCGTTCCACGAGTGGGCCGCGCTCTTCCGGGACGTCAGGCGGGCGCCCACCCTCCGGGCGAAGCTCGGGTACGTCTTCGCGCCGCCCGGCTACAGCCACGACGGGTCGAGCTTCACGGCGAACGAGCTCCGCCGGGCCGCGGGGGTCCGGGCGGCCGCCGCGGAGTGACGAGTTTCGCGCTGATTTCGGCGAAAATGGCCGTTTTCGGGTCAACACTCCCGCGCGTCGGCCGTTCTTTGCTCCCGACCCCGTGTCTGCTTCGGTCCCCGTTCCATCCGCTGCGCGCGTGCTCAGTACGTCCCGCCTGCTCTGCGCGATCTGCGCCGTCGTCTATCCGCTGTTCTGGGTCCTGAACCAGAGGCAGGCGCATCCCTACGTCGACCCGCTCCTGCCCCGCGCCGCGCTGACGGTGGTGACGGCCGCGATCCCGATCGCGTCCTTCCATTCCGCCGCGGTCCGCAAGCACCTCTCCAAGGGACTCGTCTTCGTCGTCTACGCGGTCACGGCCCACATCTTCGCGCTCGTCTGGGCGAACGACCTGGACCAGTCGCTCGTGATCGGCGCGGAGGTGGCGCTCGCGGGCTTCATCGCCTCCGCGACGTACACGATTCGCACGCAGCGCGAGCTCATGATCTACCTGGTGTACGTCGCCGCGCTCGCGATCGGCGCTGCCGTGACCATCGAGCACCCGCGCTTCGATCCGGGCATCTTCCTCGTCTCGGTCGGCGTCGTGCTCGCGATGGCATTCGTGTCCGTCAGCAGCCACCTCGTCACGCTGACTCGCCTCGTCGAGAGCGAGCACCTGCTCCGGGCCGACATCGAGGGAAGGGAAGCGTCCGAGATCCGCCTCCGGCGCAGCGAGGCGCACGCGCACGCGCTCCTCGACGCCGTGCCGGACACGCTGGTTCGGCTGGCGCGAGGTGGCGTCATCGTCGACGTCCGGAACGACGACGCGAACTCGTTCGGACAGCACCTGCGGGCGAACATCGGCCGCCCCATCGACGACCTGGTGCACGCCTCGCCCGGGTCCATCGCGGACGCCGTGCGGGTGACGCTGGAGTCCGGAGGCGTCGCGAAGGTCCAGGGAGAGGCGTCTCGCGACGGCGAGAGCAGCGAGGTCGAGGTCCGGGTGGTCCGCACGAGCCCCGACGAATGCCTCGCGCTGGTCCGCGACGTGACGCAGGAACGGCGGACCGAGGCGCGCCTCCGCGTGGCGGAGCGGCTCGCTTCGCTCGGCACGCTCGCGAGCGGCGTCGCGCACGAGATCAACAACCCCCTGTCTTACGTGATCGCGAACGTCGACTACGTCGTGGACGCCCTCGAGCGGCTCCCGAGGCCGGCGCTCGACGGAGTCGGCGGAGACGACCTCGTCCAGGCGCTCCGCGAGATCCGCGAGGGCGGGCGGCGAATCGGGAGCATCGTCGGGAGCCTGAAGACCCAGGCTCGCCAGGACGAGGCTCTCGCGGCGCCCGCGGACGTGAACGAGGGCGTGGAGTCCGCGCTCCGCATCCTGGACAACCAGCTCCGCTACAAGACGCGCGTCGAGACCGCGCTCGGCCGCATCCCGTACGCGATCGTGCACCCGCAGCGGCTCGTGCAGGTCGTCGTGAACCTGCTCGCGAACGCGCTCGACGCGTTCCCCGAGCGTTCGAGCGACCAGAATCTCGTTCGCGTCGAGACCCGGGTCTCGGACGACGACGAGTCGGTCATCATCGAGGTCACGGACAACGGCACCGGAATGCCGGAGGCGACGCGCGAGCGGATCTTCGACCCGTTCTTCACGACGAAGGCTCCGGGCGTCGGCACCGGTCTCGGGCTGTACCTCTGTCACCAGTACGTGTCCGCCGCCGGCGGCTCGATCGACGTGGAGTCCAGGGAAGGGCACGGCTCCGTCTTCCGCGTGCGGCTCCCCGCCGTCGAGGGCGGCCGGATCTCCATCGTCGACCCGAGGGCCACGCCGCTCCCGCCGTCCCGCATCCTCGTCGTGGACGACGAACCGCTGGTCGCGCGATCGCTCGCGCGCATGCTCCGCGGGCACGAGATCGTGTTCGCCGGCGACGGCGAGGCCGCGCTCTGGGAGTGCCTGGCACGCGACTTCGATCTCGTCCTCTGCGACGTCATGATGCCGCGCATGGACGGGCCCGGCTTCTATGCCGCGCTCCGCGAGCACCGCCCGGCCCTTTCGTCGCGCATCGTCTTCATGACGGGCGGCGCGTTCACGGCAGCGACCCGGAGCTTCCTCGAGAGCGTGCCGAACGTGCACGTCGAAAAGCCCATCCAGCCGCACCGTCTCTTCGACGCCGCCCGCCGCCAGCTCGCCGCAGCCGACGCGGAAAGAGAGAAGCCGCGGGTTTCGGCGTGACGAAGTTTTGTTTTGTTTTGTTTTGTTTGTGGGGGACCTGGTCCCCCGAGGCTTCCCTGCGGTCCTCGGGCTTCGCCCTGCGGTCCTCGGGAACCTCTCCCCCTGCCGCGCCTAGCGGCGCGCGCTCGCCGTGCTCGCGGGGCCGTGAATCGGCTGGACCAATCGTGGGCGTGGCGCGCCGCCGCCCTTCGGGCGAGCGGGGGCGGGACGAATCGTGGGGCGGGCTCGCCGGCCTTCGGGCGAGCGGGGGCGGGACCAATCGCGGGGCGGACTCGCCGCCCTTCGGGCGAGCTCGGCGCGGACGCCGATCAGGCGTAGTTCGAGAAATACGGAATCTTCGCGGCCGTGGTGCGCACGGCGTCCGCGTTCGCGAGGAGTTCGGCGGTCGAGTCCCAGCGGCCTTCGAGGAACTGCTTCCGCGGGCCTTCGGCCATGTTGAAGGGGACCTTCAGCGATCCGGCGGTGATGGTCTTCGCCTCGAGGTCGACCGTGACCTCCGTCTTCGGATCTTTCTCCACGGCCGTCATGAGGGACTCGATCGTCTTTCCGTCCACCAGGACGCAGGGCACGCCGAGCGCGACGCAGTTCCCGTGGAAGATCTCCGCGAAGGATTCTCCCACGATGGCCGCGATGCCCTTGCCCCAGCGGACGAGCGCCTGAGGCGCGTGCTCCCGCGAAGACCCGCAGCCGAAGTTCTGGTTGGCGAGGAGCACGCGCGCGCCGATGAAGCGCGGGTCGTCGAACGGGTGCTGCTTCCCGGACGCCTGAAGCCCTTTCCGATCGTCCTCGAAGGCGTGCTCGCCCAGGCCGTCGAAGACCACCGTCTTCAGGAAGCGCGCCGGGATGATGCGATCCGTGTCGATGTCGTTGCCGCGCACGGGCACGGCGGTTCCGGTGACTTTCGCGATCTTGGAGCTGGACATCTCGTTCTCTCTTCCCTTCACGCGATCCCGAACACTTCGCGCGCGTCCGCCACCTCGCCGGCGATCGCAGCCGCGGCGACCATCGCCGGGCTCATGAGCAACGTGCGCCCGCTCGGCGACCCTTGGCGGCCCTTGAAGTTCCGGTTCGAGGACGACGCGCACACTTCACGTCCCTGGAGCTTGTCCGGATTCATGGCCAGGCACATCGAGCATCCCGCTTCCCGGAACTCGAAGCCCGCCTCCGTGAAGATCTTGTCGTAGCCCTTGGCGATCATCGCTTCGCGGACCTTCATGGAGCCCGGGACGACGAGCGCGCGGACGTGGGGCTTCACGCGCAGGTTCTTCCCCTGGATGAGCCGCACGACTTCCTCGAAATCCGACAGGCGACCGTTCGTGCAGGAACCGATGAACGCGACGTCCACCTTCGTCCCGCGGATCTTCTGGCCGGGCTCGAGGGACATGTAAGCGTACGCTTCCTCGACCGTGCCGCGCTCGTTCTCGGGGAACTCGGAGGCCTTCGGGATCGTGCCGTTCACGCCGATGGACTGTCCCGGCGTGATGCCCCACGTGACGACGGGCTCGATGTCCTCCCCGCGGATCTTCACGACGTCGTCGTACTTCGCGTCGGGGTCGCTCTTCATCGTGTTCCAGTCCGCAACGGCCCGCTCCCACGCGGCGCCCTTCGGCGAGAACGTGCGGCCCTTCAGGTACGCGTACGTCGTCTCGTCCGGGTTCACGTAGCCCGAGCGCGCGCCGCCCTCGATGCTCATGTTGCAGACGGTCATGCGCTCGTCCATCGTCATGCGATCGATCACTTCGCCCGCGTACTCGTAGGCGTAGCCGACGCCGCCGTTCACGCCGAGCTTGCCGATCACGTGGAGCGTCACGTCCTTCGCGTAGACGCCCGGACGGAGCTTCCCGTCCACCTGGATGCGGCGCACCTTGAGCTCGTCCATCGCGAGCGTCTGCGTCGCGAGCACGTCCCGCACCTGGCTCGTCCCGATGCCGAAGGCGATCGCCCCGAACGCGCCGTGCGTCGAGGTGTGCGAATCCCCGCAGCAGATCGTCATGCCCGGCTGGGTGAGCCCTTGCTCCGGCCCGATGACGTGGACGATGCCCTGCTCGCCCTCGTCCGTGGAGAAGAAGCGGATGCCGTGCTTCTTCACGTTCGCTTCGAGCACCGTCATCATTTCTTCGGCGAGCGAATCCGAGAACGGGCGGAGCTGGCTCTTCGTCGGGATGATGTGGTCGACCGTCGCGAACGTCCGTTCCGGCATCAGGACGGACAGCCCCCGCTGCGCGAGCATGCTGAACGCCTGCGGGGACGTCACCTCGTGGATGAGATGGAGGCCCATGAGGAGCTGGTACTGCCCGCTCGGCAGCTTCGTCACCGCGTGTCTCTCGAACACCTTCTGGTAGAGCGTCTTTCCCATGGCCTTCACCTTTCCGGATCCTGCGTCGCGGCGTACCGTTCGAGCCGCGCGATGAGCTCCTTGCCGAGCTCCGTGAAACTCTCGAGGCCGGGAGCGGGAAGCGCGAGCCACACCTCCGCGACGGCGTCTTGCCGGCCCTTGCGGAGCTCCGCCATCACCTTCCTTCCCTTGGCCGTCAGCGAATAGGTGCGCTGGCGGCCGTCCCCCTTCGCGATGGCGGCGACGACGAGCCCCTTCTCCGAGAGCTGTCGCAAGATCTTGGAGACCGCGGCCGCCGAGCTCTCCCGCCGCCGGGCGAAGAGGCTCGGCATGAAGTGCTCCGTCGCGATCTCTTCCAGCACGCCCCACTGCTGGTCCGAGAGCCCGACGCTCTCCGCGAGCTGGGCGCGACGCTCCTGATACAGCTCCGAGAGCCGCGCGAGGACCGCGATGGCCGCGTGCGCCTCCTCCACCGTGGGCGCCGGCGAGCGAGGGTCCTTGCGAGCATTGGCGGAGGACACGACCCAATTCTTAACCCAGGTTAACAATAGCGCAAGGGGAAATATCGGTCCCGCGGCGGCCCCGGGCGCCCGTTCGGTGCCGCGCGGCCGCTTCGCTTGGCACGGCGGAGCGCCTTTGGCATCGTCGCCCACGATGGGAATCTTCCGCTTCCTGGGCCTCGGACTCGGGCTCGTGACCGTGGCCGGCTTCGCGGGGTGCTCCTCGGACGAACACGCGACCCGGGGACTCGCGAGCGGCTGCACCATCAACACGGATTGCGCGGCTCCGCTCGTCTGCGCCTTCCAGCGGTGTCACCAGCAATGCACGAGCACCCGGGATTGTTCCGGGGGCCTCACGTGCGTCACGTCGAACGGCGCCGGCGTCTGCCAGTTCGAGGACGAGTCGACCTGCGCAAGAGACGCGGATTGCGGCTCGGGTCAGGTCTGCGCCGGAGGCGCGTGCCGCGCCGGATGTCGGGACTCCTCCGCGTGCCTCGCGAGTCAGGACTGCGTCGACGGCGTCTGCGAGGACGTCGCGGTGGACGGCGGCGGCGGTTCGGGCGGTTCGAGCGGAGGAAGCGGCGGGAGTGCCGGAGCTTCCGGCGCGGGCGGCGAGGCGGCGGATGCGTCGACGGACGCCGGGCCGCCGCCCGAGTGTCACCTCGCGACTCTCGCGACGGACTGTCCGTCCAACGAATGCCGGCAAGCGACGACCTGCTCCCTCGACGGGAAGTGCGTCTATTCGCCCCTCGCGCCGGCCACGTGTGGCACGTGCGACCTCGGCAAGCCGAGCTGCGCGGATCCTTCCGCGCCGGCGTGCGGGGACATCGAGGTCCTCGGGCTCGCGGGTGCCGAGGTGAACTGCGACTCGACGTCGCCGGACGCGACGTTCGTGTTCGTGGATCCGACGTACACGGGGCCGTCTCCGAGCGGCAGCCGCACGGCGCCCTTCGTGGACCTCGCGGCAGCGCTCACGGCCGCGTCGCGCCCGGGCCGCGGGGCGACCACGGTCGTCATCGCGGGAAGCCCCGTATACACGAGCACCCTCGTCGTGCCGGACGGCGTCTCGATCCGCGGCGGATATTCCGCGACGGACGACACCGGCGCGTTCACCGGCGTCTGGCGGCGCGATCTGTCTCGCCGTCCGATCTGGAACATCGGTCCGGCCTCCCTCGGAGACCACGTGCTCGTCGGGCTCCGCGCCGAGCACGTGCACCGGACGTCCATCGTCGCGGACGTCACCGTCGTCACCCAGGCCATCGGCGGCGCGAGCGCCGAC
>DASZXK010000135.1:0-13725 GCA_035545855.1 Polyangiaceae bacterium
AGGATCACGTGGAGAGAGCCGACCTCCCGCGCGCGCTCGACGCTGTGCACCGCGTCGAACTCGGCGGCCACGACGCCCTGCTTCTCCAGGGTGACCTCTTCCAGCGCGCGGTTCAGCTGAGAGCGCTTCGCGGCGCGGCTCGCCGGGTCCCGGGCGGCCTCGAGCTCCGCGCGCGCGGCCTTGACGCGCTCGTCCGCCGCGGCGCGCTTCCGGACGTCTCGGCCGAACACGACGGCGGCGGCCGCCGCGCCGCCGATGACGGAGGCGTACGAGCCGTGGAGCGCCGCGACCTTCATCTGATCGTTCAGCTCGTGGGAGAACACGACGTATGCGCCGCCGTGGTAGCGCGTGACCACGACGAAGGCGATCTTGCCCTGGAAGCGCACGACGGCGCGGGCGATCTCCGCGCCCATCTCGAGCACTCCGCGGCGCATCGATTCCGGGGAGCCGTCGAAGCCGGACAGGTTCGCGAGGAGCACCACGGGGCGGTTGCCGGACGCGGCGTTGATCGCCCGCGCGACCTTCTTGGAGGACGGCGGAAACAGGGTGCCGGCCGTCCACGCCGAGGGGCCGTCCGTCGGCGTGTAGCCGATGCGCGCGGTCTGGTGGCTCTCGATGCCGACGACGGTCGCCGGGTGTCCGCAGACGTGCGTGTCCCAGACGATCGCCGTCGCGGCGTCGGCCCAGTCGCGCCAGCGCTCGAGGAAGCCGGCGTCCGTGTCGATGACGGCCTTCATCAAGGAGCGCATGGAAAATGGCCGCTTTCGTCCCGGGTTCTCCACGGGAGAGAAGAGGTCCCCCACCGTCTTGAATGCCTCGGGCCCTTCGTACGGCGTGAGCGTGACGTCGCGATCCGGCGGATCCTTCGTGTCCAGGCGTCGCGGACCGCTCTCGCCCGGAGCCTGGTACGCGACGGCGTAGTGCTCGAGGAGGATGCCGTAGGCGTCCGAGAGATCCCGCGCGTGGTACTGCGCCTCCCCGTTCGGGCCCATGATGCGCTCGTAGCCGCCGATGCCGACCTCGTCTTCCGCGGCGACGCCGCCGGAGAACTGGAGCGCGGCGCGACCGGTGAGCACCATGGACGCGGTCGGCAGCATCACGAGGATGCCGCGCGTGGAAAGCCCCATCGTCGCGAGGGCGTCGAAGTAGCTCTGCGCGCCGACGTTGACCCCGGGGAGGATGAGGTTCACCTCCCCGCCGCGATCCGTGAACGTCACGAGGCGCCGGACGACGCGCGCCGTCGAGTCCAGGTTCTCCGTGCCGCTGTCCATCGCGATGCGGGCGCCGGAGCTCACGGCGACCCACTCGACGGGCACGCCGTCCCGCTCGGCGAGATCGATCGCGGCGACGATGCGGTCGCATTCCCCGGCGGAGAGAGCGCCCATGTCCATCGTCGGGTCGGAGAGGACGAGCACGCGTCGCATGCCCTCCGGGTGCTTTCGAGTCGGCGTGGAGATGACGCCGAACACGACGGCGGCCGTGTTCCGCCCGGGCTCCCGGTGAACGGGGACGGCGCGCCCCTCCACGAGGTCGTACTCGGCGAAGGTGCCGCGCCCCGTGGGCTGCCCGATGCCGGCCCCGCGGCTCTCCGCCGGTGCGGTGAAGAGGCGGACGATCTCGTAGGGGTAGGTGAGCCCGCGGCTCCGCGCGAGGGCGACTCGACGCTCGTACGGCCCTGCCGGCTCGAGCGGCCGATCGTGCGGCTCGCGAACGGACCACTCGACGCGGCCCCCCGTCGGGTTCCCGGCGAGCACCTCGATCTTCTGGGCCCGGCCGCCCGCCGCGTCCACCCGCGCGATGCGGACGATGACTCGCTCGAGCCCGATGTGCCCGGTCTCCGGCGAGAGCCGCCGGAGCGTCCCCGCGACGAGCCGCTCCGAGAGGAGGACCGGGGGGCGAATGAAGAGGTAGAGGCGGTTCCAGTGGAGCCGTTGCGCGTCCTCCCGCTGCCCCTGGATCGAGCGCATCGCTTCCACGGCCGCGTGGAAGTGCTGCTCGAACATCGAGAGGTCCGGCTTCGAGGGCGCGCCCTTCCCGAGATCGACGACCTCGGCGAAGACGAAGAGACGGTCGTCGCCGCGCCCTTCCTTGGACTTTCCGAAGAGCGCGAGGATGCCGTCGAAGCCGGGGATCTCGATGCGCTCGAGCTCGAAACGGGCGAGCCGCCACACCTCGAAGCGACGCACCTGATCGAGGGTGAGCCCGAGGGGATCGGCGAACGGCGCGAGATCCACGTCCGCGGGCGGCGGGACCATCGTCGCTTCGAGGTCGACGCGCTTGGACGGCGGGATGGAATCGATGCTCCGCTTCTTGTCGAAGAGGACGAAGCGGAGCTGCGCCGCGAGGTCCGAGACCGTGGGCTTCACGGTTCCGCGGAGCATCCACAGGCGATCGAGAGCGTCGCGGAGGTCCGTCGTGGCCTCCACGTGGTCCACGCCGAGCCGCATCGCGAGGTGCATGAGCGCGGTCGCGAGGCGCGTGCGGAGGCCCATGGTCGTCCGCGTCGAGTAGAGGCGGAGCATGGACCGCTCGAGCCGACCGCTCGGTTCGAGCGTGCGGATGTTGTAGTGGCCGAGCGCTCGGCGGAGGAGCCCGAGGAAACCCGGGTCGATGCCGGCACCCTGAGCGGCGATGCGGCGGAGATACATGGACATCCGCGCGTCGTTCGACGGCCCGAGCTCCTCCCCGCCGTTCTGGGAGGGATTGCGGCTGAAGAGGATCTCGATGTCCGCGACGATCTCGAGGCAGGCCGGGATGAGGCTTCCGAGCGCCGTCTGGAACTCCGCCGAGAGCCCGTCGACCGGCGAGGACAGCGTCGCGACGAGGTGCGCGGCGCGGGGCTCGCTCACGTCGTACCCGAGGAGGATGCGCCGGATCTGCATCCGGAGCGCCTCGACGGCCTGGGCCTTCTCCGCGCCGGGGAGCGCGTCGGCGACGGCGAGGCTCGAGCGCCCCGAGCGGTCGAGGAACGCATCCAGCGGGTGCGGCTCGTCCCGGAGCGACACGATCGTCGCCGCGCTGCCCGGGGCGGGTGCCTCGCTGCTCGGCTCGATGACGACGATGACGTCTCCGGCGTTCAGTCGTTCGCCGGGGCGGGCGGACACTTCGCGGACGATGCCGGAGAGCGGCGCGTGGAAGGCCGTCTCGCATTTCATCGCCTCGAAGAGGCCGAGCCGATCCCCGGCCGCGACGCGATCTCCCGGCTTCACCGCGAGCTCGATCAGGAGCGAGGGCGCCGGCGCGCGGACCCGACCGCCCACGTCCCGCTCGACGCGATGCAGACGGCCGTCCACCTCGATCCGGATTTCCACGTCACTCGAGCTCACCAGCACCTGCACGGTGCGGTCTCTCGTGATGAGCTGGCGCGAGAACGCCCCTTCCTCCCGGAGCGTGCACTGCATCGCCCGGCCGCTCTCGTGGACGCGGTAGGCCCAGCCGCCGAGGGCGAACACGTGCAGACGGTAGGGCCGCCCCGCGTACACGAGATCCACGTCAGTCCCCTGCGATTCGGGGACGTTCATGGGCCGCCCGCGAGATGCCTCCGCGAAGAAGTTCTGCCGGAGCGCGGCGCGGCCGTCCTGGTAGATGTGGATCGCCGCGACGAGGAGCGCCTCGATCACCGGCGGAGTGGGGCGCGCGAGGCCGGCGGAGTCGAGCCAGCCCGTGTGGATCCCGCCGCGCACGAAGTCGGGGTGCGTGAGGACGTCCAGCAGGAAGCCCTTGTTCGTCATCCCGCCCTCGATGACGACGCGCGCGTCGAGCGCGGCGCGGACGAGACGCGCGCGCGCCTCTTCGCGGGAGTTCCCGTGGGCGAGCACCTTCGCCACCATGGAGTCGAACTCGCTCGGGACGGCCATGCCGGCGCCGATGCCGGAGTCCACGCGGATGCCGGGACCGGCGGGGAGATCCAGGAGGGCGATGTGGCCCGGGCTCGGCGCGAAGCCAGCCGCCGGATCTTCGGCGCAGAGCCGCACCTCGATCGCGGCGCCGCGCTCCTCCGGCACCTCCGCGGGGAGGCGCTCGCCGCGCGCGATGCGGATCTGCGTCTTCACGAGGTCGAACCCCGTGAGGAGCTCCGTCACGCCGTGCTCGACCTGGAGGCGCGGGTTCACTTCGAGGAAGAAGAACGTCTCGTCGCGATGGACGAGGTATTCGCAGGTCGCGACGCCGACGTAGCCGACCTGACGGAGGAGCGAGATGGAGGCCTCCTTCATCCGCGTCATCAGCGCGGCGGAGAGCCCGGGGGGCGGCGCCTCCTCCACGACCTTCTGGTGCTTTCGCTGGGCGGAGCAGTCCCGGAGCCCGACGGCGAGGATCCCACCGTGCTGGTCGGCCGCCATCTGCACTTCCACGTGCCGCGCGTTCGTGACCTTGGCCTCGACGAAGAGCGTGCCGTCGCCGAAGGCGTTCTTCGCCTCCGTCGACGCGCTGTCGAACGCCGGGAGGAGATCCTCCGGCCGATCCACGACGCGGATGCCGCGACCGCCGCCGCCGGCGGTCGCCTTGAGGACGACGGGGAAGCCGATCTTGCGGGCCCACTCCTCCACGCTGTCTCGCGTGACGGCGCCGCCGCTCCAGGGCGACACGGGCACGCCCGCGGCCTCGGCGATCACCTTGGACATGATCTTGTCGCCGAGGCGACGCATCGTGTCCCCGCTCGGACCGAGGAACGTGATGCCCTCGGCCTTCAGGCGGTCCGCGAACTCGGGGTGCTCGGCGACGAAGCCCCACCCGGGCCACACCGCGTCCGCCTTCACCTGACGGAGCGCGGCGACGATCCGGTCGTAGTCCAGGTAGACGCTCTTCGTCTCGCCGGCGGCGTTCTGCTGGAACGCGGGCCCGAGCGCGAGCGCTTCGTCCGCCTCACGGACGAACGGCGCGAGGCGATCCGGATCCGTGTAGAGCGCGATCCCGACGAGGCCCGACCCTTCCTCGATGGTGAGCTCTCGGATGGCGCGAAAACAGCGGCTGGCGGCCTCTCCTCGATTGACGACGGCGATTCTCGAAACGCGCGCGGACATTCCCATGACGGTGGTGCTGGATACCCTCTCCGGAGGCTCCGAGGAGCACCGGGTAGAGTGCCTTTACTCCCGGCCGCCGGCCATGTCATGAGAAAGGCCGCTTTCGACGCGCGGCTCCGCACCCGTTCGCCGCTGCGATGCGTCAGGTAAGACCAGTTGGGGGCGCGCCGTTGCGATCGCACACTTCGCGAACCACGCGGAGCAGCTCCTCCACGCGCACGGGTTTCTGCAGCACGGCAGCCACACCGATCGGTACCTTTTCCGGGCGCTGCCCCGTGAAGAGGACGACGCGGGTCGACGGGCGCTCGCGAAGTATCGAAGTCAACACCGCTTCCGCGGGGATGCCGGGCATCGAGAGATCGAGCAGGACCAGATCCACGCGGCCACGGTTTCGCTGGAAGAGCTCGAACCCTTCCGCGCCGTCGACCGCTTCGAGCACCTCGTAGCCCGCGGGTTCGAGGATGCTGCGCACGGCCCTTCGCACCATCCGCTCGTCGTCGAGCACCAGGATCGTTTCCTTGGCTCGACCCCGCCGTTCGGCCGACGGCACGGTCGACGCGTCCGGTACCGGCAGGAACAGAGTGAACACGCTTCCCTCGCCCGGGATGCTGTCGCACGTGAGCTTGCCCTCGTGGTCCGCCGCGATGGCGTACGCCGTCGCGAGACCGAGGCCGGTGCCGCGCCCGACCTCCTTCGTGGTGAAGAACGGCTCGAAGACGCGGGAACGGACGGACTCGGGCATGCCGGGACCCGTGTCCGCGACGCGCACCCGGACGTGCGGCGTCGGGATGCGAACGACGTCCACGTGCGTCGCGATGAGACGCTGCTCGCTCTTCGCGTCCTCGAAGGCGTCCCTCGCGTTCAGGTACACGTTGAGGAGCACCTGTTCGATCTCCCCCGCCTCCGCGAACACCGGCGGCACGTCGGGCGCTTCGGTGATCGAGAGCTCGATGCTGGAGTCGAACGTCGCCCGGCAGATCCCGACCGTCCGCGCCACGAGCGTCCGGACGTCCACGCGCGCCTTCTCGGGGCGCCGCCGGTGCCGCGCGAAGAGCATGAGCTGCTTGACGAGCTCGGCCGCCCGCGAGGCGGCGTATTCCGCGTCCTGGAGGCGCTCCCCCGCCGCGCCCGGGAGGGAGCGCCGCGCGAGCTGGACGCTCGGGATGATCGCCGTGAGGAGGTTGTTGAAGTTGTGCGCGATGCCGGCCGTCAGCTGCCCGACGGCTTCCATCTTCTGCGCCTGCCGGAGCTGCTCTTCGAGTCGTCGCCGCTCCGTCACGTCGAACGCGCCGCCGATGAGCAGAGCGGATCCGTCCGCGCGCCGTCCGGACGCGACGAGGAAGCGCTCGGCGCCGTCGGGCAAGGTCACCCGGAACTCGAAATCGGAGATCTCTCCCTTTTCCGCGAACTGCCTCGCTGCGATGGCGGCCCGCGCCCGATCCGACGGCGCCACGCGCGCGATGATCTCCGTGAGCGTCGCGCCGATGACCTCGCCCTCGTAGCCGAGCATCCGCCCCGAGACGGGATCCAGCGTGAAGGAATCGGCCTCGACGTCCCACGCCCAGAGCCCCATCCGGGCGGATTGCACGGCGAGGCGGAGCATCTCCTCGCTCCTCCGGAGCGCGGCTTCGGCTCGGCGCTGCTCCGTGACGTCCGCGCCGATCCCCATGACGGCCACGACGCGCCCCGACCGCCGCAGGGGGACGAGCCGCGTCGCGTACCAGCGGTGCTCCGTGCGCGTCTCGACCTCCACGAGCTCCGGCACTCCCGTCGCGATGACGGCGCGCACCTTTTCCAGGAACTGCTCCCCGTGGCCCGGGCCCATGTATTCGACGACGTTCGTCCCGACGACGTCCTCCAGCCGTCGCGACGCTACCGTGCGGTTCAGGTAGAGGAGCGTGCCCCGCTCGTCGATGACGGTGATGCTGTCCGGCGCGTTCTCGAGGAGCGTGCGGAGACGCTCCTCCGATTCGCGGAGCGTCTGCACCATGTCCAGGCGCTCCGCGAGCATGGCCTCGAGCGCCGCGACGCGCTCGGCGAGGTCGCCTCTCGAATCACCGCCCTGGGATGCGTCCATCCTCGATGACGGATGATATACGAGCGCGCGCGCGCCGTCGCGCCCTGCGCGGCCATTTTCAGACGGGAATGACGCCGCGCTTCCGGAACGGGCGCTCGAGCTGCTTGTGGCGCGAGACCTCGAGCCCCCACGCGATGGCGCGACGCGTGTCGCGCGGATCGATGATGTCGTCGACGAGTCCCCAGCCACCCACTTTGTAGACGTCGATGTGCTTCTGGATGGATTCGACGATGGACTTCTTCACCTCGGGATCGGGCGGAGCGCCGCCGAAGAGCTTCTTTCCCGCGATGCCGACCATGCCCTCCGCCCCCATGACGCTGATCTCGGCCGTGGGCCACGCGACCAGCAAGTCGGGCTCGTAGGCCCTCCCGCACATGACGTAGTACCCGGCGCCGTACCCTTTTCTCACGACGACGGTGATTTTCGGTACCGTGGCCGCGCTCATGACGTGAAGCATCTTCGCGCCATGACGGATGATCCCGGCGTGCTCCACCTTGGAGCCGACCATGAACCCGGGGACGTCCTGGAGGAACACGAGCGGGACGTTGAACGCATCGCAGATCTGGATGAACCGGGCGCCCTTGTCGGCCGAGTCGTTCTCCAGGATGCCGCCCAGGTACTTCGGCTGGTTCGCGACGATGCCGACCGGCCGCCCGCCGACGCGCGCGAGGCAGGTGATGAGCGAGCGCCCGAACCTGGGCTTCACGTCCAGGATTTCCCCGTGGTCCACGATGGCCCGGATGAGCGCGTACATGTCGTACGGTTGCCTCGGGTTCTCGGGGAGGAGCGAGAGGAGCGACTCCTCGCGGCGATCCACCGGGTCCGTCACGGGGCGGACGGGAGGCTCCTCCTCGCAATGCGAGGGCATGAACGAGAGGTACTGCTTCACGAGCGCGATGCACGCCGCGTCGTTCTCCACCTCCACGTCCCCCACGCCGCTCGTCGTCGTGTGCACCTTCGAGCCGCCGAGCTCCTGCTCCGTGACGTCCTGCCCGGTCACGGCCTTCACGAGCGGAGGGCCGCCGAGGGCGAGCGATCCGACGTCCTTCACCATGGGCACGAAGTCCGCGAGACCGGGGATGTACGCCGTACCCGCCGCGCCGGGCCCGACCATCGCGGCGACCTGAGGCACGACGCCGCTCATGTGGACCTGCTCCCGGAAGAGGTGCCCGCTGCCGGCGAAGAGCGAAATCATGTCGGGGTGGCCGCTGCCGGGGTCGATGCGCGCCCCGCCCGAGTCGATGAACCACACGATGGGCCAGCGCCCCCGCAGCGACATCTGGCGGAGTCGCGTCACCTTTTCTTCGCCGACCTGACCGATGCTGCCGCCCTTCACGGTGAAATCGTAGGCGGCGGCGCACACCATGCGACCATCCACCTTGCCGAATCCACAGACGACCGCGTCGGCGGGGACGTCTTCCCCGCCCCCCATGAGCCCCATCGGGCGGCCGTGCATGCCGACCTCGAAGAACACGCCGTCGTCGAAGAAGGCCTGGAAGCGCTCCCGGGCCGTGAGCTTTCCCCGGCCGTGCTGCTTCTCCACCTTCTCGGGTCCGCCCATCTGGCGGATCCGGGCGCGCTTCGCCTCGAGGTCCTTCACGAGCTCTTCCATGTTCATCGGTGCTTCACCTCAGCGCCCCGTCCATTTGGGTTGTCGCTTCTCCAGGAACGCCATCAAGCCCTCGCGGGCGTCCTCCGTGCCGAGGCAGCGGGCGAGCCGCTCGGCGAGGATCGGGAGCTTCTCCCGCATCCGGAGCTCGTCCACGTCGCGGAGCGCCTCGAGCCCGAGGCGCAGCGTGGAAGGGCTCTTCGACGCGATCTGCTTCGCGTACCCGGCGACGACGCCGTCCAGATCCTCCGCGGGCACCGCGATGCTGAGGAGCCCGAGCCCGACCGCTTCGTCCGCCGTGAGCTTCTCCCCGAAGAGCATCATCTCCACGAGCCGCCGCCGCGGCATCACGCGCTCGAGGACGGCGTAGATCATGAACGGGAAGAGCCCGACCTCGACCTCCGGCGTCCCGAGCTTCGCGTCCCTGGACGCGACGGCGAACGTGCAGGCGGCGACGAGCCCGAGCCCGCCGCCCATGGCGTGGCCGTTCACGCGAGCGATGATCGGTTTCGTCGCGTGGACGATCGCGAGGAGGAGATCCTCGAAGCCCCCTTTCGGCGGCAGCGCGGACTGCCCTCCCCCGCCCGCCATCTCGGCGAAGTCCCCGCCCGCGCAGAACGTCTTCCCCGCGCCGGTGAGCACGATGCTCCGGACGCTCTCGTCCGCCGTCGCGTCCTCGAGCGCGTAGAGGAGCTCGTTCATCATCGTCGGCCCGATGGCGTTGCGGCGCTCGGGGCGGTTCAGGGTCAGCGTCGCGACGCCGTCCGCCGCGGAGACGAGGATGGCCTGGTACGGTCGCTCGATCACGTGTCGTTCCGGAGCCCGAGGATCTTCCGGGCCTGCTCGACGGTGGCGGGCTTCCTGCCGGTGTCCCGGCAGAGCCGGGCGGCGACCTCCACCATCTCCCCGTTCGACTTCGCCATCTCCCCGCTCGGGAGATAGAGATGGTCTTCGAGCCCCGTCCGGATGTTGCCGCCGAGGACCAGCGCCGTCGCGAGCATCCGCCAGTGGCAGTGGGAGATGCCGATGACCTCCCATTCCGTGTCCGGCACGCGGATCTTCGCCTGGAGCTGGAGCGACTCCACCGTGGGCGGGATGCCGCCGAGGACGTTCATGATGAACGAGTACTGGAACGGCGGCTTCAACACGCCCATGTCGATGAGCGGCCAGAGGCCGTGCGTGTGGCCCGAGTCGAAACATTCGAGCTCCGGGTTCACGTTGGACTCGTTCATCGCCTGGAGCATCTGGATCATCTTCTCGTAGGTGTTCGAAAACACCATGTCGAAGACCATGCCCTTCTTCTTCGCGCTGTACTTCGCGTAGTTCATCGTCCCGCTGTTCAGCGCGGCGATCTGCGGCTTCACCTCGCGGATGTACTGGCACTGCTCGGAGACGTCGTTCGAGATGGTCCCCGTCGAGAAGTTCAGGAGAATGGGGCTCCGCTTCCGGACCTCCTCCTTGATCTTCTTGAACGTCTGGGGGGAAAATGTCGGCGTCCCGTCGTCGTTTCGCGCATGGATGTGCACGACGGCCGCGCCCGCCTCGTAGGCGCGCCGGCACTCCTCGCCGATCTCGGCCGGCGTGTACGGAATGCCCGGGCTCTGGTTCCGGTTCGCGAGCACGCCCGTCACGGCGCACGTGATGACGCAGAGGTCCGGATCTCTCTTTTCGGTCTTCGGGTCCGTCATGGCGTTCTTCCTCTCTCCGTCGCAAACAGTCGCGCGAGCCGCGGGTCGCTCCCGAGGTCCTTCGCCCCGCCTGCTTCGCTCTCGTCGATGAAGTCCCGCACCCGTCTCGCGAGGTGCGTCATGATGCGCTCGAGCTCGGCCGCGTCGGACTCCGGCAGATCTTCCAGGAGCGCGCGAAAGAGGTGCATCGGGTCGACCTTCACCGCGGCCGCGAGCTTCTTCCCCTTCGCCGTCAGGGTGAGGTTCACGACGCGGCGGTCCTCGTCCGAGCGCTTCCGCACGACGACGCCGTCTCGCTCCATGCGATCGATGATCCCCGTCACCGTGCTGTTCTTCGCGCGGATACCCTCCGAGAGGGCCGAGAGCGAGAGCTCCGAGACGGGCTCGAGCATCTTCAGGACGAGGAGCTGCGAGCCCGTGAGCCCGTACTGCTCCGCGACGGCGCGCGTCACGCGGCGGGACTCGGCGTAGAGGTAGACGAACGCCTCGAGCGTCGCGTCCAGGTTGGGGCTGCCGTTCTTCTTGCTGGCCATGCGGCGAAATACTTCGCAGGAGAACCTTTAGCGTACGAAGTATCTAGCCGGACGGGGCCCGCGGTCAAGGCGGGAGCGGAAATCGAGGTCGAGGCCGGCGCCGGGCCTTCAGCCGGTCTCCCGGTTCCGAGCGCCGACGAGCAGCCTCATCGAAAGCACGACCACCCAGAGCAGCCAGGCGCCGAGGTTGATGCGCTCCCAGACGCCGATCCACGGCGTGGGCAGATTCCGGTCGACGAACGGCGCGTCGTGGCCGGTCGCGGCCCCCGCCGCCACGAGGACGGCCATCGTCACGACGGAGTAGAGTCGAAAGCTTCCCCCGAGCGCTTCGGCGGCGAAGCCCATGGCGAGAAGCGTGAGCACGCCGTTTTCCACCGTCCACACGAGGTGCAGCGTGTCGGTGAGCGTCTTGCCCCCGTCGGCCAGGATCTCGCGCTGGTGCATCGGCGGCCAGAACACGCCCACGACACCGGAGACGATGATGGCGACGGCGGTCACCCGGAGCGCGCGTGTTCCGTTCGACGCGGTCCAGACCCCCCACCCGAACGCGACGTACAGGAGCGTCCACGCGGTCGCGAGCGATACCCAGAGAGTCCGCGTCGGTGCGCCGATCGCGGAGAGCTCGCTCACGGTGCGGGTGGCGGAGCTGTAGCCGGGCCAGTACCGGGGAACCCCGACGAGCATGCCGGCGTAGAGAAGCGCGGACGCGACGCCACACGCGAGGAGCGCGGCCTCCGTGGTTCCTCGCGCGGCGGAAGCCGCCGGAACGTGCCTGAGGCTCGGCGAAATGGCCATGACGACCGGCCGAGCAAGGCACGGGCCATCGAGACCGCGCGGCGCGAGCCGCGATCGCCGTCTTCCGGGCGCTCTTTCTGCACGCCGGATGCATTCGTCGCGTCGAGCCGTCGAACGCCGCGCCCGTTGCGCAAGGGCGTCGGCAAATCACGCCGAAACGCAGCGGCACGGAACGTGGATGCGGCCGGGCTCGTCACATGCGAACCGCCGCTCTCCGGAATGGGCCCACGCTCGCTACCCTTCTCCTGCTTCCGTCGCTCGCCGCCGGGTGCGAGAGCTCTGGCGGCGGGACCGCGTCGCGATCCGACGCCGGCCACGATTCGGGCGCGGACCTGGACGCCCGGAGCGCCGAGTCCGGCGCCGACTCCGCCTCGGACGCATCGCCCGGGGACGGCGGATCACGCGACGGCGGACCACGCGACGGCGGGCCCGGAGAAGCAGGAACTGCCGACGCCTCCGAGGGCGGCACCCCTCCTCGCCACATCGACCAGATGGACGTCCTCTTCGTCGTCGACAACTCCCGCAGCATGGGAGACGCGCAGGCGGTGCTCGCGACGGGCGCCGCGGAGCTCGTGGGGCGCCTGGTGAACCCGCTCTGTGTGGACGCGACGGGTGCACCGGCCGGGACGCAGCCCGCAGGCCCCGGTGAGGCCTGCTCCGGAGCGTCCACCCGCGAATACCCACCGATCTCGGACCTGCACCTCGGCGTCATCAGCACGAGCATCGGAGGGCACGGATCGGACTCGTGCCCCGCGTCGGAGACCTACAGCTGTCCCGGTGGGGTCCCCAACGAGAGCAACGACGACCGCGGTCACCTGCTCACTCGCCGGAGCCCCTGCGCCGACGATGTCGTTTCCACGTACCAGAGTCTCGGCTTCCTCGCGTGGGATCCCGAGGCGAAGCTCTCGCCGCCCGGCGAGGCGTCGATGACGGCGCTCCAGCAGTCGCTCACGGACCTGGTGAACGGCGTCGGGCAGTTCGGCTGTGGTTTCGAGTCGTCCCTCGAGTCCTGGTACCGGTTTCTCGTCGATCCGGAGCCGTACGAGTCGATCGTGGTGGACGGGACCGGCAAGGCGGTTCCGACGGGCACGGACTCCACCCTCCTCGCCGAGCGCGCCGCGTTCCTTCGTCCGGGTTCACTCCTCCTGGTGATCCTGCTCACGGACGAGGACGATTGCTCCATCAAGGAGTCCGGGCAGTTCTACTTCGCCGCTCAGCAGCGGACGCCGGGGGACCCCCTCCGCGAGCTCCACCTCCCCCGCCCCCGAGCGGAGTGCGCCGCGAACCCGGCCGACCCGTGCTGTCGCTCGTGCGGGCAGTCGCCCGGAGCGTGTCCCGCCGACCCGAGCTGCACGACACCGCTCAGCGCGACGGAAGATCCTTTTTCGCTTCGCTGCTTCGACCAGAAGCGTCGATTCGGGATCGATTTCCTGTATCCGATCGATCGGTACACGGCGGGTCTCACCCAGTCCACGGTCCTGAACCGAGCGGGCGGTCCCGTGGCGAACCCCGTTTTTTCGAGCACCGGCGCGGGCGCGAACGCGCGCGATCCGGACATGGTCTACTTCGCGAGCTGGGTGGGAGTCCCCTGGCAGGACATCGCGCGGGATCCGACGGACGCGGCGAAGGGGCTGAAGAACCACGTGGAGCTCGCCGCGACCCGAACCGGCGGGATCACGACGTGGGACGGCATTCTCGGCGATCCGGCGTCCTTCGTTCCTCCGAAGGATCCGCACATGATCCCGAGCGCGGCGCCTCGCTCGGGTACGGATCCACTGACCGGCATCACGCTCGCGCCGCCGACGGCACCGAACGGCTCGGACGCGATCAACGGGCACGAGTACTCGATCGACAATGCCGGCGGCGCTGCGGACGACCTCCAGTACGCGACGGTATTCGAGCTGCCCGCCGCTCGGGACTGCTCGCTCCCCGGCGCGATCTGCGACTGCACCTATCCGCTGAACGACCAGCCCATCTGCGAGCCGAACCCGTCCGACAGCGG
>DASZXK010000136.1:0-45908 GCA_035545855.1 Polyangiaceae bacterium
TGGTCGTCCTCGGCGATGCCAAGAAGACGCTCCAGGGGTTCAAGGGCGAGCTCGAGTCCCGCGGAGACTGAGAGCGGGCGAGAGTCCGCGCGTGCGCAGGACTCTCCCGAGTCCGACGCTTGGGGCGGTCGGGGGTTCCGCCCGGCCACGGGGCGGTGCCGCGTGACCCGTCGAAGGAGTTCCGGAGCACACCCTCGGTAGCGCCGGGCGCCGTGAAGCGTCGTCTCGGGGTGTGTGCTTCCGAGAAAGCGTCACTCTGCCGGAAGCATCGCGCCCGATACGAGCTGACGCTCGTCGCCACGTCTTTCGGGCGCGACGCCGGAAGGCCCTCATCCGGCGGATTCGACCGGAAAGACGTGACGAAATGGTCAGGTGGCGGTGGGAGGCAACCCTCGCCCTCTCTTCCTCTACCCCTCGATTCAATGGAATCGAGGTACCAGCTTCCGGCGCCGCCGGCCGAAGAACGCGAGCACCGGCACGCCGGCGGCGAGCATCGAGTGCGGCGTGCCGTGCGACGAACCGGCGAGCAGGCACCCGCACGCTCCCGACGACTTCGCGCCTTCGAGCGCGAGCGACCCGCCGTCGGCGCTCGACGTTCCGGGGCCGCCGGCCGTCGCCCCGCCCGAGCCGCCGGCCGTCGCTCCGCCTCCGGTCGCGCTCCCGGCTCCGCCGTTCTGGCCCGGCTTACCGCTCGCTCCCGACGGCGAGCCGCCCGTCGAACCCGTCCTGCCCCCGGTCGAGCCCGTCGTGGCACCGGTCGAACCGGTGGTGCCGCCGGTGCTGGACGTCGTGCCGCCGGTGCCGCTGGCCGGCGGAGCGCCGTCCGAGAGCGGCTCCCACTGGTTGCCGCTCAGCATGAGGAGGTAGAGCGCGCGGAGCGACGCGCCGTAGTAGACGCCGTTGTCGTTGTCGATCGACTTGAAGTAACCGAAGAAGGCGTCGACGGTCTTCTGATCGAGCGTCATCGCGCCGCTCGCGAAACCGCCGACCCACGGATTCATCCCGGTGTAGTGACCGGAGCCCGACGGCGTGCCGTCGGTGTTGTACCCGTCGACGATGTTCTGGATGCCGACGCCGCTCGCCCAGGTCGCGATCTTGTCCGAGAACTGCTTCGCGGACGGCGTCCCGTACCAGAGGTAGTCGAGCGCCGCTCGCCACGGCACGCGGCACCCGTTGTAGTCGACGTAGTCCTTCGGCTGAGGTCCGAGGCCGCCGCTCTGGTTCACCTCGTTCGCGACCAGGCCCGAGCTCCCGTTCGCGTTCGCCTGCCAGATCGCGATCGCGTCGTCGGCCGCCTTGGACCAGAACGAGTCTCCCGTGAACTTCGCGAACACCCGGTAGTACGCCGGCATGAAGTACGAGGTGTTTTCCGACACGCAGCCCTGATCCCAGTCGCCGTTCGTCGCCATCACGCGACCGGTCGGCTGGCACGTCACGTAGTCCTTGGCCTTCAGAGCGGCCAGGTAGTCGAGAGCGGGCTGCTTGTAGGAGTCTCCCCACTGGTCCACGGCGACGACGAGCGCGAAGCCGATGTCGGTGTCTCCGTCGGTCGCGGACGCACCTCCGCCGTCACCGCTCGTCGGGCCAGAGCAGGTCACGTGCCAGCCCATGAGGCCGTTCTGGTTGAAGTTCTTCTTCGTGAACTGCCAGAGCCCGTCGAACTCGGCCTTGTCCCCGTAGTACGCAGTGAGGACCATGCCGTAGCCCATGCCTTCGGAGAACGTCGCTCCGTCGCTGTTGTCGACGCGGACGTTCCCACCGCCGCAGTCGGACTTGAGGTACTTGCCCTTCCAGAAGTCGTAGGAGCTCTTCGCTTCGGTCGTGGCACCGCCCGTGGGCGTGAAGCCGCCCGCGTATCCTCCGGAGTGGGGGAACGGCTTGTTCTGGGCGAGTGCACTCGTCGAGACGAGAACGAGGGAGAGGGACGTGGCGGAGCGCGCAACGGCGCGGAGTGCGGACTGCATCCGGGGCACCGTAGCAACCGAGCACGACCGCGCCACGACAAAGACGTCATTCGGACGCTTGGTCGATTCGCGCGAACTCTGTAGAATATTGCAATGCTCGACAAGCTCGACCGAACGACCCGACTCCGTCTGCTTCGGATCCTTGCAGCCGCGGCGTGGGTCGACGGCGAGGTCGAGGACCGCGAACGCGCGTTCGTGGAGAAGATCCTGACGAAGCTCCCCATCGGGGAGGACGAGCGGAAGACCGTCCGCGGCTACCTGGATTCGCCGCCTCACCCCGCGGAGGTCGACCCGAACAAGATCCCGCACGAGCACCGCGAAATGCTGGTCGGGCTCGTTTCCGATCTCGTGAAGGCGGATGGGAAGGTCGACCCGGAGGAAGAACAAGCGCTCGAAGATCTGAAGGCACTCCTCCTGGCGTAGGGCCCGCGAAACGTCGCCCCGGCCTCGGAGCTCAGCGGAGGCGCTTCACGAGCTCGCTCTTCTGGATCTTCCCGCTCGCGTTCTTCGGCAGATCCGCTGCGATCTCGATGCGCCGCGGGCACTTGTATCCCGAGAGCAGCCGCCGCGCGACGGCGTCCACGTCTTCCGCGCGGAGGACCGCCCCCGGGCGCGGGACGACGACCGCCGCCACGAGCTCGCCCCAGTCGTCGTGCGGAAGGCCGACGACGGCCGCTTCGAGGACGCGCGGATCGGTGGAGAGCGCGCTCTCCACCTCCGCGGCGTACACGTTGAACCCGCCGCTGATCACGACGTCTTTCCGTCTACCGACGATGAACACGTAGCCGTCCGGGTCGATGCGCCCGACGTCGCCGGTGTGTAGCCAGCCTTCCCGGAACACCGCTCTCGTTCCCTCGTCGTCGTCCAGGTAGCCGCTCATCACGTTCGGTCCGCGGAGGACGAGCTCGCCCACCTCGTCCGGTCCGAGGGGTTCGCCTCGGTCGTTCACCACGCGCACCTCGACGTTCGGCGTGGGGCGACCGACGGAGCGGAGCCGCGGGCTACCCGAAACGTGATCCGCTTGCCGGAGCGACGCGATCGGCCAGGGCGCTTCCGTCATCCCGTAGATCTGGACGAGCGCGCGGCCGATCTTCCGGACCGCGGCGTCGAGCTGCGCCGCGGGCATCGGCGCGCCGCCGTACACGAGAGCCCGGAGCGACGAGAGATCGTGCCGACTCCAGTCGGCGCTCGAGACGAGTCGCGAGAGGATCGTCGGGACGGTGAAGAACGTCGTGATGCGGTGCTGCTCCACGGCCGAGAGCACCCCCTCGACGTCGAAGTGGCGGAGCAGCACGTTCGTCCCGCCCGCGTGGAGAACCGGGTGGACGAGCGCGCCCGAGCCGTGGGTCAGCGGCGCCACGTGGAGCGCGCGATCGGCGGGCGAGGTCGGCGCGAGGAGCTCGAGGAGCGCGTCGAGCGACGCGTGATACACGCGATGCGGGAGGACGGCGGCCTTCGCCGTGCCGGTCGTTCCCGACGTGTATCGGAGGCGCGCCGGCGTCTCCGGGCCGACGTCCGCTCGCGGGGGTGCCTTCCCGGCGCCGCTCGCGAGCAGGGACTCGAATTCCGCGCCCGTGACGACGATCCACGGGAAGTCGGGGAGCGGCATCGCCGCGTTCCCTTCGGCGAGCTTCTTCCGACCCTCCGGCGTCGTGACGACGAGCCTCGGAGAGCACGCTGCCATCACGCCCCGGACCTCCGCCCACGTGAGGCGGGCCGTCAGGGTCACCCACGCGAGGCCCGACGAGAGCGCCGCGAGCTCGCACTCGATCGCTTCGTGCTGGTTCTCGAGGAAGGCGAGGATCGCGTCGCCGGGGCGGAGCCCTTCCGCGTGGAGCGCGGCGGCGAGCCGGTCCGCTCGCTCGAAGAGCTCGCGATGCGTGAGCGAGACGTCTCCGTCGACGACCGCGATCGCGTCGGGAAACGCGCTCGATCGTTCGCGCAGGCGGTCGACGACGGTCCCGGGCACTCAGCGATGCTGCCACGCGGAGCGGCGGTCGAGCCACTCGCGGAGCACGATCTTCGGAAACTCCACCGCGTTCGTCGCGTAGCGCGGCCCGAGTCTCTTGGGGTTCAGCATCATGCGGAAGGCCCACTCGAGCCCGATCCGGCGGAGGAACGACGGGGCGCGTCGCTGCTCGTTCGCGATGAAGTCGATGGTCGCGCCCACGCAGAGCACGACGTTCGCGGTCACCTCCGGGAGGTGCTGATTCACCCAGATCTCCTGCTTCGGCGAACCGAAGCCCAGGATGAGGAGCTCGGGCTTCGCGGCGGCGAGCTTCTCGAAGATCGCGCGGTTCTCCGTCGCGTCCGTCTCGAAGCCGAACGGCGGACTGTGGGTGCCGACGATGCGTACGCCGGGATACGTGTCCTCGATGATGCGGGCGGCGCGGTCCGCGACGCCGGGCATCGCCCCACACAGGAAGACACGAAGCGGATCCGCGGGGTTTGCTGCCGCGAACACGCCGGGGGCGAGATCGCTTCCGGCGACGCGCTCGGGGATCACCTCGCCGAGCATCCGGGACCCGAGCACGACGGGCCACCCGTCGGCGAGCACCATCGCCGCTTCGTCGTACGCCTTCCGGAACCGAGCGTCTTTCCGGATGATGAGCACGTGGTCGACGTTCGGCGTGACGACGTACCGCGGAGCGCCGGGAGTCTTCGCCATGGAGACGACCCGCGCGACGGCCTGCTCGATCCGGACCGGGTCGAACCGCATGCCGAAGACGTTCAATCGCGGAGGGTCGGTCCCTTCTCGGGCCGGGTCCGCGTCTCGAGGAAGCGGTGTCACGGGTGACTCAGTCGAAAAAGCGGCGCTCACTGGAACGCCTCGTATGCACTCGCGGGCGGTAGTGCCTCGGCTCGTCCCGGCTTGGAAGAGGAATCGAGCACTTCAATGTGGGCGGAAGGCGAGCATGCGGATCGATGAGAATCGCGAGCGTTCGCGATGCCTGTCCACCCGAGTCGACGCGTCCATCCCGACGCGCCGGGCGCACCCGGTGCGCCCCGATGCGTCCGATGCGCCCCAGCGCGTCCACCGCGAACGAACCGATTTTCGAGCCACTTCCGGAAGCCGCCCCGACATCGGTTAGGCATGAGTTCGGAATGAAAGGTGCAGAAAATGTACACACTAGTCGCGGGAAAACTCCGCTATAACGGCGACGGTCAGGCGGTCCGTTTTCCCGGTACCTTCCCGACGGAACGAGCAAAGGGCACCACACCATGTCGAACAAGCCTGAACGGGGGCTTCTTCGAAACTACGAGTCGACGGCCGCGCTGGTGCAGCGGCTGGTCGACGCGGGGTGGATTGTCGCCGCGCTGTACTTCGCGTGCTGGCTCCGCCCGCAACCGTGGGAGCAGGTCCACACCGTCGCGGCGCTCGTCGCGGTCCTCGCCTTCCACCTGACGGCGGAGACGAACGGGCTCTACCGCTCCTGGCGTGGGGCTCCGCTGAAGCACGAGGTCTTCCAGGCAGTCACCACGTGGGCCATCGCCGCTCCCGTCCTCCTCTTCGTCGCGTTCATCACGCAGACTTCGGCGAGCTACTCCCGCTTCGTCGTCACGATGTGGTTCGGGCTCGCGCCCCTCTTCCTCATCCTCTGGCGCATCACGCTCCGCCTCGGGTTGATGGAGCTCCGCCGGCACGGCCGGAATTCCCGCACCGTCGCCATCGCGGGTCTCACGCCGATGGCGGAACGAATCGCGGAGCGAATCGCGACGGACCCGTACTCGGGCATGCGCATCCTCGGCTTCTACGACGATCGCAAGCCGGGCCGCGGGCACGTCCTCCCGAAGGACTACGGAGAGTTCATCGGCGACCTGGACCAGCTCGTGACGGACGCGCGAGAAGGCCGCATCGATCGCGTCTACATCACGCTCCCGCTGAAGGCGGAGCCGCGCATCAACACGATCGTCCACAAGCTGGCGGACACGACGGCGACGGTCTTCGTCGTCGCGGACTTCCTCGTTTTCGATCTCCTCCACGCGCAGTGGAGCGCCGTCGGGGACATCCCGGTCGTCAGCATTTTCGACACCCCGTTCCACGGTCTCGGCGGCTGGCTGAAGCGCCTGGAAGACATCGTGATCGGGTCGCTCATCCTGCTCATCATCGCCGTGCCGCTCGCGGCGATCGCCATCGGGGTGAAGCTCTCCTCGCCCGGACCGGTGTTCTTCAAGCAGCGCCGGTACGGCCTGAACGGCAAGGAGATCCGCGTCCTGAAGTTCCGCTCGATGACGGTGTGCGAGGACGGCCCCGTCGTCACGCAGGCGAAGAAGAACGATCAGCGCGTCACCCGCTTCGGCGCGTTCCTCCGCCAGACCTCGCTCGACGAGCTGCCGCAGTTCATCCAGGTCCTGACCGGAGAAATGAGCATCGTCGGTCCGCGGCCGCACGCCGTCGCTCACAACGAGCTCTACCGCGGCAAGATCCACGGCTACATGCTCCGTCACAAGGTGAAGCCGGGGATCACCGGCTGGGCCCAGGTGAACGGCTGGCGCGGCGAGACGGACACCGTCGACAAGATGGAAAAGCGCGTCGAGCACGACCTCGAGTACATCCACAACTGGGGTCTGCTCTGGGACTTGAAGATCATCTTCCTCACCGTCTTCGGCCGGAAGACGAACGAAAACGCGTACTGACAGGGGCCTCGTGCGCGCGCCTCTCCTGCCGCGTCTCTTCGACGAGGCGATCGCCACGGCCGAGCTGGATCCGTTCTCGGACGCGCTCTCCGAGCTCCTTCCGGAGGAGGCCGTGGGGCTCCCGCACGCTCATCCGCTCCGCCTCCTCGAGTATCGCGGTGGCCGTCACGCGGCGCGGGAAGCCCAGCGGAAGCTCGGCGTCACGGAGGTGCGGTCCGTACCGCGCGCGATGGACCGATCGCCCGTCTGGCCGGCGGGGCTCGTGGGGTCGATCACTCACACGCGGCGCTCGACCTGGGGGTTCTGCGGCGCCGCGGTCGCGCGCGAGCGTGACGTCCGTGGCATCGGAGTGGACGTCGAGGTCGACGACCCGCTCGATCGTCAGCTGTGGGACCGAGTCCTCCTGGACTCGGAGAAGGACGAGATCGAGCGGCGTCCCGAGCGCGAGCACGGTTACCTGGGCAAGCTCCTCTTCAGCGCGAAGGAGAGCGTCTACAAGTGCCAGCACCCGCTCTCGCACCAGTTCCTCGAATTCCACGACGTCGAGGTCCTCCTCGCGGCCGACGGCCTCGTCGCGCGGCTGCTCCGAGCGGCGGGTCCGCTCTCCAGCGGAACGTCCTTCGACGTTCGGTTCCTCCGAGAGGGCGGCCTCATCGCCACCGCGACGACGCTCCGCTGAGCCCGGCGCTCAGCGTGTGCCGAGGCCGACCAGCGCGCGCAGGCGAGCCGCCTGAGAGCTGTCGGGGTGCGCGGCGAGGAACGACTTCGCGAGAGCCGTCGCGCCCGTGACGTCCCCGGTCTCCCGGAGCGCGCGGACGCGGAGCACCACCGCTTCCGGTTCGAGCGCGCCGCCCGGGAATCGTCGCGCGTGCTCCGACAGGCGCGCGAGGGCCGTCCGTGCGTCCCCCGCGGCGAGCGCCGCGCGGGCGCGATCCAGCGAGGCAACCTCCGCCACGACGTTGCTCGCCGCGGGGCCCCCCGGGGACGTCGCCGGATCCGGCGCTCTCTCCGCGGTTTCCGTCTCCGTGGCTCGGGTGGCTCGGGCTTCCGGCGTGGCGAGCGGCGCTTCCGGCGCGGTCGCCGCCGGGGCGACGGGTTCGGCTTCTTCTCGACGCTCCCGGACCACGGCCGGCGCCGGCCGGGCGGCGATCGACGGAGCAGCGGACGCGGCGGCCGGCGCCGCTTTCTCGGAGAACAGCCCCGGAGTCGTCGCGGTCGCGATGCACGCGGCCGTCACTGCGCCCACGGCGGCGCCCGTGCCGAGCCACTTCGCGACGAGGAGCGCCGTGACGGAGCCGCCCGCCTTGCTCGCGCCGCCGATCCCCGTAGCCGCGTGCACCGCGGCGGGGGCGAGGGCCGTGCCCGCGGATACGGCGAGCCCCAGCGCGACCAGCGTCTTCGCGCGCGCGTCGGCGGACGGCGCGTCTTCCCGTGCGGACTCGAGCAGCGCGCGCTCCACGTCCGTCCCGGCGCCGCGAAGGAGGCGTGTCTCGTCGGTCATGGCTTCCCTCCACCGCGCGTCTCTCGAGCGCGGATCCGATCGGCGGCGTCGCGGAAGAGCTCGCGCGCGCGTCGGAGACGCGACGCGACCGTCCCCGGCGGGAGCTCGGTGAGCGCGGCGATCTCCGCCATGGTGAGCTCTTCCATCTCGTAGAGCACGAACACGGTCCGGTTCTCGATGGGCAGCGTGTCCAGCACGGAGTCCAGCACTTCACGCGCCCGCTTGCGATCGGAGAGCTCCTCCGGGTTCGGCGCGGGGTCGGGGAGCAGTTCGTCTTCGGGGAGCGCCTCCGCGGGGTGGCGAGCCACGGAGCGGCGCATCTCCCGCGCCACGCGGTAGGCGGAGGCGAACAGGAACGACCGCTCCTTGCCGAGCTCGATGTCGGAGAGCTTCCGGGCGGCCACGACGAACACCCGCTGCGCGCCGTCGTCGGCGTCGCTCGCCGGGATCCCGAGGCGCCGGAGCGTCCGCCAGATGAAGTCGAAGTGCGCGTCCACCATCACCGCGAGCCGCGCGTCCGCCCCGGGACGAGCCGCGCTGACGCCGGACGAACGGTCTTCCATGACGGAGGGGGCGGACGCACCCATCACCTCGGTTGAATGGCCGCTCTTCGGCTCCCTGATCACGGAAAATGCACCCCCGCGCCGAGACCGAGCTCGTAGAAGGCGGCCGGGAGCTCGTGGACCGTCTTCGGCGGACCGACGAGCGCGAAATTCTCGTGCAAAATCGTGAAGCCCCCGCCCGCGGACGGTTCTACGAAGACGGGCCCGGCGAGCTTCCATCGGATCCGGGCGAGCGCGGAGACGGAGAGCCAGGTGAGGCTTCCCGCGAGCCTGGGCTCGACCTCGGGTCCCGCGACGCCGAGCAGGCGACCGACGTCGAACGCGAGGCAAGGGCGCACGGCGACCGAGGGCGCGGGCGACCAGGCGACGGGACATCCCGCGAGCTCGGCGCCGAAGAACTCGAGCGTCGTGGAGCGCCGGAGCGAGCCGTTCGTGACGACCGTGTCGTGCTCGCCGGAGACGAACAGCGCCGCCGAGCCCCGTGGCGCGAAGCCGTCGTCGGACGAGCTCCCGTAGTCGACGAACGCTCCATAGAGCGGCGTCAGCACCGGAGTCACGCCGCTCCGCGCGACCACGACGGCTCCGACGGAGAGGCCGTACGGTGGCGGGGGCGTTTCCGGCGGGCGTGGCGGCGGGTAGGGGAGCGGGGGAGGCGGCGAAACGGGCTGAAATGGAGCCGGCGGCGCCGGGGCGGGCGCCGGCGCGGGCTCGAACGAGGTGAGGGCGTCCGGGTCGTACGCGAGCGCGAGGACGAGGGACAGCGCGAGCGAGACCTCGTCGCACGTCGTGGCCTCGACGTGCCGCACGAACGGGTGCCCGTCCGAGCCCGGCATCTCGAGCGTGCCGGCGCTGCCCGAGTCCCCCGTCGTGAGGGAGACGCTAACGAGGGCCGCTTCTTCCCCCGGTTCCGCGAGACGGATGCGCTGCGTCCTTGCCCGGACGTGGAGGAAGAAATGGAGGGCATCCGGGCAATCCTCCGGAGCCTCGTACTGCATGCGGATGGGCTGCTCCGCGGGTGGGACCTTCGTTTCCGGGTCGGCTCGGGCCACTCCGCCGAGGAGGAGCGCGGGGATCCCGGCCCCGAACGAGAGCGCGCGCGCGACCCGACCCATCTGCCGCCGAACGCTACCACGTGCGCGAAAGGACTCGACATTCGAACGCCGCCCTCGGGGGCTCGGTCCCTCGAAGACGTTTCGGTCGATCAATCCGCCGGGAGGCGGCCATTCTGCGGCATGGGGATTCGCAATCGACTGAATGTTCTCGGCGCCCTCGGCCTGATGACGGCCGGTCTCGTCGGCTGCTCGGGCAAGACGGTGAACCTCGGAGGCAAGGAGCCGGTCGGGTCCGGGAGTGGAGGCGCGGGCTCGACCAGCGACGGGGGCGGCACCGGCGGCGGAGGCGTGATCTACGACGACGGCGGAACGCCGATCCCCGTCGTGCCGAACCAGACGGGAGGCATCCGCGCTTCCTCCAAGCTCGATCTCCTCCTCGTCGTCGATAACTCGATTTCGATGGCCGACAAGCAGAAGGTCCTCGAAAAGACGGTCCCGGATCTGATCCGCGTGCTCACCTCGGTCGGCTCCGGCGTGAACGATCTCCACGTCGGCGTCATCACGTCGAGCCTCGGGGACCACGGGGACAACAACACGTGCCCCAGCGACGACACCAATGCCGGGGGCGACATCACCCGAGAACAGCAGGACGACCACGCGCACCTCGTCCCGACGCGGCCTCGCGGGGCGTCGCTCGGCCTGCCCGACGTCCTCTCCTGGAGCCGCGGGGCGGATTCCGGGACCCTCGTGACCCAGGTGCAGGGCGTCGTCGCCGCGTCGAGCGAGTTCGGCTGCGGGCTCGAGTCGCAGCTCGAATCCATGTACCGGTTCCTCGCCGATCCCGCCCCGCCGGCGAGCATCGAGAAGGTGGCGTGTCCGGGCACGAACGACGTGACTCGCACCCCCTGTGCGCAGCCCACCGGGCTCGACAGCGCGCTCCTCGCGCAGCGCGCCGAGTTCCTCCGGCCCGACTCCGCCGTGGGCATCGTGCTCCTGACGGACGAAAACGACTGTTCGATCCGGGACACGCAGCAGTTCTTCTATGCCGCGCGGCAAGACATCGTGCTGCCGAATGCCGCCAGCGTCTGCGCGACGAACCCGAACGACCCGTGCTGCTACTCGTGCGCGGCGTCGCCACCTGCCGGGTGCGCGGCCGACCCCGCCTGTACCGCGCGACAGCCTGATCCGAACCTCGATCCGATCAACCTCCGCTGCTTCAACGAGAAGCAGCGGTTCGGGCTGGATTTCCTCTACCCGGTTCAGCGCTACGTGAACGCGCTCTCGAAGACGTCGCTCTGCAAGTCGCGGACGGATCTGCTCGCGACGGACGCTTGTCCCGAGGGAGACCTGGTGGATAATCCCCTCTTCGTCCAGAACGGCGTCGTCCGGGATCCGTCGATGGTCTACCTGCTCGGCATCGTCGGGGTGCCGTGGCAGGACCTCGCCACGCCGGGCAGCGACACCACGACCCTCGCGTTCAAGACGCCCGCCCAGCTCGCCAGCGACGGCAGCTGGAACGTCATCCTCGGCAGGCCCGGCGCGTCACCGCCGGTTCTCCCGACCGACGGGCTCATGATGGAGTCTCGTGCGCCTCGAAACGGGTCCGACATCACCGGCGCTCCGATCCCGGGGCCGAACGCGTCGCTCGCCGAGGACAACGCGATGAACGGGCACGACTGGAACAACCTCGGAAACGACGACCTGATGTACGCCTGCACGTTCGCGCTGACCGAGGCGCGGAACTGCAGCGACGTGGAGAAGCAAAATCCTTCGCCCGGTTGTGACTGTGGCTCTGCGAGCGTGCCCGGCGACAACAACCCGCTCTGCCGCGATCCGGCGACTGGCGCGTACGGCAGCACGCAGTTCCGCGCCAAGGCGTACCCCGGTCTCCGCGAGCTCGCCGTCCTCCAGGGACTCGGCAATCGAGGGCTCGCCGCCTCGATCTGCACGCGGAACACGACGGACGACTCTCGGCCGGACTACGGGTATCGCCCCGCGCTCGACCTGCTGCTCGGAAGCCTCGCCGGCAGCCTGCAGAAGTAGAAAAGCTCTCGGGTGGGGGCGGCGCGGCGGCGGGCTTCGGCTCGCCGCCGCTCGCTCGTTCACCGTTCGTCGAACGTGACGGCCGCCATCAGGTCCTTGCGCGAGAACCACTTCGCTGCGCGCTCGATGGCGTCGGGGAGGGACTGGCCCGGGAGGACGGCGACGATGAGGCCGTCGGCGTAGGCGTTCAGCGGCTTGGAATCCGCGCCCGCGCCGGCGATCGGGCCGTCCGCGATGATGAAGTCGTAGGCGCCCCGGAGGTCCGCGAGCGCGTCCGCGAATTCGCGCGACAGCGCGACGCCCGGCGACCGCATGAAGCCCTCTCCGATCACGTGGAGGTTCGGCGTGCATCGGACGACCGTCCACGGCGTGCGCTCTCCGGTGCGGATCCGGGCGTGGAGCTGCTGCGAGAACCCGGAATTTTTCGGCATCTCGACGCCGAGCGCGCGGGCGACGGCCGGGAAATCGAAGTTCGCTTCGAGGACGAGCACCCGGGCGCCGGCCTCGGCGAGCATGAGCGCGAGTGTCACGGAGAGCGCGGTCTTCGCGTGCATCGCGTCCGCGCCGCTCACGACACCGAGCACGAAGCAGGTCCCGTTCATTCGAGACAGGAGCTGGTCGCGGAGCTCCGTCACCTCGGCGATCGGACCTTCGACCGGTGGCGGCGGTCGCCAGCTCGGAGGAACGGAACGCGGGCGCACGACCTCGGCGCCGGGCGGCGGCGTCCCCGACGGCCGCTGCACCACCTCGCCCGTCGTCGGCAGCGGCGCCGGGCCCGGGATCGCCCAGCCCGGACGAGTCACGCCCCGGACCGGAGGCGGCGGACGCCCCTCGTAGTTCCCTGGCCCCGGCGGATCGGACCCGGGGCGGAGGACACCCGCGTCCGTGGAGAGCGGGCGCGTGCCGCGGTTTCCGAGGCGTCGATCATCGGGAGGCGGCTCGGGGCGCCGCGATCGACGAGCCGGATCCACGATGCTGTAGGTCGTGTCGTGCTTCGCGCCGGGATGCTGGCTGCCGTGCGGCAGAGTCGCCGGGGCACGCGCCGGATCCGAACCCATGCGGCGGGTGTCGGGCGCGCGGCTCGCGGGAGCGACGTCGGGCGGAGGCGAGAGCGTGCGGCGCGGGCCCGGCGGCTGCGACGGCCGAGTGACCTCCTCGCGCGACGGCCACGGCCCCGGCGGTGGCGGCATCGAAGCGCGGGCGGGCGGGCGGACCGTGGTCTCCCGAGGAACCGGCCCCACCTGCGTCACCGCCGCAGACGAGTCCGCCCGCGGCGGATCGCTCCGGGGACGCGGTCGCGGGGGCTCGCTCTTCATCGGCGCACGCGGCGGGTCGCTTCGCGGTCGCGGGGGCTCGCTCTTCATCGGCGCGCGCGGCGGGTCGCTCGGCGGAAAGCCGATCTTCGTCTCGATCCGCCGGTTCGAGCCCATGGGCGGCGGATTGTCGGAACGCGGTCGCGGCGGATCGCTCGCGGGACGCCCCGTCTCGGGCGGATCGCTCCGCTTCTGCGGAGGCGGAGCATCGACCTGGACGGCGACCGTGGCGGCGAACGCGGACGTCGGGCGGGCGCCCGCGAGCGGCGGGACACCGAGGGTCGCCGGGGGCGGCGCCGGCTGGGCGGGCGCGTCCGCGGCAACCGTCCGATCGACGGGCACCACGACCGCGGTCGTCGGCGCCGCCGCATCCGGCGCTCCGAGCGTCGGAGAGAGTCCCGCCGCTGCCGGTCGCGTGCCGCTTCCGGAAGCGTCCACGACCTGCACCGCGGCGTTCGGCGGCACGGCGACCGTCGCGTTCGGAGCGCGCGCGGGAGGTCGGTCGCTCCCGCCGGCCGGGGGACGGTCGCTCGTCCCGGGCCGTCGCCGATCCGACGAACGGCCCGTGGACCTCAGACGGAAGAGAGAGAACGTGAGCCCACCCCAGAGTGACGCGGCCGCGGAGAGCAGGAACACGAGCCACCGCGAGGGGGACACCGGCGAGTCCGGGAGCCGGGGCGCTTCCACGACCGTCGCCGCGAGGGACGCGCTGGAGGCGCCGGGCACGGGCTGCTGCGCCTCCACCACGCGTTGCACGAGCTTTCGCCACTCCGCCTCGAGCGCCGCGCCGTTCGCCGGTCGCACGACGGGCGCGGCCGAGGGACTCTGCGCCGCGCGATCCGCGATGGCCTTCTGGTGCGCGGCGATCGCGAGCTTGAGCTCGCCGAGGCGTCGCTGGAGCTTCTGCGTCTCGGCGGCCTCAGCCGGATCCTCGTACGGATTCGGGCCGAAGACGGACGAGGGCGAGGGCGCTGCGGCGCGCGCTCCGAGCTCGGCCTCGAGCCGCCGTCGCTCGTCGCGGAGCACCATGAGCGTCGAGTCCGTCCCGACGGCGGCGGACTTCGCGTCCGGGCTCTTCGCGCTCCCCGCCGGCGCCGCGGTATCGGCGATGTCCGGGTGAGCGGTCACGAAGAGGGCGAGATCGCGTGTCCTCCGCGCGACCTCTTCCTCCCTGGCCTTGTCCGCCGCGCTGCCGAGGCTCACGACGCCCGCGACGATCGAGGACGTCATGTCCGCGGCGCCGAGCTGGGCGGCCTCGGCCGTCGGCGCGCGGAAGCTCACTCGAAACCCGCCGCTCGCGAGCTCCGTCACCGTCGCGAGCGACCGCGCGTGCGCGAGGGCCGCGTCCGACGTGCCGTCTTCCCCGATGCGACGGGCGAGCGAGCGCAGCACCGTTCCCGTCGTCGCGAGACGAATCACGGAGGTGGTCAGATCCGCCGGCAAGGACGCCGTGCCCCCCGTGCTCTTCACCGAGACGAGCGCCGCGGACTCGTACACGTGCGGCACGAGAGTGGATATCCCGAGCGCGCCGAGGAACACGGCGACGGAGATCCCCGCGGCGCCCGGCAAAAACCCGGAAATCCGGGGGCCTCTAGGCCTTCCGGGGGCGCCCCTGGGCGGCTCCGAGGTGGGTCGATTCTGCATGGGTGCCGGGCACGCGAGTCGTTGGGCCCTGCGCGAAGCCGGAGCTCATTTTGCCCGGCCGCTCCCCACGGATCCAGCGCCTTTGACTCGGCTCGGTCGGTGTCTTAGGGAAGTACTTCTTTGGCGGAACTGAAGCCGAATTCGGACTCGAGGCTCGCCCTCCGAGACGCCCCGAACGAACCGTGGCGGGATGCCGAGTGGCAGCAGCTCTGGCTGATCCTCCGGGCGCGGCCCTGGACGTCTCTCGCGCTGATTCCCGCCGCGCCCGGCGCGCCGCCCGATTTCACGCTCACGATCGCCGTCACGCTCGCGCGGATCGGAATGCTCCACCTCGGCACCCAGATCCACGTGGCCGACGCGACTCGCATCTCCCTCGTGCACCTCGAACAGGTCACCCAGGAGGTCCGCCGGCTCACGCAGGACGGCGAGCTCGTCCTCGTCGCGCTCCCCACGATCGAGGAAAACCCCATGTCCGTGTCGCTCGCGCGCTCGACGAACGGCGCCGTGCTGTGCGTCCTCACCGGCGAGATGCAGACGTCGCAGGCGAAGCGGACGGTGGAGAAGGTCGGCGCGAACCAGTTCGTCGGGTCCATCGTGCTGCACCCGAGCGCGTCCTCGCCACACGGTATGCAGGGCGCCCGCGCCGGGTGAGCCGGCCCGTGCGGCTCCGCGGCCGCTGAAAAAAGGTGGGGCGACCCCATTGAACTACCCCGGCGGTCGAGGCACGGTCTCCGCCCATGAGCACGGCGCTCGAACTCGCGCTGGGGGTCGTCTTTCTGCCCGTCGTGCTCTCTTCGGCGTATCTGTTCGTGCTCACGCTCCTCTCGGGCCCCGAGCGCGTCCCGGCCCCGCGTCGTCCCACGACGCGCTTTCGCTTCGTGATCCCCGCTCACGACGAGGCGGCGGGGATCGCCGCGACGGTGAAGAGCGTCCTCTCCGTCGACTACCCCCGGGACCTCTACGACGTCCTGGTGGTGGCCGACAACTGCTCCGACGACACGGCGGCCCTCGCTCGAGCGGCCGGCGCGGAAGTGCTCGAGCGACGGAGCGACACCGAGCGCGGCAAGGGGTACGCGCTCCACTACGCATTCGACCGGCTCCCGGAGAACGTCACGGCGGCCGTCGTCATCGACGCGGACACGCTGGTGTCGCCGAACCTGCTCGTCGCGTTCGACGCGCGCATCGCGGCGGGCGCCTCCGCCGTCCAGGCCGACTACGCCGTTCGCAATCCGGACGCGGCGTGGCGCACGCGGCTCATCGCCATCGCGCTCGGCGCGTTTCACGTCCTCCGGTCTCGCGCCCGTGAGCGGCTCTCCGTTTCCGTCGGCCTCCGCGGAAACGGCATGTGCTTCACGACGGAGGTGCTTCGCGCGGTGCCGCACGTCGCGTACTCGCTCGTGGAGGATCTCGAATACGGCGTTCGCCTCGCGGAGGCGGGCGTCCGGGTCGTGTACGCCGGCGAGGCGCACGTCTACGGGGAGATGGTCACCACGTCGAAGGCCGCGACGTCGCAGCGAAAGCGGTGGGAGGAGGGCCGAGCTCTGTTCCGGAAGGCGAATGCCGTGCGGCTCCTCCGCGCCGGGCTCGCAGGCAACCCCGTGCTCCTCGACATCGCCTTCGACGTCCTCGTCCCGCCGCTCTCCCGGATCGTCGTCGGTACCGGCCTCGCTTTCTTGCTAGCGACGATCGGCGCGGCGGTGTTCGGAGGCTTCGCCGGCTCCCTCACCACGTACGGCGCGTGCCTCGGCGCCATCGCGCTCTACGTGTTCCGCGGATGGATGCTCTCCGGAACCGGCGCCCGCGGACTCGCGACGATGGCGCTCGCTCCGGTGTACGTCGCCTGGAAGCTCACGATCCGGAGCGAACCGAAGAAGGCAGAGAGCCCCGAGTGGGTGCGGACGAGGCGCGAAAGCTCGGGACCGTGAACGACGCCCGGGGTGATCGCCGCCGGCCGGAAACGGAGCGAGCGTGAGCGCGCTCACGGCCGCGGCGCTCTTCGCGCAGGTCGTCGTGCTCGCGCCGAGCGGCTACGTCGGCACCTTCGGCGTCGGGGATCGGACGGAGGTCCGCGCGCGCTCCGTCCTCGACGGACCGCCGGCGTTCGACGTCGAGACCGCGCCCTACGCGACGCTCTCCCTGAACGGGCGGCGGAGCACCGTCACGCTCTCCTACACGCCGCGGTTCTCTTTGTTCGACGTCACCGTGGATCGCCAGTTCGCCGTCTCGAACGCGGCGAGGCTCGCGTTCGGGTGGAGCGCCACGGAACGTCTCCGCCTGCAGCTCGCCGCTTCGGGCGCCGTCGGGAGCGATCTCGCGGCGCAGAGCTTCCGCTCACCCTCCACGGTCGGGGCGCCCGTGGTCGCTCCGCCTGCGACGGGGGCGCCGAACTCTCCGTCACCGACGGGCGCGCCAGTCGTGGCGCCGACGTTCGCGCCGGCGGCGCCGGTCATCGACGTCCTCTCGTATCGAGCCGACGCCGGGGCTTCCTACGCCTTCTCGCGTCGCACCCACGGTGACGTCCTCGCCGGATACGGCGGCGGGCGCGGGCTCGACGCGCCGTCGCGCGCCGTCGTCGGCGAGTACTACGGCCCTTCCGGCTTCGGCGGAGTGACTCACTCCGTCACCCGGCAGGACGCGCTCGCGACGCGCGTCCGCGCGTCGTACACGTACAGCTCCGTCTTCGGATCCGACTACCTCGAGGTGACTCCGAGCGAGACCTGGTCCCACTCGTTCTCGCTCCGCACCTCGGGCCTCCTCGGGGCGGGCGCTTCCTATCTCCGGACGCACCCGACGCGCACGTCGCCGCTCGCGACCGGCGTCTATCCGTATGCGGAGGGAGCTCTCCAGCACGTGATCCCGCTCTCGCTCGAAGATCGCCTCACGTTCCGGGCGGCGACGCGGCTATCGGTACAGTACGACCCCGTGCTGAACGCCGCCTCGCCGCAGGCTTCCGGAGTCCTCGCGTCGACGTGGGGCAGCGCGCGATACGGCGTCATCGCGACCGTGGAAGCCGTCACGACGCTTCCCACGGATACGATTCCAGAGACGGCGAGGCAGATCGCCGGAGGGATCACGCTCTTCCACGCGCCGTCTCGCGTCGTACGCTTCGAGCTCGGCGCGCGCGGCTACGTTCAGGACGTTCCCTCGGGCGCCATCGGCGGCGTCGGATCGGCGTTCGCTCCCGGCGCCACGACTCCGCAGTGGTTGACGTTCGCAGCGCTCGTGCTGGCGGCGCCGCCGGTTGCGCTCTGAGCGGAACGTCGCGTGTCTTAACGCTGCGCTTACGTCATTCGCGCCGCGTGGCGATTCGTGTCCTCGGGTCGCGGTGGCGGAGCCGAGTCGTCGGCTACGAAGAGGCAGCGCAGCGTTCTTCTCGCGTCAACGCGCCGGAAATTCTCGACGCAGCGTGACGACGCGGATGCTCCACGAGCCCGCGCGGTCGATTGCTCCGGTTCTTGCACGGAGAACTCACATGTCACGCACTCGGGGATCGAGTACAGGAATGAAGAATCCGTCGGCGGCGACGGCAGGACGTCAGAGTGCCCTCCGATCCATGTCGAATCGCCTGAGCGGATCTCGCCTCGAAACGGGGCGGATCGCGGGCATCCACCAGCTCACCCGTCCGGCCCCGGTGCCCCTGGACGCGGCCCGTCTTCGCGTCGAACGGATCGCCGACGAGGACGCGCTCGCCGCGCTCGTACCCGAGTGGGAAGCGCTGCACGGCGACATTTCGCCGCGGACGCCGTTCTCGTCGCCTCACTGGAACGTGCTCTGGTGGAAGCACCTCTCGGAGCGTCGGCTGTTCGTCGCGGACGAGCTCTTCGTCCACGCCATCCGGGGCGAGGACGGTCGCCTGATCGCCGTCGCGCCGATGGTGCTCACCCGGCGTCCCGGCAGAGGCCCGGGGTCCCTCCGCGCGCTCCAGTTCTTCGGCGTCGACGCGAACGTGACCGAGCTTCGCGGACCGGTGTGCCGCGCGGAGCACGAAGCCGTCGTGTTCGAGGTCCTCCGGAACCTCGCGTACGCGCACGAGGGCGAGTGGGACTGGGTCCACTGGCGCGGACTTCGCGGCGGCGAGGGCGTCTGGTCGGCGGTGGATCCGTCGCGGCTCGCCGCGGTCGACACCATCCCCGACTATTACCTGGAGCTCCCGGCCTCGTGGGAGGAGTTCCGCGCGGGTCTCTCCCGGAACATCAAGGAGTCCCTCCGCAAGTGTTACAACTCCCTGAAGAGGGACGGGCACACCTTCGAGTTCCGCGTCGTCGAATCCGAGTCGGAGACGCCCGCCGCGATGCGCACCTTCTTCGAGCTCCACGCGGCTCGAGCGGCGCTCTCGGGCACCGTCACGCACGCGGACGTGTTCTCGACCCCGAGAGCCCGCACGTTCCTCGAACGTTTCTCCGAGGACTCGGCGCGTCGCGGGACACTTCGCGTCTTCCAGCTCGTCATCGACGGAAGGGTCGTCGCGAGTCGCGTCGGCTTCGCCCTGGGCGACGAGCTCTACCTCTACTTCTCCGGTTACGACCCGGCGTGGGGCCGCTACAGCGTCATGACCACGGCCGTGGCCGAGTCCATTCGCTTTGCCATCGCGCAGCGGTTCCGTGTGGTGAATCTGTCGCCCGGAGCCGACGTGTCCAAGCTGCGCTGGGGACCTCGCGAGGTCCGGTTCTCGCAGGCGGTCGAGATCTCGCGGAATCCGAGGAGCCGGTTCGCCTTCGAGGCGTACATGGCCGTCGTGAAGGCCACCCGCGCTTCCTCGCGCTTCCATACGGCCCTCCGAGCCATCGGGCGGCGCCGCTGACGGCGATTGCGACTCCCGGGACCCCCCACTAGCATCCCCGCCGTGCAAGAGAGACTCCTCCCGGGCCTCCGGGCGAGCGCAGTCCGCTTGGCGTCGCTCGCCGTCGTCGCTTCCGTCGCGCTCGGATGCGGGACGTCGGGGGCCTACGTCTGGTATCGCGATCTGCCCGACGCGAAGACGGCCGCTGCGCCCGCCGAGTACCGCATCGGCGTCGGGGATACCCTGAACGTGCGCGTCTACGAGCAGCCGTCCCTCACGTCGGACGTGAAGATCCGCTCCGACGGGCGGATCGGGCTTCCCTTCATCGGCGAAGTCGCGGCCGCGGGGAAGACGCCCACGGCGCTCGCACAGGAAATCCAGGCCCGCCTCACGCAGTTCATCGTGAACCCCAACGTGACGGTGAACGTCGCGACGTCGCCGCCCATCGTCGTCAGCGTCATGGGCGAGGTCGCTCACCAGGGCGTCGTCACGCTCGAGCCGTCGACCGGCGTGCTCCAGGCGCTCGCGCAGGCCGGCGGCACGTCGGATTTCGCGGACAAGGGCCGCATCTTCGTCCTCCGGAAGCATCCCGAGTTCCGGCGCATCCGGTTCACGTACGACGCGCTCGTGCAGAACCTGGACGGCGCCGCGAACTTCACCTTGCAGAACGGCGACGTCATCGTCGTCGAGTGAGTGGGCTCGCTCCGGATGGAGATCGCGGGACCTCGAGCCGCGGGGGGGCGCGCACGGATCGTCGTGCTCTCCGTCGTCCTCCTCGTCGCGATCTTCGCGCTGCTCCGCCGGGGGGGCCTTCCGCTCTGGCCTCCTCGGGACGTGCTCGCGCGGACGGACGCGCGATTCGCGGCCGCGTTCGTCGCCGCGATGGTCGTTCACCTCGTGATCCGCTACCTGCGGACGTGGTTCCTCGTGGCGCCCGTTCGCCGGGTACCGCTGCTCCGGCTGTTCTCGATCAACGCGATCGGCATGGCGTTCATCAGCGCTCTGCCGTTCCGGCTCGGCGAGGCGTTCCGTCCGGCGATGCTGCGCGAGCAGGGGAAGCTGAGCGCCTGGGCGGTCGCCGGGACGGTGTTCGCCGAACGGATCCTCGACGGCTCGATGTACGGCGGAATGCTCCTCGTCGGTCTCGCAGTCGCGCACCGTAACCCGCCGGTCTCCTTCCAGGCGGCGGGCGTCACGATCTCCACGGCGCTCGTTCCCCGGGTCGCGCGCGTCGCCGGGCTCTTCTTCACGTCCGCGTTCGCGGCGATGGCGGGGTTGCACTTCTTCCGGGAGGCCGCGCGGCCGCTCGTCCTCCGGGTGCTGTCGCCGGTGTCGCCGACCTTCGCGTCTCGGGTCGCGACGGTCGTCCTCCGGGTGGCGGACGGCTTCGGGTTCCTCACGAACCCGCGCTACTCGCTGCCCTACCTCGCGGTGACGCTCTTCGCCGGCGCGTGTCACGTCGTCGCCGTGGGCTGGCTGTCGCGTGCGGTCGGGCTGCCCCCCCTCGGGTTCGCGGAAGGGATGGTCGTCGTCGGGATCCTCGCCCTCGGATTCGTGCCGCTGAACGCGCCTGGGTTCTTCGGCGCGGTGCAGGTCGCGCTCTACGCCGGGCTCTCGGTGTTCGCGTCCCCCTCCGAGGTGCTGTCCCAGGGGGCCGCGTTCGTGTTCGTCTTCTACGTGACGTACCTCGGAGCCATCGCCTTCCTCGCCGCGGTCGGTGCTAGCCTCGGCCTCCTCCGTTCGTAGATGTCGACGAGTCTCCTCGATCCGCCCACCGGCGCGCTCGTCGTGCCCGACAGGCCCGCGTCCGAGACGGCGCCGCTGCTGTCGCTCGTCGTCCCGACGTTCAACGAATCGAAGAACGTCGCGGAGCTCCTCCGCGTGCTGTGCGGCCTGCTCGATGCGCGGCTCCCCGGCCGCTACGAGATCGTCGTCGTCGACGACGACAGCCCCGACGGCACCTGGCGCCTGGCGGCGGAGATCGGCGAGTCGAACCCCGCCGTGCGGGTCGTGCGGCGCGTCGCCGAGCGGGGTCTCTCGACGGCCGTCATTCGCGGCTGGCAGGCGGCTCGCGGCGAGATCCTCGGCGTGATGGACGCCGACCTGCAGCACCCGCCCGAGGTGAACCTGAAGCTCCTCGACGAGATAGAGCGTGGGGCGGACCTCGCCGCAGCGAGCCGTCACGTCGCGGGCGGCGGCGTCAGCGACTGGAGTCTCCTCCGGCGCGTCCTGTCACGCGGCGCCCAGCTCCTCGGGCTGCTCGTCCTCCCCGGAGTCCTCGGGCGACTCTCGGACCCGATGAGCGGCTACTTCATGGTGAGGCGCTCGGCGATCTCCGGAATCGAGCTCGACCCGCTCGGCTACAAGATCCTGATCGAGGTCGTCGCACGCGGGCGCATCCGCTGGATCGGCGAGGCCGGGTACGTCTTTCGGGAGCGAACGGAAGGGGAGAGCAAGGTCTCGTCCGCGCTCTACTTCCAGTACCTCCGGCACCTGGTCCGGCTCCGGCTCGCGCTCCTTCCCGCGTCGAGCTTCTTCCGCTTCTGCGTCGTCGGGGCGAGCGGGGTCGTCGTGGACATGGCGTTGCTCTACGTCCTGTCCGATCCTTCCATGCTCGGCCTCGGGCTCACGCGGAGCAAGGTCATCGCCGCCGAGACGGCGATCCTGACGAACTTCCTCCTGAACGATCTCTGGACGTTCCGCGACGCCTCTCGTCTCGCGCCGGGGTTCTTCCCGAGGCTACGCCGGTTCCTCGGCTTCAACGCGATCTGCTCCGCCGGGCTCCTCCTGAACGTGATCCTCTTGAACCTGATGTTCAACTTCGCCGGGATGAACCGCTACGTGGCGAACGCGGTCGCGATCGTGCTCGTGACGGGCTGGAACTACTGGCTGAACCGCAAGCTGAACTGGGCGCCGCTCACCGTGGAAAGCGAGCAGCGCTGATCTCGCCGCCGACGGCGCGCGAGAGGAACGCGACGACCGTGCGCTCCCATTCCGCGCTGGCCTTCCGGATCACCTCGCCGTGGTCCGCTCCCGGCACCCGGAGGATCCCCTTCGGTTCGCCGGCTGCCGCGAACACCCGCTCCATCGTGAACGGAGGCGTGTCCCGATCGGCGCCTCCCTCGATGACGAGGAGCGGCCGCGGCGCGATCTTCGGCACGTCCGTGGTCGCCTTCACGGCGGACACGTCCACGCCCGACAGGCGATAGCCGAGCTCCGTCGGCAGGCGGCCGAACGCCGCGTGCATGCCGAGCTTGTGCGAGATCTCCTCGTGGAGGGACGTCCACGCGGCACAGAGGACCGCAGCCGCCGGCCTCGGATCCGTCGCGGCGGCGTGCGCGACCGCGGCCGCACCGATCGAGAACCCGTAGACCACGACGTGCCGGACCGACGGGCGAGCGAGCGCGAAATCGACCGCGTGCTTCACGTCCTCCGATTCGCGGTAGCCCCAGGTCGAGGCGTCGCCGCCGCTCTCGCCGCTTGCCCGGCCGTCGAAGAGGAGCGCGCCGTAGCCGTGCCGGGCGAGGACCTCCGCCTCGGGGAGGAGCGACGCGCGGTTTCCTTCGAGCCCGTGCACGAAGACGACGACCGAGCCGTTCGTCGGTGGAGCGAACCAGCCGCGGAGAATCGCTCCCCCGTCTCCGGTGAACGAGATCTCTTCGAGGCCGGGGAGCTCCGCTCGCGCCTCGCTTCGTTCCTCCGCCGTCACGACGTGCCTCGGCGGATGACACGCGGACCAGCCCCTCCACACGTAGTGACCGAGGAACAGCGAGACGACGGACGTGAGGACGAGCCCGCTCCGGCGGCGTGTGATGGTCAAGGCGCGCATCCAGTAACACGTCTCTCTCACGAAGCACTCGGCGATGCTGTGACGAAGAGAATGCGCGTCTCGTCACACGACTCGAAGCGACGCGCCGGTCGACACGCACCGCTCGCGCGGGTGTTCGATTCATGCGCAACGGCTCCTCCTCTCTTCCTCTCGTGTCCCGAGCTCTCGAGCGCTCGGTGTCGCGTGACCGTCCGGCGCTCGGTGCAGGCCTCCCGGAAGCCGGACGGATTTGCAGTGCAGTTGGAACCGGGGCGCGCGCCGTGCCTGGCGTGGAACGATGTAGGCTGATATGCTCCGCTCGTTTTCATGGCTGACTTTCCGCTCGAACGCGCGCTCGAGTCCGTCCGCGTGGGGACGGATCTCGTGGAGGTCGCGGACGTTCGAGCAGCGATCGCCGCGTTCGGCTCCCGCTACCTGGACCGCGTTTACACGGAGCGTGAGCAGGCAGACTGCAGGAAGGTGGCGGTGGACCCCGCTCCGCATCTCGCTGCGCGGTTCGCCGCGAAGGAGGCGTTCCTCAAGGTCCTCCGTCCGTCCCGTGAGGACGCGCTTCCGCTTCGCGACATCGAGACGCGCCGATCGCCCGGCGGCTGGTGCGAGCTCGAGCTTCACGGCAGGGCGAAGGCCGCCGCAGAGAGAGCCGGCCTCTCCGGCTTCCGCATGAGTCTCAGCAACGAAGCGAACTACGCGACGGCCCTGGTCGTCGCGTTCGAGAGTCCATGGAGTGCCGCGCGAGGCGACACTCGCACCCCAAGCAGGCCCGAAGGAGCCTCGATCGAGCATGAGTGAGGAGATTCGTTCCATTCTGAAGCAGCACGCGCGCCTCTCCGTCGACGTCGCGACGATCGCGGACGACGCGGATCTCTACCAGGCGGGGATGACCTCCCACGCGAGCGTGAACGTGATGCTGGCCCTCGAGGGTCAGTTCGACATCGAGTTCCCGGACCGCATGCTGAAGCGCGGCGTCTTCGAGAGCATTTCGGCGATCCGCGCGGCCGTCGAAGAGCTCACGCAGGGCCGCTGAGGGGATCCCGGTCATGAGCGATACCCAGAGCAGACTCGAAATCGTCAAGAAGATCGCCGTCGAGATCGCCGGTCCGAACGCGGACAAGGTGGATCGCGAGAGCCGCTTTCCGACGGAGGCCATCGAGGCCCTGAAGAAGGCGAAGCTCATGAGCGCGCTCGTCCCCGTCGCCGGCGGCGGCATGGGCGTCGGCATGATCGAGCTCGCCGCCATGTGCGAGACGCTCGGCCAGCATTGCGCTTCCGCCGCGATGGTCTTCGCGATGCACCAGATCCAGGTCGCGTGCATCGTCCGTCACGCGATGCACCAGCCCTTCTACCAGGGCTACGTGCGGGAGCTCCTCGAGAAGCAGAACCTCATCGCCTCCGTCACGAGCGAGGTCGGCGTCGGCGGGGAGATGCGGACGAGCATCTGCGGCGTCGAGCGTCAGGGGGACCGCTTCACCCTCGTGAAGGACGCCTCCACCATCTCCTACGGCGCCCAGGCGGACGATCTCCTCGTCACCGCGCGGCGCGCGCCTGACGCGCCGCCGAACGACCAGGTGGCCGTCCTCGTCCGCAAGGCGGACTACACGCTGGAGCAGAAGGGCGCGTGGGACACGCTCGGCATGCGCGGCACCTGCAGTCCGCCGTTCAAGATGTCCTCGAAGGGCGTCGTCGATCAGATCATGACGGTGCCGTTCTCGGACGTCGCGAGCCACACGATGGTCCCGTTCTCGCACGTCCTCTGGGCGAGCTGCTGGCTCGGCATCGCGACTTCGGCCGTTTCCCGGGCGCGCGCGTTCGTTCGCGCCCAGGCACGCCAGAAGCCGGGCGCGATGCCGCCCACGGCGCTCCGGCTCGCCGAAGCCGCGGCGATGCTCCAGGCGATGCGGACGAACGTCCGGGACGTCCAGAACGAGTGCGAGGAGCTCATGAAGTCGGACGAGGGGACGCAGTCGCTCTCCTCCATCGGCTTCTCCCTCAAGATGAACAACCTGAAGGTGACGTGCTCGCAGCAGGTCACGCAGATCGTCCAGCACGCGCTCTTGATCTGCGGGATCATGGGCTACAAGAACGACTCGCCCTACGCCGTCGGCCGCCATCTCCGGGATGGTCACTCCGCGGCACTCATGGTCGGCAACGACCGCATCTACGGCACGAACGCCAGCATGCTGCTCGTCCTCAAGGACGACTGAGGGACCTACCGTGACAGAGTATTCCGTCCAGGGCTTCTACGACGACCTCGTCAAGCACGGTCACATCATCCCCGTCGGCGTTCAGGGGATCTTCGGGCGCGGGCCCGTGTTCGAGGACGTCCTCGCGCGCTTCGACGGACTCGTGACGAACCTCGCCAGGGGTGACGGCGCCGAGAAGATGGCGTTCCCGCCGACGCTCGATCGGAAGGTGTTCGAGAAGAGCGAGTACCTGGACTCTTTCCCGCAGCTCGCAGGGTCCGTGTTCAGCTTCTACGGGAACGAGAAGGACCACGCCGTCCTCCGCGAGCGCATCAAGGCCGGGGAGCGCTGGGACGACCTCCAGAAGATGACGGACGTCGTCCTCACGCCCGCCGCCTGCTACCCCGTGTACCCGAGCTTCACAGGAACCCTGCCGAAGGGCGGCCGCACGGTGGACATGCAGAACTGGGTCTTCCGGCACGAGCCCTCGCCGGAGCCGACGCGCATGCAGGCGTTCCGCGTGCGCGAGTTCGTCCGCGTCGGCGACGCGGAGACGGTCGTGGAGTGGCGCGACCGGTGGCTCGAGCGCGGCGTGAAGCTGCTCCAGGGCCTCGGCCTCCCCGCGAAGAGCGACGTCGCTTCGGATCCGTTCTTCGGCCGCGGCGGCCGCATGCTCGCGGCGAACCAGCGCGAGCAGAAGCTCAAGTTCGAGGTGCTCATCCCGGTCATCTCGGAAGAGAAGCCGACGGCGTGCTGCTCGTTCAACTTCCACGGCGAGCACTTCGGCCATCTCTTCGACATCAAGACGGACGCGGGAGAAACGGCGCAGACGGCGTGCCTCGGCTTCGGCATGGAGCGCGTCGTGATGGCAATCTTCAAGACTCACGGCATGGACCCTGGTCTCTGGCCCAAGGCCGTGCGGGATCAGCTCTGGCCGTGACGGTCACCGCGTTCGCCGCACACCCCGGGCTGACGCCGATCGATCCGACGTCCTACGAGCCGCACGCGCTCCACACGAGCGAGCGCGCGTTCCGGGAATCCAACTGCTACATAGACGTCTGGATAGAGGTGCTCCACGCCCTCAAGCTGGACCCGGTGGCGTGCATGGCGTTCGTCCTCTCCATAGACTGGGAAGACGATCAGTGGACGTTCTTCAAGCCGCCCCACGAAGACCTCGTCGCGCTCTACGGGGTGGACGTTCAGGAGCTCAACGTCTGGCGTCCGCTCCTCAAGAACGCCGAGCAGCAGCTCTCGTCCGGCAAGCTCGTGCTCTCGGAGGTGGACGCGTTCTACCTGCCGGACACGCAGGGGACGGACTACAGGACGCAGCACACGAAGACGACGATCGGCATCCAGTCGATCGACGTCGAGGGCAAGGTCCTCGATTACTTCCACAACTCGAGCTACCACCGCCTCTCGGGTGAGGACTTCACGGGCGTCTTCCGGCTGGACAGCGCGCCCGGCGCGCTCCCGTTCTTCGCGGAGTTCGTGCGGCTCGAGCGCGTGAAGCGGCTCCCGACGCCGGAGCTCGTGAAGCTCTCCGTGGAGCTCCTCCGGAAGCACCTCGATCGCAGGCCTCGGACGAACCCCATCGCCCGCTGGCAGCCGCGCTTCGTCTCGGACATCGAGTGGCTGAAGCAGGAGGGCCTCGGCATGTATCACGGGTACGCGTTCGCGACCGTGAGGCAGCTCGGCGCCGCGTTCGAGTTCGGCGCGACGTACCTCCGCTGGCTCGGCGAGCGAGGGGAGACGGGCCTGGGAGAAGCCGCCGCGGACTTCGACGAGATCGCCGCGACCAGCAAGTCGTTGGTGCTCAAGATGGCTCGCGCCGTGAACGCGAAGAAGGACGTGGACTTCTCGGCCATGTTCCAGACGATGGCCTCCCGCTGGGCGAGCGGGATGGAGCGCCTCGTCGCGAAGTACGGCTGACCGGATCCGCCGATGGCGCGCATTCGGGCGGTGAGCGATCGACGGAGCGAGCTCGTCTCCACGTTCGAGCTCCTGCAGACGGCCCCGAAGGCCGTGGCCTCTCCGGACGCCGCGGACGCTCTCTCGGGATGGATGCCGGCGACCGCGCCGGGGACCGTCGCGTCGGCGCTCCGGGACGCCGGCCGTTTCCGGTTCGAGACGTGCCCGGACCTCGACGCGACCGACGTCTGGTACCGCGCGCGTCTCCCGGCCGTCCCTCGGGGAGACGGCCCCGTGTTCCTCGTGTTCGGCGGCCTCGCGACGTTCGCGGACGTCTACCTGAACGGGGAAGCGCTGCTGTCGTCCCGCAGCATGTTCACGGAGGAAGAGGTGGACGTGACGTCGCGCCTCCGGGAAGAAAACGTGCTTCACGTCCACTTCCGCGCGACGTCCACCGAGCTCGCCGTCCGTCGCCCGCGTCCGCGATGGAAGACGCGCCTCGTGTCCGAGCAGCAGCTCCGCTTCCACCGCACGACGCTCCTCGGTCGCATCCCGGGGTGGTGTCCGCGCGTCGCGCCGGTCGGTCCTTACCGCCCGATTTCGCTCGAACGGCGCTCGCGCGTCGCGTCCGTCGCGGCGGAGCTCCGGAGCGAGCTCTCGGGGACGGAGGGCTCCGTCTCCGGGACGATCCGACTCGCGACGGCGAACGGCCGCTCCATCACGCGCGCGACGCTTTCCGTCGGGGAAACCTCCGCGGCGCTCGACGTCCGCGCGGACGGAGACGGCCGTCACGAGCTCTCCGGCGCGGTCCGCATGCCCGGAGTGGATCTCTGGTGGCCCCACACCCACGGCGCGCAGCCGCTCTTTTTCGTCTCGCTGACGCTCGTCGTCGACGGTGAAGAGGTCCGGGTGGATCTCGGGCGCACGGGCTTCCGTGGAGTCGAGCGGATCGCCGGAGACGGTTTCGGGCTCGCCGTGAACGGCGTGCCGGTGTTCTGCCGTGGCGCGTGCTGGACGCCGCTCGACGTCGTCTCGCTCTCCGCGACGGAGAGCGAGTACAGGAAGGCTCTCGGGCTCGCGAAGGCGGCCGGCATGAACATGATCCGCGTCGGCGGGACGATGTTCTACGAGGACGACCTCTTCCACGCCGTCGCCGACGAGCTCGGGATCCTCGTGTTCCAGGACTTCATGTTCGCGAACATGGACTACCCCGTCGCGGACGCCGACTTCGCGTCGCTCGCGACGCGGGAGGCCCGTGAGCTCTCGAGTCGGCTCGCGCTGTCGCCGTCGATCGCGACGTTCTGCGGTGGAAGCGAGGTGGAGCAACAGGCCGCGATGATGGGCATCGCGCGGGACCAGTGGACGAGCCCGCTCTTCTCGGAGCTGCTCCCCGCGGCGCTCGCCGCCGAGCATCCCGGCGTTCCCTACGTCCCGTCGACGCCCACGGGCGGCGCGCTCCCGTTCCACACGGATTCGGGCATCTCGCACTACTTCGGCGTCGGCGCGTATCTCCGTCCGCTCGAGGACGCGCGCCGCGCGAACGTGAAGTTTGCCGCCGAGTGTCTCGCGTTCGCGAACGTTCCGTCGGACGAGACGATCGAGGCGTTCCTCGCCGACGGCGAGGCGCCGCCGCACCACCCCAGGTGGAAGGCGCGCGTCCCCCGCGACTCGGGCCCCGGCTGGGACTTCGACGACGTCCGCGATCACTACGTGAAGGAGCTCTTCCGGGTCGACCCGGCCGCGGTGCGATACGCGGACGTCGCGCGCTACCTCGAGCTCGGGCGAGTCGCCGTCGGCGAGGTGATGAGCGGTACGTTCGGCGAGTTCCGTCGCGCGGGCTCTTCCTGCAACGGCGCCCTCGTCTGGTTTTATCGGGACCTCTGGCCCGGCGCGGGCTGGGGCGTCGTCGACGCCCTGGGGCGCCCGAAGTCCGTCTACTACTACCTCGCTCGCGCGCTCGCCCCGGTGGCGCTCTTCGCGAGCGACGAAGGCGCGAACGGGGTGGAGCTCGCCCTCGTGAACGACCGGCCGACGCCCGCGGAGGGCGTCCTCGAGGTGCTGCTCCTCCGCGACGGGGCGACCCAGGTGGCTCGCGAGAGCGCGCCGGTCGTCGTCCCGGCGCGGGGCGGAATCACGGTGCGCGCGGACGCACTTTTTTCGCATTTTCTCGACACGGCTTATGCCTACCGGTTCGGCCCGCCCGGCTACCACGCGCTCTCGGCGACGCTGCGGGACGCCGCGGGAAACGCGCTCGCGGAGACGCTGTTCCTGCCTCGGGGCCTGTCGGACGGGCGCGAGGAGCTCGGTCTCGAGTCCTCCGCCGAGGCGGAGCCGGACGGCTCGGTGCTGGTCACGCTGACCGCGAAGCGACTCGCGCTCGCGGTCTCGGTGGAGGCCCGCGGCTTCGTCGCGGAAGATTCCTATTTCCCGGTGCTTCCCGGCGTGGCCCGCACGACGAGGCTTCGTCCGCACGCGGCCGCTCCGGATGGTCGCGCGCCGCCGCCTCGTCTGGACGCGAACGCGACCGCGCTGAACGGCAGCTCCCCTTGTCGGATACGCCTCACGTGACTCCGCGTTCATCGCCCTTTCTCGCGTCGAGGGATGGGCGTACGTTCGAATTGGCCCCGTCTCCCGGAGGAGCCTTGCAGTCCCCGGCACCCATGCTCGCCGAACCAGCCCCTCCTTCCCGGGGTAGCACCCCGCCGTCGCGCCGGGCGCTCGAAGAACCGATCGAGGCGGTGTCGTTCTTCTTCGGGGAGGAGACTCGCCCACTCGCCGGGAGTCTCCATCGCTCTCGCCTCGTCGCGACCGACACCGGCGTCGTGATCTGCAACCCGTTCGGGATCGAGCTCCTCAGCTGCCGGCGCGCGGTGAGGCACCTCGCGGAGCGGCTCGCCGCGGTCGGGATCCCCGCGCTTCGATTCGACTACGACGGCACGGGCGAATCCGCGGGCGAGGAGACGGACCCCGCGCGCCTCGAGGCCTGGCTCGGGAGCATCCAGAGCGCCGTCGACGAGCTCGTCCGCGTCACCGGCGTGACCCGGGTGGTGCTCGTCGGGGTTCGTTTCGGCGCGCTGCTCGCCCGGCTGCACGCCGCTCGCGCGAAGGTGGACGGGCTCGTGCTCGTCGCCTGCCCCGCGACGGGGCGCGCGCACTTGCGCGAGCAGCGGACCCTCGAATCGCTCCGGCAGGGCAGGAACGCGGACGACATCCGTTCGACCGGCGAGCAGCTCTCCGGGTTCTTCGTTCCGACGGAAGCCATCGACGCGCTCTCCGCAGTCGACGCGGAGACGCTGCCGCTCGCGGCGCCTTGCGACGTCCTGCTCGCCACGAGCGACGACCCCGCCGCGAAGGAGGCGAAGATCCGGCGCGGGCTGTCCTCCGCCTCCGTGACGACGTCCCGGACGCCCGGCTACGCGGACATGATGCGGGACGATCCGTACAAGAGCGTCGTCCCCGACGCGCTCTTCGGCGAGATCGTCGACTGGATACGAACGCGGTCGTCCCCGGGGACGGTCGCGGCGCGGGCGCCCGTGCAGGCCACCGCGCGAATCGAGACGGGGTCCATCGCGATTCGCGAGGAAGCCGTCCATTTTCGCGGCATGTTCGGCGTGCTCTCGGAGCCCGAAGCCGGCTCGCCGCCGCGTCGCCCCGCCGTCCTCCTGCTGAACATCGGCGCGAACCACCGCGTCGGGAGCGGCCGGCTCTACGTGCGCCTCTCGCGAGCGTTCGCGGAGCAGGGGTTCGTCACCCTCCGTTTCGATCGGAGCGGGCTCGGGGACAGCCCCGCCCGTCCCGGCATGGACGAGAACTACGTGTACGCGCCGTACGGCACGGAGGACGTCGTCGCGGCGATGGACTTTCTCGCGCGGATGCGCGGGCGCGACCGCTTCGTACTCGGCGGCGTCTGCTCGGGAGCCTATTTCTCCTACTACGCCGCCCTCGCCGACGAGCGCGTCGTCTCCGTGCTCATGATGAACCTCCTGACGTTCTGGTGGACGGAAGGAGACTCGCTCGAGGTCCGTCAGCGGCAGACGTTCAAGTCGACTCGCTTCTACGCCAAGGCGGCGTTCGAGCTCGAAACGGTCCGGCGGCTGCTTCGCGGCGAGGTGAACGTCGTCCCCGTGCTCGGGGAGCTCGCCCACCGCGGCCTCGCGGCGGCCGCCGCCGTCCTGAGGAGCGCTCTCGACCGGGACCCGGTGCTGCGTTCCTTCCGCGCGCTCGACGCCCGCAAGACGGACGTCTACCTGCTCTTCAGCGACAAGGACGCCGGCGTGGATCTGATCGAGAAGCACCTCGGCATCGGCGCGAGTCGCATGAAGCGCCGGAAGCACTTCTCCATGCGGCTCATCTCGGGGGCGGATCACACGTTCCTGGATCCCACGGCTCAGGAACGGGTGAAGGCGCTCCTCGTTCAGCACCTGGTGAAGCTGTTCGGCGCGGCGTGAGCCCCGTCGCGAAAAGCGGCCATCAGCGCCCGGCGCGGAAGAACGACGCGCCGCCCGCGTCGAGCACCGTGGGCGCGTTCTTCGGCGTGAGCCCGAGGGCCTCCGCCGCCTCGGTGTCGAGGTAGAGGCCGGCGCCCCAGGCGTCTTCGCCCTCCCCGTGGGTCGCCGTCTCCGCGGCGAGCGCTCGCCGGAACGGCTCGCTCGGGTTGGAGAGCGTCACGAGCGACACCTCTCCGAGGTGCTCCGTGCCGGGGAAGGCCTCTTCCTCGTCCACCCAGCGACTACCGTGCGAGACGATGCCGACCGTCTCGTACCCGGCCTCCGCGAGGAGGGCGCGGGCCGCCTTGGCCCACGCGAGCGGTCCGTCGGCGTGATCGCCGTCCGCGACCTCCAGGTAGAACGCGTGTCCGAGGTCGAGGGCGCGCACGGACGCTCCGAGACGGCGCTCCCGGACGTGGGCGCGCATCGTCCGGCGGAATGACTCGCACCGCGCCACGAATTCCTCCCGCGAGAGGGCGTACTCTTCGTCCTCCACCGCGTGGTTCGCGATCAGGATGCCGAACGCGTTCTCGTCGATCACTTCCTCGGTACTCCGAATTCGAGCGACCACTCCGACGGCCCCACGTCCATGCGGGGAGCACGGAGAAGCACGACCTTCACGTCGGTTCCCCCGGAGAGCTCCACCACCGCGCGGAGGTAGCCGCTCACGGTGCCGCAGACCTCGGGACACGCCGTCGGGTAGTCCCGGAGCAAGACGCGCGCGCTCCCGGGCCCCGTCCGGTCGAGCGAGAGCGTCCCGCTGTCCCGGTAGATGTGCCAGATGGCGTTCAGGTGCGAGAGCGCTCCCCACGGGTCGCCGTGGCGGATGACCGACGAGTAGATCCCGGTGAAATCCTTCACGGCCCCCTGGTGCCCGAGGAAGCTCCAGACGTCCCCGGAGACCAGAGGCGAAAGCACCCGGCCGAGCGCGAGGAGCAGCGTCAGGTAGTCCTCCTCCGGGTACCACGAGCTCGAAAGGAGGCGGTCCTCGAGGTACCGGTGGAGCTCCGGCGGGAGGAGCGCGCGCGCCGCGTCCTTGTTTTTCCGGAGGACCCGGACGATCTCGATGACGCTGGTTCCCTTGATCCGGGCCATCCCGACGCGAGGATGATAGCCCGGGCGCGTCCGCTTGGTGGTACCCTCGCGGCCCCTTGAGCTCGAAAGCCCCCGTGGATCCGACCCTCTCCGCTGCCATCGTGCTCGGCGGGTACGCCGAGTCTCTGGTCGACGGCCGGCGCGTCGCCGTGTTCGGCGACGCGTCCGTCGCCTTGCCGGAAGAGCTCGTCGAGAGAGGCGCCCGCGTCGTGAACGTCTACGACCCGGCCGCGCCGCGGGCCGCCGAGGCGGCCGCGAAGAACCGCTCGAGCCAGGTGTCCGTTCTTTCCCTGGAGGGCGCGGACATCGCCGTGCGCGACGGCGCGTTCGACGTCGCCATCGTGCCGGACCTCTCGCTGTTCGACGCTCCGGACAAGCTCGTCCGCCGCATCCGCCGCGCGCTCACCCCGCGCGGCGTCGTGATCGTCGCGTCGCCGAACCCGGAGTCGCGGTTCTCGCTCGTCCCGCGCACGTCGGGTCGCGGAAGCGGGCCGACGTACTACGAGCTCTTCGACCTCGTCTCCGCCGAGTTCCCCGAGGTGCGGATGCTCGGGCAGACTCCCTTCGTCGGGTACGCCGTCGTCGACTTCGCGCCGGAGGGCGAGCCCGAGGTCTCGCTCGACAGCGAGCTCGTCCCCGGTGGCGCCGAGGAGCCCGAGTGGTTCGTCGCCGTCGCGTCCGCGGCCCCGGTGGAGGTGGAAGCGTTCAGCATCGTGCAGCTTCCCGCGGCGCGCGTGCTGTCTCCGCGCGTCTCGGACGAAACCCTCGGTGAGCTCCGCGCGGCTCGCGATCGGGAGAGCGAGCTCCTCGGGCGCGTCGCGACGCTCGAAGCGCAGGTCGCGAAGAAGAAGGAAGCCAAGGTCGCCCCGCCTCCGCCTCCGCCGCCGCCGGAAACACCGGCGGTGGATCCCGAGCGCGAGCGCGCCCTCGAGCAGGAGATCCGCGAGCGGGACGCACGCATCGCGGAGCTCGCCTCGCGCGCGGAGGCCGCGGCTCACCGCGCCGACGCGGCCATCGCGGAGGTGCAGGCGCTCGGGGATGCCCAGAAGCGCGCCGGCAGGCTCGAGTCCGAGCGGGCCGAGCTCGCGCGGAAGCTCGACGAGGCCGCGAAGGAGAAGACGGAGCTCGAGAAGCGGCTCGCCGAAGCGACCGCCGAGAAGGAACGCATCGAACGCAAGCTCGCGCAGCGCGAGGCGGACGTGGCGCGTCTGACCGCGGCCGCCGCCGCGGACGGCCCGGACGACGTCGCTCGGCTGGAATCCGCTCTGACGGAGCGCGGAGAGCGCGTCCGGAAGCTCGAGTCGGACCTTCGTGAAGCGGAGCGCGTCGGAAAAGAGCTCGTCCGGGAGCTCGGCGCGCGCGGCCGGGTCTCGGATCAGCCCGCGCAGCCGGAAAATGGCGCGCTTTCCAGCGAAAATGCGCGCCTCCGGGCGGACGTCGAGGCCCTCGGCTGGACGATAGAAGAGCTGGAAGGACGGCTCCTCCGGTCCTCCTCCGGCCCTCGTTGACAGTCGCCGGGGAGGACTTAACTTCGCGGGTCGAGCTCTCGCCCGAAGCCTTCTGAATGAGCGAAAAACGCGACTACTACGAGGTGCTCGGCCTAGGGAAGGACGCCACGGACGACGACATCCGGAAGGCGTACCGGGCCCAGGCTCTCAAGCACCATCCGGACCGGAACCCCGGCAACGCCGCAGCGGAATCGGCGTTCAAGGAGGCGACGGAGGCGTATTCCGTCCTGAACGACAAGGACAAGCGCGCCGCCTACGATCGCTTCGGGCACGCGGGGGTGGACGGGCGCGGCTTCGATTTCCAGGGCGCGGGCGTCGGGGACATCCTGAGCCACTTCCAGGATCTGTTCTCGGACTTCTTCGGGGGCGGGTTCGGCGGCGGCTTCGCCGGCAGGGATCGTCGCGGCCCGGCCCGCGGCGCGGACGTCCGGGTGGACGCGCGCATCTCGTTCGAGGAAGCGATCACCGGGACGAAGCACGAGGTGTCCGTCCAGGGCGTCGCGCCGTGCGAAGAGTGCGGCGGCAACGGAGCAAAACCGGGAACGCGTCCGGAGAAGTGCACCCAGTGCAACGGCGCCGGCCAGGTCGGGACGCAGCGCGGGTTCATCATGTTCACCACGACGTGCCCGCGCTGCCGCGGCGCGGGTCAGACGGTGGCGAGCCCCTGCGATCACTGTCAGGGGCGCGGCGCGGTGGAGAAGAAGAAGAAGGTCGTCGTGACCCTTCCCGCGGGCATCGACGGCGGCCAGCGGCTCCGTGTTCCGGGGCAGGGAATGCCGGGTCCGGCGGGCGCGCAGCCCGGAGACCTCTACGTGGACGTGGAGGTGGAGCCGCACGAGCACTTCGAGCGGCAGGGCTACGATCTGGTCACGAGGGAGCGCGTCTCCTTCGTCGAAGCGGCGCTCGGCGCCGAGATCTCGCTCGACGTTCCCGGCGGGACGACGGTCGAGGTGAAGGTCCCCGCGGGGACGCAGCCGGGGAGCGTCATCACCCTCCAGAACAAGGGCGTGCCCCAGCTCGACCGAGCCGCCCGCGGCGCCCTCCACGTGGTCGTGGAGGTGGAAGTGCCGAAGAAGCTCAGCAAGAAGGCGAAAGCCCTCCTGGAAGACCTCGAGAAAGAGCTCGGGGACGGCGAGCGTCCGCGAAGCGCCGCGCGCTGACGTTCAGCCCGAGAAGCGCGCCTGGAATCGGCGTACGGCTTCTTCGCCGAGCGCTTTCGCGACCTCGCCGATGAGCGCGCGCTCGTCGTCGCTGGTACGGCCGCCGAATCCGAAGAGACCGCCGCTCGACTCCGCGACGCGCGCGCACAGATCGACGAGATCCGCCGTTTCTTCTCCGCTTCGCGCGGCGAGATCACGGATGAGCGAGAGAGATTCGGCGAAGAACGTCTCCGACGGACGCCGCTCGAGGAGCCCCTCCACGAGCAGGCAAGCGTCGCTGTTCGCCGGGATGCCCCGTCGCTCGAGGATCGCGAGGACCGCGGCGCGCTCGCCCTTCTGCACGCGCCCGTCCGCCCAGGCGACGTGCACGAGCGGAAGGACGTCCAGCACGCGGACGGAGTCTCCCGAGAGGCCGAGGGCCTCGATGCGATCGACGATCGTCTCGTCGCTCGTGCCCACCGCGTTCGCGATCGCGCTCCGCTTCGCCACTCGCTCCGCGGCGGCGTCCGCCTGGGAGACGAGCTCCGCGCGCCGCCCGGCCGTCTCCGGCAAGAAGTGACGATCTTCCTCGATGGGAGGCCCCGACATCCCTTTTTCGTATCACGCCGCAAGGACGGCCCGAAAGGGGCGCCCGGCATCGCGCATTTTGCGGGAGTCTCCCGCCGTTCCGGGGGAGGATCTCGGACTACAGGCGCGTGATCGCGCCGTCGGACGCGACGTCCACCGACACGGCGGGGGCGCCGGGCGCGGCTGCGAGCGTCGCGCGGACGCTCCCGTCCGGCGCGGGATCGAGCCGGATCCGCTGCGACGGATCCGCCGCGGGCGCCGTGAGTCGCTTCGCCGACACGGGGCCTGGCCAGAGCGGGCGTCCCTCCGCGGAGAAGCGATTCGCGAAGAGGTACTCGCCCGTCCCCGCGCCCCCGCTCTGGCCGAGACGGAAGAGGAGGAAGCTCTCCTCGGTGTCGAGCGCGAGCGACACGGGCGCCGGTGCTCGGTAGAGCCAGGGGAGGCTGATGCCGTCCGGACCGAAGGCGCGCCTGCCGTCGTCCGTCACGAGCTCTGCAGTCGCGCCCCCGCGCGTCGCCGCGACGAGCAAGAAGCCGTGGTGCGGCCAGTAGAGGGCGGAGAGCGCCTCGCAGCCGTCCGCGTGGAACGCTTCGTAGTCGGCGAAGGCGCTGCCGTCTTCCGCCCAGCGCCGGAGAGCGATGCTGTTCGTGGAGCCGTTGCACCACGCGAGACACACGTGCCCGTCGGGGCCGGAGAGCAGCGACGGCTCCACGACGCCCGGCTTCACGCCGCCGATCGGATGCTCTTTCGTCCAGACGCGCTCCCCGCTCGGGCCGAGCAGGAACGCGAGCGGGCGTGCTTCGCCTCTCGTGGCCAGGAGGAGAACGGCGGTCTTCCCCGGGCCCGCGGAGACGACCTGGAACGCGAGCGGGTAGGGCGTCCTGCCGCCGAAGTGCTGGTCGACGACCGCCTGGTGGGCGGCGAGCAGCGGGTCGGGGCCCCCGAGGAGCCCGCGACGAGCCTCGACGCGGAGATCGGCGGCGGCGATCGCCGGGCCGAGCGCCGTGAACGGCGAGCCCACCGCGGAAGAGGCGCTGACGTCGCGAGGCGCCGAGGAGGCCGCGGGAGCCTCCGACGGGGTGCGCTTGCACGCGAGGAACACGAGGGCGAGCCCCGTCGCGAGCAGCGTCCGCCGAGCCGTCACGCGGGGGCCTCCGACGGAGTGCGCTTCGCCCGGCGACGGAGCGCCGACGACGCGAGGATGGCGAGCGCGGGCGTCACGACGAGGTGGTACCGGTCGTCCCCGAAGAAGACGGCGTGGGTGAGGGACGTCATGAACACGAAGCCGGCGAGGAAGCGTTCCACGCTCGAGAACGACGGAGACCCCGGGAGCGGGACGAGAGCCGCGAGCGGAATGACCGCGGCGAGGATCCAGAACGGGTGGGCGTCGTTCTGGGCCGCGTACCCCGCGAACGCGATGGTGCCGAGGAGGAGCGCCCCCTGGACGACGCTTCCGAGCGTGCCGACGCGACGCGGCGAAGGAAGCGCCACGAGAGCGAGCGCGGCGGCGACGAGGAGGATCTGGTGGAACACCGTGAGGAGTGCCCGCCCCGCGACTCTCCGTGATTCGGGCCAGGCCTTCGGATCGGCCTCGCGGAGATACTCGATGGCGAAGGATTCGTGATCGTAGGTCTGAGCGAGCTTCTTCGGGACGAGGGAGAGGTAGCGCAAGGGGTCCCGCTCGATGGCCCGGAACCCGACCTCGGCCCAGCAGCGGTCCTGCTGCACCTGCCCGGTGACGAGCTTGCAGCCGTCGCTCGCGTGCAGGGTATGGAAGCGTCCAGTCGGCGTGAGCGCGCCGATGGCGAGGTTCCAGCCGCCGTTCGTCGAGACGAGGGCGCAGCCGTCCATGACGCGGCAGTTCCGGAAGGTCCACGGCAGCACCGTCGCGATGGCGATCACCGTGACGACCGCGCCCCGGGCGAGCGCGGTGAGTCGGGGGAGAGGGAGCACGAGCGCGACGAGCGGCGCGACGAGGAGCGACGCTGGCCGGACCAGCGTCGCGAAGCCGAAGACGACGCCCGCGAAGACCGCGTCCATCCACCTGAGGCGCCGAACGGCGATCCACGCGCCGAGGAGCACGAGGAGCGCGCAGAGGAGCTCGTTCATGAGCACGGCGGAGTAGATGATGAGCCCCGGGTGGAGGGCGACGATGCCCGCCGCGAGCCGGGCGCGGTTCTCCGTCAGGCCGCGGAGGGCGAGGCGGTGAACGACGACGACGAGGAGCGTCCCGACGAGGGCGTTCATCACCGGGCCAACGACGGGACCGGCGCCGAAGAGCTTGTACGCCGGCGCGAGGAACGCGCTGTACCCGACCGGGTAGTGGCACCACGGGTGCCAGATCTTCACGCCGTTCACGACGAGGTCGTCGGAGTAGCCGAGGCCCTCGGCGATGCGGCGCGCGCCGAAATCGTAGTAGTGGCCGTCCCAGACGGGCTCCCGGGACCACGCGATGGCCACGAACAGCCGCGGCAGCAATGCGACGACGGCGACGGCCCACGAGAAGGCCAGATCCGCCGATCGCTCGGCGCTCTGGGACGCGGCTCGATCCGCCGAGGGGCGCGATGCGCTCACGCGGGCGGACCCTCGGAGGATCGCTTCCAGTCTCTGAACCGCTTGAGGTACGTCCGCGTCACCTGGGTCGTGTCCAGGTTCAGGCAGCGGGCGACCTCGTGCACGAAGCCCCGAGTGTAGACGAACGCCGGGAGCTTCTCGAAGTCCTCGTCTTCGATCGCGCGGAGGTACACGAGCGAGATCTTCGTCTTCCCGGCAATTTCCTCCAGATCCACGCCCTGCGACTGCCGGACCTTGCCGAGCAGGGCCCCGGTGAACTCCGTCTCTGCGTTCAGCTCCCGGGCGAGCTCGGCGCGGAGGAGGGCCCGCTCGGCCTCCATCGCAGCGTCGACGGCGGGGTTCGGCGGGGCCTCGCCGGCGTCCTCCTCGGGGAAGGTGGAGACGTCGTAGGCTCGACGCCGGAGCGGGTCGAGGAGCGTGTCGTGCGCCTCGTCGATGCGGGCGAGCTCGGCCTCGAGGGCCTTGTCCGTCAGCAGGGACGTGAGCGGCAGGCTCCCGGACTGGAAGATCTCGCGCTGACGCTTGTACGCGCGCCGGAGCTCCTCGTCCGTGGCGCTCCGGTGCGTGAGGAGCACGTCGTAGAGGTTCGGCTCCGCGGGGACGAGCGAGATCGGTCCGGTCTCCCGCTGCTCCGCCCGGTTCGTCGCGAGCGCGAGGATGCGCCGCGCGATGCGCTCGATGTTTCGCGCGCTCTTGCTCGTGGGGCTGTCGACCAGGAGGGGCCGTCTCCGGACGACCGAGAGCCAGACCGCGTCGTCCTGCTCGATTTGACCGACGTAGTCGATGCCGACGCCGAGGTAGCGCCGCGCCATGTCGACCATCGCGGGGCCGACGTCCGCATCCGTGCGGAGGCGAACGCCGTTCATCACGAGCCGCGGACGGAGCAGGGCGAGCTCCCTCGCCGCGATCTCGCCGAGGTTCACCTCGTAGCGTCCGAGCGCGCGCACGAGATCCTGCGGATACGGTAGCGGCGGGAGGTCGGCCTGCGCGCGCTCGAGCAGGCGGCTCTTGAACCGGTCCTTCGCGACGGCGCGTCGGATCTTCCGCTGGTAGAGCGCGCGGCAGAGTCGGTACGTTCCCTCCACGCTGGGAGGCTCCGGGCCGGCGACGGCGATGCCGAGGTCGGCGCCGAGGAAGAGGTCGAGCGTCGCGGGCGCGGTGCCGGAGCCGAGATCCAGGATGACGTAGTCGACGTCGAGCAGGCGGAGACCGCGGGCCCACCGCGGCTTTCGCCCGGGCCGCACGGGGACGGTCCCGCCGCGGGTGTACCGCTGGGGGAGGAGCCGGAGCCCCGGCACCGGCGTGGGGACGAGCTCGAGATCCTCCTCGGGGTCCTCGCCGGGCGGCGGATCCACGTCGACCGACACGCCCAGCATGGTGTGGAGCTGGGCGCCGCTCGGGTCCGCGTCCACGAGGGTCACTTTTCGGCCCAGCTGGGCCAGGTAGACGGCCAGGTTTGCGGCCGTGACGCTCACGCCCGTCCCGCCGCGCCCGCCCGCCACGGCGATGACGTGCCGGGCGCCTCGGGGGGGTGACAGGCCCCGGAGATCCGAGGCCGGCTCGCGGTCGTCGGGCTCCGCCATGGCTCGCCCGATCTACCTCACAATAACGCTCTCGTACTAGGCTCGCGCCATGGCCCTCTTCCGAAGCGCCGGCGGCGCCCTCGCCCTCGCGCTCGTCAACCTGAACGTGGCCACGTGCCGGTCTCCCGCCGAGGAAGGCGGCCGAGAGCCGGGGCAAAAAGACGAGCAGAAGATCGTGAAGATCGACGGCGTCGACACGTCCGCGCTGACGCCCCGCGAGCAGCGCGAGTGGTCGACCTACGTCTCGGAGCTCCTCGCGCCCTGCGCCGATCAGCCCGTGAGCCTCGCGCAGTGCATCAAGGAGTCCCGGCCCTGCGCGCTCTGCCTACCGGCAGCGAAGTTCCTCGTGAAGCGCGTGACCCGCGGCGGGACTCGTTCTCAGGTCGAGCAGGCCTTCCGGATCCGTTTCTCGCCCGACCAGGTGAAGACGGTCGACGAGGGGGACAGCCCCACCAAGGGCCCGAAGGATGCGCCCGTCACCATCGTGGAGTGGGCGGATTTCCAGTGCCCGTACTGCGGCGCGGCCGCGCCCGTCCTGGACAAGCTCCCCGAGCAGTACCCCGGGAACGTCCGCCTCGTCTTCAAGAACTACCCCCTCTCCATCCACGAACATTCGGAGGTGGCGGCGCGCGGCGCGGTCGCCGCGGGAAAGCAGGGGAAGTTCTGGGAGATGCACCATCTCCTCTTCGCCAACCAGGAATCCGGTCTGGACCGGGACGTCGTCGTGAAGCTCGCGAAGTCCATCGGCCTGGACGAAAAGAAGTTCAACGCCGACATGGACAGCGAGGCCGTCGCGGACGCGGTGAACCGCGACCGGAAGCAGGCGGAGAAGCTCGAGCTGAAGGGCACGCCGATGATCTACGTGAACGGCCGGCATTTCGAGCTCGAGCAGTTCAACCTCCTCGAAGACCTGAACGACTGGATCGAGCTCGAGATCGAGCAGCGAACGGGCAAGAAGGTGACGGCGGAGAAGGTCGAGATCACGCCGTTTTCGGCCGAACCCGGCGCGCCTCCCAGGGCCGCCCCGAGCGCGAGCGCGGCGTCCTCGGCCGCTCCTCCGGCCCCGTCCGCGAAGAAGCCATGAGGGTCACCGAGGAAGGCGGCGGCTGCTTTCCGACGGGGCGTCACTACCCCGGTATCGCGCATCTGCTCCGGATCGTCGTCCAGGGGCTCGCGGACGAGGTGGACGGCGCGTCGACCGTCGCCGACGTCACGTTCGTCTCCATCGACACCGAGACGACCGGAACGGACCCGGCCGTCGATCGCATCATCGAGATCGCGCTCGTCGTCTGGGAACGCGGCGAGGTCACGGCTCGCCACCGGTTCCTCGTGAACCCGGGCCGTCCGATTCCCAAGGAGTCCTTCGACGTCCACGGCATCAGCGACGAGATGGTCGCCTCCGCGCCCCCGTTCTCCGCGGTCGCGGCCGAGATCCTCGCGCATCTCGCCGGCAAAATCCCCCTCGCGTACAACGCGGACTTCGATCGGGCGTTCCTGCTCGAAGAGCTCGCCCGTGCCGGTGCCGTCGGTGGGACGGCTCCGCCCGCGGCCCGGAAGGGCGTCGAGTGGATCGATCCGCTGGTCTGGGCGCGAGAGCTCCAGAAGGAAGAGAAGAGCCGCTCGCTCGGGGACGTCGCGGCGCGCCTCGGGGTTGCGCTCGACAAGGCCCACAGCGCCGTCCACGACGCGGAGGCTGCGATGCGCGTGCTCTCCGCGTTCCTCGGGGATCCGCGGGTACCCTCGACCTACGGCGCGTTCGTCCAGGAACAGCGAAGGCTCGCGCGGAAGCACGCCGAGGAGCGCCAGTACTGGCGAAACGGCTGACGTCCGAGGCGGCGCGGTGGCGCAGCGGTGCGGACGGAGTGAGGGGCGGAGCTCGAAGGCGACAGTTTGCATACAAACTATCCCTCGCGGCTCGAGCGAGGTGGGGGGCCAGGTCGAAGGGGATGGTTTGTATACGAACTGTCCTTCGCGGTTCGAGCGAGGTGGGGGGCCAGGTCGAAGGGGATGGTTTGTATACAAACTGTCCCTCGCGGCTCGAGCGAGGTTGGGGGGCCAGGTCGAAGGGGATGGTTTGTATACAAACTGTCCTTCGCGGCTCGAGCGAGGTGGTGGGCCAGGTCGAAGGGGATGGTTTGTATACAAACTGTCCTTCGCGGCTCGAGCGAGGTTGGGGGAGCTGGGTCGAAAGCGATAGTTTGTATACAAACTGTCCCTCGCCGGTAGAGCGACCGAAGACAGTCCCAAGACCATGCTTCGCACCCCCCCCCGCCGCGCCCGCCGCGTCGAAGCCATGCCGAGGATGCGCCGCGCCCGCCGCGTCGAAGCCGGGCCGAGGATGCGCCGCGCCCGCCGCGTCGAAGCCGGGCGAGCGCCGCGCGAGGAAGCGCGGTCACGCCCGGTCACTTCTTTTTGGCGTGCTTCCCGACGACGGGACCGTCGATCGCCGCGCCGTCCGTGTCCACGTCCGCGTTGCCCGAGGACATGACGGCCGCGCGCTTGCCGGAGACCGAGGCCCCGCGGAGCGTGACGTGGGCATTGCCGGAGCTCATGACCCCGGGCTCACCCGTCACCACGGCGCCGCCGCTCGCGTGGAATTCACCGTTGTCCGCGACGAGGATCGCCGGGCCCTTTCCGGTGTAGCTCCCGCCGTCCACGTTCACCTTGGCGTTGTTCTTCACCGTGATCGCGGTGGTGCCGCTGACGGTGCAGTTCCGGAGGGTGATCGTGCAGTTTTCGCTCGCGAGGATCGGGACGCCCGCGGGGAGCGCGAAGCTCGTCGCCTCGAACGTCAGGTTGTCGTTCCCGCTACAGAGGACGGGGAGCTTCCCCGCGCCGGCGCCCGAGAGCTGTCTCGCCTTCCTCGCGGTGTCGGCCGCGGAGAGGGCCGCCTTGCCGGCGGCCTCGAGTGCCGACAGCGCCGCCGACTGGACCTCGCCGGACTGCGTGAACTGCGAGAGCACGCTCGTGCTCGCCTGGTTCATCGTGCTCTGGACCTTCCAGGCGATGAACCCGCCGATGCCCGAGACCAGGATCCCGGTGAGCACGACGCCGCGGACGAGCGCGCCGACGGCCTTGATCGCGGGCTTGTAGACGAGCTCGATGTCACCGAGCGGCGACTCCGCGGGCGGCTTCCAGCGCTCCGGGGGCTTCCAGTCGGGCGGCGTCTGGAACGCGACGGTCTTGTTCTTCTCCGTCTTCGCCGCCTGTCCGCAGTAGTTGCACTTGACGACGTCGGTGCCCGAGGCGACGTCGAGCGGCGCGCCGCAGTTGTGGCACTCCTGGAGCATCGCCCGGGAGTCTATCACTCTCGAACGGTCAGGGAGCCGGGGCGGGTTCCGCCGGGATTTCCGAGGGAACGTCGGCGGCGGGGGCAGCCGTCTTCTTCGTCCAGGCGTCGCGAGCGAGCGCGGCGAAGATCACCGTGTACCCGATGAGCGCGCCCCAGCTCCACTGCGCGTAGCGCTCGTCCACGTTCACGCCTTCGAAGCCGAAGTACTCGCTCACGCAGATGAGGAGCACGACGACCGAGACGAGGCCCCAGAGTCCGCGCTCGCCGGGCTCCTCCGAGTAGTCCACGAGGAGCGGGAGCACGAACACGTAGTGGAGGTAGTAGTTCGACGGGTAGAAGTAGATCGGGATCATCATCATCCCGATGAGCGCGGCCTGCCGGAGATCCCGTCCCCGAGCGGCGGCGAGCCCGAGGATCGTGTAGATGCCTACCGTCAGGTAGAAGAACGGCCGCCGCGACGCGAGCGTGTGGACCTGCTCCACGGCCCAGTCGAGGTTCGTGTTCGCGAGCGCCCGTAGCGTCTTCCCCGAATCGAACTGGAAGAGGGTGCGGAGCCCGACGTGGTTCACGTTCGGCGTCACCGAGTGGAGCGCGATCTTGTGCGCCCAGTCGCCCCAGGAGTGGTGGAACCCGAACTTGAGGGTGGAGAGGATCACCAGCGAGAAGACGCAGGCCGCCGCCGCTCCGACCGGCACGAAGAGCGGCCGCGCGTGCTCGAGGATCCGCTTCGGAGCCGGGATCTTCCCTTCCGAGTTCGCCGTGTCCGCCAGCCACACCAGGAACGGCGCCGTGAGGAAGAACACGGAGAGCGCCGGGAACGCGCGGATCATCGCGGCGCCGGCGAGGAGCGCGCCGCCGAGAGCCGGCCGGTCCTTCCGGAGCGCGCAGGCCCCGAGCCCGACGCACACCATCCAGTCGTTCCGGAGCGTGGATCCGGCCCAGTTCGAGCCGAACCACGGGAACGTGCTCGCGCCGTACACGACGATGCAGACGAGCGCCGTGCGGAGCCCGAACGTCCGGTACGCCACGACGAAGAACAGGAGGAGGAGGAGCGGATCGAGCCACGCCGCGCGGAGGAGCACGTTCTCCGTCGCGACCGCGTGCGCGAACATGAGGTTCACGGCGAAGATCCACGCTGGCGTCGCGTTCCCGCCGTGGTCCCGGAGGCTCCCGAGGTAGCCGCCGGAGCCCATGGTCTTCCAGAAGTAGGACATGTCCCGCTTGAAGGCCTGCCAGCGCTCGGGCGAAAACCGGTTCTTGATGGTCTTCACGTCGTCCATGACGTGAGAGACCGTGGTCATGTCGTACGTCTTCAGGTCCCGGATCTCGACGCCCGCGACGCCTCGCTCGGAGGCCCCCGGTGAATCCTCCAGGTACGCGGCGACGCTCGCGACGTACAGGCCGTCGAAGCCGAGCTCGTCGAAGTATTTCGCCGTGGGGAAGTACACGCGCATGTCCCAGGTGTGGACCCACGTGTGGCGGCCGTCCGCGACGTCTTCGAACTGCGGCTGCCACATGTTGTAGAACGTCGTCATCGCGAGGAACGCCATCGCCACGAGCGTGCCGTTCACGAAGCGAGGCATGACGTCTTCCGGGCGGAAAGAGAGCCTGAGGACGGCCGCCGCGGCGACCCCCGCCGACACGGCGCGGAGCATGTCCACGACGGGCTGCTCCGGGGGAAACGCGCCCTCGACGGCGCTGTACGTCGCGTACGCGAGGACGAGCGGCGCGCCGATCGCGAGGCCCCGCGCCCAGCCCGGGTGATTCCACCGGTGCACGAGGAGCGCGATCGCCGTCACGATGCCGAAGATCAGCGCCTCGTTCTCGCCCGGGAGAGCCGGTCGCTTGCCGACGCGCGTCGGGAACGCGGGCGTCCCTTCCGGGGGGGTCTCGAAGAGCGCGAGCTCCGTTGCGCTGACGGCGTCGTCTCCGCCGCGCGCCGTCAGCCGGACGAACCGCGCCGAAGCGTCCAGGTTCGAATCGTAGCGGGGGCGCATGCCCGCGCCGCGGATCGTGCGGGCGTGCCAGAACGGCTTGAACTCCTTGCCGTCCTCGGAGCCCGCGAGGAAGAAGTCGTCGTTGTTGTCGCCCTGGAGGTACGCCGCGCGGATCTTCACGACGCGGCCGAGGTCCCAGGTGATGGCCGACTCCGGCTTCGAGAAGATGGACGTGAGGTCCGACTTCCAGAAATCGCCGTCCTTGGCGACGGTGCCGTCGGTCAGGCGCG
>DASZXK010000137.1:0-2993 GCA_035545855.1 Polyangiaceae bacterium
CGGTTTCGTCTCCGGCGCGCGAACCCGAGCGCGGCGAGAAACGCACCGGCGACCCACGCGGACGACGTCGACGACTCCTCGGCCCGCGCTCCCGGCAGCGCGCAGCCGCCGGAGTCCTTCGGCGCGGGGGCAGCCCCGCCGCCGGTCCCGGCGTCCTTCCCGGCGTTTCCGACGCAACGCGAGCTCTCGAGATAGTCCTGGAGGAAGCCGCCTGCCGGGTCGTCGTATGCCTTGTTACATGCGGTCCGTACGTCGCTGCCCTTCTGACACGCGTCGTACGCCGCCTGGCAGACGTTCATGATCTGGGAAAAGTCCTTGTCCGAATCCATCCACGCGCCGAACGTGAACGCGGGGACGCCGCGAGCGGTGAAGTTGTCCACGCCGCCGAGGAGCCCGCTCTGGTCCCAGTGAAGCCCCCACACCTGCCGGTCCTTCGGCGTCGGGCGCAGGGGCGTCGCTATCATCTGCGTGAACGCGGACTGGCCGTTCGCGAGCGCGTCGTCGAGCTTCGCCAGCATGAGGCCCTCCTTCGGGCCCGCGACCATGATCTCCGTGCCGTCGGGCGAGAAGGCGAACCCCGGGAGATCGCCGGCTCCCGAGTAGATCTTCTTGAACGTTCCGCCGCCGTCGGCGGTGATCCAGATCTCGTCGAAGGAATCCTGCCCGAGGCCCTCGAGGAGGTCGGCCCAGATGACGAGCACGTCGGGCCGCGTGGCGTGGATCCCGGCTATCCTGAGCGTCATCAGGGAATCCGTCGTCGGGATCGGGGTCGTCTTCCAGCTCGCGCCGCCGTCGTCGCTCCGGAGGAGCGTCCCCGGCGTGGCTTCGAGCTCTCTACCGGTGACGTACAGGCGCTTGTCGTCCGAGGGGGCGATGCCGAGCTGCGTGGCCGCGAGGTTCGTGGGAAAGGGGACGCCGAGCTTCTGGAAGTGGTCGCCGTTCTCCGTCGACTTCCACACGAGCCCCTCCACGCCTGCTTCCGTGTTCGTGTTCGTGGAGGTGACGACGTACACGTTCGTGTGGTCCAGCTCCACGTCCGTGACGAGCTTGTCCGCGAAATCGGTGGACGGCGTCCAGTCGCAGCCGTCGTCCGTGTGGAAGAGGCCCTTGAACGAGTTCGTGACGAAGAGACGCCCGCCCGGCGCGAGCGCCATCGGATTGTGGTTCACGGACAGCGAGTCCGCTCCGTAGACCTCGGCGCAGGTCCACTGCCACGTCTGTCCGCCGTCCCTGGTGCGGAAGAAGCCCCAGAGGTCCGAGCGGAGGATGATGTCGTCGGCGTTGCCGGGCTCGACGAGGATCTGGAAGGCGCGAGGGAACCCGCCGTGGGCGAGCGCGTCGGGAGCGACCAGGGCGCCGGAGGCGCACAGGGACACACAGAGGGCGGAAACGAAGCGGGTCCGGGAGGTCATCGGCGAGCGAACTCTAGCATTCGGATCGGGGGTGCCCGGGAGGGGTGGCGGAGGCCATCCTCTTGATTGCAAAGACCGTTCAGGCGGCTGCACGGGAAAGTTCCGGGAGCGGAGCTTCCGCCGGTGTCTTCATTGGTGCCCGATGACCGCTTCTTTGGTCGGCGGAAAGCGACGCCGGGGCGAAAGTGCCGTCTCAGCGCGCCGGGGGCTTCACGTTCGCGATGTGCAGCCCGCACTCCTTCTTCGTGGAGTCCTCCCACCACCATCGGCCGGCCCGCTCGTGCTCGCCGGGGAGGATCGCGCGGGTGCACGGCTCGCATCCGATGGAGACGAACCCGCGCTCGTGGAGCGGGTTGAACGGGACCCGTTCCTCGCGGATGAACTCCCACACTCGCGCGGACGTCCAGCCGGCGAGCGGGTTCAACTTCACGAGCGATCCGTTCGCTCCGGAGAACGTCCGATCGCTCTCGACCACGGGGATCGCGGCGCGGGTCGCCGGGCTCTGGTCCCGACGCTGCCCGGACACCCAGGCTCGGAGCGTCGAGAGCTTGCGCCGGAGCGGTTCGACCTTGCGGATGCCGCAGCACTCTTCGTGGCCGTCGTCGTAGAAGCTGAAGAGACCCTTCTTCTTGACGAAGGCCTGGAGCGCGGGAGCGTCCGCGTTCATGAGCTCGATCTCGACGCCGTACGTTCGGCGAACGGCGTCGAGGAAGCGATACGTCTCCGGATGGAGGCGCCCCGTGTCGAGACAGAAGACCTGGAACGGGAGCCCGAGCGCGCTCGCCATGTGGACGAGCACGACGTCCTCCGCGCCGCTGAAGGCGATACCGAGCGTGTCCCCGAACCGCTCCACGCCCCACCTGAGGATCGCGGAGGGCTCCGCGTCCCGGAGCTCTCGCTCGGCGGCCGCGACGTCGACGTCCGGTCGAGCGGGGCTCTGAACCGTCGGCGGTGCATCCGACAGGCGTTCCTTCACGAGCTTCAACACGCTCTCGTAGACGGTCTCCGGACCGTCGTCGTCCTTCACGATGAAGAACGGCGCGTTTTTCACGCCGAAACGTGCAGCGAGCTTCATGCCCGGGGAGTCGGCGTTCCCTTCCTCGGCCATCACGACGTCGTCGATGCGGCCCCAGAGCCCTCGCGTCTTGAGGAGCTCCTCCGCCTGAGCGCATTTCCGGCAAGGCTCCCCGTTCTCGAGCCGCTTCTTGACCATCGTCACGTGCATGAGGGGAAAACTCCGAGGTTTCGCGGGGCGGAACATATAGTCCACGCGTCCCCGGCCGCGAGGGCCGAACGCGCGAGACCCGGAAAGTCGGGGCGGGGCCGCGGCCGAAATGGAGAGGAATCGGGTGCTTTTCGGTGGGCCTCGCGGTAGACACGGAGGCTTCGGAGCATGTCCGGATCCCCCACGAATCCACCGCCGAGCGGCGACGACGAACTCGACTCGGGTTGGGAAGACGACGAGCCGGGCGCGGAGGCAGCGCCCGGCGTCGCCGCCCCCGCGGCCTCCGCGGCGCCGAACCCCGTCGCGACACCCGCGGCCTCTTCGTCGTCCTTGCCTTCCGCGAAGCCGCTCCCGGC
>DASZXK010000138.1:0-1737 GCA_035545855.1 Polyangiaceae bacterium
GCGGCTGAGGAACCGTTTCCCCGCAGCTCGTCACACGCGCCCTCGGATCTCCGTCCGCGCGGAGTACAGCTCCCAGAACTTCGCGGCGACCGTCGCGCCCTCGAGGGTCGCCGAGCCGGAATCGAAGACCGTCCCCTTCACCAGGCCGGTGACCATCACCTCGCCCACGTAGACGCCCTTCGGTTCGAGCTTCTTCGAGAGGAGGCCCACGAGCTTGTGCTTCGCCGCGTTCGCCACCGAGAGGCCCATCGCCGAGAACTGAGCCCCGACGGCGTCCATCTGCGGATCGACGTAGCCGAACCCGCCGTTGGTCACGAGCAGCGCGCCCTTCTCCCGTTCGAGATCGGGCAACGCCTCCTGCACGACGGCGACGAGACTCGTGACCGCGACGTCGAGCGCCTTGTGAATCGCAGCAGCATCCGCCGTCAGCAGGTCACCTGCTTCACCGTTGTAGGCGTTCCAGTGCACCACTCCGATCGATCCGAGTGCGGCTCGCGCGGCACGGACGACCTTCCGCGCGGACTCGGGGTCTCCCAGATCGCCCGGCACGGCGACGGCATCGACACCCTTTGCTCCGAGGGTCTTCACGGCCTCCTCGAGACGGGAAGCCGTTCGCGCCGCGAGGGCGACGCGAAACCCCTGGCCACCGAATTTTTCCGCCATCGCAGGAGAGATCCCGGTCCCGTATCCACAGATCAGAAGCGTTTTCGCCATCCGGCGGGTCTAGAGCGCGAGGGGGCGGACGTCGAGCGCGCAGTCGGCTCGATCGTCACAGCCGCGCGAGACCGCCCCGACCTTCGTGCCCTCCGCCGGGTGTGCGTGAATCACCGACGATGCGGGAATTGCGAAAATCGCCGTCGGCGGCTCGATGACGCGAAGGGTACGGACCTTGCACTCGGGCGGCGCCCCCTCTGCCCATGCCGGCGACGCCGAAGAGGTCTCCCACGATGCAGTCGAACGCGATGTCGAAACACGAGCGTGTCTTGTTGGTCGCGGCGCGCAAAGCCACCCTCGCGCGTACGGCGCAGAGGATCGCCGCGGCTGGCGGCGAGGCCGTTCTGGTCACCTCGATCGGCGAGGCAAGGAGCATCGCGGGGACGTTCGATCGCGGGATCTTCTCTTTCGAGCTGCTGGACGGGAGCGGCATCGTCCTGGCGGCGGAGATGATGGCAGACTCCCGGATGGCCTCGATCGAGTTCGTCCATCCCGCCGACGAGCTCGTCTCGGACGAGCACCCGCGAGGGATGCGTTCGACAGCGGGGAGCGCCCTGGCGGAACAAGTCGCTCGAGACGTGGCGTGAGCTCGGCCGCGCCGGTGCCGGGTCACCGATCCAAAGGCCACTCGCGAGGCACCCCCTTTGGTATCGTGAAGAACGTGGCGCCCACGGTCGCGATCCCGCCGCTGACTCAGTCAGTGGAAGCCGTGCCGAGATCGAGCGGAGCGAGTTCCTCTGACGGATCCGAGCCCGCCGTGGCGCCGCCGAGCACACGTACCTGGTACGGCTGGCAAACGCTCATCGCCGACGGAGTCTCTGCGGCTGCCCTCACGGCCGGAGAGGTCTCTTTTTCCGCGCAAGGGAGCAAGGAGACCGCGACGCCCACCGCGCTTCTCCTGATCGGACTTTCTGGCGCGACACTCGGCGCGCCAATCGTGCACTGGTCACACGGAAGAGCCGGGGCGGGATTCGCGAGCCTTGGACTGCGCCTCTCCGCGCTCACCCTCATCGGCCTCGGTGG
>DASZXK010000139.1:0-27109 GCA_035545855.1 Polyangiaceae bacterium
GCATGTCGGAAGGAGAGCCCACGCGCCTCTCGGAGCTGCTGTCCGAGTCCCTCGTCCTCGATCGGCTCGTCGACGGCATTCCGGCGATGCTCTACGTGTTCGACCTGAAAGAGCGGCGAAACGTCTACGCGAACCGTTCGATGACCGCGCTGCTCGGCCTCTCGCTCGAGGAGGTCAAGGCGCTCGGAGACCGGCTGCTGCTCACCATCGTGCATCCGGATGACCTCCCGAGGACGCTTTCGCACCACGAGCGCATCCCGACCGTCTCGGACGGCCGGTTCCTGGAGATCGAGTACCGGGTACGCGCTGCCGACGGCACTTATCGGTGGCTGCACTCGTGGGAAACCATCCTGACCCGCGACCCCGAAGGACGTCCCCTGCAGCTGATGGGGGTCGCCCAGGACGTCACGGAGCGCGCGACGATGGAGCAGGAGCTGCTCGAGAGCCGCCGGCGGCTGGAGTCCTCCGAGCAACGCTGGCGGTCCATCGCCGAGAACCCGTTCGACTTCGTGGTCGTGATCGACCGTGACTACAAGTACACGTACGTCAACTGGGCCGCTCCGGGCCTCAAGGCGGAGGACTTGATCGGCAAGGCCACGCCTTTCGAGTTCGTCGATGCGTCCCACCATGCCGTCATGCGAGCGGCCTTCGAACAGGCGTTCCGTGACGGTCGCCCGGCCTCTTACGACGTCTACGTTCCCAGCCTGCAGAAGTGGTACTCGTCGCTCGTCGGTCCGATCCGAGAAGGCGACGTCGTGACGCACGCGTCCGTCCTGACGCGCGACATCACCCGCGAAAAGGAGAGCCAAGCGCAAGCCAGACACGCCGACGAACAGCTGCGGCTGATGGAGTCGAAGCTCGCGCAGTCGGCCAAGCTCGAGGCCGTCGGACAGCTGGCGGGGGGTATCGCTCACGACTTCAACAATCTCCTGACCGGAATTGCCGGAATCGCGGACTTGCTGGCGATGCGCCTCGCGCCGGACCCGGGGAGCGTCTCGGACATCGAAGACCTGCGGCACGCCGTGGAGCGCGGCGCTGGGCTGGCGCGGCAGCTCCTGGCGTTCAGTCGGCAGCAGCCCATCGCGCCGACGGTCATCGATCTGCGAGGGCTCCTGGCCGAGATGGGGCGCCTGCTGGGGCGCCTGATCGGGGAGAAGATCGAGCTCGTGATCACGGAAACGGGCGCACCCGTCTTCGTGCTCTGCGATCGCAATCAGCTCGAGCAGGTGCTGCTGAATCTGGTCGTCAATGCGCGTGACGCGATGCCGAACGGCGGACGTTTGGTCGTGGAGCTCGGCGTCGAGGAAATCGGCGCGCCGGCGCTTCACGAGCACCCCGACGCGCGTCCAGGCACGTTCGCGCGCTTGTCGGTCGCCGACAGCGGCATCGGCATGGACCAGGCCACCATGGCCCGCATCTTCGAGCCCTTCTTCACGACCAAGCCGATCGGAGCCGGCACGGGCCTCGGGCTTTCGATGGTCTACGGCATCGTGCGCCAGAGCGGCGGGTTCATCACCGTCGAGTCCGAGCTCGGTCGTGGGACGACCTTTCGGGTGCATCTCCCGACGGCCGAGCCGGAGCCACGTCGTCCGGCGCGGCCCGCGGTCGCGGTGCGCGGGGGGCCCGAGACGGTCCTCCTCGTGGAAGACAACGAGATCGTGCAGCGCTTCACCCGGCGCATTCTGGAGCGCCTGGGGTATCGGGTGCACGTGGCGTCGCGCGGCGACACGGCCCTGCAGATGATGGAGGAGGGCCTCGCGTTCGACGTGCTGGTCACCGACGTCCTGCTGCCCGGTCTCAACGGCAACGAGCTCCACCGGCGCGCCCTCGAGCTGGGGCTGCGGTTGCCGGTGGTGTTCATGTCGGGATACACGGACGGTGTGCTCGCCGACGCTGAATTGCAGGGCGCGCGCGCGGCGTTCCTGCAGAAGCCCTTCACGGTCGACGCCCTGGCGGAGAAGGTGCGCGGCGTCCTCGAAGCTTCGCGTTGACGCTCTCGGGCTCATCGAAGAGCCCGTGGCTCCTCGCGCAGCACGAAAGCCCCGTCGGCAGCGACGGCCTGGTAGGTGGGACCGGTCACGTCTTCGACGAAGCGGGGCGTCTCGTCGCGAGCAGCGGCGGCGCAGCTTCTGTGTTTGCCGGCCTCGCGAGTGCAATGAACCTCCGGCGCGGTGACTCCCCAGTGACGGGCAGCGGGGGGCGTGAGGAGCGGGGTTCGACTTCGTCGCTTCAGGCGAGCTCGACTGTCGGCGTAGTACCGAGCTTTTCGGCGCGCCGAGCGAAACCCTTGTCGAAGGTGTGGAACGCGCTGACGGCGGTCGCAGAGCTCGCCAGGTGCAGGGCATCGGCGAAGTCCATCCCACCCGCGAACCACGTCAGCGCCCGTGCGACTGCCGCCGCGTTCTCGATCTGCACGGACGGCACCGACATCAATCGCTCGAACGCACCATGGATCTTGGACGGCGGAAGATCGTAGGCGCCACGGAGCACCCACTCGGCCTCGAGAAGGACCGTCCAGGATACGAACACGTCTTCCTCCACGAATAGCCGGGCCGCCCTCGGGCTCTGCCTGCGGTCGTCGTTCGTGACCAGCCGCACGAGCACGTTGGTGTCGACGGCAATCACCGGCGTGCCTTCGCCTCTCGCTTCACGGCAGCATCCATCTCAGAAAGGGAGCGGGAGGGACCCCGGTAACCCGTACATCCCAGCAAGCTCTCCACGGCCCGCGCGCGTCCGAGTGATTTCGGGCGCAGGAACGCGCCGTCTTCCGTCGCCTCGACCTCGAGCTCGAGGCCGGCACGCCAGCCGAAAGCGTCGCGAATGGCCTTGGGAATCACCACCTGCCCCTTCGCCGAAACGTGCGTGGACGATTTGTATCCAGGCTTCATCTTACTTCTTACTGATAGTCTTACTTCCCCGTCGAGTCAACGTTCACCCCGGCCGCGTCTCGGGGGCCTTCGACGTTCCAGGACGTTCGGAGATTCGACGCTCGCGCGAGTCGCGAAGTAGCGCCACCGCGCCAGGGCGCGCGCGCACCGGTGGGAAGATTCGCGCAGCCCCGTGCGTGCCGAAGCACTGACAGGCGTGTCGCGCACTCCCTGCGCCGCCGACGCGCTGGCACAGCACGGGCCGGCCACTTTCCAGCTGATTCGCGCCGGGCACGGGGGTTGCACCAGGGCCCGCGCATGAAGCGCTCCCGTATCTTCACGCTCGCTGCGATCTTCGCCACGAGCCTCGGCTTCTCCGCGTGCGCGAGCAAGGAAGGAAGGAGCACCGGGCCCCTGAACTGCACGGCGATCGGATGCGGCGCGTCCGTGACCTTGAAGACTCCCCTTCCCGGGGACTTCGCGACGATTCGCACGTACTCCGTCAGCGTGTGCAAGAACGGCCAGTGCCTCTCGGGCTCGTTCGCCCAGCTCACCGATGCGCCCGTGGACGGAGCCGGCGTCGGCACTTCGTTCCCGGATCCTCGGACCATCGATCGCGACCACAGCCCGCACGTGGAGGCAACCGTGTGGGCGGAGGCCGGCGGCGGGTTCCGACTCGAGGCGGCCTACTGGCCCTGGAGCACGGAGGACGCGATCGACGGAGACCACTTCTCACTCACCGTGAAAGGCGAAAACCAGCAGGTCGTCGCGACCGTGGACGGCTCCGTGACGTACACGACGAGCCGTCCGAACGGCGCGGGGTGCGAGCCCACCTGCCACCAGGCGACGCTCGAAGGCACGGGTAAACCGGGCGACGGCGGCACCATCGCCGACGCGGAAGTCCCCGTGGACGCCTCGGTCCCGGACCGGTGCGTGCTGTCGGCGGACTCGACGCTGCCGCACGTGCACCTCGTCTCCAAGGCGAAGAAGTGCGTCTTTTCGCTCGCGGAGGCGCGCGCCGGCATCACCATTCCGTACGAGGTGGTCATCGACGAGGACGTGCCCGGTTTCGCGCCCCTTTCCCCCTACCCCTACGGGCCGAACGTCTCGAGTCTCGCGGTGACGGAGGTCCTTGCCGGAGGCTCGCAGAGCTATTGCCTGTGCGATCAGGGGCTCCCGTGGGGGGCCTGCCCGGAAGAAGACGGCGGAGTCTCCCATCCCGGCAGCGGCACGGTGTGCGCGCCGACGACGCTGAAGAAGGGCACCTACGCGCGAGAGTTCGCCTGGGACGGCGTCAACTGGACCGGTCCCTCCGACACCGGAAACCCGAAGGGCGCTCCGTTTCCTCCCGGTGACTACACGCTCTCCCTCGCGACGACGCCGGGCAAGCTCGCCGGTGACGCGGGCGGAAGCTCGCTCGTCGCCGAGACGAAGCTCCTGGTGCGGCTCGTGAGGTGAATGAGCGCTCGCCGCGGTCAACGGATGGGTCGGGACCGTCCATCATCCCGCGGACAGCAACGCCCGGTCGATCTCGTCGCTCCGCGCATCGATCGGTCCGGGGGAGAGCTCCGTGCGATTGGCGAGTAGCACCGTCGCGAAGCCCCGATCCGGATAGATGCGCAGGTTTCCGTGGAACCCCAGCCCGCCGCCCTGCTTGCCGAAATAGCGGCATCCTTCCAGGTCGCCGATCACCCAGCCGAGCGTCACGTCGAGGGGTTTGCCTCGCAGGGTCGTCTGCCTCGTGAACATCGACTCCTTGCTCGCCGGACCGATGAGTTTCGACTCGGGAGCGAGCAGGTCCGCGAGCACCCGACCCAGGGTCGTCGCGTTCGTGAAGAGGCCGCCGTATCCACGGCCGTGGGGAACGACGCGCGCGGTGCGGCTCCACGAACCACACGCTTCCACCCAGTATTCACGCGGGCTCATCCACTGCACGAACAGGTTCATCGCAGTGAACCGTCGCGAGTGGCCCGTCGCCAGATCGCGCGCGCCGCCGGGCGAGAAACGAGCGTCGGCCGGCGCGATGGAGAGCGGCGCGAGGATCTCGCGCTCGACGTACTCTCCGTAGTCCGTGCCCGACGCCCCCTCCACGGCCTTCTCCAGCAGCCAGTACGACAGGTTCGAGTACGCGTACTTGCTCCCGGGAGGGTGCGCGAGCTTCGGGTGCTCTCGGAGCAGCGCCCCCAGCTTCGCGTCGCGGTCGAGGACCTCGCCTTCGAGGGAGAACCAGTCGAGCGGCATCGGGTTCGGCACCCCCGACGTCTGCGCGAGCAACGAGCGGATCGTCACTCCCTCACCGTAGGGGTGTGCGGCGTAGTGGTGGCTCAGCGGTTCGTCGAGCGCGATGCGCCCACGGTCGACGAGCTGCATCACCGCCAGGGCGGTGATGACCTTCGTCGTGGAGTAGGCCATGTTGAGCGTGGCCCGCTCCATGGGCATCCCCGTCGAGACGTCCCGCACGCCGAAGGCCGCGTCCACCACGACACGGCTCGAGCTCACCGCGACGTATTGGACGCCCGGTAGCTCGCGCCGCACCATGCCGCGAAGGCGCTCCTCGACGGACACGATCGAACCTTTCACTCCGGCTTCTGGCTCCGCACCCCGGCAATTCGGGAGCACCTCGTACCATCCGTGATGGTGACCCGGCCAGCGTGAGGCCGCCGGGGGCCCGACACCAGGGCCTCCCGACGACCTCCGACGATGTCCGCGCTTCTACAGGAGCAGCGGGCCGCACGACCCGTCGGGGTAGCAGACGAGGGGCGCGCAGCAGTCCGCGTCCGTGTTGCACTGGCCGCAGTGGCCGCTGACGCACGCCGTCCCTCCGCCACATGTCCCGCAGAGCTTGCAGGACGGCGGCGGCACGGCGCCGCCGGCACCGCCGCTGCTCGCACCGCCCGCGCCGATGGTTCCACCCGCTCCACCGCTCGACGGGGTGCCACCCGCTCCGCCGGCGCCGGTCGCACCACCGCTCGACGCGCCGCCCGCGCCGGGGGCGCCGCCCGCGGCCGGCGCGCCGCCGGCCCCCGTCGAACCGCCCGCGCCCGGGGGCGGGCCTTCCGGAGGGCACTCCTTGCCGCTGTCGAGGATCGCCCGGTCGTAGTGCACGTTCATGTCGCCGGGGAACACGATGTCCCGCGCGAACACGGAGCCGTAGAGATCCGCGAAGCCCGTCATGGTGACGAGGGACCTCGGCGCGTAGATGTTTCCGGCGGCGCCGAACGTCGCCCCGGTGAGCAGGATGTCCTGCGAGCCAGGTCCTTCGTGCGGTCCTGCGTTGCGCGTGGTCTACCGAGAGCCGCCAGTGCGTGCTCGCCCACGATGACGAAGCGAACGCGGTGGGACAGCAACAAGTCGATGAACTCTCGCCATTCGTGAGGTAGTTCCATCGTACCGGGAATTGACGCGGCAAACGAAGGCACTACCGAGCTTCGGATGGAAGCGTTCGAGGTGTTCTACGACGGCGACTGTCCGCTCTGGCTCGCGGCGTGATCGACGCGCCCCGCACTTCGTGGACGAGACGAGAGGCCGCACCCACCGCTCACTTCCACGTCGGCGCACTCCCACAAGCGCCCACCGCTCCCGCCGGCCACGACACTTCTGCGGGAGCTCCCTCGTTCGACGTCGGGATGCTCCAGGCACCGGTACCGATTCCGGAGATCGTGGAGCCGGCGTTGCCGTAGGTGGCTCTCGCCGCGGGCCATCCGTCATCGACCAGGAGGAGGCTTCCCGTGACGGGGTACGGATCGTCGATTCGATAGAAATCGCCCTCGCTCGCGAGACCGATCGCGACGCCCGTCGCGGCGTCCTTCGCCGCCAGGTCGAAAGAGGAGACGGTGCCGGGCATCGACGCGAACGAGTAGCGCCTGGAGAGTCCACCCGAGATCTCGAAGAGTGCGCCGCTCGCTGCCATGGCGGAGAGATGCGCCCCCGAATCCGTGGACATCGCGAGCGTGACCTGCGAGTGCGTGGACTGAACGCTCGCGTGGCCCCAGTTGTAGATGTCGTATCGGTGACTGAAGGGGATCGAACCCTTCCAGTGGATCCATTCGCCGGTGTCGAGCTGGCGCTCGGCATCGATGTCGACCACGCCGTCCGCGGCGAGGTGATACCAGCCGCCGAAAATGAGGTTCTCGTCCAGGCTTCCGGAGGACACGTGCATCCGGAAGGACTCCTCCACGGGCCCGCCGTCGCACCCGCCCACCGACATTTCCACGACGCTTCCGGCCTCGTACGTGGTGCTTCCACTGTGGGACGCCTGGACGCAGGCGGTCCGTCCATCCATGTTCTCCGTCGGGTGGGTGAAGGCGGTGGTGAAATCCGCGCCGATCTGTTCGAGCTCCCGCTCGAGCGCGCGCATGCGCTCGAACGCGTAGGACGCCGTCTGCTCGTCGACCGCTTTCAGGCCGAGGGTGGGGAACCGACAAGGACAATCGGCGCACGTCGTGGCGTCCGGTGCGGCGTAGGGAGGGCTCCCCGCATCCGGCGTCACGCGGCTGGCGTCGCCGCCCAGGGCGGCGTCTTTCGTCGCGCCGCCGTCGACTGGAGTCGCGGCTGCATCCGGGGATCCGGAATCGTCCGCCGAAGTGCCCGAGTCGTGCGGGACCCGCGCGGAGTCGTGAGGCTCTCGTCCGGATTCCACAAGCGTCCCGCTTCCGGAATCCGACGCGGCGTCCCGCCTGGGAGGCGTCTCGTGCGATCCGTCACCCGCCGACGGTGCGGCGCTGTCGCGGAGCCGCCCGCCCGCGTCGACACCGGACGAATTCCCCGGGGCTGCGCCCACGGATTCCCCGCCACATCCTCCGATCACCAGCGCCCAGAGGACCCACCCTTTCGACACCACTCCTCCATGGAAGCGGTGTCCCGCACGGGACACAAGGGCAGGGCGCCGTTCTCGCGGTCGGGACATCCGTCGGAAGGGCTCGGTGCGTGTTTCGCCGCATCGTGATCGCCGATCCGGCGGCATCGTGATCACCCGTTTCCGCGCCATCGTCATCACCTCCTGCGGGATGGTGATCGCCCTCGACGTGATCGCGGTCTCCACGAGCCACTGATCGGGCTGGGTATCCGTTCAGAATTCCGCGAAGAGGACCGGTCGCGAGGGCGGGACGGGCCCCTTGGTGTCGCTCTCCGGCGGAGAACCGCGGGCCCGGCGGTCACCGCGAGCGATACCCGTCGCGAAACAGGCGGTCCGCGGACGTGCTCAGCAGCACGGACAGCGCCCGCTCGGGCTCGATTCGTCCGGTCTCGAACCGGGATCGGAGCCCCGCTTCGCAGGTCTGGAGCACCGTTTCCAGCGCCTCGGGCGGGCGCGGCCGCCGACCCGCGTGCTCGCCGCCCGCGATCCAGACGTTCACCAGGTACCCGAGTTCCTCCACGCGCTCCGCGAAGACCAGCGGAGCGCTTTCCTTGAGGTCCCTCATCGCGCGCTCGAACGTTTTCGCGGGTCCCTTCGACGTCGAGGGCGAGCTCGACCTGGACCGTTTCCCGAGCGCTCGACTCGAGCTTCGCGTCAAGGACGCGTTGCCGGCCGTCAACGCCGGAAACGGCCGATGCGCCGCCGGGGCGATCCCCTCCGCCTCTTCCAGCAGGGCGACCAAGCGGGCGAAGTCCTCCGCAGGCGAAGACGCCGCGTCGAGGTAGCCTGCGGAGGACGGCGGCGTCTCCGACTCGCGTCTCTCGGTCTCGTCCGGGCGCGACCCGCCGAGCGAGCGAAAGTACGCGCGCGTGATCGGATCTCGCTCGCCGCCCTCGCCGCGGCGCGACAGCTCGAGGAAGCTCCGCGCGTCGGCTGGACTGACGAAGCCCTCCGCGGCCCGCCGATCCTCGCGCGCGGCGGAAACGTCGCTCTCCAGCATCTCTCCCGAGGTCAGGACCTCGTACAGGCCACCGTTGCCCGAGATGTATTCCGTGCTCATCGCACAGCACTGGTCGAGGATGGTCCGCACGCGGTCGTGGTGATCCCGATCGAGCAGGAGGATGGCGTTCCAGACGTCGTCCCAGGCGTCCGGGTCCCGCGCGATCAGGCGGAGCTCCTCCCATTCCTCGAACACCGAGCCCTCGAGCGCCTTTTCCAGCTCCCGGGCGAGCTCGTCGCTCGACGCTCGGACCTGCTCCTCGACCACGTCGAGGTCCACCACCAGCACGAGCCGATGGATCGCGAGCGCGAGCAGGTCCTGGGGCAGCTCGGCCAGGCGCTGCGCCAGAAAGCCCTCGCCGACCTCCAGCATGACGCGCAGCCAGAGGACGAAGCGATCGGGACGGAACGTCTCGTCCCGCCCCGCGTCCTCCGCCTTCCAGAGATCCTCGTCGAGCAGCTGCTCGAGCTGACGGGTGCTCGCGAGCGCGACGAGCTCTCCCGCGTCTTCGAGCCCGATGCGATCGATCCACCGGCCGAGGACGGCACCGGGGAGCTCGCGTACGGCCGAGACGAGCTCCGGCCGTTCCAGGATGTGCATGAGCAGCGCCCGCGAGGACGAGACGTGATGCCGGCCGAGAGATTTCATCGAGCCCTCCGCTGCGTCGAGTCACGCGATTCGACGTGAACCGCCCGTGCCCGCCGCGAAGGATCACATCCTCGTGAGAAGCCGATCTCTCACCAGCTGTTGATTTTCATGGGCAATTGGTAGTATTTGATCGATTCGAGCGCGCCGAGGGGAGGCGCCGGAGACGCCGCGAACTTCGCGACCCTGTCGCGATGGACCGGATCACGTCCGGCGCGAGGAGTCGGATCTCTCCGGCGGCGTCGTGCACGCGCCTGTCCTGCGCGGTCGTCCGCCGCTCATGGGCCGGGGCCGTTCGGCACCACCGTCCAGGAAAATCCCTGGCCGCCGTCACCCGCCGCGATGAGGGCGAGGAGCGCGTCGGGCTCGGTCACGTAGTAGACGGGCATGACGCACATCTCGTTCGTGAGGGCGGAAGGGCCGTAGACGAGATCCGTCGTGAGGTCGTCGTTCTCGAAGGTGCAAGCGAACCGGAGGTGATCCCCGGTCGCCTGGCGAAGGACGACGAGCGGCGCGTCCGCCGACCCGGTGCGGATGTCGAGCGGGGGGGAGTCGTAGCTCGTGGTCGAGTAGATCTTCGTCTCCACGCCGGAGACGCTCTGCCAGATCTCGAAGAGGCGGCCGTGACGGTGCATGTGCGAGGTGAGGAGCAGCACCGCGCCGTCCGAGGGCGGGGCCCAGGTGCCCTCCACCGTTCCCGTCTGCCCCGGAGGCACGGAGATCTGGCTGTTGCCCGGGAGCGCATTGATGGTGGCGAAGCGGACCTGGTCCTTCGGCACGGTGTGGATGCGCACGCGCGTGTGGCCCGCCGCCGGATCGGTTCCCAGGTTGAGATAGTGCGCGTTGTTCACCAGGTAGGCGTGCGCGGGCAGCGTCACTCCGACGTAGCGCCCGTTGTCGATGTGAACGTACTTGAAGACGGATCCGACGAGCGTGCTGCCGACCGCCGAGTTGACGAACGAGAGGCCCTCCGGGGTGAATAACTCGTACGGGCCCCCGAGCGGCGGCGGAGCGGTCTCGTTCCACAAGGAGACGATGAAGTGGTGGCTCAGCGCGCCGACCTGATCGATCTCCATCCCGGTGATGGCGAGATCCTCCGCGTTGCCGACGTCGATGGCGGCGAATCCCTGCCATTCGCTGCCGGGAGGGACGTCCAGCGGTCCGAGGTCGTAGCAGAGCATGCCCGGCTCCGCGCAGCCCGCCTCCCAGCCCGCGTCCGCCTCCGGAGGTGTCGCGCCGCCGGCCTCGGCGGGCGCGGCTCCGGTCGCGGCGGTGCTGCCGGTGCAGGCGATCGCGAAGACCGCTACCGACGGCGAGATCCACCGCGAGGCTGCCCCGAGCATCCCCGAACGATACTCCGGCGACTCGCCCGCCGCTCGGTGCGACTTATCCCACATCGTCGCGGGACGAGGAGTCGGGTACCGACTCCGGCTCGGCCCCCGAAATCTGCGGCGGCGCCCGCGCCGCTCGACCCGCGGATCAAGCCGAACGATCTCGTCCCTCGGGCTCTCCCGGCTGCAACCATGCGGGCTGGTCGAACTCCGCGAACCGCCGGAGGGACAGCAGGGTGGCCTCCACGTGCCGCGCCACGACGTGTCGTGTGAGGGACTCGACGACCCGTGCCGCGGGACGGAACCCGGGAACCTCGTACCGGAGGCGAAGCCGGACCTCGGTGTGCGTCGCGTCGATCGCCCGGAAGGACGCGCCTCCCGAGACTCGAACTCCCCCCTCCGACTCGAACGCGATCTCCCGGCGTGGTCGGTACACGGTCACTCGCTGCACTCCGCCTGCGTCGATGTGCCCGATGCGCATCGAGACGAGGTACCGGACCCCCTCGCGCCGGGCCTCTCCGGAGACGAGCTCCACCCGCGGGAAAGCGGAGAACAGCGAGGGGAACCGCAACGGATCGGCGAGAAGCTCGTAAGGGATCTCCGGGCCCGTCGCGACGAGGATGGAGCGGTCGACCTCCACCATCGCTACACCGCGAGCAGACGCTCCGCGCTCAGCCCGACGAGGGCCTCCTGCATCCGGAGAGTGACGTAGTCGTACGCACGGCGAGTATCCTCTTCGTGGGGGAACCGTGAGACGACGTCGATTGGTTCGAGGATCTCGATCACGATCTTGGCGGGTAGCGGGACGTGACCGAAGAAATCTCCGACGTCGAGGCCCCAGGGCAGCGCCAGCGAGATGGGCAAGACCTCCAGGCGAGCGATCTCGTTCAACCGGAGGGCCTTCGCGATCTTCCGCCCGTCGGTGAGCGGGAGATACGTGTTGTGACCTCCACACGACACGACCGGGACGATGGGGACTCTCGCGTCGCGGGCGAGGCGGATGAAGCCCGTCCGGCCCGCGAAATCCACCCGGTAGCGAGCGCGGAAGGGCCGGTGGACCTCCACGTCTCCCCCCGGGTAGACGAGGACGGACGCGCCGGACTCGAGAGCCCTTCGCGCCGCGGTCGGGCTCGCGGTCAAGGCTCCCCACCGTTCGAGCCATTTCCCGATCACGGGCCACGACGTGACCAGGGAGTGAGCGAGCGCGTAGAGGGGACGCTCGACGCCGAAATGGGCGTTGAACGCGAGGAGGAACACCGTCGTGTCCGGCGTGACGTTGCCGCCCGAATGATTGCCGACGAAGAGCACCGGGCCGTCCCTGGGCACCCGCTCGAAGCCCCGGACCTCGGCGCGGAAATACAGGCTCGAGAGCATCCACATGAGGGGCAGCATCGAGCGGATGTAATCCGGGTCGCGCGCGTCCAGACCGATCTCGCGGTCCTCCAGGTGGACGGGCGCGCGCTTCATCGGGATTCTGGACCGGACGTCGCTTCCGCGAGAAAGTCCCGGATGAGCCGGTGCGTCCGCGCGGGATGCTCGAAGTGTGGAACGTGGCCGCAATCCGGGAGCACGATGGACCGGGCGTGCGGCACGGCGCGCTCGACGTGCCGAGCGAACTTCGCGGGGACGAGCACGTCCCGGTCGCCCCACAGGAAGAGGGCCGGTCGCGAGAGAGTCTCGAGCCTCGGCCAGAAGCCGCGGGGCCCCGAGGGATCGTCCAGGTAGATTTCCCGGAGCGCCGAGAGGAACGCTATCCGGCCGCGCGCCGAGGAGAAGATCCGCAGGAACTCGTCGGCGGCCGCTTCGTGCCAGGAAACGTCGATCCGGCTCGGGTCCGCGAACAGCGCCTTCGTGACGAGCGTCACGTGCGCTCGGAGCGCGGGCAGCGGCACGAGCGCGAACTCGGGGCGCAGGGCCCGCGCGAGCGGAACGAACAGGCGACGCTTCTTCATCGCCACGGCGGGCGACAGGAGCGCGAGCCGATCGACCCGAGCGGGCGCCCTGAGGGCGACCTCGAGCGCGATGCGGCCGCCCATGGAATTGCCGACCAGATGGGCCCGCTCGATGCCGAGCTCGTCGAGGAAGGCGAGCAGCCACGAGGCGAAGAACCCCGCATGGTACGGCCGGATCGGCTTGGAGGAGTCCCCGAACCCGGGAATGTCGGGCGAGATGACCCGGTAGCTGCGGCCGAGATCGTCCAGCGTCGGCAGCATGCCGGAGTTCGTCGAGCCGAGGCCGTGCAGCAGGATCACCGGGTCCCCGTGGCCCGCCTCGAGATAGAACGTATCGATGCCGTGCGCGTAGGCGCGACCCGGCCTCGGGAAGTTCTCCGGTCGATGCGGTCCGCGGAGCAGGCCCTCGAGTTTGAGCGCGAGACCGATGTTGCCCCGCATGACGAGGTCCCCCTCGAGCCACGCGCTCACTCCGGACCGGACGCCCTCGAGGACGTCGATCAGCGTGGCGGCGTCGGCCCGGACGGTCGTCGTCGCCCGGCGCGGGCGGCCCACGTGAAAGGTGACCCGGCCGCCGCTCGCGTGGACGGTCCAGATACCGATCGGGCTCGCGTCCAGGACCAGGTCCGCCCGTCCGAGATCGTCGAACGGCCAGACGTGAACGAGCTGGTAATCGAGCGCCGCCTCGATTCGGGAGCGAGCCGCCGCCGCGGCATCTGGCTCGCGACCTCGTCTCTCGGCAACGCGCCGCAACTGACGCACGGACACCTGTTCAAGATTGGCGTGCCCCCGGATTCCGTCAAGGACTCAGCCCCTGCATGATCTGCGCGCCCCGGCCGTGTCGGAGGACGGCAAGTTCTGCGCGGCGTGTCCGCGGCGCGGTCGCTCAGGCAGTCGACCGAGAATCGCCGACAGAGAATCGCGCAGGCGATGACGAGGACGAGGGGTAAGAGGCAGATCAGGACGCTCGCTCACGGTAGCGAGCAGGTCAGGTCGTCCTCGCCATCCACCGACGCCCCGCAGGGATCGGGATGATAGTCGTTGCAACCGCCGGTCAACGATATGGCGCCGGTGAAACAATCCAAGCTGAAACTCACGAAAGCAAACGCGTCGGGGTAGTAGCCGCAGGGCACGATTGCGTCCCCAGCGAGGCCAGCGCCGGTCACCGTGAGGGGCATCGTGCCGACGAACGCGAACATGTTTGCGTACACTTGCACATCTGCCGTCCACGTTCCGTCAGACTGATGCGAGACAGAAACCGTCCCCGGCCCGTTGATCGAACCATAGCTGGAGCAGTCGTAGCCGCAGGAGATCTCGTTCAGGAAGCACGACCGCTCGAGACACGGAAGCTGGTACGTCTTCGCGGCTAGGCATGCACCGGCGTCCGCGTCGCCCGCATCCGCGCCCTGCCCGGAGTCGCTCCCCCCCTGCCCGGAGTCGATGGCAGTCGCGCCTGCCGTGCCCGCATCTTCCACGACGCCCCCGTCCCGCGCCGGAGATCCTCCGTCTCCGCCTCGCCCACCGGCGGCCGTCGACCCATCCAGCCCGGCGTCCTGGGCTGGTCCGCCGCCCTGCGCGCCCCCTGCTCCGGGCACACCGGCCGTGCCTCCGGCCGCGCTCCCGCCGGATCCGCCGCTGCCCTCATCCTCGCAATCACATAGCCAATCCCCTTCCTCGCACAGCCCGTGCTCGATACGCCATTCACAATTGTGCCTGCACCCGAGCGTGCTGCCCGCTACAGCGAACGAGAACACGAAGGCTCCGCTCCGAAACCATCTGCTACCCGTGTGACGACGTTGCGACGTGTTCATCCTGTTCCTGCCTTTGCCCGGTGACTCGAAGGCTCAGAGCACTGCACGGTGCGTGCCATGACGCCTGGCGGTGCGCTGCGGCAGGGTCCGGGGGCGGGTATGTCGCGGATCGCGCGTTCCCGGGCTCTGCCGAGGCCGTGAACCAAAGAGAAGATACGCCCTGATGCAAGAGGCGCCTCCTTTCACGCAAGGTCTGCACGGCGACTCCCGGCAGGCGTGCCTCGCCTCTGCGGATCGAAGCACGAGGATGTCTTTCGACCCGGATACACTCAGCGAACGGCAGCGATCTGTATCCCCTTCGAGCGCTCGGTATCAGCCCGGACCTCTTGGCCGCCAACGACCGTTGCGTCGGGGGACATCAGAACGTCGGTGACGTTCTGCTCCGTTTCGACGTGTGCGATCTAACTGCCGTGTGGTCGTTCGGTCCTGATGATGCATGGGTAAGCGGACCCACCGCTGTTTTCACTGGGACGGACTGGCGTGGACATTGGAAGATCCCATTGCCGGTGATGCGGGAACTTCCGTGGGCTGCCGGATGCTCTGGGCCTCCGGCCCGCAGGCAGTCTTTTGCGCACCGAAGTACGATCCCTCGAATCTGTGGGGGTACGCCGCGTAACCGCGTCCCTCATTTTGGCGATCGTCGTTCGCCACGGATGGAATCGGCCCGCACACCCGAACCCTTCTCCCTCTTCTGCTCCCTCCTCGCGAGCCGAACCGAAAGCAGGCGGGCACCTCGAACACTGGCTCACGCTTTCTTCCCACGCCGGCAGCACGACGCCTCCCCGGTGAACCAGGAAGGCGCCGCGCCACCTCCACGTGATCGCCCGTCGCTCAGAGCGCGAGGAGCGCTGGGCCGACGACCGCGAGCGCGTTGCCGACGTCCTTGATGAGGCCGTCGAACCAGTTGCCGCCCGTCGTGCTGCCCTTGATGCCTTCGACGTGGTAGCGGGCCTCGAACTTACCGTCCGCGAGGGATTCGTAGTTGGCCTCGATCTCCTTCGACTTGCCGGTGAAATTCACGTGCAGGCCCTGGGGCGTCAGGTTGCCCTCGGTCTTGAAGTGAATCCATTTTCCGTCCTTGCCCTTCACGCCCATCACGAACTTGCCGTGACACACGTCCTTCGTGCTCTTCGGGTCGATGGCGGGGCACGCCCACTGCTCGACGTTGAGCGTCTTCGTCCAGGTTCCGTCGGACCTCAGCGTCACGTGGAAATGGACGTGCGTCTTGAGGTCCCCGATCGCGACGACCTCCTGCTTCTCGAAGATTCTCTCCCGGATCGCCTTGTCCGCGGATGCCTGTGACGTGCAGAGGAGCGTCATTGCGGCGACGACCATGAACGCGAACGACTTGAGCCATTGGATGTTCATATGCACTTTCCCTTCACGTAAGGACGCGAGAGCACTGCTCCGAAACTGGAGACGAGCTTCGGTCGTGATGTATTGACGAGCGCGAGAGCGAATCCAAACATCGCGATTGACACAAGACCACGCTGGAACGCCCGTTTTCAGCGAGATTTCAAACAGCGTTCAACTTCGAGAAGGTTCGTTCAACGAAGGGCGCGGGACGTGCGGCCCTGGCGCCCGGATCATGGAGCGAGGTGGGCACGGGAGCCGTCACCACTCGAAGACGAAGTCGTCGTCCTTGGCAGGGTTCACGCGCATCACGAGTTCGGCGCGTGCGAAGACGGCGTCTTCGTGGGGATCCATGTATCGGGTGGTCTTCAGCTCGTACGGGGGGCGATTCGGCAACTCGACCCGGAGCACCAGGTCGAACTTGCGACCCCGTTTGCGATAGCTGAGGACGGTGCCACGTCCCCGTGCACCGTTTTCGAGAAGCCAGCGCTGCTTTCGCTCGATCCGGAACGAACCGATTCCGAGGAGCGTGATCGCCAATCCGACCACGGCGAAGATCACTCCCCGGAGGCGTCCCGCGGGCGGCGTCGAGACGCAGAGCACGAGGCCGCAGGCGAAGAACGCGGCGCCGAAAAGCGTGAAGAAGAGCAGCCCGTTGCGCTGCGCGGACGCTGCCTCGGCGCGCTCTCGCGCGAGCACCTCGGCGCGGCCAGCACGCTGCTTTTCCTGTTCCCTGGACAGTCGCGCCATCCACACGCCGAGATCGCCGCCGGAAGGTCCCGATCCGGAACCCGGCGCGCGAGGCCGCGACGTGTGCCCGCAGTACGCACACCGATGGTCACCGTTCGCGGCGGGTGCTCCGAGCGGAGCGCCGCACCCCGGACATTTCAGCTCGACGTTCTCCGCCATGCGCCGGCGCTCCGTCTCGTCACCGACACTTGCCCGTCCACTCCGCCGAGTCGTTTCGATTGTTGCCCTCGGCGACTTCGGAGACGGCGTCGTCGGCGTCCGCCGCGGCCCAGAGAAGCGGTTTCTGGTTCCCGTCGATCTCGACGCGGACTTCTCGAGTTTCCCGTGGCCCGAGCGCGATCGCGCCGGAGTCCCGGGCGACGGCGTCGCTCCCGGAGCAGCGGCTCGACGCGTGAAAGCGGACGACGGACGGAGGGGCGTTCAGGAAGCCGTTCAGGTTCATGAGGTGCGCGATGGCGGTCTTCTTGTCCTGGCTCCATCGAAGCTCCGAGACGACGAGATCCGGTTTTCCGCCGTCGAGCTTCGCCGTGCACCCTGCCGTCGCGACGGGCGGCGAGAAGCTGCGCTTTTGTCCCGGGTAGATTCTCTGGGTTTCCGTGATGAACGAGCGTCCGCCGTGCTCGTCGGAAAATAGGATCTTCGATCGATCGGGTATCTCTACGCGAAACGTGTTCGCAGCCACGTAGAGACCGTCCGAGACGGTGCAAGGAAGTGGGACCCAGTTCGGTTGGGATACGGACGCCGGCGTCGGCGTCGAGACGCGAGCAGAGCCGCTCGGGACGGGTTCCGCCCAGGCGTCCAGCGCGCAGGCGGCGAGGGCCGCCACCCAGAGTCCGTCGACGAACTTTGCTCTCATGGTGCCTTGGACGAGCCGGACGCCCCCATTGCACACCCTCGTGCGCCGAATCTTCGTTGAAATTTCTTGAACGAAGATGAACGACGGCGCGTCGAAGATGAACGCTATCGGGCGCGGCACTCGTCCAGGCGGGCGAGGAGGGCTTGGACGCGAGCCCCCGGCGCGGACGGCCCTTCGAGCGAAAGTCCGAGGGCGTCAGCGGCTCGAGCGAGCTGTTCGGCGGCCATCGGCTCCTCCCCCGAGGCAGCAAGGGCGCGACCCGCACGTTCGTGGAGCCGCGCCCGATCCGTCAGCGACAGCTCCTTGTACAGGATGTCGCGAACGAGCGAGTGCACGAACCGGAACCCGCCCGGGGACGTGGTCCGTTTCTCGACGACCCGTGCGCGGAGCGCTTCGTCCAGAAGGGAGAGCGTGCTCGCCCGATCGGCCTCGAGGGTCTGCGTCAAATCGGTCAGCGTGAAGACACGCCCGAAGATGGACGCGGCGGCGAGCGCGCGACGGCACCCCGTCGACAGCTCTTCGAGGTGCAGGCCGATCGCCTCACGGACGGTATTCGTGGAGAGCATCGCCGAGGTGGCGACGTCTCCGGGTGCAGAGAGCCAGTCTTCCGAACACACCAGGAACAGGAGCTGCGTGGCGAGAAGCGGACTTCCGTCGCTCTTTTCGAACACTCGTCGCATGCCCTCCGCGGAAACGTTCGCGCCGAAGAGGGAGGATGCGAGATCCGCGACTTCATCGGCAGTGAGCGGACGAAGCGGGACGCACCGGCTGGGGTCCTGACGAACCAGGCCGGCGACGGTGCGCGCCAGAACGGGGTGGGCCGTCAGCGCCGCGTCTTCGTACGTCGCGACGAAGACGACTCGCGAGTTCCGGAGGCTGTCGCCGAGCAGGCGGAAGAGCAATATGGAGCTCTCGTCCGCGAAATGGAGATCGTCGATCACGACGACGAGCGGCGCCTTCGACGACGCCGTACGAAGCACCCCCGCGACGTGCTCGACGACCGCGAGTTCCGTCGGAGCCGGCGGACGCGCCTCGGGCGAGGTGGACGGGAACACGCTCGCTTCATCGCCGCCGAGCGTTCGAATCACGTCCATCCAAGGCCCGAGCTCCGAGCCGCCCGCACGACACGCCGTCTCGACGACCAACGCCGTTCGTCGCGCGACGGCGGACAGCTCGGCAGCCGCCCGCGACTTGCCGTAGCCCGGAGCGCCGACGAGGAGAACGACGTCGCCGCGGCCGTCCCCAGCCGACGCGAGCGCCTTCTCGAGACGCCGCACGGCAGCTTCGCGTCCGACGAACCGTCCCGGGTGCCCGCCTTCCGCTCCAGCGGCAGGCCGATCCACGCGGACGTCCGCGATGAAACGGTAGCCGCGACCTCGAATCGTCTGGACGCTCACCGCTTCGTCGCCCGCGTCCCCGATCGCCCGACGCGCGGCGAGGATCGCTTGCGGCACCGCAGTGTCGCTGACGCTCGCGCCCCCCCATACATCGCGAACGAGCTCTTCTCGCGTCACGAAGCGATCGCGACATCGAACGAGATGGAGGAGCACCTCGAGGGCCTGGGGACGGATCGCGACGAGCTCTCCCTGCTTTTTCAGCGTGAGAGTCTCGTCGTCGAGTTCGAACGGTGGAAAGTGATAGCGCACCGGGGCGTCTCGCTCAGGGATCCAGCTTCATGATGTCGCCGCTTCCGCGATTTGCCCAGATGACGCGCCGGTCGTTCGAAACGGAGATCCAGTGTGGCGCGGATTGGCCGGTAGCCAGGGTACGGAGCCGCAACGTCGAGTCGATGTTTCGAATGACGCCGGTGGTCTGGTTCGTGAAATAGACTCCGCCCGGGCCGGAGTCGATGCCGTAGCCGCCCTGTCCGTCGCGAACGACGTCCGGTGCACCTGGACTGTTCGTCGGTTGACGAAAGATCGTCGTGCTCGTCGTCCAGTAGAGAAAGCCGGCGCCGAACGTGGTGACGTGCACGTCACTCTGCGATTCGGCGAAGACGGTGGCTCCGGCGTCGCAGGCGTTCTTCGCGAACAGGATCGCCTGCCGGCCGGCGTCGTAGAAGAAGATGCCGGTGGCGCCCACCGACATGATCGGAATCGCCCCGACGGATTCGGCGACGTGACACGGGGCCTGGGGTGAATTGCCGAGCTTGTCCGAGCGCCGCACGAAACCAGTGCCGTCCGGGAGCGTGCCCGCGGAGTACAGCCAGCCCCCGTACAGGGAGAGCCAGCCGAAGCCGGCGTCGTCGCGATCGACGAGCTCCGGCGCTCCTCCCGTCTTGTCGACTCTGAACAGCCCCGACGCGCCACCGTCGGCGCCGACCCGATCGTCCGTATAGTAGACGTACGCGGCATCGGCTCGCACTCCGGTAGGCCGCTGGAGCCCACTCGCGACGACGAACTTGTCGCCGCCCGCCTGCGGAACGCCGAGGATCGCGCCGGGACCGGACGCCGACGCTTCTCTGACCCAGAACGCGGTCGTGCCGTCGGTCGTGACGACGCCGGGAATGCCGTCGTCGTGCGCCAGCAAGACTGGAGCACCGACGGTCGCGTCCTGGTCGCCGAGATCCGCCGCGTCCGCGTCGGGGAGCGGGGGCTCTTCTCGCAGGTGATGATCCCCCTCCCCGATGATCCAACCGCAACCGCCGAGCGACGGAGAGGCGAATGCGAAGGCGAAGGCGCACCCGACGGCGGCGGCGCGTCGTCGCCCGGTCCCTGTGTCTCCCACGCGAGATTTCAGGGCACGGAAATTATCGCACGGCGTCCGCGAGGTCCATTCGTTCGCGAAGGCGCCCCCGGGCTCGCCGAGAAAAGGTCGGACCAGGCTGCTCAGAAGCGAAGCGCGAGGCCGTCCGTACCGAATGCCGCGAGCGCGCGGTCGCTTCGGGATGGCTCGTCACCGGAGAGGAGCAGGAACGCCCCCAAAGCGAGACCCACCGCCCCTAGCGTGAACGTCGCGGTGGCCACGGTCGCCGAGCGCTTGGTTGCGTCGTGCATGGCGAGCCCGTTCGCGGAGCAGGCTGCTCCGCTGCATTCTCGGTCCGCCGCGGACTTCTCCGCGATCGCGTGCACGCCGTAGATGGTACCGAGACCCGACCCGACGGCGCCCACGGTGAGCGCGATGAATCCAGCGGTTCGCTTGCTCGAGCCTTCGCGTGACCGCGGCGGCGGAACCGTCGCGCGGCGGACGGTCCGGTTCGGCGCGTCGCGCACTGGCGGGAGCGGTTCGAGATCCGGTACGTCGACGCGGACGCTCGCGGGACCGACCGGAACCACCACCCGCGCCGTCCACGTCTGCTTTCCCGGAGCACGGGCCTCCACCGTACGCGGACCCGGATCGACGGGCAGCGCCATCCCTTCCGCCCCTCTTTCCAGCCGAACGCCGTCGACCCGGACCTCGACCCCCTCGAATCCGCCGCGCCTTTCGAAAGACACCCTCGACAGCGACAGCCCGAGCGACTCCGCATGCGCCCGCGCGAACGCCGCCCGATCGGGCTGGTCCTTCCTCGCGGCTTGAGCTCCGGCTTCGATGAACTCGGCCCAGGCACTCGCCGAGCGGCCCTCTCGCTCGTGGCACGCCGCCAGGTTCAGCAGCGTTCCGATCTTGGGTTCGATCTTCTGACTCGCCGCGAAGCGCTCGCAAGCGCGGGCCGTCTCGCCGCGTTCGAGAAGGGCCCGACCATCCTCGAAGAGCCCCTCCGCCAGCGCCTTTTCGGACGTCTGCGCGTGGGCGACGCACTCGAAGAGAACGACGAGCGTGAGGCTCCGGAGAACGAGACCCATGGAAGAGATTCACTCCCGGGTCGCGAGAGGATCAGGAACACGCGGGGCGGGCTCGAGCCGAGGAGCCGCCGCGCGGGCACGTGCTGCGGGTGCCGCGTGCGGCCGCCGCGGAAGCGGAGAACCGGCGACGGCTTTCGCGGGGACGACGGTCGCCGGCACGACCTCCATCGACTCCACGCGCGGCTGGGTGACGGACGGTTCGACGGATCTCTCGCCGCGAAGCGTGGTCACCGCCGGTGTGCCTTCCGCAACGGATCTCGCGCCAGGGCCACGCGCGAGCCGCGCGACGACGATCGCGCCCAGCACGATCGCGACGGCGAGCATCCCGAGACCGCGCGCGCGCCGCCTGGGGGTCGCAGGAGGCGGCACCGGGCCCTCGACCTTCGGCGCCTTGAACTCGACGGCAGCACGCTCGATCGCTGCCTTGCGGGCCCTGAGACGGTCGCCCGCTTTCGCTCGCACGAGCTCCGACACTGCGTCTTCGCTCGCCAGGCCGAACGACTGCGCGGCTTCCGCGAGCGCGCGAGCGAACTCGTCCATCGTCTGGAATCGCTCGGATGGATCCTTCCGCAGGGCGCGTTCGACGACGGCGGAAAGCGCCGCGGGATAGCCGTCTATGAACGTTGGTGACCGCGCCGCCTCCGGGCCCGCAATCCGCGCGAGGACGCCGAGATCCGTCTTCGCCGCGAAGGGTGCGACCCCGGTCGTCGCTTCGTACAGCACCGCGCCGAGGGCGAACACGTCGGCTCGGCGATCGACTTCCTCCGAGTACACCTGCTCCGGAGCGAGGTACCGGACCGTCCCCTTGACGAGACCATCACTGACCGACGTGCCGGGCCGAAGCGTCGCCTTGGCGATGCCGAAATCCGTCACGACGACTCGTCCATCGCTCGCCGCGACGAGCAGGTTCCGTGGCGAAACGTCTCGATGCACGAGGCCGAGGGGAGCGCCGTCGTCTCCGGTCGCCTCGTGCGCCGCATGGAGCCCGCGCGCCGCGCCCATGGCGAGTCTCGCTGCGACGGGATACGGGAGGACGCCCTGATTCGAAAGGAGCGTCGCGAGGGGTTCACCCTCGATCCATTCCATGACCAAGAAAAGAACGCCCTGTCGTTCGCCGTGATCGAGCACCCGGCAGACGTTGCGATGGTCGATGCGAGAAGCGAGGCGCGCCTCCGTCAGGAACATCTTCTCGTAGCGGGCGTCGGCGGCGAGGGACGACAGCATCGTCTTGACCGCAACCCGCTCCGGCGAACCACTCCCGCGACGACGAGCCGCCCAGACGACTCCCATGCCGCCCTTGGCCACCGGCAAGAGAAGCTCACAGTCGCCGAGGACCACGCCCGGGGCCAATCTCCCGAGGGCGGCTCGCCAGCCATCATCAGCGCCGACCTCCGGCGCCTCGGTTGCGTCCTCGACACGCATGCTCGACAATCGTAACACGACCGCCTCCGCGGAACCGCCTCGCCTCTCTTGCTCGTTTCAGTGAGTCTTTCGAGGCGCATTCACAGACAGCAGGCGCTCGTCTTGGTCGTCGCCCACGAGCAGCCACACGCGCCGTCGCTCTTGCGGCATCCAAAGGGCGCGGCAGCCGAGCAGCTGGTGGGCATGCCCGGGCAGTTCTTCGGATCGCAACATCCGTCCACCTGGGTGGTCATACCGCCCGCCGCGCCCAGCCCGGCTCCGCCGTCTGACGCCAGACCATGAGAGCCGGCTGTCCCTCCTTGCGGTGCTCCGCCGCTCGGAGGCGAGCCGCTACTGGACCGGTCGTCCCACCAGCCCCTGCGGCGCCGCCTCAGCGCCCGCGAATCGATCACTCAATCGATCGCAATCGATCACGCTTTCGCAACGTGGCGACGGGATCGATCTTCTTTGCGGAGAGGGCGGGATTCGAACCCGAAAAAGCGGGGAAGATCGGGGAGGGTCGGCGACGGACGCGGGCGCGTCGGTCGGATCACGTTGCTGCGCTATTGCAGCGAATGCGAGGTCGGCTAGTCTCCGCTGCCGCGGAGCCGCCCGCCGGGCCGCCTCCGCGAGCGCGTCGAGCGCGTGACGGAACGCCGAGTTCCGACACTCGAGCATGCAAGGGGACGGGATCCATGAACACGGTTTCGAGGTCGAGACGGCGGATGGAGAAGTTGGCGCCCGCGCTCGGCGGCATGACGACAGTTCTCGTCCTCTACGGGTGCGGCACCTCCTTCGACTCTTGCGACAAGACCGGCACGTGCACATCCGCGGAGGTCGGCCCGGACGGGGGCAGCCCTGGCGGTGCCGGAACCGGAGGAGCCGCGGGGGCAAGCGGCTCGAGCTCGGGCGGCAACGGCGGCACCGCGGGCGCCGGCACCGGTGGTCAGCACTCCGGCGGGACCTCCGGCACAGAGGGCGGGACGGCCGAGGCTTCCGGAGGCGCGGCAGGTGCGTCGGGCGCCGCCGGTGACGCGAGCGCCGCTCCTGTCGACGCCGGTACCGATGCACCGGACGTGACTCCGCCGTGCGACGGAACCAACGCACCCAGCGTCGCGACGTGCGTCATCGACGAGCAATTCGGCGTCTTCGTGTCCCCGAACGGCAGCGACGCGACGGGTGACGGATCGCGGCTTCAACCGTACGCGACGCTCACGAAGGGCATCGCCGTTGCACACGCGGGAGCGAAGCGCGCCTACGCGTGCTCGACGCAAGGGCCGTTCAACGAAGCCGTCAGCATCGACGCGACGCTCGACGGGAGCGTTCTCTACGGCGGCTTCGACTGCGGGACCTGGACCTACGACGGCACCAAGCCCGCCACCGTCGCGAGCCCCGCGGGCGTCGCGCTCACGGTGAAGAACCTCGTGCTCGGGCTGCACGTGGAAGACTTCGCGTTCCAGTCAGCGAACGGAACCGCCACCGCGCCATCCAGCATCGCGGCCATCGTCTCCGGATCCGCGAACGTGACGCTGAAGCACGATACGTTCAAGGCGGGAACCGGCGCCGCGGGCGGCGACGGCACGGGGACCCTGACCGCGGCGGACCCGGGTGCCGACGGGATCCCGGGATGGCCCGTACTGTGCGAGACCCAGGCCCCAGCTCCAGGCTTCGAGGGTCCCGAAACGCTCTGCGACGGACTCCCGAGCGGAAGCAAGGGAGGCTATGGCGGCTATGGATCCGATACGCAGTTCCCCGCCCCGCCGGATCCTGGATTGAAGGGCGCTCCCACCGCGCTCTCCGGTGGGAGCGGCGGCGCTGCAGAAACTCCGACGAGTTCCTGTGAGAACGGGCAAGCGGGCGCGCCGGGCACGTCCCATCCGGTCGGCGCCGGCGGAAAGATCGGCACCCTCGGTGCTTCGGGCTATCAGCCCGTTGCGGGAACCGGTGGTCTCGCCGGTACGGTCGGGCAAGGCGGCGGCGGTGGCGGCGGCCGGCTGAGTCCGGACTGCAACGGAGGCGCCGGCGGCGGATCCGGCGGAAGCGGCGGCTGCGGAGGACATGGTGGAACCGGCGGCAAAGGCGGCGGCGCGAGCATCGCTCTCGCCTCGGTGAACTCGACCATCACGCTGGACGGCTGCACGCTGATTGCGCAAGCGGGAGGCCCCGGAGGCAAAGGCGGCGTAGGACAACCCGGAGGCAAAGGCGGCGCGTACTCGACAGGAGGAATGCAAAAGGGACTCGCCAACGTCTCGATGGGTTCCGCGTGTGGCGGCGGCGCCGGTGGCAAGGGCGGTGACGGCGCTCCTGGAGGCGGAGGCGCCGGAGGTCCGTCGATCGGCATCGCGAGCGTCGGCGCGGCGCCGAGTCAGCTAGGCACGAACGTGCAGGTTGCGTCGACAGCGGCCCCGGGAGGCGCCGATGGAAGCGGCGCCACCACCGGTAGCGGCGCGGGTGCGACGGGCGTCGTCGCGAACGCGCGGGATTTCTGAGAAACGTGCTCCGCATCAACGCCGCTCACGGGTCGGAAGCCTGACTCGGCCATCACGGCCACGGGATCGGTGTCGCGACTCCGGTCCGGTCGTCGGCCCTTGCGACTCGGTCCGCGTGGCTCACACGTAGCTTCGAGAGGGCGTCCGGAGGAGTGCGCCGCGATCATCGAGAAAGCGCCGGCGCACCTCCGCGTTTTCGGCCGCTCCCATGCGCCCTCACCCCGCCCGAAGGAGCGGCACTCGGAAGTCGAGCCAACGAGTACGACCTCGCGTGCTCGAAATACTCGGAGGCTGAAGCGACATGCACGAGCGAGAAGGCAGACGGCGGAATCTGACCTGAGCGGGAGGGACTCGGGTTCTCGGCCCGGTGCCCAGGAATGCTAGCGTCCGCCCGGATGACGCGCGTTCGGCGGCTTTCAGTGCTTCTGGGCGCGACTGCCGCCGTGGGATCCCTCGAGCGATCGGCTCGCGCCCTCGATCGCTTCGAGATCCAGGTGTACGACGGCCGTGCCAACGCTCCCGGCGTGCCCTCGCTCGAGACGCACGTGAATTTCACCGACCGGGCGCGGGAGCAGAGCGACGCCGAGCATCAGCTCCACCTGACGTTCGAGGGGGCGCTCGGGGTCTCGAAGATCTTCGAGCCGGGCGTGTACTTCCAGACGGCGCTCCTGCCGGACGGCACCGTCAACTACGCCGGAACGAAGCTTCGCGCGAAGTTCGTCGCGCTGCCGCTCCTCGAGGGCCACCTCCGACTCGGCGCGAATTTCGAACTCGCGAACGTTCCCCGGCGCTTCGAGAGCGAACGGTGGGGAGTCGAAGTCCGTCCCATCGTCAGCGTCGATCTCGACCGGCTGACGATCTCCGCGAACCCCATCGTCGGCGTGCCGCTCTCGGGCGCGGTCCGCGACGGACCGGGCTTCGAACCGGCGGTCTCGGCGTCCTTCGGGCTTTCAGCGCGAGCGCGGGCGGGGCTCGAATACTACACGGACGTCGGGCAGCTCGCGGCGAGCACTCACGAGCGCATACAGTACCTGTTCCTCGCCACGGATTGCGAGATCGCTCCGCGGCTCGACCTGAACGCCGGCGTCGGGTGGGGCCTGACGGAGGAGAGCGAGCCGCTCACGTTCAAGGCGATCCTCGGCTGGGAGCTCGACCCGATCTTCTGAAGGAACGTCGGTCTCGCACGCTGCACGGTCAAGAGCGTCGAACGCGCGCGGCCGCAAGAAGCGAGCACGTTAGCGCGAAGTGCGCACGGTACGCGGGCTCACCGGGAGCGTTGAGAGGCGGGGCAAGTGGCGTGACCAGGCGTTTCGGACACTGGTCACACACCCAACACTCTGACGCCTGGAAAATACGCCCGCAGCCGCTCCAGGTCCGCCACGTCAGACGTGTACACGACGTCCCCCCGCCGCGCCGCGGATGCCATGACGATGGCGTCGATCGCCGTCGCTCCGGGCACCGTCGCGACCGCTTCACCCGCCGCCTTCGCGAGCTCCGCGTCCACCACCTCGATGCGAATGCCGTGCAGGATCGTTTCCGCGGCGTCGGACCGCTTGCGCCACCACTCCGTCAGGACGACCGCCGGAACCGTCACGGCAAGACCGTCTGTCACGGCGGTCGCGTAGATCCGCGCCATTCGCTGCCGGCGTCGCTCGAGGGCGATGAGGGCGCCCGTGTCGAGCGTCAGCCCGAAGCTCATGCCCGGCCGGTCTTTTTCGACCGCGGTCGCTTTTTCGGGAACCCCCACTCGGCTCGAATGGCGTCGCGCTCCGCCGGTGTCGCGCGACCCGCCTCTCCCAGCCACGCGACCAGCGCCTCCCGGCCTTCTTCTTCACGAACGCGGCGGATCCCTTCGGCGATCACTGCCGACAGGTTTCCGCCGTAGAGGCGGCGCGCCCGCGCGCGAATCGCGGCGACGTCTTTTCGATCCAGCGACACGCTGATCTTGTCGGTACGTCCGGCTCGGGAGTTGTTCATTGTGCCACCAGGGTAGCACAACTCGGCAAGTCAGCCTTTC
>DASZXK010000140.1:0-4409 GCA_035545855.1 Polyangiaceae bacterium
GCTGCGCCGAACACGGCGGGCGTGAACGCGCACCAGAACCGCGTGAGGGACGTCGTGTCGACGCGAGCGTGGACGAACGCCGCCTGGCTCGTGCAGATCTGCGTCTTCTCCGCCGGGGTCAGGTTCGTGAGCTGCGTGTTCTCGTCCACGCCGCTCTGGTACGGCGGGGGGTCGTCCGCGTGGCTCGAGCAGCCGAGCGCCGTCACGAAGAGTGGAGTGAGAAACACGAGCGAACGAATTCCGCGAGACATGCCCGGCCGAGTATCAGCGGGCAGTGCGCGGAACAATGCACCGAGCCGGCCAAACGGCGCGTCCCGGCGGCCGGCGACTCGGGCAGATTGACGGAAATCCGGCCGCGGCGTACGTGTCCCAGGGCTCGTTTGCGTGGCGGCGCGCGGCGCCGTCGGGAGGGCATGCTTTCACGCAGGAGGCGCCATGACTCTCGACCATCTCATCGTCCCGGTGAACGACGCGAAGGCGAGCGTCGGCTTCTACGAGTCCGTGCTCGGCTTCCACTACGAGGGCGAGGACGGTCCGTTTTCCGTCGTCCGCGTCTCGCCGGACCTCATGCTGCTCCTCTCCGCGCACGGCACGAAAGGCGGCGGCCACTACGCGTTCCGCCTTTCCCGGGAGGAGTTCGACGTCGTGTTCTCACGCCTGCGTGATCGGCAGATCCCCTACGGCGATGCGTACGACACCGTCGGCAGCATGAAGGGGCCCGGTCGCGAGCGGAGCGCGCGCGGCGAAGGGTCCAGCGTCTACTTCTGGGACCCGAACCAGCACCTGCTCGAGATCGTCGGCTACGAGCGCTGAGCCGTGGGCGAACGGCCTCGACCGTTCGCTTGCTAGCGGAGGAGAAGGGATTCGAACCCCTGGTACCCTTACGGGTACGGCGGTTTTCAAAACCGCTGCCTTCGACCACTCGGCCACTCCTCCAGGAGTCGGCGACGTCAGTATGTCATGAGTGAGCGGCACCCAGACGAAGCGCCGAAATGACGAGGCCCCGCGGCGCCTCGAGGAGGCGTGACGCGGGGCCGGGGACGCTCGGAGAGCGCTCTATGGGACTACCAGCGTCCGCCGCCGCGATCGCCGCGATCGCCACGACCGCCGCGATCCCGACCGCCACCGCGGTCACCGCGGCCGCCGCGGTCGCCGCCGCCGCCACCGCCGCCACCGCCGCGGAATCCACCGCCGCCACCACCGCGACCGCCGCCACCACCACCACCGCCGCCGCCTTCACGGCGCTCGTGCGCGGGGTTCACGCGGAGGGGACGACCGTCCAGCATCTGGCCGTTCATCGCGTCGCTCGCCGTGCGGGCTTCGCCTTCCGTCGCATACTCGACGAACCCGAACCCGCGGGATCGGCCCGTTTCACGGTCGATCACGACGGATGCCGAGACCACGTTCCCATGGGCCGAGAAGGCGTCCTTGAGCTGCTGATCCATGGTGCTGTACGAGAGGTTTCCAACGTAAAGACGAGCACTCACGGCCCATCGTCCTTTCGCACCTTTCCGAACTCACCCTCGAACGAACGCACGGTGCTGGCGCCCGGTTCAACGACTCACCACCTCAATGTGGCAGAGGCAGACGACAGCACACGAATGCGAACCGCGGATCGGGGACTGACGACAGGCCAGGCAAGCATATCACGCTCAAATCCCGGGAATCAACGGGGCCGCACCGGCGGGAGCAACCGGCAAAGCGGCGGAAACACGGCTGATTTTCAGCGGATTTCCTCGAGGTCCCGGCGGGTCTCGGGGGCTTATCTAGGTGCTCCGGGAGGCGTCGGGACGACGGCCGCCTCGCGGCCGTCTCGGTGGGCCTATTCGAGCAAGGACCGCGGATCGAAGCCCGCGGGAGCGTCGAGATGTGCGGCGACGGTCTTCGCGAACTCGCTCTCCGGATCCAGCCGCGCGATGTCCGAGAGGACACGCCGCGCGTTCGCCTTGTCTCCGAGCGCGGCGAGCACGACGACCTGTTCGCGCGCACGCTGCGAGAGCACCGCGAGCGTGCCCGCGTCTCCGCCGGGAACGCCGCGCGCGACCGACAGCACGCGGCGGAACGCCCGCCGCCCGGAATCGTCGGCGAGCGCGATGCCGCGATCGGAGCGACCGAGCGTGTGCGGCGTGACGCCGAGCCAGAGCGGCGTCGGACGCAGGTGATCGAGCAAGCGCCGGTCCCACGTCGGATCGAGCTCGACGAAGAGCGGGCGAGCGTCGGCGAGCGTCGTGAGGGAAAACTCGGAGATTCGTCCGGTCATGGCCACGTCGCGGAGGAGAGGCAGGACCCCGGGTTCCTCCGCGACGAGCCGCCGCGCCACGTCGCCGCGCGACACGAGCGAGAGCGGGATGACGAGCACGTCGGGGCGCTCGCCACGCGTGACCCGTGCGGACCAGAGCCGGAACGCGAGCGTCGGTGAGCGGACGACGACGACGGCGCCGGCGGGCAATTCGCCGAGCGCCTCGTCCGTCCACACGTCCGCGCCGAGGCCGGTCGTCTCGGTGACGATGCCGGACGAACCCTCCGCCGCCGCGAAGACGAGCGTGAAGTGGAACACGACGAGGAGCACCGACGCGGGGCGCGCGAGGGGCACGCGCGCGGCGACGAGGGCGAGGGACGCCGTCTGGACGCCGCTCACCGCGAGGATCGCGAGGGCCGAGACGCCGACGAGGGTGAGCGGCGCGACGGGATTTTCCGCGAGGATGCTGCGCCCCCGCGAGACGACGAAGGCGGACGCGAGCACGATCGCCGCGAGTGAAGCGGTGCGCGCGCGGAGGTCCCGTCTGAGGAGGCCGAACGCGATCCCGAGGATGCCGAGACCGAGCGCGACGGGGCCGAGCTCGCGGGCGAACGCGAGCACCGGGCTTCCGCTCGAGAGGACGACGTCGGTCGAGAACGACGAGCGGGGCGAGAGATCGAGCCCGAGCGTGACCCAGGCATGATCCGCGAAGGGGCGGACCACGAACGGCACCGCCGCGAACAGGACGACCGTCGCGAAGCCGGCCGCGCCGAGCAGGAAGTTCCGCTGCCCGGGGAATTCCCGACGGACGAGGGCGTGCACGAAGAGCCCGAGGACGGAAACGGACGCGGCGAACCGGGACTCCGCGAACGCGAGACCGAGCAAGACTCCGAGACCGAACGCGCCGCGAGCTCCGCCGCGTACCCTCGACGCCCGCGCGAGGAGCGGCAGGAGCGCGAGCGCGGCGGCGAGGGTCGCGCCGCCCGGCGCGGTCGCCTCGCGCTGGAACGTCGGGGAGAGGACTGCCGTCAGGGCGGCGGCGAGCGCGAGGGTCGGGGTGAGGCGCGGGGTGGTTCCCGTCCGGCCGAGTAGCGCGAGGGCGATGCCGTAGATCGCGCGGCCGGAGATCCCCGCGCCGATCGCGGACGCGAGCCCCGCGCGAAGGACGCGACCGCCGATGGGGAGGAGCGCGGCGAGCTGCGCGAGCACCGCGGACGGGACACCCTCGCCGCCGATGGGGACGAACCCGAGTCTTTCGACGATCGCGACGTCGTTCCGCCACTCGGGCGCCGGGGAGACCCGGAGCGCCGTGACGACGAGCGGGACGGCGAAGGAAAGGAACCCGAGCACGGAGTCCCACAAGGGCTGGACCCGGGGTCCTTCCGGAGGAGCGGCGGAGACGGGCGCGGGCACGGCCGGGACCTGCCACGGTTCGCCCAAATCGGCCCAGATTTCCGGGTCCTTCCGGCTTCCGGAGCGCCGCGGAAAACCGCGCCCCGTCGTTTGCCACTAGGGGCCGTCCGAGGTACTTGTCCGCGCCTTCGGCCCAGGTCGCCCGGAGGCGGCCGCGGCCCAGACGAAGGATCCCCGTGGCCCGATTCATCGACGAGCTCAAACGTACCTCGGACTGTGGGGCGCTCCGCGCCTCCGACATCGGCAAGGAAGTCGTGCTCTTCGGGTGGGTCGCCCGGCGCCGCGACCACGGGTCCCTCGTCTTCGTGGATCTCCGCGACCGGGGCGGGGTCACGCAGATCGTCTTCGACCCCGAGGTCTCCAGGGACGCGCACGCGGCCGCCGATCCGCTCCGGAGCGAGTGGGTCATCGGCGTCCGGGGCACCGTGCGGAGCCGAGGGCAGCAGTTCAGTCAGAAGAAGGGCGAGATGGTGAGCGCCTCGAACCCGAACCTCCCGACCGGGGAGATCGAGGTCGCGGTGCTCGAAGCGACGGTGTTCAACCGCTCCGAGACGCCGCCCTTCGAGCTCGAGGACGACAGCGCGACCCGGGAAGAAGTCCGGCTGTCGCACCGGTACCTCGACCTCCGGCGCGGTCCGCTCCAGGACGCGCTCCGGAAGCGTCACGTCGTGAGCCAGGCCACGCGAAGCTACCTCTCGAGCCAGGGGTGCATGGAGATCGAGACGCCCTTCCTCGTGAAGTACACGCCGGGCGGCGC
>DASZXK010000141.1:0-12701 GCA_035545855.1 Polyangiaceae bacterium
GGCCCCGCTTCTTCCGTCCCGCGAACGCCGCTCGCACCGATGACGTCTTCGGTGCCGCGGCCCGCCGCCGCACAGAAGGCGAAGAGCATCTTCGACGTCGGAGACGAGCCGCCGCCCCGAGCCGCCGTTTCTCCGTCGGCATTGGCAGAGCCGCCGAAGGCCCCGCCGCCGAAGGCCTCGCCGCCGAGTCCCGCGCCGGTAGCGCCCGCCGCGAAGGCGGAGCCGGCGAAGCCTGCACCCGCGCCGGTGGCGGCCGTCACGAAGGCGGAGCCGGCGAAACCTGCGCCCGCGCCCGCGCCTGCACCGGTCGCGAAGGCGGAGCCGGCGAAGCCTGCGCCCGCGCCGGTGGCGGCCGTCGCGAAGGCGGAGCCGGCGAAGGCCGTCGAGGCGTCGAAGCCGGTCGTCGTGTCGCCCATCGTCGTTCCGCCTTCGGCGCCGAGAGCCGCGGAACCGGCGAAGGTCGTCGCGTCGCCATCCCCTCCGGCGACTCCGAAGACGGCAGAGGTCGCGAACGCGCCGGCGCCGGTTCCTGCTCCGGCGGCCGTGGCGAAGGTCGAGCCGCCGAAGCCGCCCGCTGCCGCGCCGAGCCCGGTCGTCGCGAAGGCGGAGGCGAAGCCAGCGGAGGCTCCGACGGCTCCCGAGCCCGCCAAGGCCGCCGCGCTCGTCGCGAAGCCGGAGCCGGCGAAGTCGCCGACCCTCGCGGCGAAGACCTCCGCGAAGCCCGAGCCCGCGAGGCCGGCCGTGGTCGCGAAGAGCGAAGCCGGCGAGGGAAGAGGAACTTCGGGCAAGCAGAAGCGGTCGAAGCTCTCCGGCAAGAAGCTCAAGGCGGCGCGGAAAGCCCAGAAGATGGCGGAGAAGCGCGCGACCCGCGCCGCAGCCGCTCGTGCCGCGAACGAGGCTGCGAACCCGAAGCGAGAACGCCCGCGCCCCGTGCAGGAATCGAAGGACACGTCCCAGCCGGCCGAGCACCGTGCCGCGCGGCCGGCGCCGCGCCGGGCCCCGGAGGCCGCGCGGGAAAGAAAGGACGCTCCAGCGTCCCGTCGTGCGCCGAAGCGGGAACGTCCCGCGTCGACTCGCGTCGCGATCGCCGTCCTGCTCGCGGTCGGGCTCCTCATCGGCTTCTGGGCACTCTTCCACGTGCCACCGCCGGCGCACTGACCGGCGCGGCGCCCGTCAGAACGCGTTCTCGTCCAGCCGGACGTAGGAATCTTCGCCCTCGCGGCAGAGCGCGGCGAGCGTCTCCACGCGACGGAGCTCCGTGCGGATGAAGTACTCCGCGGCGGCGAGCTTGCCCTCGTAGAACGCCGTCTCGCTCGTGCCGCGGCGAAGCGCTTCGTTCGCGACCGTGGCGTTCCGGAGCCACAGGAACCCGACGACGAACGTCCCGAACAGGTCGAGGTAGTCCACGCTGTGGAGCAGCGTGCGGTCCGGCGAGCCCAGGCCGAGGAGGTGCTCCGTGAGATCGAGGACCGAGCGGAGAGCGGTCTCCACGGGCTCCGTCAGCGTCGCCGGCAGTCCGGCCTCCCTCGCGCGGGACACGGCGAAACGGACCTCCCGCGACAAGAGCTCGAGCGCGCGCCCGCCGTCCTGCGCGACCTTCCGACCGAGGAGATCCATGCTCTGGATGCCCGTCGTCCCCTCGTGAAGGCTGTTCAGCTTCTGATCGCGGAGGAACGCTTCGGGGAGATACTCGCTCGAGTACCCGTACCCGCCGTGGATCTGGACGGCGAGCGCGTTGGATTCGAATCCGCGCTCCGCCGGGAAGCTCTTCACCACCGGCGTCAGCAGATCGAGGAGGAGCGCGTGTTCCTTTCGCTCGGACTCCGCTGGCGAGTGCTCGGCGAGATCGGCCTCCCTCGAGGCCCAGGCCACGAGCGAGAGCCCGCCCTCGACGATCGCCTTCTGGCGGAGGAGCATCCGCCGCACGTCCGCGTGGACGATGATCGGAACCTGCGGCGCCTCCGGGTTCTTGTTCGCGATGGGGCGCCCCTGGGGCCTCGTCTTCGCGTACTCGAGCGACTCGAAATACGCGACGGAGGCCGTCGCGACCCCGTTCATGCCCACCATGAGGCGAGCCTCGTTCATCATCTGGAACATGTAGGCGAGGCCGCGGTGCGGCTGCCCCACGAGGTACCCGTGGCAGTCGCCGCGTTCGCCGTAGTTCTGCGCGATGCTCGGGATGCCCTTCCAGCCGATCTTGTGGATCACGCCCGCGACCTCGACGTCGTTCGGGACGAGGGACCCGCGCTCGAAGCGGCGGTTCGGGATCGCGAAGAGGCTGATCCCCTTCACGCCGGGAGGCGCGCCCTGGATGCGCGCGAGCGTCAGGTTCACGATGTTCTCGGTGAAGTCCTGATCTCCGCCGGAGATGAAGATCTTCGATCCACGGATCGAGTGGTGCCCTCCCTCGGTGGGCGTGGCCGTGGTCTTCACGTCCGACAGGCTCGAGCCGGCCTGGGGCTCGGTGAGTGCCATCGTGCCCGTCCACTCGCCCCCGTACATCTTGGTCATGAACGAGTCCCGCAGGGCTTCGCTGCCGAAGGACTCGATGAGACGCGCGGCGCTCGTGGTGAGCCCCGCGTACCCGTACGCGCTCAGGTTCCCTGCCATCAGGTAAGACGCGGCGAGGTTCGCGACGACGATCGGGAGCTGCTGCCCGCCGACGGCTTCGGGGCGCGTCGCGGTGAGCAGTCCGAGCTCGACCATCTTCGGGTAGAGCTCCCGGAGGAGCGGGTGCACCCGAACGCGGCCCGACTCGAGCCGGGGAGGGGACTCGTCGAGCGCCTTGTACGCCGGGAAGAGCTTTTCCCGGGCGAGCTTCCGACAGGCGTCGAGATACGGATCGAACGTGTCCCGGGAATGGGCTTCGAACGCCGGCAGTCGAGTGAGCGTCGTGACGTCCAGGACTTCGTAGAGGAGGAAATCGACCGTGCGATCACTGAGGAGAGGGTTCGGCATGTTCGGGCTCGGGGAGTTTTCGTCCCAGAAGGGCTTCTGGACGTCAAGGCGCGCCTCTGGCACGCATGCGGAAAAGGCGCACTCATGCCCGGCGTGAACGTTCCTCGGCGCGGCAAACCTCCCTCCGGAAAACCGCTGCTGTTCCTTCTCGGGGGGCTCATCGCCCTCGTCGGCGCGGGCCTCGTGTACTTCGTCTTCGCTTCCCGCGAGGCGCCGCGTGCTCCGTCACCACGCGCCGCGTCGAGCGAACCGCTCGTGCCCGAGTCGCTTCAGCCGATCCCGGCTCCCGCGGAGAGGGTCGTGACGGCCCCGAGCTCCCCGGCGCCTGCCGCGACGCCGTCGCCTGCGCCGGTGCCCGAGCCGCCCGTCGTGGATCTCCTCGCCGGAGACGTCCCGCCCGAGCTCGAGGTCGGCAGGCAGGTCGTGGAACGGGGGGGCATGATCTTCTCGTCACGCCTGAAGGCCGTCTACGAATACGGGAAGACCCATCCGGGAGACGCTCGCCCCCACCTGATCCTCGGCCGGGATTCGATGGCGCGCGGATGGCTCGGGTTCGCTGCCGACCACTACGTTCGCGCCGTGAAGGAAGATCCGCGGGCGGCGGGCGATCCGAAGATGTTCGACGACCTCATCACGGTCTCGGCGATGAAGCAGTACGAGACGCGCGGAACGGACGCCATCCGCACGATCTACGGCGGGGCCGCGGTTCCCAAGCTCGAACGCGCTCTCGCCGACGCGACGGCGGCCGGCGACGCCGGCCGGGCCGAGCTCCTCTCGCGGCTCATCGCGGACGTCGCCGCGCCGCCGAACCCGACGACCCCGAAATGAAGAAGGGCCCCGCGGCTCCCTCCAGAGCCGCAGGGCCGGGCCGCCCCCGCACCCCGGGAATGAACCCGCGCGACTCCGAAGCACGTTGCGTGCCGAGATCCGTCCCTTCCGTTCGGTTCGGCGCCGAATGTCCGAACACCCGGGAAAACGTCCCGAGAGCGGGCGAGCGGCGCTCGCGGGTGCCGCTCTTCGATGCGCGTGCGGTTCGGCACAGGTGTGCCACCCGAACTACCCGAGCTGGCGCAGCGGAAGGCGGCGCACTGGCGGAGTCGAGGGAGAAAACCGCGGCGCGCCCTCTTTTTGAGCCGGGTCCGTCGGGCGAGTGGAGGCGGCGGGCAGTGTGACGCGGAACGTGGCGCCACGCCCAGGGGTGCTCTCCACCGTGAGCGAGCCGCCCAGGTCGTCCACGATGTGCTTGCAGATGGCGAGCCCGAGCCCCGTCCCGGACCCGGCCGGTTTCGTCGTGAAGTACGGCTCGAAGATGCGCTCGAGGTGCTCGGGGGCGATGCCCGGACCGGAATCCGCGATGTCCACCGTCACCCTGCGGTCTGCGTCCGCCCGGGTGACGACCCGGATGAAATGCTCGTTTTCCGGGTCCCCGGCGACCGCCTGCGCGGCGTTGACGATGAGATTGAGGAACAGGCGGCTCAGGCGCGCTTCGGTGCCGGCAACCTGAGGAACGGCGTCGAACTCCGTGATGACGCGTGCGCGATGATCGATCTCGGTGCGGGCCACCTTGATGCAGGTGAGGAGCACCCGTCTCAGATCCGAGTGGCCGCGATCGGCACGGCCGCTGGCGACTGCGTCCCTCACGATGTCCCGGATCCGCGCCGCGCCGGACGTCGCCTCCTGAAGACACTGCCGGAGCTCCGCGACTCGACCGGGCGCGAGATCGGCTTCATGACGGGCGAGCTGGCAATCGAGATACTCGAGATTCGCCAGCAGGTACGTCAGCGGGCCGCCGAGATCGTGGAACGTCGCTTCGGCGAGGGCCCCGACGCCCACGAGAGGTCCCGACTCCGGCGGATGAGAGGCTTCCCCCGATGCCTCCCCCGCGGCGTCGCGCGAAGAATTGACCATGCGCGCGAGTCAGCAAGAGGCGTGCCGCACGAAAACTCCCGAAGGAACGAGCTGCATGCGAGGTGCTGTCGAATGGAGTGAACGATCGCCCGATCGCGTCGCCAAATCCAGCGGACAGCGCCTAGGAACGATCCCGAGCGAGACCGAACGCCCGGATGAGGTTGTAGACGTGCGACCGGGTCAGATCGAGGCGCCGCGCGGTCGCCGCGATGTTGAACCCCGTCGTCTGCAGCGTCGCCCTGAGGAGCTCCGCCTGGAAGCGGCGCGTCTCTTCCTGGAACGTGAGGGGAGGCGATTCTTCCTCCGGCGACGCGGTGACGTTGCCGAACAGGTGTGACGCCTCCACCTGGGGAACGTCCTGCCCGGCCGCGCGAATGCACCCCGCCTCGATGACGTGAGCGAGCTCTCGTACGTTGCCGCGGAACGTCGTGGCGCGGATCGCCCGGAGCGCGCCCGGAGACAGCGAAAGCTTCCGGAGACCGTGCGTCCGCTCGGCGAGCTCGCAGAAATGCACGGCGAGGAGCTCGACGTCGTCGCGGCGCTCCGCGAGCGACGGGACACGAATGGGCAGCACCTGGAGGCGGTAGAAGAGGTCTTCGCGCAGGCGCTTCTCGCTCACGGCCGCCTTCAGGTCGACGTTCGTCGCGGCGATGAGACGGATGTCGGCGGAGCGCGGACGCGACGCACCGAGCGGGTAGTACTCCTTCGTCTGGAGGAGCTGGAGCAGCTTCGCCTGGGCGGTCACCGAGAGCTCCGTGATCTCGTCGAGGACGAGGGTTCCGCCTTCGGCCGCGGCGATCTTTCCCTCCATCCGGTGCGCCGCGGTGGAGTGCGCGCCCGGCATCGCCCCGAAGAGCTCGCTCTCCATCAGGGGCTCGGGAATCGTCGCGCAATTCAGCTCGACGAGCGGCTTGAGGCGGCGGGGACCGTTGGCGTGGATCACGCGGGCGACGTGGGTCTTGCCGGTCCCGGTGTCTCCGGTGATGAGCACGCTCACGTCCAGCGGAGCGACGAGCGCGACCTCGGCGAGGAGCTTCGCGATGGCCGCGCTCCGGCCGACGATCTCCTCGGCATGGATCTTCTGACGGATCGCGAGCGTCGGATCCGCCTCGCGCGCCGCGCGTTCGCGATCGAACAGACGATGAACGAGCGGCGCGAGGTGCCGGCCGAAGACCTGCGCGCGAGACAGGTCTTCCTCGCCGAACGTGCCGGGGAGCGTGCGGCCCTGGAGGTAGAGCACTCCGAGGGGCGGATCCTGTCCGATCGGCGCGCACAGCACCGCTTCGATCCGCGAGCGGCGAACGCTCCCGAGATCGCGAAACCGAGGATCGAGGAGGGCAGAGGGCGTCACGACGGCATTTCCCGAGGCGACGGCCTCGGCGATGATGCCGCGCGACACCGCGCCGCGAATCTGGTCGAGCTCTTCGTCCGAGACGCCCGCTGCGATCCACCATCCCGTGCTGTCGTTGTCGCTGAAGATCTCGATGTACCCCTGGGAGGCGCCGGCGACGCGGAGCATGAGGTCGAGCGCCTGGGTGAGGAACGGCTCGAGCGCCGTGGTGGCCGTCAGGTTGAGGAGACCGAGGTACAGATCGCGTTCGAGGTGCACCCGGGTGAGGTCACCGGCGTCTTCGGGGGGCATGGCGCCCGCATCATCCGCCAAGGCGACCGTGGTGCGAGAGGCCGTTTGCAGGGGGCGGTGCCCACTCGGGTGGACAGATTAAACCGGTCGGTTGGACCAAACTGTCCTCCCCAGTAGACATGCCGCGAGTGATTTCAGCCAAAAAATAGGCAGTTTCTACGTGGCATGAAGCCTGCTTATCGAGGTGTCCAGTCTAGGCGACGTTCGCAACCGCGGGCGTCGTTCACTCGGACGCGGTCAGGCTCGAGAAAATGCAAACGCTGCTCGTCGGGGAATCAAGGTGCCGGATGATACGGCCTCCCGCGGCCATGCCCGGTACCGGGAGCGGGTTTGCAGAGCCGCGCAGGGCGTCCGCCGCGGGGACCTGGCGCCTCGGAAGCAATTCCGATCGTGCGCCAGTCACGGGCCGGGGAACCTAGCCATGTGGGGGCCGCCGCCCGGATCCGTCCCCAAAAGGGCGGACTCCGGTCGGCGGCGTTAGGTTTTCGTGCGCGCGTCGATCACTGGGCGGTCGGCGGCGGTGTCGGCGGCGCGGGCGGAGGCGGGGCCGGGGGCATCGGCTTCAAGTCTTCGATGAGCGGGGGAGGCGCAGCCGGCGGAGGAGCGACGGAGGGGAGGAGAGCCGGTTCGGAGGACGGCTCCGCCTTCGGGAGCGGCGGCGCCTCCAGGTGGGGATTGCCGGCGTCGGGCGCCGGAGCGCGGACGTGCACGGGGGCGGGGGACGGCGCGCCCGCGTCGTGGTGACGGGCGGTGACGACGAGCGCGCCCGAGAGCGCCTTCGCGCCGCCGTCGAGCGCGCGGCGGATCGCGTCCAGGGGTTCGCCGGTCGGGACGGGGATCCGCGGCTCGACCCCCGGGATCGGGCTCAGGCGGACCACGACGACCGAGCGCGACCCGTCCAGGCGCACCGTCTCCGGGTAGAAGCCCTCGCGCCGCACCTCGACGGTCGCGACCTCGTTCGGCGAGAGCTGCACGGTGACGGGCATCCCGCCCAGGCTCCGGCCGTCCCGGAACACCTCGCCGTCGATCGGCGAGAACACGAGCGCGACGGAGCGCCCGAGCGGCGGCACCACGGAAGCGCTCGGCGCGACGACGGCTTCGACGGGGCCGGGGTCCGGCGTCGCGCCCGGGCGAAGCGCGAACGCCGTCGCGGCTCCCACGAGGACGAGCGACACGACGGCGACGACGCCCCCTCTCGAGGACTTCCCGGGAGGACTCGCGCGGAGGCCCGCCTTCGCGGCCGCGACCATCACGCTGTCGTCCGCTCTCTCGGCTCGAGCGAGGAGATCCTGGAGCGCCTCGGGAGGCTCCTGCCTCTCCACCCGCTCGAGATCCAGGATGAAATCCGCCATGCTCGGGTAGCGCTCGTCCGGGTCCTTGCACAGGCACTTGAGGACGATGGCGTCCAGACCGTGCGGGATCGGTTGCGGCGGCGACGAGAGGCGCGCGAGCGGTGTGGGCTCCGAGTAGAGGTGCTGCGTGATGAGCCCCATCGGGTTCTCGGCGTCGAACGGGGTCTTCCCGGAGAGCATCTCGTAGAGGATGACGCCGACGGCGTAGACGTCCGTCCGTGCGTCGACCTCTCTCCCCGCCGCTTGCTCCGGGGACATGTAGTGCGGCGTCCCGAAGATCGTCCCCGCCCGCGTGATCCGGTTCTGCGAGCGCTCCACCTTGGCGATGCCGAAGTCGAGGAGCTTCACGAAATCCGCCTGGCCGTCGCGATCGACTAGGAAGATGTTCTCGGGTTTCAGATCGCGATGGACGATGCCGGCGCGATGCGCGGCGTCCATCCCTTCCGCGATCTGCTTCACGATGGAGACCGCGACCGCTTCGGGGATGAACCCGGCGGCCTTGATGCGCTTCGCGAGCGTCTGACCCTCCAGGTACTCCATCACGAAGTACGTCGAGCCGTCGGGGAGGCGCCCGAAGTCGACGGTGTCCACGATGTGCGCGTTGCCGATGGCCGTCGCCGCGCGCGCTTCCGTCACGAAACGGTCGACGACCTCCGCGTCCTCGGTGGGGAGGAGGATCTTGATCGCGACGACCTTGTCGATGACGTCGTGGCGCGCTCGGTAGACGACTCCCATGCCGCCGCGGCCGAGCACGCCCTCGATCCGGTAGCGCTCGTCGATGACGTAGCCGACGTACGTGCTCGCCGGAGGCGCGTCTCCACTGACGACCGTGCCGTCGGACTGCGCGAGCGGGACCTCCTTCAGACGCGGGGTGAGCCGCGGCGTCGACGGCCGGTGGCCGCCCGAGACGTTGCCGGTGTCGAGTTGAGTCGGACGTTCCGCGAGGGTCTTCTCTTCCGGGGCGGGCGGGGCCGGTGCGCGGGCGTCTCCTTCGCGCACCGTCGGCGGGGCAGCTTCCGTCTCGGCGTGGACGTCCAGGCTCCGGGCAGTGGGCTTGGACAGTTCCGCCCTTTCGGCCACCGCCTCGTCGCGGGTGGTCGGGGGAGCCGGCTCCGGCTCCTGGCTGCCGGCAGGCCGCTTCTCGGAGACCGCCGCCCGCGGGCGGTTCGTTCGCGGCAGGGGGCCACGGGGTCCGCCGTTCCGTGTCTTGTCGCCCGGGTCACTCATCTTCGGGGTGGTCGTCGAACCGCTTCGAGTCGTCCCGGGCGGGTCCCTTCAGGATACACCCGAACCCGCCCGGCTCGTCGTCCGGCGAGCGGCCGTTCGCATGCTCGTGCGATGGGGAAGCGCGGCCGTTTCGGCTAGGGTGCCGGGGCGGGGGTGCCTCGCCCCCGCCGACCGCCCCACCCTAGCAGCCGCCACCCGAATCTCCATGAACGTCCTGGTCACCGGCGCGAGCGGATTCATCGGCGGGCACGTCGCCGAGGCGCTCGTCGCGGCGGGCCACGCCGTCACGGCGCTCGTCCGTCCGACGTCGGACCGCGCGCTGCTCGAACGCCTCGGGGTGTCCTTCGCGGTCGGGGACGTCACGGATCTCGGTTCGCTCGAACGCGCGATGAGCGGGATCGATTCCGTCGTCCATACGGCCGCGGTCGTCTCGATGTACGGCCCGTGGGAGGATTACCGGCGGGTCGGCGTCGCCGGAACCCAGAACGTCGTCGACGCCGCGTCGGGCGCGCGCGTGTCGCGGTTCGTTCACGTGGGTTCGATCGCCGTCTACGGCTTTCGTCACCCGAGCGGCGTCTCGCTGCACGAGGGCATGCCGCTCGACCTCGACCCGGAGCCCTGGAACCACTACGTGCGAGAGAAGGCGCTCTCGGAGAAGATCGTCTGGAGCGCGCACGAGGAGCGACGGCTCGCGGTCACGTCCATCCGGCCGTCCGTGGTCGTCGGGCCGCGGGACCGGAACGTCGTCACCCGGTTCATGCGGATGCTCGACCTGCCCCTGAACGGGACCATCGGAACGGGGAAGAACCGGGTCGGGCTCATCGTCGTGCAGGACCTCGCGGAGCTCGTCGTTCGCGCCCTCGGCGCGGACGTCGCCGTCGGCAAGGCGTACAACGCGTCCGGGACGGAGACGATCACGCAACGCGAGATCTACGCGCTCTACGCGCGAGAGGCCGGAAAGCGGCTTCAACCGTTCTTCGCGCCGTACCCGCTCGCCTTCGCGGGGACGCGGCTCCTCGAGGGCGTCTATCGCCTCGCCGGCCGAAGGGAGGAACCGCCGTTCGCGAAGATCGGCGTACCCATCTTCGGCAAGGACTTCACCGTCGACACCGAGCTCGCCGCGCGGGACCTCGGGTTCCGGGCGACGTCTTCCTACGAGTGGGCGATCCGCGACTCCGTCCGCTTCTACCTGGACGCGGAGCGGCGCCGCGCGAGCTGAGCGCCGTTTCGAAAACGAAAAAGCGCCGCCTCGCGGGCGACGCTCTTTCGAGACCGAGGCGCGTGCTCAGCCCTTCTTCTTGCGGGCCTTCTTCTTCGCCGGAGCCGGCGCTTCCGCGGCCGGCGCGGCCTTCGCCGCCCTCGTCGGGGCCTCGCTGGAGGATTCGTACTTGAACGAGACCTTCACCTTCGCGCGGTACGCGGTGACCTTGCCTTCTTCGATGGTCATGTCGAGCTGCACGACCTCGGCGACCCGCAGATCGCGGAGGCTCTGGGACGCCAGCTTCACGGCGGCAGCGGCCGCCTTTTCGAAAGACTGCGTGCTCGTGCCGACCAGTTCGATGACCTTGTAGACGCTTTCAGCCATGAGGAATCCTTTCGTGTGGTTCCCGCGGCGCCCGCCCTCGGGCCGCCGAACGCGCGAATCTAGACCACCCCGGTTCCTCGAGACCAGCCCGATCGACCGCGACGGCCGTGCCGTTCGCGCCTGCCTGCTCGGTCCTTCCCGCAGGACCGCTTGCCCGCTCGCCCGCAGGACCGCTTGCCCGCATGCCCGCATGCCCGCTCTCAGTCCCGAGCCGCCGCCGTGGGCGCGCAAGCACACCGAGCGCCGTTCTCTGCGCAGTAGGGCTCGCCCGGGTCGGCGAGGCAGCATTTGTCGCCGCAGGTGACCGCGCCGCAGGCGACGCCGGGATGCGGAAGCCGGCTCGCGTCCGCGTTCGGAGTCGGATCGACCGCGGCGTCTCTCGGCGGAGAGCCGTCCGGCAGCGTTCCCGCTTCCGGCAGCGGCGGTCGATTCGCGTAGCACCGACCGAGAAACGCGGGGAGCGGCGGCGCGTTCTCGCAGGCGAGCGACGGGTCCGCGCACGGTTCGCCGGGATGACACACCTCGAGCCAGAGTTCGCCCGTCGAGCTCGCCTGGTCCGAGCACGAGGCGAAGCAGGCGAACCGGTCGTACGAGTCGTGGGAGAGCCGTCCGCAGCAGGCCCGTCCCTCCCCGCAGTCCTCCGGCCCGTCACACGGGAGCTCGACGACGCTCCGGCACGTCGCTTCCGGGTCGAACCGACACGCGACGCTCGCGTCCGAGGCCCCGTCGCCCGAATCCGCGGTCGCGGCGGGTTCCGGCGGCACGCAACCGAGGTCGGCGAAGCGATCGAAGAGTCCGCACTCGCCTCGAGGCGTGCAGCAGCCCTGGAGGAACGTCCCGTCGCGGAGCGACCGCACCGGGCACGAGAGGTCGACGCTCCCCGGGTTCCCTCGCGGCAAGCAAGCGTCTCGGAGCGCCGGAGCCCGGAGCCCGCAGCGGTCTTCGTCGATGCAGCACGCGCGCGCGCCGAGGACGCCGCTTCCCGGGGGCTCCTCGCAGGGGGCATCCGCGCATCTGACCACCGGGTTGGTCAGAGTACCGGCGTCCGGGAAGGAGGTTCGCGGTCCGGCGTCGAGCGAGCCGTTCGTCGCGGCGGTGCGGCTGGTCGTGCAGCCGCCCGGGAGCCACCCGACGGCTACGACCACGGAGGTGGCCACGAGAGCGCGCGCCTCCCGAATCATGTCGAGAACCTAGCCTCGAAACGTATCCCTCCGCTTCGCGCAGCGAGCGTCGCCACGACGCACCGCTTCCAAGTCCGCGAGCGGAGAAGCGTTCTTTTCTGATCGGACCGTGTACCGAACGGTTGTAACAGGTCGATGTGCGTGGTAAGGAACCTGCGAATGGCAGCGGCCATCAGGTCGGGCTTTTCGGCCACCCTGATGGCAACGGTGATCGCCTGCGCGGGGTGCACGTCCTCGTCGTCGACGGTCGCTCGCTCGACGGAAGCGGGGACGGAGGCGGGAAGCCTCTACCCGTCTCAGCTCCCACCGGATTTCCACTGCGACCCCACCCTCGAGTCCGTGCGCGAAACGATCTTCCTCACGTCCTGCAAGTGGGACTCCTGCCACGGCGACAACAACGCTCAGTGGGGGCTGAACCTCGTGACGGACGTGGCCACGGTCGAGAGCGAGCTCGTCGGCGTGCCCGCGGCGACCTGCAACGGGTGGAACCGCGTTACCAAGGGCGATCCGGAGCACTCGTTGCTCTTCAACAAGGTCAGCCAGCGTGTCCCCGCGTGCGGGGAGCGCATGCCGTGGGGCGTCGTGCCTCTTCCACCCGAGGCGCTCGATTGCATCGAGGGCTGGATTCGAAACCAGTAGCAAAAAAAGTCGAGACGAGTTTCTCGTATTGGCGGAAACTGAACCGTCTCCACCACACCCGAAGGACAGTGACCCATGCGTTTTCCTTACCTGATGCTCCTCGCGATGACCTTTGCGCTGCCCGCGTGCAGCAGTGACGACAGCAAGGCGGGCACGACGAACCCGCAGACGGACGGTGGAGGCGGCGGCGGTAGCGGCGGTGGCGGCGG
>DASZXK010000142.1:0-28626 GCA_035545855.1 Polyangiaceae bacterium
CTTCGTCGACGAGGTCATCTATCCCCGCGAGTGCCGGAAGCGCCTCGCCCAGTGCCTCGAAATGCTCGCGACGAAGCGCGAGAAGAACCCGCCGAAGAAGCACGGCAACATTCCGCTGTAGGCGCCGGCGGACGGCGGTGAGCGTCGTGGGGTTGGTTCGGGGGCGACTCGCCGCCCTTCGGGCGAGCTCGACGCGACGGCGGGGAACGGCGTGGGGTTTGGTTTGTGGGGGACCTTGTCCCCCGAGGCTCCTGTGGTCCTCGGGCTTCGCCCTGCGGTCCTCGGACCTCGCCCCCTGCCGCGCCTGGCGGCGCGCGCTCGCCGTGCTCGCGGGGCCGTGAAGCGGCTGGACCAATCGGGGGGGCGAATAGTTTGTATACAAACTGTCCGGTGAGGAGATACCCCCCACTGCGCCGTTCGCGGTGAGAAGGCTGATGGTCCCGCTTCGCTCTGCGGCTCTCGGACCTCTCCCCCGCGCCCTATGGAGCGCGCGCTCGCCGTGCTCGCGGGGTCGTGAAGCGGCTGGACCCAGCGTGGGGTCGGCTCAGCTCATCACGTCGCCGAGGTAGAGCTTGAGGGCTCCGGCGGCGTTGCGACGGTCGAAGACGACGCCTTCGAGGACCTCGCGGCGCGAGATGTCGTCGAAGAGCTGCTGCAGATAGCCGTGGAACGCCATGCACTCGTCGATGGCGCGTTCGAGGCGCGCGGGGTCGACGAGATCCGTGTCCTCAAGGCGGCTCACGGCGAAGATGAAGGCGTCGAAGCGGGGGTAGTCCGCGACGCGGAGGAGCGGGTAACCCATCGCCCGGAAGTAAGCGAGGAACTCCCGGACGTACTGGAAGTTCTGGATGGTCGCCCAGCGGTCGTCGACCTCGCTGTACTGGGCCTTCGTGTAGAACGCGCGCACGATCTGGCCGAACATCCATACGTCGCGCCGGAGTCTCTCGCTCGTTTCCCGGCGCGCCGCCTGATCGTCGAACACGCCGCCTTCCTCGAGTGAAACGCCGAGAGCGCGGCCGAGGAAGAGGATCGAGTTTCGCAGCGCGGGGCGAACGTTGTCGATCGTGAGCTCGAGGGACTTCCGGAGCTTCTGATCGCTCGGGAGCGTATCGGGCGCGGGGAGATCGTGGAGGAACGCGCGCCGCATCTCGAGTCGGAGGCTGCCGGCGATGCCCTCGAGGGCGCTCCGGATCGCGACGAGCCGGTGCGCTTCGGCTCGAAGCGCCGGGCCTTCCCGCTTCAAGTCTCGCGCAGGGACGGCGAGCACCATGCGCTCGTAGCTCTCCGCGAAATGGTGGCCGGCGCGTCGCTTGAGGTAGTCCGAGAGCGCCCGCGCGTCCGAGCGGAGCACGCTCAGCACCAGGTACGCTCTGCCCGCGATCATCTCGCGCTTGCCGGTCTCCGCGACGATGCGCCCGAGGAGACGGAGATACCGGAGCATGCGGAACAGGGAGAGGAACGTGAGGGCGACGAAGTGGTGGACCCGGCCGCGCGGACCGCTCCGGATCACCTCCAGCACCTCGGGGGACTTGATTCGATCGAACTCCGGTCGGAACTCGAGCGCGGACAGCGGATTGAAGAACGCGTTGTGCGCGATTTCCCGCTGAACGAGCGAGGACGTCGCGTAGAAGATGCGGAAGGGGACCCGCGGAGCCCGGAGCAGCCCTTCCGTCACCTGCGTCGCGTTGGCGAGCGTGTGCCGGAGGGCGAGCAAGCTGTCTTCCGGTGACGCCTGACCCGCGCCCTCCTGCGCGAGCCGCGTTCGCATCGTGTCCGTGGGAAGGACCGTCTCGAGGTACCGGTGGAACACGTAGGCGCGGTCCCGCTCGCCGAGGAGCTGCCGGATGAGCTGGATTCCGCGGGTCATCCCGTCCCGGAGGAGCGTCGTCGCCTCGCGGAAATCCTGCGCGACGATGGAGGTGCGCTTCGCCGGGCCGGGGTGATTTCGCGGGTTCGCGAAGCACGCCGTCGCCTTGAGGATGACCTCCAGCTCGAAGAGGAGCTCTTCCTTGTTGTCGAGCGGAAGGTCCGAAAACCAGCGGTCGCGCTGGGCGCGATGCTCGGTGAGGAGCCCGCGCGTGCGACTCAGGAGATCGGCGTAGGCGTCTCCTTCGGGATTCGGCGCCGCGGGCCGTGGAAGCGGGTCCGGCATCGTCTTCGCTCGGTCGTCCGGAGTGTCCCGCGGCTCACGGGTTGAAGTTGAACGGGTAGTTCACCCGGGACTGTTTCCCCTTGGAGGACCTGGGAAACTGGATCTTCGTGATGACGTCCACCACGCAGGCGGAGAGGGAGGCTTCCCGGATCGTGCTCCTGGCCTCGTTCAGCTCGGCGTGTTTGACCTTCCCGCTCGGGTTCACGATGAACTCGATCACGACGTCCCCCTTCAGGCCGGGGATCTCCTTCAGAGCTTTTTCGTAGCAGTCGCGCGCCTCCTTCCGGTGCTCCTTCACGAGCGCCTGGATGGACTCGAGCGTTCGCGTGTCCCCGGAGGAGGGCGTCGCGGCCTCGCCGCCGGGAGCGGATTCTGGTGGCGCGGTTTCGCTGCCCTTCGCTTCGTCGGCCGGCGGAGCGGCGGGCGCCGCCTCGGACGAGGGGCTCTCCGCGGGCTTCGCGTCCGCCCTTCCACCTCCGCAGCCGGTCGTCACGGGAAGAAGGAGCAGCAGGGCCGCGCCGAGCGGTCCGACGAGGGAACACGCCTTCATGGTCCGGGCATCGTACACCACCGCGAGCAGCGGAGGCGCGGCGAGCCGCCGAGGCCGCGGCGATCAGCGGCTCAGGTCGCGCCGAGGAACGGCTGCCACTCGGTGAACGGCATCCGCGTCGTCAGCGCGATGTGGGCAGCGGTGCTCCAGCCGGGCTTCGCCGGCGCCCGGAGGAGGCGCATGCCGGCTTCGTCGGGCGTTCGCTTTCCCTTCTCCAGATTGCAGTCACGACAGGAGATCACGAGGTTATCCCACGTGTCTCTCCCGCCCCGGGACTTCGGGACCACGTGGTCCACGTTGAGCTCCCGGACCCCCGGCTCGTCCCCGCAGTACTGGCACCGGTAGTTGTCCCGGAGGAGCAGGTTTCGCCGGGTGAGTCGGACTCCGAAGCGCGGCGCGCGATCGTAGCGGATGAGGTGCAGGACGCGCGGGATCCGGAGGGCGCCGCCGACGACCGGGAGTCCGTCGTCGGTCACCCGGACGGGGAGGTTCCGCCAGGTGTCGAAATCGTGGGAGTCCCCCCGTTCGTCGACGGCGAGCGCGACGCCCGCGAAGAGCAGAACGATGCCGCGCCGGACGCTCGTGACGCTGACCGGCGCGAAGTGGCGGTTCAGCAGGAGGACCGGGACGTTCAGCACGCTCCCCTTCGGCCCGGTAGCGCCCGTCTGGGTGCCGTCTGCCGCAAGAACCACGGGTGATCAGGCTAGCACAGGGAGACGTGCCCCGGGGGAAACCGGGACGCGGTCAGCGAAGCCGGTCGCATCGAGGCAAAAAGCGCGGTATGAGCCGTCGAAAATGCGACTCGGCGCCCGCCTTGTCACCCGCCTGCCGGGCGCGGTGCTCGCCTCGCTTCCCGTCGTTCTCGCCGCCACGGCGTGCGGTGACGCCACGCTCACGCCCGAGTGGCCCGCGCTCTCGAAGAAATGGTTCGATCGCGCGCAGGCGAGCTACCACGAGGTCGACTTCGACGACGCGGAGGTCGCCATCGCGAGCGCGCTCCGCGTCGAGCCGAACCGTGCCGAGATCCGCCTCCTCGCCGCCCGCGTCGCTCTCGCGGCGCTCGACTACGATCGCGCGATCCGGTCGCTCGAAGGCATCGAGACCGCCGACGCCCGTTCGATCCGCGGCCGCGCGCTCTGGTACTCGGGGCAGGTGGACCGCGCCGCGGACGAGCTCGAGGCGCTCGTCGCCGATCCGGAGGTGCGGGACGGCTGGGCCGTCGAGGTCGCGAAGCTCGCGCGGCGCGGCTCCGGTCGCACCCCGTTTCAGATGACCGGCGGCATCCTCGCCGCGACGGACATGCCCCTCGTCGGCACGAGCTCCTTCGTCGTCCCGCTCGAGCTCGACGGCGAGCCGGTCCTCGGGCTCGTCGCGACGGGGACGGCGGAGGTCGTGATCGACGCCGGCGCCGGACGGCAGCCGTCCTGGGTATCGCTCCGCTTCGGCGATCGCATCGAGGTGAAGGACGTCCCGGCGCTCACCAAAGATCTCACGGGCGTCTCGCGCCAGCTCGGCGCGCCGGTGAAGGTCCTCCTCGGCGTGAACCTGCTCCGCCACATCCACCCGACGGTGGATTTCGAGGGCGCGCAGTTCGTCGTCCGTTCGTTCGATCCGCCGCCGCCCCCGCGCGCGACGACGGTGCACGTGAGCTACATCCGCGGCGGCGGCATGGTGTTCCGCACGAACCTCGGTCGGGACGATACGACCGCGGGCTCGCTCCTCGTGGACACGGCGATGACGTTTCCGATCGCGCTCGACGACCGCGGCTTCCAGAAGGCGGGCGTCTCCGTCGCGTCGCTCCAGGCGCTCCCGCAGGCGCAGGGCCGGCTGAAGCACGGCGTGCTTCCCCGCTTCGTGCTCGGCGCATTCGACATTCCCCAGGTCCCCGCCATCTACGGCGCTCCGCTCGAGGAGTTCGAGAAGGGCTTGGACGTGGACCTGGACGGCATGGCCGGCGCCGGCTTGCTCGCCGCGTTCCGCGTGACCCTCGCCGACGGCGGAAAGACGCTCTGGCTCGAGGACACGCAGCTCCCGCAGACGGCCCCGGAGTACCCGTCCGACCCGGGCGACGCCGAACCGCCGGGCGCTCTGCCGCCCCCGCCGCCCCAGGCTCCCACGAAGAAGCCCCCGACCTAGGAATCGTCCATGGCAGACGCTCCCTCCCAGATTGCAATCTACGCGGGCAGCTTCGATCCGCCGACCAACGGCCACCTGGATCTCGTGAAGCGGGCCGCGAGACTCTTCCCTCGGGTCGTGGTCGCGCTCGGCCAGCACCCGACGCGCTCGCCCCTCTTCACCGTGGACGAGCGGCTCGAGCTCCTCCGCCGCGTCTGCGCGCCGATCCCGAACGCCGAGGTGGCGCTGTTCGACGGACTCCTCGTGGATTTCGCCCGCAGGATCCAGGCGGGAATCATCGTCCGCGGCCTCCGCGCGGCGACGGATTTCGAGTACGAGCTCCAGATCGCGCACGCGAACGCCGATCTCGCGCCGGACGTGGACACGATGTTCCTCCCGACGCGGACGAACTACGGGTTCATCTCGGCGTCGCTCGTCCGTGAGATCGCGAGCCACGGCGGGGACGTGAGCCGCTACGCGCCGGAGGCGGTCTGCGACGCCCTCCGAACGAAGTTTTCCGCGAAGAAGTGACCCGACGGCGAGGATGAGAACCGAGTGAACGGCGTTCCGAACCGCTCGGCGATCCTCGTCTTCCTGCTCGCGGCAGCCGTGATGATCGTGGAGGTCGCGCTGACGCGCGTCTTCTCGTTCGTCACGTATCACCACATGACCTACCTGGTCATCGGCGTCGCGATGCTCGGCTTCGGCGCGTCCGGGACGTTCCTCACGCTCCGTCCCGGTCCGAGCGTCTCCCGCCACGCCGCGCTCTTCGCGGCCGCGGTCGTGGCCGCGGTGTTCGCGATCCCCAAGGTCCAGTTCCACTCGATGTCGCAGGACCACATCGGGGACTACTTCAACCTCGTCGTGCTCTTCCCGATGACGGTGCTCACCGCGGCGCCGTTCTTCTTCGCCGGGGTCTGCATCGCGGAGCTCATCAGCACGGCCGGCGCCGGCGTGAACTTCGTGTATTTCGCGGACCTCGTCGGCTCGGCGGCGGGAGCGGTCGCGGCCGTCCTCCTCGTGAACGGCGCCGGGGCGATCGCTGCGTGCGTGCTCGCCGCCGCGCTCGCGTTCGGCGCGGCGGCCCTCGCCGCGGAGCGGAATCGTCTCTCGTACGTCGCGCTCGCGCTCGGCGTCGCGGCGCTCGCGCCGCTCGGCGAAAACCCGGCGATCCTTCCTCTCCACGTGCCGCCGGGCAAGCAGCTCTACGGCGCCGAGGACGCGGTCGAGCTCACCGAGTGGCACGTCATCACGCGGCTCGACATCACGCACCCGCTCGAGTGCAACTGCTCGTTCGGCGGCGCCCTCTCGCCGGCGTACGACGACTACCCGCCGCTCGTCCGCCTCATCTACCAGGACGGCTCGAACCTCACCGGCATCATCCACCCGACGCCGACGCCGGAGAACACGCCCGTCCTCGGGTACTACCTCCAGGGGGCCGCGTACCGCGTCCGGCCCGGCGCGAGCGCGCTCGTCATCGGGTCGGGCGGCGGCGTGGACGTCATGATCGGCCTCCATCACGGCGCGAGCCACGTCGTCGCGGTCGACGTGAACCCGAAGACGATGCGGTTCGTCACCGGCCCGCTCTCGAAGTTCGCGGGGGACACGTTCGACGGCAAGCGCGTCGAGCCGATCGTCTCGGAGGGCCGGCACTTCCTCGGACGAGACCACCGGACGTTCGACGTCATCCAGGTGAGCGGGGTGGACACGTGGGCCGCGCAGGCCGCCGGCGCCTACGCGCTCACGGAGAACTTCATCTATACGGCGGAGGCGTTCGATCAGTACCTCGCGCACCTCCGGCCGGACGGGATCCTCGGCTTTTCACGGCCGTACGCGAACCCGCCGCTCGAGACGTTCCGCCTCGTCTCGACGGCGGAGGACGCGCTCGAGCGGCTCGGCGCGACGGACGCTGCCCGTCACCTGTTCATCGCCGCCGGCCACGGACAGACCGCGGACGTCCCCTGGGCGGAGGTCCTCATCAAGCGGTCGCCGTTCACGGAGGACGAAGTGAACACCCTCCGGCGCTGGACGGAGCAGCGTCGCTTCGACGTCGTCCACGACCCGTTTCACGCGGGCGAGAGCGCGCTCGGCTCCGCCGTCAGCTCGTCGCACGAGACGCGAGAGAAGTTCCTCCGCGGATATCCGCTCGAGGTCGGGCCCGTCACGGACGACGCGCCGTTCTACTTCCAGTACCACCACTGGAAAGATCTCTTCGGCGCCTCGCCGCTCGGACTTCCCCCGCCGGCCGCGATGTGGATTCTCCTCGGGAGCTTCCTCCAGGTGCTCCTGCTCTCCGCGCTGCTCATCCTCTATCCACTCTACCGCGCGGGCTCCGGGGCGGCCGCGCGGGGCGGGCGGATCGGCCTGTTCTTCTACTTCGGGTCGCTCGGCCTCGGATTCATCCTGGTCGAGGTCGCGCTCCTCCAGAAGCTCAGCGTGTTCCTCGGCGGCCCGGCGTACGCGATGGCGATCACGCTCTTCACGCTGCTCGCGGCCTCGGGGACCGGCAGCCTCGTCTCCCAGCGGGCGGCGAGGGACCCGCTCCGTCTGATGGGACGCGTGACACCGCTCCTCGCCGTCGGAATCGTCGGACTCGCCTTCGCGCTCGATTTCCTCATGCCGCGCTGCATGGGTCTCTCGATGCCCGGGCGCATCGCGGTCGCGACGGCTCTGATCACGCCGCTCGGGCTCCTCATGGGAACGCTCTTCCCCGCAGGCCTCCGCCACGTCGACGAGACGCGGCCGGAGCTCAAGCCGTGGGCCTGGGGCATCAACGCTTGCGCCACCGTCGTGGGGACGGCGACCTGCATGATCGTCGTCACGTCGGTGGGGTTCCGCGGCGCGCTCCTCGCCGGTGCGGCGGTCTACGCGCTCGGATTCGCGGTGCTCGCGGCGTCGGCTCGGGCGAAGCCCGTCGCGCCGGGGTGAACGCTCAGCGGGCGGTCGACGCGCTCGGGGCCGGCGCGGCGGAGCCGCTCGGAACGGGCGCGGACGTCGGGGGCGCTTCGCCGGGCGCCCCCGCGCTTGCGGGCGCGCCCTCCGCCGGCCAGGTCGCGACCTGCCGGTAGAAGCGGAGCATCACGTGCGTGAGGTACGGGGCGTAGTCCTTCGTGTCCCGCGCGAGGATCGCTTCGTGGAGGGGCGGCCAGCCGTGGAGCGCCGCTTCCGTGGAGAGCTCGCCCGTGCCGCTGCAGAGCTCGAAGCCGCGACCCGAGAACACGGGGCAGTACGCCTTGCGACAGCCCTCCGCCACGACGCGGAGCTGGTCCGCCTGCGGAGCGCTCCCGGCCGCCACGAAGGCGTCGCGGCACGCAGGCTCGAGGTAGAGCGCGGAGCACTCCGTGTAGTACGTGCGGAGCGCCGCCGAGAGTGTGCGCTCCGAGCGGGCCTTCCTCACGCCGAGCGTGCATCGATCGACGTCCGGGAGGCGATCGTCGTTCGGTTCCACGTGACGACACCCCGGGAGCGCCGCGACGAGGAGGACACCGGACAGGACCAGGTGGAGCTCGCGAACTCTCGCCTTCTCGGAGCGGCCCGGATGCACGCGCGGCACCATAGCCCGTCCCGACGCGCGTTCAACGGGGAAGCGGCGGCGCCCGGACAGTCCGGCGCGCCGTCTTCAGTACTGCGCCAGCGGCGTCGGCATGAACAACAGCACGAAGAGAAGGAGCGTGAACGCCGCGACGACGCGTCGCACCGGCGAGAGGGCCCCCGGCTCCGTCGGTGGGTGCTCGGCGCCGCCGGAGACCCGTCCGATGACGCCCAGCACCAGGAACCACATGAGCCAGAACATCGAGTTCGAGACGGCGAAGCCCCACGGGAGTCCGGATCGGGAAAGAGCGACGGGCAGCAGGAACCGCGCCGCGTTGTAGAGGAACAACGGCAGAAGACACCACCGGAACAGGCGCGCGAAGAAGTGCTGCACCTCGCCGAAGAGCGCGTACGCGACGTGTCCGCCGTCGAGCTGGCCCCACGGAAGCATGTTGATCATCGTGACGAGGAAGCCGACCCAGGCGGCGAGCGCCGTCGGGTGGAGCTCCACGTCGTAACCCTCCGGGATCGGCCCGAGCACGAGTCGCTTGAGGGCGAGGTAGAGCAGACTCTGTCCCTCCTGGATGTAGCCGTCCGCGTGTGCGGGGCCGACGCTCGAGAGCGAGAGGCCGTAGATCATGACCGGCACCGCGACGACCATCCCCGCGAGCGGACCCGCGGCTCCGATGTCCAGGAGGGCGTTCCGCGAGCGGATGCGCCCGTTCATGGCGATGACGGCCCCGAGCGTGCCGAAGGGGCTCACGATCGGCGCGGGCAGGAAATACGGAAGCGAGGCGTCGACGCGATGGATCCGGGCCGCGATGTAGTGACCGAACTCGTGGCAGAGCAGGATGGCCATCAGCGGGACCGCGAACGTCCAGCCGCCGAGCACGTAGGAGGCGAGCTCGCGCCACGTCGTGATGGGTCCTCCGGACGCGCTCCACTTCGCGCCGGTCGCGAACACGGACAGCACCGTCGCGACGAACAGGATGACGTTCGTCCGGACACGGCGCGGCGCGGGCTCCGGCTCGGGTGGACCGCTGCGCGCCCACACGTCGCGCGCCGGCGCGCGCGGAGCCGGAAACTCCAGCCCGAGGTACGGCGTCCGCTCTTCGCTCATCGGGCGAGGGCCTCTCCGAGCCGTTGCGCGAGACGATCGAGCGCGGCGCCGACGCGGGCTTCCACGATGCCCACGTCCGTCTCGAGCCGGAGATCGCCGCGGCGGAGCAGAGGATCTCCGCGGACTTCCGCGAGCCGTCCCTCGGCGTCGATGGCGCCGAGCACCGGACGAAGCACGTTCGCGTCTTCCGGATTCGCGACGAGGACGACGCGCCGCGCCCCCCGTGCCTCGGCGAGGGCCGTCTTCGCGAGGTGCGCGACCGTCCCGGGATCCTCCGAGAGCACGTGGCCCACGAGGCGTTCGGCGAGAAGCCTCGCGAGCTCCACCGCGTCCCCGAGGGCACGCTCCTCGCGTTCGGCGGCCCGGGCGCGGAGCTCGACGGCGAGCGCCGTCGTCTCGGCGAAGCCTTCCGCCCGTCCGTCCGACTTCGCGACCGTGCGGATCTCGGAGGCGTCGCGTTCTGCCGCCGTCACGATGGCCAGCGCGCGACTCTCCGCGGCGGCCACGAGCGCCCGCGCGCGCTCCGCGGCCGACGATTCCGCGGCCGAGACCCGCCTCGCGGCGTGCGAGGCGAGGTTCGCCCTCACCGGCACGGCGCGAGCGGCGTCCGCCCCGCGAATCACTCTTCCTTCTGCCATCGTCACCCGAGGCGCCTCCGCTCCAGCGCGACCACGATCGGCGCGAGCGCCCGCGCGAGCTCTTCCGCGCGCGACCGCCGATCACCGCGAGCCAGGCGCGCGACGAGCGCCGCGCGGGCTCCGCCGTCCTCCCCGAGCTCGGTTCCCAGGCCTTCCCTCCGCCCGAGGAACGACGAGGTGACCACGAACGCTCGCTCGAACTCGGCGAAATCCGTGAGGTTCTTCATGGGGTCGATCCGGACGCCGGGAGAGCTCGATAGCGCCCGTCGTCCTCGGTGGAAAGCCCTTCCTCGCGGAGCTTCGCGAGATGCGCCCCGACGGCCATCGCCGCGAACGGCCACGCCGCTTCCGGGGTGTCGTCGTACGCGACGGGGACGAGCTCCGGGATCGTCGCGCCCGGATCTCCGAAGGCGCGAAGAGCCGCGAGGATCTTCGCCTCGCGCTTTCGCCGGTGCTGCACGTAGTGGGAGAACAGCGCCGAGGGATCGGGGATGGGCGCGCCGTGAGCCGGCAGCGCGACGCTCGCCCCGAGGTCCCGGAGCCGCTCGAGCTGCTCGATGTAGACGCGCATGTCGCCGTCCCGGGTGTCGACGAGGATCGTCCCGACGGTCGCGACCATGTCCCCGACCACGACGGCCCCGAGCGTCCGCTCGTGGAGGCACACGTGCCCCTTCGCGTGCCCCGGCGTGTGGAGCACCGTCCAGCGCGTCGGCGTCGGACCCTCGAGGACGAGCTCCTCGCCCTCCGAGATCCTCCGCGAGACGGGGACCTCCGGCAGCTTCTCCGCCGTGAGCTCGTGGGCGAGGACGGGCAAGTCGAGCTCACGCGCGAGGAACGCCGCTCCACCCACGTGGTCCTCGTGGTGGTGCGTGAGGAGGATCCCGGCGAGCCTCCGGCCCCGCGACGGGAAGGTCCGCGCCCACTCGAGCCAGGCGCGCCGTTCCTCATCGTACGGAGTGGCCGGCTCGACGAGGAGTACGTCGCGCTCGCCCAGGGCGTAGCTGTTCGTGTGCGTCGCCGGGGGGAGCGTCGGCGTCAGCGCCGCGAACGCTTCGATGCTCGGCGCGATCGAGACCGGGCGCATGGGGTCCGGTTCTCCTACCACGTCGAGGGCGCCCCGCCGCCCGCGCGGCCGTTCACGGGGGAGGCTCGAACTTCGGCGTCTTTCCGTCCAGGATGTTCTCCATCCGGAGGCGGATCAGCTTTTTGAAACGGGGGTGGGTGATCACGTAGAACTGATCGTCGCGGATTGCTTCGAGTACCTGCTCGGCGACGTCCCCGGGCTTGATGCCGGCGGCGACCTGCTGTCGCGCGAGCTCGCGGATCATCTGCGCCTGGGTCGTCTCGGACGTCGGCGAATCGGCCGCCCTGAGCGCCCCCGGGCGATTCCGCTCCGCGTCGCTGATCTTCGTCGCGACGAACCCGGGGCACACCACCGACGCGCTGATCTTGCCGCCGGAGAGATCGAGCTCCATCTTGAGCGACTCCGTCAGCGTGACGACGGCGTGCTTCGTCGCCTGGTAGATGCCCATGTACGGGCTCGAGATGAGCCCCGCGACGGACGCCGTGTTCACGACGTGGCCTTCCGTGCCCTGCGCGAGCATGCGCGGCACGAACGTGCGAATGCCGTGGATCACGCCCCAGAGGTTCACGCCCATGACCCACTGCCAGTCCTCGAGGGAGTGCTGCCAGGAGAGGCCCCCGATGCCGACGCCGGCGTTGTTGCAGAGGACGTGGACGCCGCCGAACTTCTCGTAGGCGCGCTCGGCGAGCGACTCGACCTCGTTCGCCTTCGAGACGTCGCACTTCACGGCGAGGACGGGCGCGCCCTTCGCCTTCAGGCTCTTCTCGGCCGCGGCGAGCGCCGCGTCTTCCACGTCGCAGAGCACGACCTTCATGCCGACGGACGCGAAGCGGTCCGCGAGCGCGAACCCGATGCCGCTCGCGGCGCCGGTGACGAGTGCGACCTTGTCCTTGAATTCCTTCATGAGAGCTCCTTCCGGACGACGGCGCAGAGCGCGGGCGGTGCCACCCGCCTCTCTCGGGGGAGAATCAGGCGATCCCGAGATTCTTCTTCATTCTCGGGAGCGGCGCTTCCAGATTCGGCACGAAGGGCTCGCCGGTGATCGTCTCCACCGCTTGAACGTACCGTTTCGTCGCCTCGATCTTCACGTCGTCCGGGATTTCCGGAATCGGGCCGTCCCCGGTGAAGCCGCGGGCCGCGAGCCAGCGCCGCACGTACTCCTTGTCGAAGCTCTCCGGATCCTGGCCCGCCGCGATGCGGGAGGCGTACGTGTTCTCGAACCAGAAGCGGGACGAATCCGGCGTATGGATCTCGTCGATGACGACGATCCGGCCATCCCGCGTCTTCCCGAACTCGTACTTCGTGTCCACGAGGATGAGCCCGCGCTCGGCGCAGAGCTTCTGACCGAAGGCGAAGAGGCGCATGGCCTTGTCCGCGGCGTCGTCGAAGTCCTTCGGCGGCATCTTCGTGATCTCGAGGATCTCCTCGCGGGAGGCCGAGACGTCGTGATCGCCGTGGGCCGCCTTGGTGCTCGGGGTGAGGATGGGCGCCGGGAGCTTCTGGTGCTTCGTCATCCCGTCGGGGAGCGCGTGGCCGCAAAAACTGCGCGCACCCTTCTGATAGTGGACCCAGATGCTCGTCGACGTGCTGCCCGTGAGGTACGCGCGGACGATCATCTCGACGGGGAGCGGCGTGCATTCCTCCGCGACGAGGACGTTCGGGTCGGGCACGGAAATGACGTGGTTTTCGGCGATGCCCTTCGTCTTTTCGAACCACCACGCGGCGACGTGGTTCAGGAGCTGCCCCTTGAGCGGGAGGGTGCCGAGGACGCGGTCGAACGCGCTGATGCGGTCCGTGACGATGATCGTCCGCTTGCCGTCCTTCGTGTAGTTGTCCCGGACTTTGCCCTCGTACTTCTTCCCGAGCGCGGGGAAATCCGTTCCCGTCAGGGGGTGGGCAAGGGCTTCGCGGATATTGCCTTCGGTTGCTCCGGCCATGGTGGGCGGAAAACTACGGAAGGTCCTCTTCCGACGCAACCGCTGCGCGTGCGGCGCGGGAGGTTTTCCCGTGCGCCGGATGCCCGTCGCGCCTGTGGATTTCCGGGCGGCCGCTAGAGCCCGAGGTCCTTGGCCTTCGCCCAGAACTGCTTCTCACCCGCGGGCGCGATCGACAGCGTCTTCGGGACGACGCTCGCCCACCCGGCGACCACGTCCAGGACGATGACCTCGACCCCGGCGTCGATGCCGCCGAGGACGCCCGCGGCGTCACTCGCGGCGTTCCGGAGCAGCACGGGAGCCTGGGGCTTCACGATCCTGGGCTGACCCTGGACGCTGAGCTTCGGCGCTCCGCCGACGCTCCGCGAGGGAGCGAGCTGGTCCATCGTCTCTCCGGGCGGGAGGGCGACGAGATCCCGGGCGTGCGCCCAGGCGTCGATCGTCACCTCGCCGTGCAGCTCCACGTGGACGTAGCCGTTCTCGCGCTCGCTCCCCCAGAGCAGGACGTCCGGGGAGTCCGTCGCCTTGTCGAAGCCGGTGACGACCTCTCCGCGAGGTGCGCCGTAGAGGTCGATGTGGTCGGGCTTCACGCGGTAGCCGCGCGCGCCCCCGGGCGGCGTCCACCCCGACGGCACCTTCTCCGAGAGCGAGAGCGCGTCGCAGGGAGCGAAAGCCTGGAACAGGCCGCTCATCGGCCAGGTGAGGGTCTTCTCGACCCCGAGCTTGCCGGGCGCAGTCCCGATGACGGACACCTTCCGCCCGTCCGCGATCCACACGTGCCCGGCGTAGACCGGCACCGAACGCACCGTATAGACCGGGATCTCCCGGGCGCGGACGAAGCCCTTGATCCGGAAGCCGCCCGTCTCGACCGCGGCGCGGCCTCCCGGGGAGTCGGGGAAGGAAGTCACGGTCAGCGTGACGTTGCCTCCCGTGAAATGGGCGATCTCCGCGCCGCCGCTCGGGGCATCGTAGACGCTCACCGTCTTCGGCATCACGGCGTCGCCGTGGAACGAGCACGTTTCTTCCGCGTGCGCGGGCGCGGGCAGCCACGCCCCGACGGAGAGAACGGCGATCCAGAGAGAGGTCTTCGTCAGGCGCAGGCTCGTCATGCTATCTCCTGGTTCCTCGGTCCTTCCGAGGGGAAGAACGTAGGCGTTTTCTACGCCCATCGCTCGTCCCCGTCCGACGAGACCGGCGCGAAAAGCATGCTCTCCCCGACCATCTCGTTTGCGACCCCACGCAAGCTCCCGAAACCCAAGACGCTTTCGGGGAACGTCGCCGTGCTGGACATCGCGTTCGCGGGCCAGGGGACGCACGGAGGGTTCGAGGGGGTCACCTTGCCGTTCATCACCGGGCTCGGAGACCGCCTCCGGGCCTGGGTGGACCACCACGATCACGACGAGCACGGCCGCTTCAAGGCGGATCCTCGCTTCGTCCTCTCCACGAAGGCGGAGCACGGCGCGTGTCCCGAGATGATCGACGAGGCGCTCGTGCAGCGCCTCGGCCCCGTCGACACGATCGTCTGCCACACGGACTTCGACGGCCTCGCGAGCGCCGCGAAATGGATCCGCGGCGGCACCGAGCCTTACCCGGGCGCGGACGACGACGCGCGGGCGATCGACACGCGCATCGGGACGCCGAGCGAAGTAGCCGACCGCATCGACCGCGCACTCCGGGCGCGCCCGCGGGACACGGGCCTCTTCGGCGTCGTCGTGCGGCACCTCGCGAGCGGCCTCTCGGATGCTTCTCTGTGGGCGCCGATCGACGCCGCGGCGGAGGAGCTGATCCCCGTCGAGCGAGAAACCCGTCGCGCAGCGCGCGAGTACGTTCGGGTCGCGCCGGGCGTCGCGATCGTCAACGTCTCTCGCGGCTTTCAGAGACTCGACAAGACGCTCCTCCTCATGATGGGTCAGGAGCGCGAACCGGTGAGCGTCGTCATCGACACCGACAACGTCAGCATCGCGGCCCGGTACGACAGCGGATACAACTTCCTCAAGCTGTTCGGGTTGACGGGGGGCATGCCGACTCGCGTCTCGGTGCCTCGAGCTCGCGCCGAGGCCGTCCTCACGGCGCTCGGAGTCTCACCGGCCGTCGCCGAAGCTCTCGCGACCTGAGACGCCCGGACTTTCCGTCGGTCTGCGGATAACCCGTGGGCACGCGTTTGCCGGGTCTTTCACTGCGTGCTACGGTCTTTCGTAATTGAAAGGCCTTACAGGCCTAAGTCATCGAAACTACACGGAACGTGCCCCGGGGCGGGGGCAGACATGGCAGTTCGAGCCACCGCGGCAGTCGCCGACTCAGAAGAGATTCTGTTCGAGAACACGAAGGTGTCGCTGTGCCTTCTCCTGAATCGGCACGCGCGGACCCTCCGGATCTTCGACTTCCGCGCGGGCGCCGATCCCACCAAGCGCGGCTACGTCCTCAGCATCGCGCAGCGCGAGGGCGTCGAGCGCGTGTTCACGGTGGTGGAGCGGGACGAGGTCTCCGTGTGGAGCCGTCTCGGCTTCGCCCGCGAGGGGACCATCCCCGGCTTCTTCAAGCGGAGCGACGCCTACGTCCTCGGCGCCTCCGTCCCTCCCGCACTCGCGGGGGACTCGCCGAAGCTCGCGGACGCCGCGACCTCGTGGGAGGCCGTCGCCGAGAAGACCCACCAGGAGGCGAAGCGGATCGCGAAAGATCTCCCCGCGCCTTCACCTCGCGCCGTTCGCGGGCAGCCGGCGACGGACGCCATCGTGAAGAAGGCGGTCTCGGCCGCGGTCCGATCGGGTCGCGCGCTGACGCAGTTCGACGCGTTCGGCAGGGACGTCGTCCGGGACGATCATCAGTTCACGGCGCGCGGCGGCTTCTCGCTGATCGCGTCCGTGGAGCGGCAGCCCTGCTTCGACAACGCCTTCGTCGAGCTCCTCACCGCTCCCCGGACGGAGCGCGACGCCGCGCTCACCCACGCCGCCCTCCGGCAGCTCTGCGACAAGCTCGGCCAGAGCGGGACCGTCGCCTGCTTTGCGGTGAGCCCCATCGAAGACGCGACGCTCGCGGCGCTCTACCTCGCGAACGGCTTCCGGCGGACGGGTACGCTTCCGGAGCACCTCCTCGTCGGGGGCCGCCGGGTGGGCGCCTTCCTCTGGACGCAGAAGCTCGCGAACCCGAAGGACGACGAGTAGACTCTTCCGCGGCGGCGCGGAGAGGAGGGGCCTCGAAATGACGGGGCCGCGCGATAAGCTCGCCCCGTGCGCCGCTCCCGTTCCGGAATCTCGTTCCTCGCCTCCCTCTCGCTCCTCGCCGCCGGCGCCCGTGGTGCGCCCTCCTCCGGGCCGGCGATCGCCCGCGCCGGAGGCGGCCAGCCGGCGCTCGCCGTCGGATTCGACGCCGCCGGGAAGCTCCGCGCCCGCGTGTGCGCGGCCGATCCGTGCGGCATCGACGGCGCGACGGAGATCTCCGTTCCGAGCGAGCTCGCTGCACTGGTTCCGAAGGCCGTGCTCCGCGTGGTCCGGCTCGGCATGGAGCGGAAGGCCGTCGTCGTCGAGGTCGTCGATGCGTCGAAGGGCGTCACCTGGAACGCCGTCGTCGCGGCGCCGCTGTCCGGCGCAGAGCCGGTCGTTCCGTTCGCGGGATACACGGGCCCGGTCGAGGGAATCGAGGGGGAGCGCAGCGGGCCGAGCGTCCTCGTGCGCGACGAGGGCGTGTACGTCGGAACGGTGCGCGAGGGCCGAGATCTCTGCGGTCGACCCGCGCTCCTCTCTCCCGAAGCGATCGACCCCGCGACGTTGACGCGAAAGCCCGCGAAGCTGATGCGGCTGTCCGACGCGGATCGCGGGCACGCGACGGCAATCGTCGCGACGAGGGCCGAGGGCGACGCGCCCGGGCCGCTCCTCCGCGCCACCTGGGCGACGAGCGCCGCGACGGGAACGAGCGTGGCGGCGCTCACGGACGGCAAGGCGGACACGGCGTGGGCGGAGGGTCGCGGAGGCGCCGGACGCGGCGAGAGCGCCGTGCTCCAGGCCCCGGACGACGTTCCGCTCGCGGGACTCGAGCTCGAGGTGCCCGCGGCGCCGGCGAAGGCCGCGGCCGGGGCGAAGACGGCCGCTCCGTCCCCCCCGAAGGAGCTCTGGGTCGCGACGGACCGCGAGCTCTTCCGCGTCATGCTTCCCGCCGACGCAGCGAAGAGCAGCGGAAGCCGCTTCGCCGTGGCGTTTCCGGCGCCGGTGCAGACGAGCTGCGTCGCGCTCGTCGTCGAGAGCGGCTTCGACGACGCGCCCGGCGAGACCGTCGGTCTCGCCGAGGTGTTCGCGAAGCCGGCCGCCGGGGGCTCGATCGGCGAGCTCGTGCAGAGGCTCTCGGCACCCGGACCCGAGGGCGACGCGGCGGCGTCCCTCCTCACGGCGCTCGGTGCGCCCGCGTTCACCGCCGTCGCGGCGGCCTTCTCGCCCGACGCGGAGGTCGCCGGCCGCCGTTCGCTCTCCGTGCTCGACGAGGCGCCGTGCAGCGTCGCGATTCCACCGTACCTCGCGGCGCTCACGGGCCCCGACGCGCTCCGCGCGCACGCCCGCGCCGCGCTCGGACGCTGCGGCAAGGACGGCCCGGAGGCGATCGCGCGGACCCTCCGCGAACGCGACGCGAAGACGCGTCTCGTGCTCGCGGACGAGCTCGTGACGGCCGCGCCCGGCGTCGCAGTCGACGCGATCGTGCCGCTCCTCGGCTCCGCGTCGCGCAAGGAGCGGCGGGTCTACCGGAGCGCGCTCGCGCGAGCCGCGATGACTCCGGACGGCGCGGCGGCGCTCGAGCGCGCGCTCGACCGCGCCGATCTCGTCCACGTCGCCGCCCTCGACGTGCTGCGTGCTCCCGGCACCGTGCTCGCGGCCCTCGGGGAGCCCGCACGCCGCGCCTTCTCGCGACTCGCGGTCGACGGAGCCCCGTTTCGCACGCGGTACCTCTTGCTCGAGCCCGCGGCGGAGCTCGCGGCGACCGACGGCCCGTCCCGGACCTTCCTGCGGCAGGCGCTCCGGAAGGACCCGAGCCCGTACGTCCGCGCGGAGGCGGCTCGCTCGCTGCTCGACCCGAGGCCATTCGAATCCGAGCTCTCGGCGCTCCTCGACGACCCGGACCCGCGCGTGCGCGAGGCCGCGGCGCGGTCGCTCGGCGAGGGCCGCCTCGAATCCGCGCTCGGCCGCCTCACGTACCGCTTCCGGGAGGACACGTGGCCGATGGTGAGGAGCGCGTCCGCCGAAGCGCTCGCCGCGCTCGGGCCGAACGCCGACGCGGACGACGCGCTCGTGCACGCCATCGACTACGAGGAGTCCGCGATGGTCAGACGTTCGGCGCTCCTCGCCGTGGGCGCGCGCCACGTCGTTCGCGCCGCGCCGCTCGCGCGCGACCGGGTGCTCGACCGAATCGAAGCGGAGCGCGTCCGGTCCGCCGCGGCGCTCGCCCTCGGCAAGCTCTGCGACCGGGAGTCCGTCGACGTGCTCACGGAGCAGGCCGTACGGCTCGTCAATCCGAACGCGGACGACATCGAGCGGCACGTGGCCGAATCGGCCCTCGCCGCGCTCTCCGTGATCCGACCGCCGGACCTCGAACGCCGGATCGCCGTCCTGTCCCGGAAGGAGGCGCCCGGAGCGATCCGTCGCCTCGCGGCGCTCGCACTCGGGGCGAAGCAACGCTGTCCGGCTGCCCCCGGGGCCCGATGAGCGAACCAGGGCAGCCGGAGACGCCGGATGCTCCGGCGCCCGCGACGTTCGCCGTCGCGTTCGCGCTCGCGTTCGCGTGGGCGCTCGAGGTCGCGCTCTCGGGGCCGGGGCTCCCGCTCGGTTCGACCCTGCTCACGGTGCTCGGAACGGGGGCGCTGTCGCTCGCGGTCGTCGGGTCGCTCGGCGCCTCGGGAAAGCTCGGTGTGCCCGTGCGTGGCGCGCTGACCGTCCTGTTGCCCGTGGCGCTCTTCGCGGCGATGCTGCGCGACAAGACGCATCACCGCGCCCTCGGCGGGGTCACGTTCGCCGTCGTGGCGCTCGGACTCGTCTCCGGCGGTGCTCTCGTCGCGCGCCGCCTCGGAGGGACTCGCGCGCGCAGCGCGGCGTTCGTCATCGCGGTTCTCTCCTTGCTCCTCGCCGTTCGCCCGCTCGGCGCCGCACTCACGAGAGGGTCCGCGGCGGACGCGCTGGTCGCGCGCGATTTCGTCGTCTTCGTCGTCCTCGCAGCCGCGGCCGTCGTCGGGGCGAAGCGACGTGTCCCGCGCGCCGTCGCCCGAGCGTCCCGCGTCGCGTTCTGGGCCGCGGTCCTCGGGGGGTTCTCGCTCGCCGCATCCTCCATGCCGCTCCGCGCCATGCTGTCGGAGCGAGCGCCCTTCGCACTGGGGCTCGGGGGCCTCACGGGCCCCTGAGCGAGCCAAAGGCGGGTGCATTCGCGGCCCTCGCGCGCGGGCGCGGAGCCGCGGGAGCCCGGCGAGCGCGGACCGAGCCCGCCCGCCCGGGCGAGGGAGAAGCGCCTCGGATTTCCCTACATTGACGGAAGGTGCCGCGATTCTTAGTTTTATCTGACTGCTCGCTCGCTGCGCGCGGTGAATCCGACAGCATGTTCGCTCCGCGTCGCCGCCCGGTGCTCCGGCGCCTCGCTTTCGCGTGGCTGCTCCTGTTCGCGTGGTTCGGTGTCGGGGGCATTGCGCGCGCCGCGGACCCGATCGATGCGCCGCGCGAGATCCGGTACGGCCTCCCTTCGGATCAGCCGAAGAGCGCGGCCCGCAAGCTCGAGCTTCCGCAGGCGCCGCCGAGCTTCACCACCGTGGACGCCGGGTGGATCCACTTCTCCTATCCGCCGTCGGCCCGCACCCGGGTCGAGCAGCTCATCGCCTCGGCGGATTCGATCCGGGACGAGCTCGCGTCTCGCCTCGGCCACGCGGTTCTCGGAAACGTCCACGTGCGCATCGCGCGCACGGCGGGGGAGATGTCCACCCTCGCACCCGAGGGCGCGCCGTACCCGAAGTACGCGTCGGGCGTCGCGTACTCGGAGATCGGCCTCGTGCTGCTCACGCTCTCGCCGACGGTGGAGAGCTCGCTCTTCGACGTGAACGAGGTCTTCCGGCACGAGCTCGCGCACGTCGCGCTCGAGGACGCGACGGGCGGATCGGACCGCGTGCCACACTGGTTCAACGAAGGCCTCGCCGTCCATCTCTCGGGCGAGAGCTCGCTCGTCCGCCTGCGGACGCTCTCCACGGCGACGCTCGCCGGGCGCCTCGTGCCGCTCGGCCGTCTCGAGCGGGGCTTCCCGTCGGACGCGACGGCCGCCGAGCTCGCCTACGCCGAATCGGCGGACGTCGTCCGGTTCCTCCTCCGGCAGCAGGATCGGGAGCGGTTTCCGGCGCTGATCTCGCGCATCCGGGAGGGGCAGAGCTTCGCCTCCGCACTCCGGGATTCGTACGGGCTCGATCTCCCGAGCCTCGAGTACGAGTGGCGGGAGGAGATCGGCAAGCGTTACAGCTTCTGGCCGGTCCTCTTCAGCGGCAGCCTCGTCTGGGCCGGCGTGCTCTTGCTCTTCGTGCTCGGTTTCCGGAGGAGGCGCCAGAAGAGTCGCGAGACCCTCGAGCGCTGGGCGCGAGAGGAGGCGTCCGCGGAGCTCCGCCGCGCGCGAGCGAGCCTCGCGTCGTCCGCGCCCCCGGCTCGGGTGCACATCGTGCTACCGGGGCACGAGACGCCGCCGCCGCTTCCGAGCGAGCTCCCGGGCATGCCCGCGGCTCCGCCGGAAGGCGACGTGCCGCGCGTGGAGCACGACGGGCAGTGGCACACGCTCCACTGAGGCGTCAGCCCGAGACGTGACGTTGCTCGAGGCGCCGCGCTTCGTCGATGAGGCGCTCGAAGATGCGGCGCACCGTCGTCCCATCGAGCGGCGCGGGGGCCTGAGACGCGAGGCGGTCCAGGATGCGGCGCTCACGATCGGGATCGTACACGGCCATCTGACGCTCGCGCTTCACGTCCCCCACCTGGAGCACGAGCCGCACGCGCTCCGCGACGAGCCCCAGGATCTTCTGATCGACCTCGTCGATCGCGCGGCGCAGCTCTTCCAGCTCGGGAACGGACACGCCGGTCATGCTACTTCCGGTCGCGCCCGGGGGCGAGGGGGCGTCAGCGCGTCACGGAGGGACAGCCGGCCACGACCTGCACCTGGCTCGCCTGCCCGCTCTTCAGGTCGTCACACGCCTTTCCGACGACGCGCACGGTCGTCGCATCGGCCCACTCCCAGCCGTCGGGGTCTCCGAACGTGAGCAGGGACTGGTCGAAAAAGACGTTCACGAGCTTCGGGTTCGGGGGAGCTTCCTTCAACGGGATGTCGCAGCTCAGGGCGATGGCGAGCCCGATCTGCGACAGGCGCTTGCTGAGCTCGTCGGCGCTCGCGGTCGGGTAGTACTTCACGTCCCCGTCTTGCGGGACGCCGCCGGCGATCGCCATCTGGTTCATGAGGTCGACGTAGGCGCCGGTCCCGGGCATTCCGATGATGTACGTCCGGACGCCGGCCGCCCGCAGATCGGCGACCGCCGCGATGGTCGGTGCCGCGTCCAGGCACCAGTCCCAGTCCGCGACGCCGTTCCCCGGGTCGCAGCAATTGCCGTCGATGGGGCAGTCGTTCTCGATGTTCGGCGTGCAGTGAGCGATGTCGCACGGGTCCACGCTGTTGCAGTTCGGCGCGCCGTCGGTCAGCAAGAACGCGTACGTCGTGCCCGGGAGGCCCGCGAGCGTGTCCTTCACCTGGGTGAGCGCGAGCGCCGTGGGGGTGAGCCCGCTCGGCGTGACGAGGAGCTGGCGGAGGAGTTCCTGGAGCACCAGGCCGTCCGCCCCGGAGCGCGCGTAGCTCACGGGGTCCCCGGGCCTCAGCGAGAACACTTCCTGCGGGCCCGAGCACCCGGCGCCCGGCTGCCCCGGGAAGACGGACGCCCCGTACGAGACGCGATGCCCCACGCTTTCGAGCAACGTGCGGATCGCTTCGCGAGCGGCCGAGTATCGGTCTCCGTAGGACGCTCCCGGCTGGGTCGTCCCCGCGGGCATGGGGTCCCCCATGCTCCCCGACGCATCCACCACGAAGTAGAAGTTCGGGCGATCCACCACGACGGGCACGATGTCGTTCGCGCAGAGGCCGCCCGCGTCCGGACTCGGAGGCGTCGGCGGGGGAAGGTGGAGCAGGCCGGAATCGGTGCCGTCGTGGCCCGTCGCGCGGGCGGCGCCGAGATACGGCTTGCGCTCTTCCCCGCACCCCACGGCGAGGGCCACGCCGAGGAGCCCGATCCACCCGCGCGTTCTCATTCGACCCGGAAGCGTAGCGCCCCCGCCCTGCTCCCGCTCGCGCTTCCGGCGCCCTCGCATCGGGGCTCACCGTTACCGGAAGCCGCCGAGGGCCCGGGGCGTTATCGTGCCCTCCCGTGCTGCCCGGCTTGCGCAGAGAGACCTCGTTCTCGCTCGTTTTCCTGCTCGCGGGGCTCGTGTTCCTCTGCGGGGTTCCGGCGTCGGTCGCGCTCCGTGGGCCGGCGCCGATCGCCGTCTCCGTCCCCGAGGGAGTCGCCCGCCGCGGCGCGCTCCTCGTGACGGTACGGACGTCCGAGGGGACCTCGATTTCCGGCGCCACTGTGCGGGTGTTCTGGGCCGACGACCGACGGTACCTTCCCGCGGGAGGAGCGACGACGGGCCCCGACGGCGTCGCGCGACTGTCGGGGCTCCCGGAGGGCGCGTCCTGGGTCGTGGTGGACGCACCCGGACGGGCGCGGCGGTCGACGACGCTCGTCGTGTCGCAGGCGGAGCGGAACGTCGTCGTCACGCTCGTCCCTGCGACGCCGCTCGCCGTGCACGTCGAGGACGAGCTCCACGCGCCAATCGCGACGGCGACGGTGCTCGTGTCGTCTTCGGACGCTCTGCCGTTCGGCGCGCTGACCGACCTTCGGGGCGACGCGCATTTCTCTCGCCTCGGGCCGCCCGCGTGGTCGCTCCGCGCGTTCGCGCGCGGCTACGAGCCGGCCCGTCAGGACGACGCGGTCGGCGACACGACGCTCGTCCTCCGTCGCGCGAGCGCGCTCGACGTCGCGGTCGTCGACGAGCAGGGCCGGCCGGCGCCCGGCGCGACGGTGCTCGTCGCAGGGTCCGCGCTCTGGCCCGCGCGGAGCGCTCTCGCGGACGGCACGGGCCATGCGCGGCTGAGCGGCATCTCCGCGGGGACCTACGACGCGCAGGCGAGAGACGGCGACCGCGTCTCGAAGACGGAGATCGGCGTCAAGGTCGAGCGCGGAGAGACTCACGCGCTCACGCTCGTGCTCCGGCCGGGCCGGAAGATCCCCGTCGTCGTCACGGACGGCGAGGGGGATCACCCGCTGGTCGTCGCCGACGCGGACGTCGTGCTCGTCGAGGGAGGCGTGAGCTCGTTTCCGCTCCAGGGGCGGACCGATCGCTTCGGAAAGGTCGTCCTCGGGCCCGTCCCGGAAGGGGACTTCGTCGTGGCCGCCCGCGCGGACGGCTTCGTCTCGCGTGACGCCGTCGTCGTCCCCGACGTCGTGAAGGACGACGTGCGGGTGCCGCTCCTCCGCGGCGGCACGCTTCGCGGCGAGGTCGTGGACGCGGACTCTCGCCCGGTCGACGGCGCGACCGTCGAGGTCGTCGGGACCGACACGTTCGGGATGCCCATCGCGGCGACGCCGCTCGCCGCGGAGCTCCAGCGGAGTCACTTCGCGTGGGCCCTCGAAGGGCCGGCGCCGCTAGCTCCGGGGGGCGAGCTCGGCGTCCTGCTCGGCCCGATCCCGCCCATCCCGGCGGAGGGAGAGACGAAGCTTCCCGTGATTCGTTCCCCCTGGGATGCGAGCGGCGCCTCGGCCGAGCCCTGGGTCACGCGCTTCGACGGGACGTTCGCCGCCTCGCCCATCCCGCCGGGACGCGTGCGCGCGCTCGTTCGACATCCGGCCTACGTCGAGGCCGCGAGCGAGCTCGTGACGCTCGGACCCGGCGGTGAGGCGACGGTGCGCGTGGTGCTTCGTCCCGGGGGCGCCGTGGAGGGCACCGTCGTGGACGATTCCGGGGTCCCGGTGGCGGGCGCGCGCCTCGACGTCTCGGCGGCGAAGGGCACGCTGAGCCGCGCGGTGACGACCGCCGACGACGGCACGTTCGCGCTCGCGTCGATGCCGCGCGATCTCCTCGTGACGATCGCGCGCCCGGACGAGCCGTATCGCGCCGTGGTCCGGAAGGAGCTCACGGTTCCGGAAGGGGGCAAGCTCGAGGTGACGTTGACGCTTCCCGCGCCGCGCGAGCCCGTGGAGGTGTCGGTGGAGGACGACTCCCACCGGCCGGTGAAGATGGCGCAGGTGACGGCCCTCTCGCTCGATCCGGAGCGGCCGCTCCGCTTCACGGACTTCACGGACGAAGCGGGGCGCGCCGTGGTGAAGGACGCCGCAGGGCTCTCCCTCCGGATCGTCGTCGAGTCGCCCGGTTTCGCCCGCTACGCGGCGCAGACGGATTCGGCGCCGACGTCCATCGCCGTGGAGCTCGCGAGCGGCGTTCTCGTCGCGGGTCACGTCACGGCAGTCCGCGGGCGCCGCGACGTCGAGGGCGCGACCGTGGAGCTCACGGCGGAGGGCCATCGCCGTCTCGCCGTGACGAACCCGCTCGGCGTGTTCCAGTTCCCCGACGTCTCGCCCGGTTCGATACACCTTCGCATCACGCACCCGGACTACGCCGTGACCGAGCTCGACCTCACCGTGCAGTCCACGGGGCGAGCCGATCGTTCCTTCGACCTTCCCGACGTGGACCTCCCCGAGCCCGGGAAGATCGCCGGGCGCGTCGTCGATTCGGACGGAAACCCGGTCGCAGGCGCCCGCGTCGGCGTGGGCGTCGTGGGCGCCTACCTGCCGGTCGGCGCTCTCGCCTCGGGTACCGTGATCACGAAATCCGACGGTGCGTTCGAGCTCGAACACGTGCACCCTGGAAAGGTGGAGGTGCAGGCAGTGCTCGCCGGGAAAGGCAGGGGTCACGCCTCCGCGGTCGTCGAGGAGGACCGCACCACGGACGACGTCTCGATCCGTCTCATCGGGCGGGATGAGGCGGACTCGACGGCGAGCGGCGGCGTGGCCGTCACGCTGGCGGAGACGAGGAAGCCCGGGGAAGGTCCGAAGATCATCGTCGTGGACGTCGCGGAGCGGAGCGAAGCGGAGCACGCCGGCCTCGTCGTGGGAGACGTCCTCGTGTCCGTCGACCGCGTCACGCCGGACTCCCTCGACGATGCGCGCGGGCGGCTCTCCGGCCCGGACGGGTCGGACGTGATCGTCGAGGTTCTCCGCGGCACGGACCGGCAGACGCTCCGGATCCGACGTGAACGGGTGCACCGGTGAACGGGGTCGTCCGGTGGCCCGTGGCGCGCGTCGGGCTCGCCGCCCTGCTCGGAGCGTCGATGGCGCCGACGCCCGCGTTCGCGTCCGGGGGGCACGTCCACGACGGCCTCTACGCGCGCGCGTCGCTCGGTCCGTCGTGGCTCGATTTCGAGCGGAACACGAGACAGGACGGAGCACCCGGGACGATTTCGTACGCGGGATCGGACTCCTCCGTCTCGGGCGTCGCGCTCGCCGCGGACGTGATGATTGGAGGTACACCGTTTCCGCGAGTCGTCTTCGCGGGCCTCCTCCACGCCGAGGTCCTCACCGGTGCTCGGCTCGTGACCGCCGACGGAGCCACTCACCCCCTCGCCGGGCCGCTCGTCTTCACGCTCGTCGCTCCCACCGTGGATCTCTACACGGACGAGCGAAGCGGCCTTCACTACGGGCTCGGCGCGGGCTTCGCGGCGGTCACCGGACGCTTCGACGACCCGCCGTTCCGCTCGCTCGCGGGCATCGGTCCCGGATTCACCCTCCACGTGGGCTACGACTTCTGGACGGCGCCCGAGTGGTCGTTCGGCCTGTCGGGCCGCGGGATCTTCGCCGCGGTGAGCCGCGAGCAGAGCGCGGCGGGCATCGTCGGGCACGAACGAGACAGCGTGGCGACGGCGACGGTCTTCGCCACGCTGCTCTATCAGTGAGAGGCGCGTCCCCCGCTCAGGGAACGATCGCGACGCGCGTCGGCCCGGCCTTCGAAAGCCAGGGGATGGCCTTCGTGGTGCCGGCTTCGAGATCGACGACCATGAGGGCATTTTCACCGGGCGCGCCCACGAACGCATGCTTTCCGTCCGCGTCGATCGCCGTCGACAGCGGGAGCGACGCCTTCGCGCACGGCATGGTGATCGTCCGGGTGACGGCGGACGGCGCGACGCTCACGTCGATCTCGCGGAGCGAGCACTCCGTGATACCCGACGTCACGAGGACGTGGGACGTCCCGGGGATCAGGTTCGTGCCGTACGGGATGCCCGGGAGCGCCGGATTTTCGAGGATCGACGGCGCGTTCGGATCGGTGAGATCCACGACGCTGTAGCTCGCCTTCGGGAGCGACTGCGCGATGACGAGCTTCTTCTCCGCCGGAACGAACGCGGCGAGGTCCGGGTCGTTCCCGATGACGAGCGGCGCGGAGAGCACGACGGGTGACGCCTTCGGATCGAAGAAGTGGATGGCGCCGTCCGAGTCCGTGTTGATGACGCCCATCGTCCCGTCCGGCGAGAGGGAAACCTCTTCGGCGCCGAGCCCGACCTCGATGCTCGCCTCGAGCGTCTGGGAGACGAGATCGAAGACGGAGAGCGTCTTTCCTTCGTTGTTCCCGTGATCGGCGGTGAACGCGCGCTTGCCGTCGGGGCTGACGGCGAGGCCCATGGGGCCCGCGGGAGGTTTGATCTCCTTCGTGACGGTGCCCGTCGCGAGATCCACGAGGAGGAACGTGCCGCCCGGGTCGACGTTCGTCGCGCCGATGAGCCCGCCGACCGTGCCGACGAAGAAGCCCGGGCCGACGGCGACGACGGCCGTCTTTCCGTCCGGCGTCACGTCCACCTCGAGCGGGCCCGGGAGGTACGTGGAGAGATCGATGGTGCGAACGAGCGCGTCGTCCCGCGTCGCGGCGTCACCGACGAGCTTCTCGTAGTCGAGCACGCTGAGCGAGCCGTTCAGCCAGTCCGCGGTCACGACGAGCTTCTGCTTCGGTCCCGCGTCGGAGCCCGCCCCGCCTCCGCCTCCTGCGCCCGCCTCCTCTTCCTTCAATGGAAAGGCGCGCGGGTCGTCGTTGTTCGAGCTGCACCCGCCGAGCGAGGCGAGCGCGAGGACGAGCAGGGCGGAAGCTCCGAGGAGCCTCTTCTGGCCGGGGGCGGGCCGCACCGAATGCCCCTTCTCGAAGTGGATCATCCGACGCCGTACTCCGTCTGAAGAAGCTTCGCGATCGTCTGGAGCTGCATGTTGCTCGTTCCCTCGTAGATCTTTCCGATCTTCGCGTCCCGGTAGAGCTTTTCCACCGGGAATTCCTTCGTGAAGCCGACCCCGCCGAGGAACTCCACGCAGAGGGAGGCGGACCGCTCCGCGACCTCCGACGAGAAGAGCTTCGCCATCGCCGCTTCCTTGATGAAGGGCTTGCCGGCGTCCTTCAGGCGGGCGGCGTTGTAGACCATGAGTCGCGCGGCCTCGATTTCCGTCGCGACGTGGGCGTACTGGAACTGGAGGCCCTGGAAGTCCCCGAGTTTCTTCCCGAACTGTTCCCGCTCGTGCATGTACTTCATCGCGTGATCGAGCGCGCCCTGGGCGAGCCCGACCATCTGCGCGCCGATGCCGATGCGGCCCTCGTTCAGCGTCTCGATGGCGATCTTGTAGCCCTTGCCCACCTCACCGAGGACGTTCTGAGCGGGCACTTCCGCGTTCTCGAACACGAGCTCCGTCGTGCTGCTCGCGCGGATGCCGAGCTTGTTCTCCTTCTTGCCGATGGAGAACCCGGGAAACCCGCGCTCGACGAGGAACGCCGTGATGCCCTTGTAGCCCTTCGACGGGTCGATGTTCGCGAGGACGATGAAGAGGTTCGACTCCCCGCCGTTCGTGATCCAGAGCTTCTGGCCGTTCAGGATCCACTTGTCGCCCTTCTTCTCGGCGCGGGTCTTCAGCGCGAAGGCGTCCGAGCCGCTCACGGATTCGGAGAGCGCGTAGCTCCCGACCCACTCGGAGCACATCTTCGGGAGGTAGCGCTTCTTCTGCTCCTCCGTGCCCCAGCGTATGACGGCGTTCTCGCAGAGCGTGTTCTGCACGTCGCAGAGCACCGCGACGCTCGGGTCCACCTGCGCGAGCGCCTCGATCGCGAGGATGGCCGTGAAGAAGGAGCTCCCTGCGCCGCCGTACTCCTCCGGGATCTCGATGCCCATCACCCCGAGGTCGAAGAGCCCCTGAATGACGGACTTGTCCATCACGCCCTTTTCGTCCATCTCGAGCGTCTTCGGCGCGACCTTCTCGCGCGCGAAAGCGAGCACGGACTCGCGGAACATGCGTTCGTCTTCTGAAAGGACGGTGAGGGGGTTCGACATGGCGCCTTCGTACGCGCGGGCCGCCCGCTCCGCAACGGGGCACCCATTCAGGCCCGGAGGCCGGAAAGGCGGGAAAAACGGC
>DASZXK010000143.1:0-21722 GCA_035545855.1 Polyangiaceae bacterium
GGTCCTATCCGTCTCGGCTCTCTAAAAACCTCGAGCAAGAGGCTTTGCTTCACGAGTCAGCCACAACCGTCGCCCATGTCTTTGGAACAAGTGTCACCCATGTCTTTGGAATGAAGTGTCACCCATGTCCTTGCTCGCTCACGGCCACGACTTGAAATGGCAGTATTCGTCAGCGCTCGCTTCGCCGCCCTTCCCGAGGCTCATCCGAACGGGCTTTCGAGAGCGCGACGACGGCGAAGAGCCGCGCGTCGACTTCGATGAGCCGCTGACGGTGCGCCGGCGACGCGCTCTCGGAAGCACACACCCCGCGACTTCCCTTCACCTCACGCGGCGCTGCCGAGGGTGTGCTCCGGAACTCCCTCGTCGGTCGCCATACCGCCCCATGGCGGCGCGCAGCCCGGCTGCCGGGCGAGCACCGACATCAGGGGCGGTCGGCATCCCGCAACGCGGGATGCCGGGTGGGGCACCGCCAGACGAGACTCAGAACCCGAGCTGCTTCTTGCGCTCTTCGGCGCCGGGGTACGCGTCGCCCGTCGTGTTCACGACCGGGAGCTTCTTCCCCTTCTCGGCGTTCACCTGCACCCACTCGCGGAGCGCGTCGGGGAGCTGCGACTCGTCGTAGATGGCTTCCACCGGGCACTCGGGCACGCAGGCGCCGCAGTCGATGCATTCGTCCGGATCGATGTAGAGCATCTCTTCGTCACCGTGGAAGCAGTCCACGGGGCACACGGCGACACAGTCCGTAAAGCGGCATCTCCTGCAGTTCTCGGTGACGACGAAGGCCATGGTGAGTCCTCTTTGGGCGCGCACCGGGCGCGCTCGGAATGGGCGACCGGACCATAGTCGGGAGGCCCGGGTCACGCAACGGGTTCACGGGTGCGCCGGGCCCGTCGCCGGGCCGCGGGGATCCGGCGTTTCCCTCCTTCGGGCGCGGCCGCGGCCGCACCCCCGTGCCCGCGGGTCTGGCTACTGGCCGACGCTCCGCGACACGTGGGTGCACCAGTCCTTGTCCGCGGCGTCCTGCGACCAGACGCTGATCATCTTGGCGACGGATACGAGCCGGACGGCCTCTCCGCGAGAGAGACGCCTGCCGCTACGCTCCGTGCTCTGGACGAGCGTGTCCACCAGGCCCCGGATCGTCTTCACCAGGGCCTCGCGATCCTTCGACTCGGCGGCGCGCGCAGCGAGTTCCTCGATGAGCTCGAGGATGTTCCTCTGGGCCTTCGCGGCGGGATCTTCCGGCGCGTCCCCCTGGACCGTGGGCGCCTGATCGCGGCTCACGCGGCGGAGCACCTCGAGTCGCTCGCCGCCGACCTCGATGACGTCCCCCGGCTCGAGCTTCCGCTTGCCCTCCACCGCACGGCCGTTCACGCGCGTGCCGTTCCGGCTCTGCAAGTCCTCGATCTCGAGCGTGTCCCCCACGAGCCGCACGGCGGCGTGCTCCCGGGAAACCTGCTCCGTGCTGAGCACGAGGAAGCAGTGCGGCGCGCGCCCGAGGATGCAGTCCCCCCGGTGAACCGGATACGCCGTTCCTCGATGGCGCAGCCAATAGACGACCATGCTCGGCCGGAGATGGTACGCCGCTTCCTGGCCCCCGCGAAACCCCTGATGTTTTCGAGGGTCCGGCGCCGCGCGTCCCCGCCTCGGCTCGCCCCGAAGACCCGAGCGCCCGCCGGATCTCGCGCTAGCGCGCGGGCTTTCCGGAGCTTTCGCCAGGGTCCAGACAGAACAGGCGCACCCGACCGCTCGCGACGAGCCGGCCCCCGGCGTCCGTGATGGTCGCCTCCCAGAGCATCGCCCGCTGTCCGACGTGAAGCGGCTTCGCGACGCCGCGGAGGCGGCCTTCGCGCACGGCACGGATGAAGCTCGTGTGGTTCTCCACGCCGACGACGGTCTGGCCTCGGGTCGCGGCGACGGTACCGGCTCCCACGGAGCAGATCGTCTCGACGACGCCGGAGTGAACGCCGCCGTGGACGATCCCGAACGGCTGGAGGTGCTGGGGGCCCACCGTCCACTCCACGACGACCTCTTCCCCGGAAATCCGGACGAATTCGAGCGCCATGGTCCTGGCCCAGCCGCCCATCGGATCGAACGCCGGAAAGCTCGGAACGGTCTTCTCGGTCACGGAAAAGGCCCATACCACCGAGGACCTCCGGAGGGCAGCCGCTGCGCAATTGACACGAGAACGGCCCGGCTTCATCACTCCCGAATGGACTCAGCGACGAGAGACCGCATCCAGAAGGTCATCGACGAGAACGAGGTCGTCCTGTTCATGAAGGGCACCCCAGAGACGCCTCGGTGCGGGTTCTCCGCGACGGTCGTCCAGATCCTCGGGAACGTCGGCGCCGAATTCGCCTCGGTGGACGTCCTGTCCGATCCCGCGATCCGGGAAGGCATCAAGGAGTTCTCGGACTGGCCGACGATCCCGCAGCTCTACGTGCGGAAGGAGTTCGTCGGCGGGTGCGACATCGTGAAGGAGATGTTCGGCTCCGGGGAGCTGGAAGAAAAACTCGGCAAGCCCGCGAAGGAGATCGCCGCGCCGACGATCACCGTGACGGCGCGCGCCGCGGAAGCGCTGAAGGGCGCCGTGGAGTCCCCGGGCGAAGGCATCCGTTTCGAGGTCGGGCCGCGGTTCCAGTACGCCCTCTCCATCGGCGAGAAGATGCCGAAGGACGTGGTCGTCCAGGCCGGCGGCGTGACGCTGTATCTCGACCGCGCGAGCGCTCAGCGCGCGAACGGGACGACCATCGACTACGTGACGACGCCGGAGGGCGCGGCGTTCAAGATCGAGAACCCGAACGAGCCGCCGAAGGTGCGGCAGATGGCCCCGCGGGAGCTCGCCGAGCGGCTCGCCAGGAAGGAGCCCCTCGCCCTGTACGACGTCCGCACTCCCGGGGAGCGCGAGCAGGCGAAGATCGAGGGGTCGAAGCTGCTCGATCGCCCCGCCCAGGACGAGATCTTCGAGCTGCCGACGGACACGACGCTCGTCTTCTACTGCCACAGCGGCAGCCGGAGCCAGCAGGCCGCCGAACACTTCCTCGCCCAGGGCTTCAAGAACGTGTGGAACCTCTCCGGTGGAATCGACGCCTGGAGCGTCGAGGTGGATCCGAAGGTCCCGCGGTACTGAAACGGGGTGTGGGAGCTCGAGGAACGAGGGCTCGGTCGCGAAGTCATCGCCGACGGGTGATTCAGGACCAGGCCTACGTTCCGAACGACACCGGAACGAAACGCCTTCCGCTCCGCTCGACGAGCGCCCGTATTCCCTTCCCCGCGCTCCGGAAGTGCGCATCCGCCGTGAACGCGTAAGGAATCGAGAGTTCCCTCATCAGCACGAACGACGTCACGTCCGTGAACGAGAGCCGCCGCTCCCGGGGAGCCAGCTTCCGGAACAGCTCGAAGGCGCGCTCTCGCCGGGTGGGGCCGACCTCCAGGAGCTGGACGTCCGCGGCCGAAACGCGGACGAGGAACCCATCCAGAAAGGCGACGGCCGCCGCGGCTCCGCCGATGACGTTCAGGAGAGTGAGCGTTTCATCGAGGACGTAGTCGCTCGTGACGGCGACGTAGCCCTGACGCTCGAGCTCGGCATCCAACCGGGCAGCGACCTCGTGGGCAGGGTCTCTCGAATTCGCGAGAGCGGCGAACGCCCAGGTGTCGTAGAAGAAAGCGCGCATCAGCGTTTGCGGAAACGCGAGCGCGACTTCCGTGAGGTGGAGTGGGCGCCGTGTGCGGTTCCGTAAACGACGTCGTCCACGGATTCCGGGGAGCTCGGCCCTTCGAACAGCCCTTCACGGAGCTTGCGACGCGCGCTCTCGGCTCGTTCGACGAGGGCGGCCCTGTCTCCCATCCTCTCGTACTTCTCCAATATCAGTGAGACACCTTCGGCGAGGAGTTCCGTCACGGTAGTGCCGCGCGCGAGCGCCACGGACTTCAGCCGCGCACGGCGGGAATCCGCCAGAAAGAACGTGGTCTTCGTCGCGGGCTCGGCGTACGGCGTCCTCACGAGATGAAGATACAGCTAGCTGTATGACCGTCAAGTCCGAGACGCCCGGAAGGACGGCGCGTTGCTCTCGCGCCGAGGTTCGGTGCATTCTCCGTTGCTGCCCGGATGACGGAAGGAGCCGCTCCCAAGAAGCCCGGCCTTCGGGCGCTGATGATGCCCGCGCCGAAGGTGCCGCCGCGCGTCGTCACCACGGACGCCTCTCTGCCGGCACCGGCCCTTCCGGAGACGGATCAGACGCGGAACGGCCGCCTTTCCATCGAAGAAGAGGTCGGCCGTGGCGCCATGGGGTTCGTCCTCCGGGCGACCGACGGCCAGCTCCGCCGGGATCTGGCGTTGAAGGTCGCGCCCGCGCCCCGGAACGAGCTCTCCCGCGAGCAGCTCGCGCGCTTCATAGAAGAAGCGCAGATCACCGCACAGCTCGAGCACCCGAACGTCGTCCCCGTCCACGACATCGGGGTGGATCCGGAAGGCCGCCCCTATTTCTCGATGAAGCTCATCCGCGGGCAATCGCTGGAGGCGATTCTCGAGAAGCGCAAGGCGGGAGATCCGGGCACCCTCGCGGAGTTCGGGCTCCGCCGCCTGCTGGACGTCTTTCTCCAGGCCTGCCAGGCCGTCGAATACGCGCACGCGCGAGGGGTCATCCACCGCGATCTCAAGCCCGCGAACATCATGGTGGGGGACTTCGGCGAAGTGCTGGTCATGGATTGGGGCGTCGCGAAGCTTCTCGGCCGCCCGGACGCGCCGGTGAGCGAGCCATCCATCGGCGACGGGTCGAGCCCCGTGCCCCCGAGGCCGAGCTACGCCCCGCCGCCCGAGGTCACGTCGATCCGCGCCGGCAAGCGAGGCCTCGCGACGCAGCTCGGCACGGTGCTCGGGACACCCGCTTACATGGCACCCGAGCAAGCGAGCGGCGGCGCGGTCGACGAGCGGAGCGACGTCTATTCGCTCGGCGTCATTCTCTACGAGATCCTCTGCGGCGAGCTGCCGTTCGATCACGAGGATCCGCAGGTCATCCTGTCGCTTCAGATGACGGAGCCGCCGATGCCGCCATCGGTCGTGAACCCCGCGACGCCGCTCGCCCTGGAGAACCTCGCCCTCCGGATGCTCGAGAAGAGCCCCGATGAGCGTTCACTCACCATCCGCCGGATCCGCGCGCACGTCCTCGACTACATCGAGGGATTCGGCCTGGATTTCCGTCGAGATTCGGTCTGGACGAACCTCCAGTGGTTCATCGGTACGGTGGGGCTCTTCGCGTTTCTGGTCTGGTATCTCACGGGCCACTCGGTGCGTTCCCTGCTCGTGCTCGCGCCTTCTTCCGTGTTCAACGCGTTCGGGTGGTTTCTGCTCGTCCTCTCGTTTCGCTACCCGCTCTGGGCTGCCTATGTGTCGTTCTCTCAGAGCCGGAGGGAGCACGACCGTTTCAAGGAGCCTAGCGAGGAAGACGTCTTCGTCTCCGGCTACGCCGCCCACCGTACCTTTGCTGCCGCTCTCGCCCCGGTGTTCCAGCTCGGGTTCGTGGTGGAGCTCGTCAGCGCCGCGGTCTCCCAGGCGACGCGGCAGGTCGGTCCCGACGACGTCGTCGAGCAGGTCGTGGTGCAGCTTCGCGCCGGCTGGGCCAACGCGCTCATCAGCATCCTCGTCTTCCTGTTCGCCTATCTCACGTTGCTCTCCGCCGAGGTGCGATTCGCGCGGCGCATCGATCGCCACGCGCTGTTCGTGGCGCGACCCGAGTGGGAGTCCACCTGGCCCGTCTTCCTGATGTTCGTGCTCCTCCTGAGCATCACGGCGACGGGTCTCCTCGACTGGACGCTCGGCCGAAGCACCTTCGATCCCGTCCGTTTCCTCTGGGAGCGGGTCCTCACCGAACCACTCGACCCGTTCGACATGGTGAAGACGCTGGTCTTCCAGGGCACGTTCCTGCTCGGACTCGTGGCGGCGACCGTCCTCTCTTCCTTTCCGTTCGCGGAAATCCTCGCGGCACTCCGCCTCCCCCATCAGGCCGCGGACGAGGCCTCCGTCTCGGGCCGGCAGCAGTACTTCCTGCGCTCCATGGCCTTCTTCCGGATCGCTCGCGCGAGCTGGCTGTACGGCGGCGCCATGATCGGCTGCCTCACGGCGATCACCGTCCTCTCGAGCGGTGGCAAGCAGCCCCTGGCGCAGCAGGTGCTCTACATCTCCGGGCCGTCGCTCCTCGGCTTCTCGGGCTTCTGGTTCACGCGCCGTTACGTGCTCCGGTACCTGGATGGCGCCCCCGCCGTGCGTCGGATGCTGGATCAACGCGCCGCGGATGCGCTCGTCGAGCAGGCAAGAGTGAATCACGCGCACGTGGCGGGTTCCGCCGTCCGCACGCGCCTCGGCGAGTTCGCCGTGCCGGTCGTGTGTGTGTTTTCGTACCTGCTCTGGACGGGAAGCGGCATGGATGAAGCCGCGATCCGGAGCCTGGTGCTCCCCGTGAGCACGAAGGGGTACCTGCTGATCCTGCCGTACGCGCTGCTCTTTCCGGTCATCCTCCTTCGGGACGGCGTACAGGCCTGGCGGCTCCGGCGGAGGGAACGGCTCGCGAGCGCGGGCGAACCGTGAACCGGGGAGGGCTCACCGCCCGAGCAGCTTCGGCCCCGCGCCCCCCGGTCCGCTCCCGACGCCCTTGTGGAGCACGATCTTCTTCCCTGCCTCCACCCCGCGCTGATGCGCTTCGCTGTTCCGGGAAGAGACGTGCCTCGTCCACCGCACGCGCGGATGCCGCCGCTTGAAGTAGTGTTCGACGCCCGGATCTCCGACCCACACGAGCCCCTCCGCGGCGTTCTTCCGTGATTCTTCCGCGAGCTTCTTCTCGAAGCCGCTCATGACTCCGGCGACGTACGCCCGGCGATCGCGATTTCCCCTGATTTTCCGGGATTTCTTGTGTTCCTTCCACAGGCGCTCCGCGGCGCGGGTGAGGAACGCGTAGACGTAGTCGGCCATCTCGAGATTTTCGTCCCGCCCGCAAACCTCGAGCACGCTGCCGCGCTTCCCTTCCTCGGCGCGCCACACCGGGACCCAGATCGTGTCCACGAAGAAGTGCTCGGCGAGGATGTTCGCGAGGATGCGCTCGGCCTCCGTCACTCGCCCGGTCGGGCGCCCTAGGTGTCGGAAGGAGAGCGACTCTCCACCGGCGCGCGTCACGTCGGCGAGGTTGTGCTTCAGCATCAGGCGCTGCGCGGCGCTCATCGCCGCCTGCGCCTCGTGTTCGTTCGAGCTCTCCGCGAGCGCGAGGAGCTTCGCGATGCGTTCGAGGATCGGCGAGTTCTTCGGGTGAGCGCCCGCATCCGGCGTTCCGACGGCCCGAGCGTCGAAACCCCGCTCCTCGCACACCTTTCGAAACGTCGGTCCGTGCGCGGATTCGTCGACGGCGCCGAGCACCTCGTCCGCGTACTGGTGCGCCATCTCGTGCTTCAGGACCTCGACGAGCGCGCCCCAGCCGTGCTCGGAGAGGAGCTTCCGGGACAGGCGGATCCGGCGTGTCCCTCGGATCCACTCGCCCAGGCGGACCGCGCCGTCCGAGAGCTCGAGCGTCGGGCGCCGGAGCTTGCCGCGGAAGAACGTGTGGTTCAGATCCGTGTAGGTCGCGAAGATGGCGCGGACCGCGGCGCGCTCGAGCTCGAGGGAGAGGCGCCTGGCCTCGCTCATGGGCTCCCGGACAGCTCCGACGCGCCGCCGCCGGGCGCGTGATGCCCGACGCGCGGATGCGCCACACCGCGCTCCACGAGGTCCAGCACCGTGTCCCGGAGCGTCGCGTTCGGGTCCCGGGGCGAGAACCCGAGCTCGTCGATCGCCTTCTGGCTGTCGCAGTACCAGTAGTGCTGCGCCATCTCGACGCTCACCTCGTCCATCGGGAGCTCGCCGCCGACCTTCTCCACGACTTCGCCGAAGAGCCTCGTGAGCCCGGCCGCGAAGCTGCTCGATTTCGGGAGCGGGAACTTCGGCGCCGGAACGCCCGACAGGCGCTCCAGGCGATCGAAGAAGGCGTGCATCGAGAGATTCGCTGCCGAGAGGAGATACCGCTCACCGGGCACCCCGCGCGACAATGCGCTCACCATGGCGCGCGCCGCGTCGCGGACGTCCACCATCGCGAGACCGCCGCGCGGCAGGGCCAGGATCTCCCCTTCGAGGAACTTCCGGACGTCCCCCGTGGAAGACTCCCGGAGATCTCCCGGGCCGAGGAGGAGGGACGGGTTCACGATCACGACCTCGAAATCGGGCGGGGCGTTCGCCTCGAGCGCCTCCATCTCTCCGTAGCGCTTCGTCCGGTAGTACGGCCACTTCTGGATGAGCTCGAGCGGCTCTTCCGAGTCTTCCGTGGCGACGTCGGGGTCCTTCGAGATCGCGACGGTGCCGCTCGTGCTCGCGTAGACGACGCGCTTCACGGCGGCGCCGCGGAGGCCGCGGAGCGCGTGGCGCACGCCGTGGACGTTCACGCGGTGGAGCTCTTCCGCGTCCGCGGCGTCCCGCGAGACCTTGCCCGTCGCGAGGAACGCGCCGTCGACGCCCCTCGCGCTCGCCAGGACGGCGTTCTCGTCCAGCACGTCCACGGATTTCACCGGGATGCCGTGGACGGAGCCTCCGCCGCGCGCGACCGCGACGACGTCGTGGCCGTCCGCGAGGAGACACTGGACGACGTGGGAACCGAGGAACCCCGTCGCGCCGCCGACCCAGAATTTGCCCATCAGGACTCTCCCGGAGCGAGCTGGAAGACGCGCTGGAAGGTCATGAGGAGCGCGATGTTGTTGCTCTTCACGGTGCCCGACATGAACTCACCCGGCGTCGGCGTGTACGCCTCCTTCACGATGCGCGTGAACATCGCGGGAGAAGTCTTCAGGACGCAGTCCGCCTGCCCCGAGCCCTTTCCGGCGACGACCTGGCAGCCGTCCTTCGAGACGTTCACCGTCCAGCGCTCCTTCTTCCCGAGCGCGAAATAGAAGCTCACCGGGTCCGTCACGCTCCCCGCGACGAAGCGGTGCTCGAGCTCCTTGAAGAGCTCCTCCATGCTCTGCTCCTCGTCCGCGTCGAGGAGGTCTTCCCGCGAGAGCGTCCGCGTATCCAGCACCTTGCCCCGCGAGAGGGCGACGACGGCGCGGCGCGTGAGCTTCGCGATCGCTCGCGACGCCTCCGACGCGCCCATGCCCTCCGTGAGGCGCAGGACCTCGGCGTGCTCGATGGGCGGACCGATGCGCACCGTGAGGTCCCGCTTCCGGATCATGTTGGCGCCCTTCGGGAGCGCGCCGTGCGTCCCGCCGAGCCACACCGGGAGGACGTCCACCCGGTGCTCCCGGGCGAGGTAGCCGATCGCCGGCTTGAACTCGTGGATCGCGCCGTCGGGGGACCGCGTGCCTTCGGGGAAGATGAGCACGACCTTCCCCTGGTCGATGATGTCGCCCGCCTGACGGAGGCTCTGCCGGAGAGAGCCGTTCCGCGCGATGGGCGCGAGGTTCGTCAGGTTCTCGAAGTAGGCCTTCCGCCACTTCCCGCTCTCGAAGAAGTAGTCCTGTGCGGCGAGGGAGACCATGCCCTGCCCGTACGGGCCGAGCGCGTACTTGACGAGCCCCATGTCGAGGTGGCTCGCGTGGTTCGCCGCGACGAGGACGGAGCGGTTCTCCGGGATGAACGCCCGGCCGCTGACGCGCGTCCGCATCACTCGCTCGTAGAATCCCATCTGCGAGCGGCCGAGCCAGTGCATCGCCGCGTTCCGGAGCCCGGGCGGGAGCTCGAGGGACGTCTCTTCGTCCTCGAAGACGGTCGCCTTCCGCGCCATTCGCCGTGCGGCGCTCGTCGCGGCGAGCAGCGACTCCACGTCTTGCACGGTCTCGCACGTGTTCAGGCGGTCCGCGTCGATGGCGTCGCTCACCTGCCCTTCGAGCGCCACGAGGAGCTCGAGGAGCATGAGCGAATCCATCCCGAGGTCCCCGCGGAGCGTCATCGCGGACGAGATCTCCTGCGCGTTCTTCCGGGCGATGACCGCGACCGCGGCGCGAACGAGGCGCGCGGCGCCGTCCTTCTTCGCTCCGTCGACCGGCGGCGCGTCCCCGATGGCGGGAGCCGTCACGCGCTCCACGAGACGCCGGACCTCGGGGCGCTTCACCTTGCGCGTCGCCGTGCGCGGCAGCGGGACGTCGATGAGGAGCGTCACGGCGGGCCGCATCCCCGCCGGGAGCGTCGCGAGGGCCTTGTCGAGCGACTGCTTGGCGGCCGCGTGCCGCTCCTGCTTGGGAACGGAATCGTCCGCCGTGGGCACGGCGACGCACGCGATGCGCTCGCCGCCGCGAGGGTCCACGACGCCGAGGACGACGTACTCCTGGATGCGATCGATGGACCCGAGGCGCGCCTCGACGTCGTCGGGGTAGACGTTCTCGCCGTTGGAGGCGACGATGGTGTCCTTCGCGCGGCCGACGATCGCGAGGTTCCCCTTCCGGTCGAGCTTCCCGAGGTCGCCGGTGTGGAGCCAGCCGTCCTCGTCGATGGTCCGACGGGTTTCTTCCTCGTCGTCGGCGTAGCCGAGCATCACGTTCGGGCCACGCGCGAGGATCTCGCCCACGCCCTCGGCGTTCGGCTCGTGGATGCGGAGCTCCACGCCGGGCACGGCCTTCCCGACGTGCCCGGGCTTCGCACCGGGTCTGGCCGAGGCGACGGCGAGGACGGGCGCGGCCTCCGTCAGGCCGTAGCCCTCCGTCAGGTGGAGGCCGAGGCCCGCGAAGAGCGAGTGCGTCTCTTCCGGCAGCGCGGCACCGCCACTCACGAGGTACTTGAGGTGTCCGCCGAGTCCCTCGTGCACGGGTCCGAAGAGGACCTTGCCGGCATCGAGGCCCATGGTGCGGCCCAACGTGCGGTTCAGCTCCGCCGCGACGTCGAACACGCGGGACGCGACGGCGCCCCGCTCGGCGACCCGCGCGAGGAGCTTCCGCTCGAGCATCTCCCACAGCGCCGGGACGCCGACCATCGCCGTGATGCGTCCCGCCTCGAGCCCATGGGACAGCCGATCGGAGGTGAGCTCGTCCAGGTAGATGACTCGCGCGCCGCGCGAGAGCGGGAGCAAGAGGCCGCACGTGAGCTCGAACGTGTGATGCAGCGGCAGCACGCTGAGCACCCGGTCCGACTTCCCGAGCGGGAACAGCGGCGCGAGCGACGCGACGAGCGACGTGATGTTCTCGTGGGAGAGCATGACGCCCTTCGGCGTCCCGGTCGTTCCGCTCGTGTAGATGAGGGCGGCGACGTCGCTCGGCTTCGGATCGGAAGAGACGGCTTCCGGCCCGGGGAGCGCGACGTCCTGGAGCGACGCGAAGCGGATGGCGTCACGGAGGGAGGGGCGGAGTCGCTCGTCGACCGGCCCGTCGCAGAGGAGCACCTTCGCGCGCGACGCGCGCACGATGTTCCCGGCGGGCCCCGCTTCGATGGCGGCGTCCACGGGAACGGCCGTGGCCCCGGCGTACTGGATGCCGAAGAACGCGATGGCCCAGGCGGGGTGATTCGCTGCCGCGAGGACGACGCGATCCCCGGGCTTCACGCCGAGCTCGGCGAGCCGCGCGGCGCACGCCAGCGACCGGGACCGCCACTCTCGGAACGTGATCCGGGAGAGGCCCTCGGCCTCCGTGCGCTGGAGTGCGACGGCGAGATCGAACCGCGTCGCCATCTCCGTGAGGAGCGTCGCGAGCGTCTCGTGGCGGACGGGCGCGCGCACCTTGCGCTCGAGCCGCTTGTCGATCTCCGGGAACACCCATTTCTCGAGCCCCGGCATGTGGATGTCGAGGAACCAGTGTCGCCAGTCGATCGACTCCGGGGTCCACGGGAGCTTCTGCTTGTCCTCGGGCCCCAGGCGCTCGTACGCCGCGAGCGTGTTGTCGCAGCGGAACGTGTAGTCGTAGCGGGCGACGAAGGGCACGAAGTTGTCGAGCACCTTCTTCACCTTGAGCTGCTGATCGGCGAACTTGGAGAGCGCCTTCGACGCGGGTCCGAAGAGCGGCTTCGTGGCGTTCACGGAGACCGCGTCCAGGAACTTCGAGAGGGTCGTCGCGCCCTTCGAGACCAGCTCCGGGCCGTACTTGTCGAACGCCTCCTCCGAGAGGAGCGCCGACTCCACGTGGGACTGGAGGAAGCTCACGACGGGGCCGCCCTTGCCCGTCCGCTGCCACTTCTTCCGCTTGTAGAGCCCGCAGAGCTCGAGGAAACGGGACATCGCGCACGGGTTCGTGTCACTCGTCCCGTACTGGTAGACGGCGGGGGCCGACCCTTCGAGGAGCTCCGCGAGGGAGAGGGCCATGCCGGCCGCGACCATGTCGCAGGGGATCACGTCCAGGCAGTGGTCGCTTCCCGGGATCTGCGTCTGGCCGTTGATCACGGAGTAGAGGAGCGGCGCGCTCGTGTTGATGCCCTCGTTCCAGCCCTTCACGGGGAACTCGACGCTGGACTCGACGACGGCGGGCCGAACGATCGTGAACGAGAGCCCGGAAGCCGCGACGATCTGCTCTCCGATGCTCTTCGTGTACGTGTACGTGTTGGGCCAGCCCCAGAACTGAGCGCGCTCGGTACCCGCCTCCGCGAGGCGAGCCTCCACGTACTTCCGCTTCACACGCGCGATCTCGTCCTCGAGCACGCGCCCCGAGGACGGCTCGTTCCGGCCCTCCAGGTTCCGCTTCGCTTCGTCCAGGAAGCGGCTCTGGCGGAAGGCGTCGTTCGCGCGGTGCCGGACCTGTTCGATGACGTCCAGGCACTCCGAGATCTCGCGATCCGGCTCCCAGTGGGCGCGCTCGAGCTCGCCGCTTCGCGGGAACGGGTGCGTCCGCGGATCCACCTCTTCGATGAACCCCTGACGCTGCCCCGCGACGAAGCACGTGCTCGTGTGCATCAGCCGCACGTTGCCGAGGTCCTTCGCGAGCGCGACGAGGTTCTGCACGCCGAACGCGTTCACCTGCAGGGCGAGGTCTAGCGGCGGGTCGAAGTCGATGACGCCGGACGCGTTGATGACGACGTCTATCTCGCCCCGGAGCTCCTCGCGGAGCTCGGAGTCGATGCCGCAGTACGGATCGGCGACGTCCCCCGCGATGGGAACGATCTTGTCCTTCAGGAAGAGCTCGTAACCCGGCCCGTACTGATCTCGGAGCGGGCGGAGCACCTCGCTCGTCGCGATCTCCGCCCAGAAGCGCTGTTCGGCCGTCTGCCCCTTCTTCGGGCGGACGAGGAGATAGAGCCGCCCGATCTGCGGATACCTGGCCAGCAGCATCGACCAGAACACCTTGCCGAGGAACCCGGTGCCGCCGATGATGACGAGCTTCCGGTCCCGGAACAGCCTGTCCGGATGGAGCGGCGGCTTCTTGCCGTTTCCCGCGGCGTGGCCGTTCGAATGCGCGCCGTTCGAATGCGCACCGTTCGCATGGGCGCCGTTCGCGTGCGCGCCGTTCGGCGTGCCGTTCCGTTCGCTCACGCGGCGCCTCCCCCTCCCGACCTGGGTGCGCGCACCGTCACGTCCCCCATCACGATGGGCGGAGCGTGGAGGAGCGTGATCTCCTGCGATTTCGCCTCGCCGCCGCGCGCGCGATAGAGCGCCTCGTCCATGTTCGGCGCGGTTTCCCAGCCCATGAGCTTCGGGATGTACTCGTTGTCGGCGCCGACGACGATGACGCGGCCGAGGTGCTGCCGCCCCGCCTCGCCCCAATACCACATGAAGAAGGGGTGCGACGGGTGGTAGGCGTGCCCGTCCCGGTACATCTGGATGAACGCGGGGTTCTTCGCGAACTTCTCCTCGTACCGCTTGTGGAGCTCCATCGCGTCCCGCGTCTCCGGGAGCAATCTGTGAACGAAGTCCACGTACGGCGCGTGCTGTTCGTGGTCGAACTTGTCCGTGCAAGGATGCGTGAGGATGAGCGTGCCGCCCTTCTTCACGAGCGGCGCGCCGCGGTACATGTTGAAGAGGTACCCCTGCGCCAGCACCTGCACCAGGAGCGGGTTCAGGAACGCGTGCACGTTGTACGGGCTGATGTACGGAATGCCCGTCACGAGGACGTCCGCCTGGCCCTCGATGGGGACCAGGTATTGCTCGAAGCACCGGTCGATCGTCTTCTCGTGGACGGCTTCCGTCTCGCCCGCGTTCACGCCGATGACGCCGTACGGGGCCGGCACGCGGGAGAAGATCGCCTGGCGCGCGGGCTGCGGCAGCCGCGCCGTCGTGGCGACGAGGGCTTTCAGCATCGTCCACTCGCGGTCGTCGAGGTCGTCCTCGTTCTTCGCGAGGAACTCGAGCGGCGAGTCGAACATCTTGTTGTTCAGCGTCGTCTCGATGGTGAAGACCTTCAGATGCTGGTTCGCGACGCGGCCGAGCCGCTCGATGCCCGACGCGAGCGCGGAGTTCTTCGGGTCCATGTACGAGTGGCACTCGCGCATGGTCTTCGGGTTGTGGTGGTAGCGGAGGCTCTTGTACCCGCAGAGCCCGACGGCGACGGACTTGTGTCCGCCGTTCATCGGCACGAAGTTGATGTTCGCGTAGATGACGAGATCGCTCTCGACGGCCCGCCGGTTCAGCTCGACGACCTCGCCGAGCTCGGTCTTCCCGACCTCGACCATGTTCGCCGGATCCTCGGCGTCGTGGTTGTAGAGGCGATCCGGGTAGTACGCGTCGAAGATCTTGTCCCCGACCATGTGCCGGATCTCCGACTCCGTCGCGCGCCGGTGGACGCTGGAGGCGACGATGATCTCCACGTCGTCGATGCCGTGGTTCGCGAGGAGCTCGAGGACGACCGTCAGGATGCGTTCGCGCGCGTCGGGCCGCTTCATGGGGGGAAGCGGGAGCGCCATGTTATCCATGGCGATCGTCACCTTCATGCCCGGGTGGAGCCGCGCGTAGAGCGGGTCCGACCCGATCGGGTGATTGATGGCGTAGCGGATCGCCGCGTCCACGTTCTTCAGCGGCGCGATCGGCGGCTTGGAGTAGAGAACCCGCGTTCCGGCGGGCAGATCGATCGGGACCAGGCGGTCTCCGGAGAAGACGACACGGGGCCGAGCGCCCCGTTCGAGCGTGACCACACTGGGATGATTCATGATGCCTCGAGGTGGAACGTCGGCCAGGAGTACGCCTTCGCGAGGAGCTCGAGGCGCTTGTCCGGATTCACGGCCGCGGGATGCCCGACGACGCTCAGCATGGGCACGTCGGAGTAGCTGTCACTGAAGGCGAAACACTCGTCGAGGTCATGTCCGTTGTCGCGGGCGTGCTTCCGGATCGCGGCGGCCTTCTCGGGGCCGGCGATGACCGGCGCGAGGAGCTTCCCCGTCGCCTTGCCGTCCTTCATCTCGAGACGGTTGCCGATGATGGTTGCACCGCCGACGTAATCGGCGACGTGACGAAGAATCACGTCGAGCGCTCCGGACAGGAGGACGATCTCGTGGCCGGCGTCCCGGCTCTTCTGGATGAGGCCGAGCGAGGATCGATACATCGATGGCCGGATGACCTTCTCGAATGCCTCGTCGGCGAGGAGAACCAGGCGATCTTCGCTGGTTCCTTCGTACGCCGCGAAGAGGAGCTCGTTGAACGTGCGCCTGTCGACGAGCTCGGCGAGCGCCATCTGCGGCGCGCGGAGCAGCGCGCGTCCGACTTTCGAAAGCGTCGCGAGCGGCGTCGGCTGATTGAAGAGATAGAAGAGCGTCGGGTGCACGAGGTTCGTGCCCACGAGCGTTCCGTCGAGGTCGAAATAGCTAGCCGCCAAGCGCCTTTAAGTCTCCTCGGCCGATCGTGGCGTCAAGGCCGGACGGAGACCCACCTGCTCGCCCGCACAGTGCCGGGCCCCTCGCGCGCGATGATTGAGCCGCAGGCGCCCGTGGTACGGGAGCGGCCCCATGGCGCGCGCCCCGTCGCTCTCGAGCTGGATCCAGGCGGCCCGGCCGCGTCTGCAGGTCGGCGTGCTCGTCTCCCTCGCGTACGGAGAGGCGCTCGCCTTCGCGCGTCATGGCGCGTTCAGCCCGCGGATCGCGCTCGAGGTTCTCGTGTTCGGATTCCTCGACGGCCTCCTCATCGCCTTCTCGAACGACGCCGTCGACTGGCGGACGGACACCGACAACCGGACGTTCACGCGCTGGAGCGGGGGCTCCCGCGTCGTGCCAGAGGGGCTCATCACTCCGTTCTCGCTCGCGCAGGCGGCGCTCCTCGCCGTGCTCGCGCTCGGAACGACCGGAGCGTACCTCGCGTTCCGGGAGGGACGCGCGTTCATGGTCGTCATCGCGGCGATCGCCGCGCACCTCGTTTGGCTGCACGGGTTCTCGCCGTTCCGGCTCGCGTACCGCGGGCTCGGTGACCTGATCGCGGGCATCGGATTCGGCGTCGTGCTTCCCGTCGCGGGGTTCTACGCGCAGGCGAACACCGTGGAGGGCCTGAACATCGCGACGCTCTTCCCGGCGTTCCTCGTCGGATTCGCGGCGAGCGTCACGACGTCCGTCCCCGACGCCCCCTCGGACGCCCGCGCGGAGAAGCGGACCATCGCCGTCCGGCGGGGCGAGCGCACGGCCCGGCAAACGAGCGTCGCGCTGCTCTTCGTCGCCGCGTTCTCGACGTCGCTCGCGGTGCCGGGCGTAACCCTGCCGATCGTGATCGTCGTCATCGCAATCGCCGCGACGCTCCTCCGCGGGAGCATCGCGCGACTCGCGAGCGGGGACTCCGAGAACCGCGAGGCGTGCGCCGAGTTCGTCGGAGGAAACCTCCGGGCGGCCCTCGGACTCTACGTGCTCTGGGGCGCCGCCGCGGTGCTCTGCGCCGGACGCTTCTGAGGTCTCGCCGCGCGATTCGCGGCGCGGCGGGACGGCGGCTTCCGATGCGCGAAGGGGGGATGCCCCAGCGCGAGCGGACGGGATAGTTCGTATACAAACTATCGAGAGCGCGCCAAACCCAGGGGGGTGCGTCGCCGCTGAAAGCCTGCAGCGTCTCTCTCGCGAGGCCGTGACGTTTGTATACAAACCATGGACGCCAGGAACCCGGGGGGGTCGCGTTCGCCCCGATAGTTCGTATACAAACTATCAGCAGCGCCGAGAACCTAGGGGGGTCACGTTCGCCCCGATAGTTCGTATACAAACTATCAGCAGCGCCGAGAGCCTAGGGGGGATGCGTTCTCCCCGATAGTTCGTATACAAACTGTCGGCGACGCCGAGAACCTCGGGGGGACGCGTTCGCCCTGAGACGGTTCGCGCTCGCGTGGGTGACGGACGAGCCGCATGAACGAAGGCCGGAAGGTTCGCCCCCGCGTGAGCGAGCGGACGCGCCGCCACGCGCGAGACGTTTCACACGTAGCGGGAGACCGCGCTCGCCACCTGCGCCGCATAGGACCCGCCGAACAGGTTCACGTGCACGAGGAGGGGGTAGAGCTGGTAGAGGTCCACGCGCTCGTGAGCGCCCGGCGCGAGAGGAAACGCTTCGTCGTAGGCGGCGAAGGTGCGCTCCGAGAAGCCGCCGAAGAGCCGTATCATCGCGAGGTCCACTTCGCGGTGACCGCCGTAGACGGCCGGGTCGACGAGCACGGGCGCACCGAAGGGATCGGAGTGGAGGTTTCCGCCCCAGAGATCGCCGTGGAGGCGAGAGGGCGGCTCCTCCGGACCGAGGAGCTCCGGGAGGCGAGAGAAGAGACGGTCGAAATCCCGGCGGACGCGGGCGCCGAGAAGGCTCCTCGCCCGAGGGCGCGCGAGCTCCTGGCCGAGCCGCTCCTCCGCATAGAACTCGGGCCACGTCGGGCGCGACCGGTTCCCCTGAGGGAGGCTTCCGATGAAGTTATCGTAAGGAAGACCGAAGGACGGAGCGCCGAATCGGTGAAGCGCGGCGAGGCCGCGCCCGAGCGCCTCGTCGAACCCGCGCGCGGGCCTTCCCGGTTCGAGATATTCGAGGACGAGGAACGCCGGCTCGCCCGGAGTCCCGTCGGACACCGCGAGCACGTCGGGGACGCGGAGCGCCCGCGCCTCGGCGAGGAACGCGAGGCCGCGCGCCTCCGTGGGAAACATCGCTCCGTCGGCGGACTCGTTCGTCTTCGCGAAGACGTCCCGCCCGTCTTCGAGACGAAGGCGGAACGCGCGGTTGATGCTGCCGCCCGAGATGGGCGACGAGCGCTCGACGGCCGCGCCGAGCGCTCGTTCGACGGCGGCCCGCGTTTCCCCGTCCACGGCTAGATCCCGTGAGTGGTTCGCACGTGAGCGAGGAGGTGCTCGCACGCCGCGACGCACAGATCGATCACCTCGTCGAAGCCGTCCGTCGTGTAGTACGGATCGGGGACGCCGGCGCCGGGAGGAGAGGTCGGGTCGAACGAGCGCAGGAGCCGGAGTTTTTCCGGCGTCTCTCCCCGCGGCGCGCTCGCCGCGAGATCCCTGTAGTTCTTCTCGTCCAGCGCGAGCACGTAGTCGAAGCGCGCCCAGTCCTCGGGCTCGAAGTGACGGGCGCGACCGCCGAGGACGATGCCACGACGTTTCCCGGCGGCGACCGACCGCGGATCGGGCGGCTCGCCGACGTGCCAGTCCCCCGTTCCCGCACTGTCGATCTCGATGCTATCGGAGAGGCCCGCCCGCTCGACGAGCCCTCGCATCACGGCTTCCGCCGTCGGGGAGCGACAGATGTTTCCGAGGCACACGAAGCAGAGGCGCACCATGCCTGGACGAACATACCCTGCCCGAAGTGCGGCACCACCCGACGCGCCCTCTTCACGCCGCGACCGCGACTCCCGCTCGGGGGCGGAGGCCGCGCGGCGGAACGCCCGGCGCCTGCGTTCCGGGGGCCGCGGGCGCCGCCCGTGGAGCCGTGATATTCTGAAAGGATGTTGGGTATCTTCGCTTTCCGGGGACGGCGTGGCGCGATCGGGGCCGCGCTGTGCGGCGCGGTGCTCGTCACGGCGTGTGGCGGGAGCGCCTTCAGCAGCGACACCGGCTCGACGACGAACGGCGGGAACGCCGGAGACGGCGGTTCGTCGAGCGGCGCGGGCGGTTCGGGCACCGGCGGAAGCGGCGCGGGCGGTTCGGGCACCGGCGGGAGCGGCGCGGGCGGCCTGCACGGGAGCGGCGGCGGACCGGGTAGCGGCGGGGTGTCGGCCGGCGGCGGGACGTCGACCGGCGGCGGACCGGGCGCGGGCGGCACGGTGAGCACCGGAGGCGCCGTGGGCACCGGTGGGTCCGGCGGCGACAGCACGCAGTACGCCCGAGACTACTTCCAGAAGTGCAACTTCGACTACGAGTGCACGCTGGTCACCGAGGGAGAAGTGTGCGGATGCCCGGGGTGCGCGAACGCCTCCGTCGCGACGAGCGCGCAGACGCAGTGGGACACGGATCGGGCGAAGATCCAGAGTCAGTGCCCCTTGCTGCCCATCAACTGTCCCGCGATCGACTGCGCGCAGCGGATCGCCTCGTGCGGCGACGGCCTCTGCTACGCGCGCAACCCCCTCTACGTCTCCGCCGACGAGTACGACGCCTCCTGCCACTCGGACTCCGACTGCGTCGTGATCTTCACCGGCGAGGTCTGCAACTCGTGCCAGTGCGGCACGGCCGGCGTGAACAAGGACGCCTACCAGCAGTACCTGGCGGACGTGAAGAGCGTGAAGTGCTCGCCCGGGCCGTCCGCGTGCGACTGCGCGCCGCAGATGAACGTCACGTGCAAGCTCGGGCCCGATCCGAGCTCGCCCGGTGTGTGCACGGTCGGCTTCTGAGCGACGGCCGCCGACGCCGAAATGACGACGCCCGAGCGTCCGTGGAAGGCGGACCGCTCGGGCGTTCGTTCTCTCGACCGAGGGCTCAGAACCCGTAGGCGGCCTTCATCTCCGGGTCGCGCTCGGCGATGAGCTTCGCGAGGTTCACCATGACCTTGCACTGCTTCACCGTCGCGTCGTCCTGCATCTTGCCGTCGATCATCGTCGCGCCGGCGCCGTCGGCCGGCATGCTCGCGATGACCTTCTTCGCGAACGCGACCTCGTCCGGGGGCGGGCTGAACACCTTGCGGGCGATGTCGATCTGGTTCGGGTGGAGCGACCACGCGCCGACGCAGCCGAGGAGGAACGCGTTCCGGAACTGGTCCTCGCAACCGACGAGATCCGCGATGTCGCCGAAGGGTCCGTAGAATGGGAGGATGCCGCACGCGGCGCAGGCGTCCACCATGCGCGCCATCGTGTAGTGCCAGAGATCTTGCTGAGCCGTGACGCGCGGAGCTTCCGGGTTCGCCTTGTCCGGATCCGTGCGGACGAGGTACCCGGGGTGGCCGCCGCCGACGCGGGTCGTCTTCATGCGGCGAGACGCGGCGAGGTCCGCCGGCCCGAGGCTGATGCCCTGCATGCGGGGGCTCGCCGCGGCGATCTCCTCCACGCTCGCGACGCCGACGGCCGTCTCGAGGATGGCGTGGACCTGGATGGGACGCTTGATGTTCGCCCGCGCCTCGAGCTGCGCGAGGAGCTGATCCACGTAGTGGATGTCCTGAGGGCCGCTGACCTTCGGGATCATGATGACGTCGAGCTTGTCCCCGATCTCGGTGACGAGACGGATGAAGTCGTCGAGGCACCACGGGCTGTCCAGACTGTTCACCCGCGTCCAGAACTGGGTGTCTCCGAAGTTCGTCTCTTTGCCGATCTTGATCAGGCCCTCGCGCGCGTCGATCTTCTTGTCGGAGGAGATCGCGTCTTCGAGGTTGCCGAGGATGATGTCGACCTTCTTCGCGATGTCCGGGACCTTCGCGGCCATCTTCGGGTTCGAAGGATCGAAGAAGTGGATCATGCGCGACGGGCGGAACGGGATCTCCTTCAGAGGAGCGGGTGCGCCGATCGCGAGCGGCTGGAGAAACGCACGGGGGTTACGCATGGCGCCCGTCATAGCGGAGGCTCCCCGGGGTCGGAAGGGGATCGTTGGACCGGCCGTTCCGCCCGGCCCGACCGCGCCGGCATGGGTGGGCCCTCCCATCGCTCGAGACCTCATGGGTCCCGACATGGGGACCCCAACTGCGGACCCAGACCATTCGGCGGAATACCACTCGACCTCCGCCATTGACGCGTTTTCCGGCAACTCGCCCTCGAAGGAGCCGACATGCCTCAGGAGGCATCGTGAGGTTTGCATCGATCAAGGAAGCGAAGAGCCGGCTGTATCAGCTCGTGGAACACGCCGAATCGGGGGAGGAGGTCGTGCTGCTTCGGGGGTCGACGCCCGTGGCAGCGATCGTGACTCTCGATGTCGGGGACTTCGAGCTGGTGAACGGCTTCGAGAACGCCCGCGTCGCGGAGGCCCTCCGAAGCCTGGCGGCGTACGGCGGCGGCGCCCTGCGGCGTTTCGAGTCCGAGGAGGAAGCCGCCGAGTTCGTGCATCGACGCTCGCGGAGAGACCCGGCACGGTGATCGTGATCTTGTGGCGCTCATTTCTAGGTGCCCTTCCGAGACTGGACGCGCAGTCTCGAGCGCTCGTCGCAGACGCAATCCTTGGAATTCCGTTCGCAACGAAAAGCCGCGCAGCGCGACGGCGCATACCCATCGCGGAGCTCCGAGCTCCGACGAATGCGCGCGCCGGTCGCGCGCCCGACGCCTGGGACTCGAACCCCTGCTTTCGGGCGCGCCTACGCGCGGACCTGCTGATTGTCTATCGCGTCGAGCACGACGAGCTCTGGCTCCTCGAGATTTGCAACCGGCGATTTCAGTCGCTCGGCTGAGCGCCGTCAGAACGCGAGCGCGAAGCCCGCGCCGAACTGGCCGGGGCCGGGGGTCATCGCGAAGCGCGGCGG
>DASZXK010000144.1:0-36038 GCA_035545855.1 Polyangiaceae bacterium
CGAAGGCCGGCAGGACCTCGTGAAGGCGGAGAACCTCACCTACGGCCAGAGCATCACGGACGCCTGCATCTCCTGGGACCAGACCGTCCCCGTCGTGAAGGAGCTCGCCGCCGCCGTGCGAGACCGCAGACGTCGCGCCGCAGCGGAGTGAAACAAGCAGGAGCCGCGCGACGAGCGCCGGGTGGGGGTATCTCCCCACCGGACACTTTGTATACAAACCATTCGCCCCCGATTGGTCCAGCCGATTTACAGCTACCCGCGAGCACGGCGAGCGCGCGCCGCCAGGCGCGGCAGGGGGAGAGGTCCGAGGCCCGCAGGGCGAAGCCCGAGGACCACAGGAGCCTCGGGGGACCAGGTCCCCCACAAACAAACCCCACGACGCGAAACGTCGTCGCGTCGAGCTCGCCCGGAGGGCGGCGAGTCGCCCCGCGCTTGGTCCAGCCGATACACGGCTACCCGCGGGCGCGGCAGCGCGCGAGGTCCGAGGTCCCCCGTAAACAGAATTTGCAGGACGCAGGCCGAGTGAGTGACGAATGCATGACGCGGCGTGTTTTCGGCCGTCTGGCTGTCCACGGGATCGGACACCCGGGGGCGCGGCCCGCACGCGGGGAGTCGTGCTACCGTTTCACGCATGGTCACGCGCAGGAGGTTCCTCGGTGGGCTGGGGCTCGCCGGGGTGGGTCTGGTGCTGCCGCGCCCGGCAAGGGCGACGACGGCGATCGCAGTCACGCTGTCTCAGCTCGTGTATGACAGCGCACACGTGGTGGTGGGGACGTCGGTGGACGCGTTCTGTCAGTGGGAGCGCATCGCCGGGAAGTCCCGTCTCGTCACGTACAGTCTCGTGAGCGTGGAGCGTCCGCTCGACGGCCGCGCCACTCCCACGAAGGAAGTCATGGTGCGGACGCTGGGCGGCGTGCTCGGCGACAAGGGGCAGATCGTCCACGGTGAGGCCGTGGTGGCGCTCGGAGAACCCGCGGCGATCTTCCTTCGTCCGCTCGCTCGAGATCTGTTCTCGGTCACACACATGGCGCAGGGTCACTACCCGCTGGAGGACGATTCCACGGGAGAACGTCGGCTTCGCGCGGCGCTCGAGGCGCTCGAGCTGGTCGAGGTCCCCGACGCCGCGGTGCACCGCCTGCACGGTGCGTCGCTCCCCGAGGCCGAAGTCATTCTCGCGAAAGAGTTCGGGCGTGTCGGGCGTTGACCTCCGGAGAGGCGGGCTCGCGCTCGCCGTGGGCGCTCTCGTGTCCTTCGCGACGGCGCGTGCACACGCCTTCTGTCGCACGACCACGTGCGATCCGAAGGTCGAGCACTGCAACAAGGACAGCGACGGCTGCGTCATCGAGGGCAAGCCGCTCATCTGGCGGGAGCATTGCATCTCTTTCGCGACGCAGAAGGACGGGTCGAAGCAGGTGCCGTACGCCGTGGCCGATGGCGTCTTCCGCGCCGCGTTCATGCAGTGGGCGCAGGCGAACTGCGGCGGCGAGCACCCCTCCTTCGAGGTGTGGGACGTCGGGCCCGTGGAGTGCAACGAGCCCGAGTTCAACGACTTCCTGCCGAACGCGAACGTCTGGATGTTCCGGGACGACAGCTGGCCGTACCACGACGACACCCAGACGCTCGCCCTCACGACCGTGCTCTTCGAACGAGGCTCCGGCGTGATCCTGGACGCCGACGTCGAGGTGAACTCCCACGCCATGCAGATCACTACGGGCACGACCGACGTGAAGCGGGACCTTCAGTCCATCGCCACTCACGAGGCCGGGCACTTCCTCGGGCTCTCGCACACGCTCGTGAAGGGCGCGACGATGCAGGCACAGTACACGCAGGGCGACCTCAACTACCGATCCCTCAGCGAGGACGATCGGAAGGCCATCTGCGACGCGTACCCGCCGAACCGCGTGACGCCGATCTGCTCGAAGCCCACGCCGGCCCACGGCTTCTCTCCCTACTGCTTCGGAGGGGACAGCGCCCCGAAGCCGCCCCAGGGTTGCTCGGTGGATTCGCGCGGCGGGGCGGGCCGGGAACCGGGCGCGGCGTTCCTCGTCGCGCTCTCGCTCGCAGCGTTCCGCAGACGGAGGAAGCGCGTTTCCGCGTGACCGCCCGGCGAACGGTGGCAGGATGACGCCGTGAGCGCCGTCTTCGTCGTCGCCGTCGCCGCGCTCTCCGGGGAGCCCGAGGCCGTCGCGAAGGAGCTCGCGCCGGCCCTCGGAACGACCGTGTACGAGCTCCGCCTCGCGCTCGCGGCGGGACCACCCGTCGTCGTCGGCTTCGTCCCGGACGAAGCGAGGGCGCGCGCGCAGGCGGCCGTGTTCACCAAGGCCGGGCACCGCGCGCTCGCGTTCGCGCGGTCGGACGTGCTCTCGAGCGCGACGATGCCGGTGTTCCGCGATTTCCGGCTGGACCCTGCCGGCATCGTCCCGTCCGTCGAGCGCGGCGAGGTGATGCCGTACGCCGACGTCGTGCTCCTCGCCCGGGCGTCGCACCGGCGAACGACGGAGACGGTCACGGAGGTGAGCGAGCGGAAGTTCCGCCCCGTCGCGGCGGCGGTGACCGGCGGGCTCATCCTCTCGAAGACCGTGAAGCGCGAAGAGAAGGTGGTGACGGAGGCGCGGGAGCAAGTGCTCTACGTCTTTTCGCGCCTCCCGGGGCGAGCGTTCCTCCTGCGGGAGCGCGGCGCGAACTACGGCGGGCTCGGCGCGCGCCTCGCGCGGACGTCCCTCGAGAACTTCCAGGTCACGCAGAAGTTGCTCCGGGACGCTTGCCCGGCGGCCGCGTACGACGAACGTCTCGCGGTGCCGAAGACGGTCCGCGGCGTTCCGGACGGCATCCTCGCGACGGACGTCCTCGCACACGTGCTCGCGGTGGACGCGCGGAGTCGGTGAGAAGAGCTGGTCTTTCCTTTTCCGTCGCTCGTGATATGAAGAGCTCCGTGACGCCGAGCGCCTGCCTCCGGACGAACCGACGCCGACCGCGAATCGCGGGCGGCGCCGTGCGTTCGTCCGGGTAGAGCCCCGCTCTCTCCGGCCCACTCCGTCGCCCGAACCCCCGGGCGAGAGGAGCAGCGCGTGCCCTCGGTTCTCTTCGCCCGTTCTTCACGTGGGCACGAAGGAACCGAACATGCACCAAGTCCCCGATCATCACCATCTCATGAACCTCACCACGCGGCCCGACGCCGTGATGGTGCGCGGCCAAGGCTCCCGTCTCTGGGACGAGCACGGGCGGCCGTACCTCGACTTCGTCCAGGCCTGGGCGGTGAACGCGCTCGGGCACTGTCCACACGAGTTGTCGGATGCGATCGTCCGCCAGGTCCGTACGCTCGTGAACGCCGGGCCCGGCTACCACAACGCGCCGCAGCGCGAGCTCTCCCGCGCGATCGCCGAGGCGAGCGGGCTCTCCCGCGTGTTCTTCTGCAACTCGGGCGCCGAGGCGAACGAGGGCGCTCTCAAGCTCTGCCGGAAATGGGGCCGGGAACGGAGGGGCGGCGCGTTCGAGGTCCTGACGACCGTCGGCGGCTTCCACGGGCGCACGCTCGCGACCATGGCCGCGACCGGAAAGCCCGGCTGGGACACGATGTTCCCGCCGAAGCTCGAGGGGTTCCCGAAGGTGCCCTACGGTGACGCGGAAGCGATGCGCGCCTCGGTGACCCCGAAGACGGCCGCGATCCTGGTCGAGCCGATCCAGGGGGAGGCAGGCGTCGTCGTTCCGCCCGCGGGCTACCTCCGCGCGCTCCGCGCCATCGCGGACGAGCACGGACTTCTGCTCGTCCTGGACGAAGTGCAGACGGGGATCGGGCGGACGGGCCGTCTCTTCGCGCACCAGCACGAAGCAGTCCTCCCGGACGTGATGACCCTCGGCAAAGGGCTCGGCGGGGGCGTGCCGCTCGCCGCCCTCGTGGTCTCCGAGCGCGCGAACCTGTTCTCGCCGGGCGAACAGGGCGGCACCTTCAACGGGAACCCGCTCATGACCGCGGCCGGCGCGGCCGTGCTCCGGACCGTCGGGGCCCCGGCATTTCTCGCGCACGTCGCGAAGATGGGCGAGCGCTTCGCGAAGGGGCTCGACCGGCTCGCCTCCGTCGCGGAGGTCCGCGGAAAGGGGCTCCTCGTCGCGGCTCGCCTCGATTCGGCTCGCGCGGAAGCCGTGCGCGATCGGGCGTTTTCGCTCGGGCTCCTCGTGAACGCCGTTCGTCCCGACACCCTGCGGTTCATGCCCGCGCTGAACGTCTCCGAAGCCGAGATCGACGAGGCGCTCGCGCTGCTTTCGAAAGCCCTCGGGTCGTGATCAGGGGCCGGTCTTCGTCGGGATCTCGCGTGCCGGAGATCCCGACGGGGCCGGCGGAGTCGCGGAAGCGCCGGGCGCGGCCGAGCCCGGCGGCGCCGCAGACGGCGCGGCCGAGCCGGACGGCGCTCCGGACGCGGCGGGCGCTTCCTTCTGCTCCTTCTGCTCCTTCGCGGCGAGGTCCGCGAGGTGCACGATGAAGCCCAGGAACGCCGGCGAGAGATCCGCGGCGGCGGCTCCCGCTTCACGCGCGACGATCGCGTCGAACAGCGGCGGCCACTCGTGGAGCACGGAGTCCTTCGAGGCGACGAAGTCCTCCTTGCAGATGTTGAAGCCGAACGCGGAGAACGTGGGGCAGTAGGCGGGGCGACACGCCATGGCCGCGACCGACAGTCGATCGTCGACGTTGGGATCCTTCGCGGCGCGGTGCCAGCCGTCCCTGCATGCCGCCACCGAGAACAGGTCGGCGCAGCCATCGTAGTAGATGGCGGTGCTCTCCGAGAGCGTCTTCGCACCGACGGCCTGCTGGATGGACTCCAGGCAGTGCGTGACGCCCGGCGGAGTGGACGTGACGACTGCTTCCTCGTCTTCCTGACAGCGGCACCCGGCGAACGCCAGCGCGATGGTGACGGGAACGAGGAGCGCCCTTTGGACGAACATCGCGGCGGACTCTACGGTACGCCGTCGAAGAAATCCACGACGCCGCTCTCGAGGTCGTAGACCGAGCCGATCACGACGAGGCCGTCGTTCAGGGCCATCTGCTCGAGGATCCGGGACCCGTGCCGCAGGTGATCGGAGCTCGCCCGGACGTTCGCTCGCACGGCACGACGCTCGAGCATCTTGCGATCCACGGAGACCGAGGAATCTTCCACGAGCGGCGCGAGCGAAGGCCGGATGCGGTCCACGATCGAAAGCAGGTTCCGCGACTGCGGCTCGTCGGGGTGCTCCATGGCTTCGAGGGTCGCGCCGATGGCGCCGCAGCCCGTATGGCCCATCACGACGACGAGGCGGATGCCGAACCGTTCGACGGCGAACTCCACGCTCCCCACCTGGGATGGAGCCACGATGTTCCCCGCGACCCGGATCACGAACAGATCGCCGAGGCCCTGGTCGAACACGAGCTCTGCCGGAGCGCGAGAGTCCGAGCAACCGAGCACGACGGCGAACGGCGCCTGCCCGTGGACGAGATCGGCTCGGTGCTGCTGGCTCGCGAGCGCCGCGATGCTGCGGACGTTCGAGGCGAACCTCTGGTTGCCTTCCTGGAGGCGGCGGAGCCCCTCGACCGCGGAGACGTTTCCGGTCTTCATGGGAGCCCGGACTACCATCTTTCGTCGCGGGCGTCAGACCGCCTGCTGCTCTTCGTCCTCGCCCTCTTCTTCGAGCGCGGCGCCGTGGCATTTCTTGAACTTCAGACCGGATCCGCAGGGGCAGAGATCATTTCTGCCGATCTTGGCCGCCTCCCGGGACGCAGGCGCACGGGGCGGGACACTCTCGGCGTCCGCGCGCATGCGCGCGAGCGCCTGAGACGGATCGATGGTCGTCTCGTCCTCCTCCCCGGGATGCCGCGCGACCGCGACCTCGAGCTCGTGGTGGTGGCGCGCCTCCGCGGCGGCCTCGAGCGCCGCGATCTCCTCCGCGCGCTGCGCGCGGGTCTCGAACAGCTTCACCAGCACGCTCGAGGACACGCTCGCCATCATGTTCAGGAAGAGGTCGTACCCTTCCTTCTTGTACTCGTTCTTCGGGTCCCGCTGGCCGTAGCCGCGGAGGCCGATGCCGTCCCGGAGGTGTTCCATGTTCGTGAGGTGATCGACCCACGCCCGGTCGATCTCCTCCAGGTAGTAGTGGCGGAAGTAGCGGAGGACGTACTCGACGCCGAGCTCCTTCTCCTTGTCCGCGTACGCCGCCTCGGCGCGCTCGAACACCGTCCGGACGAGGCGGTCCACCTCGCCGAGGTCGTCCACGTCCTTCCCGAGCTGGCGCTTCACGTGCTCGCGGAACCCCTCGTGGATGCTCTGCCAGTCCCAGTCCTCCGGCGGTCGGTTCGGCGGGCAGCTCTCCTCCACGATCGCGGAGATCACGCGATCGACGAGATCCAGCAGGCGTTCGCGCTGCTCCGTCAGGCCGCGGGTGACGAGGCCGAGCAGCTCGTCGTACACGGCGACCGGCTCCAGCTTCTTCACCGCGTCCATGTCGAGGCGGACGCCCCAGAGACCGTACACTTCGCGTTCGAGCGCCGGGAGCTCCACGAGCTCCTTCACCGCCGAGAGCTCCTCGCGCGTGGGCGCGCGCGGCTTTCCGGCGGCGTCCCTCGGCGTGAGCGGCTCCGCAGCGAACATGCCGAAGAGTTGCGCGACGAGCGGGGCGATGGCCTCGCCGAGCGCCGCGTCCGGAGGAATTTCCCGCGCCTTGCCCATCGGCTTGCCGAGCTCGTCGAGCTCTTCCGGTGAGTAGCGGCCCTCCAGGAGCTGCTGCCTGAGCGCGTAGACGGTCTTCCGCTGCGCGTTCATCACGTCGTCGTACTCGAGGAGGTTCTTCCGGATGTCGAAGTTCCGCTCCTCCACCTTGCGCTGCGCGTTCTCCACGCTGCGGGTCACCCACGGGTGCTCGATGGGTTCGTCGTCGGGCATACCCATGCGATCCATGAGCGTCTTCACCCGGTCGCCCGCGAAGATGCGCATGAGGTCGTCTTCGAGCGAGAGGTAGAACTTGCTGGATCCGGGGTCGCCCTGACGACCGGCGCGGCCGCGGAGCTGGTTGTCGATACGGCGCGACTCGTGGCGCTCCGTGCCGACGATGTGGAGGCCGCCGAGCGCGATCACTTCGTCGTGCTCGGCGCGGCACTGCGCCTCGTACTTCTTCACGAGCTCGGCGAATGCTTCCGGCTCGGCCGTCGGGATGCGGTTGGCCTCCTTGAACTCGAGGCGCGCGAGCATCTCGGGGTTTCCGCCGAGCAGGATGTCCGTTCCACGGCCGGCCATGTTCGTGGACACGGTGATCGCGCCCTTGCGGCCCGCCTGGGCGACGACGAAGGCCTCGTTCTCGTGGTGCTTCGCGTTCAGCACCGCGTGCGGGACCTTCTTCTTCGCGAGGATGCGGCTGATGGCGCCGCTCTTCTCGACGCTCGTCGTGCCGACGAGGACGGGGCGGCCCTGCTCCTGCTTCTCCAGGATGTCCTTGATGACGGCGGTGAACTTCTCCCGCTCCGTCTTGTAGACGACGTCTTCCTCGTCCTTCCGGACGAGGGCGCGGTTCGTCGGGATCTGGACGACCTCCAGCTTGTACGTGGAGTGGAACTCCTGCGCTTCCGTGTCCGCCGTGCCCGTCATGCCGGCGAGCTTCTTGTAGATGCGGAAGAGGTTCTGGAAGGTGATCGTCGCCATCGTGCGGGATTCTTCCTGGATCCGCACGTTTTCCTTCGCCTCCACTGCCTGATGCAGGCCGTCGCTCCACCTTCGCCCGGGGAGCACGCGCCCCGTGAACTCGTCGATGATGAGCACCTTCTGGTCCGGGGAGACCATGTAGTGCACGTCGCGCTTGTAGAGCGCGTGCGCCCGAAGCAGCTGGTTCAGGATGTGGAGCTGCTGGATGTGCGCCGGGTCGTACAGGTTCGAGATCCCGACGAGCTTCTGCACGAGCTCGACGCCGTCGTCCGTGAGGGTGACGCTGAAGGCCTTCTCGTCGACGTTGTAGTGCTCGTCCTTCCGGAGCTTCGGGATGATCTCGTTCAGGGTCCGGTACTTCTCGCTCGCGGCATCCGCCGGGCCGCTGATGATGAGCGGAGTCCGCGCTTCGTCGATGAGGATGCTGTCGACCTCGTCCACGATCGCGAAGTTCAGCGGGCGCTGCGCGTACTCCAGCGCCGAGAACTTCATGTTGTCGCGCAGGTAGTCGAAGCCGAACTCGTTGTTCTGCCCGTAGCAGATGTCGCACTTGTACGACCTCCGCTTCTCGGCGTCCGTCTGGTTGTGGACGATGGTGCCGATGGAGAGCCCGAGCCAGTTGTAGAGCCGGCCCATCCACTCCGCGTCACGGGTCGCGAGGTAGTCGTTCACCGTGATGAGGTGGACGCCCTTGCCCTCGAGCGCGTTGAGATAGATGGGGAGCGTCGCGACGAGCGTCTTGCCTTCGCCCGTCTTCATCTCGGCGATGCTTCCGGAGTGGAGCACCATGCCGCCCATCATCTGGACGTCGTAGTGCCGCATGTTGAGCACCCGGCGGCTCGCCTCGCGGCAGACCGCGAACGCCTCGACGAGGATGTCGTCGAGCGTCGCGCCGTTCTCGAGCTTCTGCTTGAACTCCCCCGTCTTCGCCTGGAGCTCGGAGTCGGAGAGCTTCTTCAGCTTCTCCTCCATCCCGCTTATCGCCGCGACGCGCGGCTGCATCTTCCGAACGGCGCGCTCGTTCGCGGTGCCGAAAATCTTCTTCGCTACCCAGGTCAGCATTGGACGGTGAGGCTCTTCCTTGGCTCGGGGGGCGCTCCGGTGGAGCGCACGGTGCCCGTCTCCCCGCGTCGGGGGCCCTGGAAACTAGTGCCACTGGTCTCGCTCGGCCAGCAGAAGGCCGGGGAGCGCCGGTTTTCGGTAGCGGGAGTCTCTGGGTTCCAGGCGGGGAATGCGTAAATGTCGGATTTCATGGGTATAGTTACCCCGCTCGGGGGCCCGACATTCCCGCCGCGGAAGGCTGGTCATGCGCGCGATCCGCCCGGTACGCTCGTCGCATGAGGAACTGGGCTTGGGCGGGTGCGCTCGGGTGCGCGCTCGGGGCGGTCGCGTGCTCGTCGACGGACACCACGGGCACCTGCAAGGGATCGTGCCGGGCAGCGGAGGACGACGGCGGTCTCGGGGGTGAGAGCGGCGGCTCGCGCGGCGGAGCGTCGGGCGCGACGAGCGGGCTACACGGCGACGAGACCGGTGGCGGCACGTCGCTCGGTGGAGCGCCCGGATCCGGCGGCGCGCCGAACGCCGGCGGCCTGTTCGGCGCGGGCGGATTCGATCCGGGAGCCGGAGGCTCCGGCGGGGTCTGTGCCGGCACCGTGATGACCCGCGATCTCCTGCCCCCCGACGTCTACGTGATGTTCGATCAGTCTTCCTCGATGAGCGACCCGACTCCGGGCAATGCCACGACGTGGTGGGATGCGATGTCCGCGGGCTTCGAGGCGTTCGTGGACGCGACGGGCGCTGCAGGAGCGAACGTCGGCGTTCAGTACTTTCCCCTGGGCGGCATCGCTCCGGCGTCGTGCAATGCGGGCTACGCGACTCCGGAGGTGGAGCTCGGGCTCTTGCCGGGAAACGCGACCGCCCTGAAGGCCTCGGTCGAAAGCCACGCCCCGACCGGGTTCACGCCGACGGGGCCCGCCCTCTCCGGCGCGATCGCCCACATGAAGACCTGGGCGGCCAGCCACCCTGGACGCGCACCGATGGTCGCCCTCGTGACGGATGGCTTCCCGACGGAGTGCGATCCGCAGCAGATCACGGACGTCGCCGCGATTGCCGAGCAAGGGTTCACCACGGATCCGGTCGTGCGGACCTTCGTCGTCGCCATGAACCTCGGCGGCTCGGCATCCAGCATGGGGCAGATCGCGAAGGCGGGCGGAGGATCGGTCTTCACCGTGGACTCGGGAGACCTCGCCGCGGGTCTCCGGGATGCGCTGCTCGACGTCCTCACGCCGCCCCCGCTGGGCGGGAGCTGCGACCTCCCGCTCCCGTCGCCCCCGTCGGGGCAGGCGATCGACCCGACGAAAGTGAACGTCGTGCTCGGAGCGGACGCGACGCACCCCGGTGAAGAGAACGTCCCGCGAGTCTCGAACGTCGCCGAATGCATCTCGGGTGGCGGCTGGTACTACGACGACCCCGTCTCGCCGACGAAGATCGACCTCTGCCCCGCGACGTGCGCGGGTCTCGGCGGGCGATCGCTCAGCGTCCTCGCGTATTGCGGCCCGACGCCAAGGCAGACGCCCTGATTCAGGCGAGCGCGGCCTTCACCGCGTCGAGGTGCTTCTGCGCGGAGAGCTCGTGGTGATACACGGCGCGGATCTTCCGATCCTTGCCGATCACGTACGTCACTCGCTTCGCGAGCAGGCCGAGGAGCTGCCGCGCCTCGTACGCCTTCTGGATCGCCTTGTCGGCGTCGGAGAGCAGCGTGTAGGGCACTCGGTGCGCCTTCGCGAACTTCTCGTGGCTCTCGGTGTCGTCGCCGCTCACGCCGACCACCTTCACCCCCATCGCGGCGAGCTCCGCGTTCGAGTCCCGGAACAGGCACGCCTGTGCAGTGCACACCGGGGTGAAGTCCTTGGGGTAGAAGTAGAGGACGATCCCGGAATCCTTCAGCAAGTCCGACAGCGTGACGCGCTGCCCGTGCTGGTCCACCCCCGTGAAATCCGGTGCGTCGTCGCCGACTGAGAGCATGGGCTGTCCCGTGCTGCCGGCCGGCCCCGCCGTCAAGCACTCCGCCATTTACGGACGCTGCCGACGAGCCGCTCGATGCCCGGCACGGAGGGTGCAATCACCGCTCGCACTGGGAAGAAATGAAGGACTTTTTCCGCTAGATTCATCGATCCCGTGAATCCCAGTTCACGGCAGGAGTGTGAACCATGACCCGGAAGACCCTCACCCTCGTTCCCCTCTTTCTCCTCTCGCTTTCCGGCTGCCAGCGCCGCGAAGACAGCCTCACGGCCGAGGAGGCCGCGCAGGCGAGCGAGGAACTCCAGGTGGGAAGCACCGCCGAGAGCCTGAGCGGCCAGGCCATCGAGGTGGGAACGCACTTCACGATCGGTGGCGCCGTGGAGGCCGCGGCGAACGACGTGAAGGCATTCGTGAACAGCCAGATGGCGTGCGCGGACGTGACCCTCTCCGGGCACACGCTGACGATCGAGTACGGCGCGCACGACGTCTGTCTCTGGAACGGGAAGACGATCACCGGCACTCACGAGATCACCGTCACGAAGACGGACGCGAGCGAGGTCGTCGTCGACCACGTGTGGACGAACCTTTCGAACGGCACGCACGAGCTGAGCGGCACCGCGCACGTCACGTGGAACTCCGCCGACCCGAGCCGTCACGTCCAGCACGATCTCACCTGGACGCGCCTCCGCGACGGTCGCACCGGGCACGGCACGGGCGACCGCGTTCAGAAGCCGCTGAACGGCGATCTCACCGTCGGCTTCACGGAGACGGGCGACAGGACCTGGGACGGCGCGCGGGGACACTGGGCTCTCGGCATCGACGACCTCGAGATGCGCTGGGTCGATCCGATCCCCCAGGCCGGAACGCTCACCCTCGAGACGCCGTTCGACAAGACCGTGACCGTCGCGTTCGAGCGCAAGGACGCCGACACGATCGCGATGACCTTCCACGGGCCCAGGGGCTCCATCACGATCGACGTGAACAAGCTCTGACGGCTGCCGTACCCTTGCCGCCCTCGAGGCCGTGAATCGGCGGGGCTCGTCCCGTTTGGTTTGTATACAAACTATCCAGTGAAGGAGTTCCCCCCCCACGGCGCGCGCCCGGCGCCGGGCAGCCCCGTGATCCCCGGCTGGCCTGCGATCCTCGGACCGCGCCCGCTCGCCGCCGTACCGGACCGAGCGCTCGCCGTGCTCGCGGGTCCGAAAAAACGACGGGGACCCGGCGCGAGGATATTGACACCGATGACTGTCACGGTTACTAATGTCCCCGTGATGACTGGTGCATTGAATTGCGGAGGTCATCCCGGAGTTGGTGTCATGAAAAAACACAACAAGATCGATACGTTCAATGAATTCTGGCCGGAGTACCTGCGGGCGCATGCGAGCCCGGCGTCCCGTGCCCTGCATTTCGCGGGCATCGTGCTGAGCCTTGCGGTCGCGGCTGCGCTGGTCTCCTGCGGAATGGTGTTCTTCCTCGTCCTCGCCATCATCCCGGCGCAGCTCGGGGCATACCTCGGGCACAAGCTGAGCCCGCGTGCCGACAAGATCTCGGACGAGCACCCGGACTGGGCAGCGTTCGCGGACGCGAAGATGTTCGTCCTCGCTCTCACCGGGCGGCTCTCGGACGAGATGCGTCGGGTCGCGGTCCCTGCGCCGGCGCACGCGGGCTGACGGTCCGGGCCGTGGCAGAGTGGGGTCCGTGAGGATCCCGCTCGCCACGGTCGGTCGCGCCCTGGTCATCGGCGGCGCGACGTCGTTCGGGGTCTTCTCGTGCGGTGGACGCGGTCCACTGCTCGACCTCGGGGACGACGCGGGACCGGACGCGGCGATCGCGACGGCCACCGGGGGACGACGCGCGGCACGGGGCGGCGCGCGGAGCGATGCGGGTACGAGCGCCGGTGGCATCCCTTCCGGCGGCGCGGGGATGCTCGGGAGCGGCGGACGGAGCGTCGTTCTCGATGCGACGAGCGAAGCGGGGCCGAGCGACGCCGAGACTCACGACGTGAGCGAGGCATCCCTCGCCGATGCGCTCCTCGCTCCCGACTGCACGTGTCCACCGGACGACTACTTCATCGACGTCGAGTTCCCGGGGGCGAAGTACCACCTCGTCGGCGCGTATCCGCTCGATCTGTACTGCACCGAGACGACGGTGCAGATGGAGCATCCGCCGTGCAGCACGATCTACAGTCTCACCGGGTGCGCCGGCGACGCCTTCGAGCCGCCGTGCCTCTACCTCGCGATGGACGTCTCGCGCGGTCCGCTGAACGGTTTTTTCGTCGACCCGACTGGTCAAACCTGGGAGATCGCGACCCTCTCCATGCAAATGGATCCCTTCGTCGGCCGGCGCGCCACCGGCACGTTCGAGGCGGACTTCCGGAGTCGAGGCGAGGCCGGCATCCTCAGCGCTTCCGGCAGCTTCCGCGCGTGTGCATCCCGACACCCCGCCTGTCGACCCTGAGCTCGCGGAGGTGGGTGACGGAGTCTCGGTCCCGCGATCTGGCCAGACCAATTTCCGAGCGCGAGCCGGAAAAAAACGCGGGAGAACGGGTCTTTGATGAAGCGGGGCTGCCCGTCTTTACCTAGGATCGGCGGCCTCATCATGCGTTCGACCATCCTTGGAGTGGGCAGCTACGCGCCGAGTCGCGTCGTCACGAATCACGACCTCGCGAAGCTCATGACGACGAGCGACGAGTGGATCTTCCAGCGAAGCGGCATCAAGGAAAGGCGTTTCATCGAGCACTCGGGCATCGGGTCGAGCGATCTCGCCGTTCCCGCGTGCAAGGCCGCGCTCGAGCACGCGAAGGTGCGGCTGGAAGACGTCGACGCGATCGTCTTCGCGACGCTCTCCTCGGACTACGAGTTTCCGGGGTCCGGCTGCCTGCTCGGCAACAAGCTCGGCTTGAACGGCAAGCCCGCGCTCGACGTCAGGAACCAGTGCTCGGGCTTCATCTACGCCCTGTCCGTGGCCGACGCGTGGATCCGGACCGAGCTCTTCCGGAACGTGCTGGTCGTCGGGGCGGAGGTGCACTCGACCGGACTCGAGTTCAACGACCGTGGTCGCGACGTCGCCGTGCTCTTCGGGGACGGCGCCGGCGCGGTCGTCGTGGGCCGCGCCAAGGACGAGGACCACGGGCTCCGGAGCATCTGCCTCCACGCGGACGGCGTCGGCGCGAAGGACCTCTGGTGCGAGGGGCCCGCGTCGGCGTACGACCCGCGCATCACGCACGCGATGATCGACGAGGGCCGGCACTACCCGAAGATGGTCGGGAAGCACGTCTTCCGCTGGGCGACTGAGAAAATGCCCGAGGTCGCGGTCGAGGCCGTGCAGAAGGCCGGGATCACCATGCGGGACGTCGACCTCTTCATCCCCCATCAGGCGAACATGCGGATCAACCAGATGGTCGCGGCGCGCCTCGAGCTGCCGGACGAGAAGGTCGTCCACAACATCGAGAAGTTCGGGAACACGACGGCCGCGACGATCCCGATGGCGCTCGACCGCGCCTGGCAGGACGGGCGAGTGAAACCGGGACACAACCTGCTCTTCGCCGCATTCGGTGCGGGCTTCACCTGGGCCGGCGCCGTCGTGAAAATGTGACGACTCGGAGCGAGCTCCCCCCCCTCGCTCGACGGATTCGCATCGTTCACGGAACTTTTTCGCCGACGCTGCCGGCGACGCCAGGCGACGCGCAAACCGCGTGATACCGGGTCCTTTTCATCGTCATTTCGCTTTTGAAATGGCGGATTTCGACGGGCCCCCGACCTTGACGTGAATGGTGGTTCACCCTAGTGAATCGCCGTTCATGACCGCCCGAGCCGCCGCTTCCCGTCCGCGCAGGCGGGCCCTGCCGAAGCCGAGACCCGTCCGCGAGTCCGTGCGGGAAGACGCGCGGGGGGCCTACCGGGAGTCCATCCTCGCGGCCGCCGAACGGGTCTTCACCCGGGCGGGCTTCTACGAGACGCGGATGGCCGACATCGCCAAGGAGGCGGGGGTCGGCGTCGGCACGCTCTACAACTATTTCGAGAGCAAGGAGCTCATCTTCTCGGAGATCCTCGCGACGAAGCACGGGGAGTTCAAGACCGCCGTCGAGGGCTCCGCCACCGCGGAGGACGCGGTGGAGCGCCTGCGACAGATGGTCCGCGGCTCCTTCGCCTGCCTGGAAGACCACGGCGGGCTCTACGCGATCTTCATGGAGCGCGGCGCCGTCGGTGAGTCGGACGTGGAGCGGCTCGTCTCGGACAAGGCGGCGCGCGGCTACACGGAGTTCCTGGAAATGCTGGAGAAGACGATCCGCGCGGCGGTCCGAGCCAAGCAGATCCGCGGCGACCTGGACGTGAAGCTCCTCGTCGCCGCGCTGTCGGGCTCGATGAACGGCGCCATCTATCAGTGGTTCAAACGCGGCCGGAGGGGCCGCCTGTCCGAGATCACGGACGAACTGGTCGACCTTTTTCTGAACGGAGCACGCACCCAATGAAATCCCGAATCGTCGTCGCCGTCGCCGTCGTGTCGCTCGGACTCGCGGTCGGGGGCTGCAAGGGGCAGGCGGGCGAGGGGCTTCCCCCGCCGTCCGGTTCGAACGCGCCTGCGGCGCCCGTGATCCCGAAGCTCGCGGACGTCGCGCCGCCCGAGGCGTCGGCCGCGGCGGAGGATCAGAAGGCGGCCTGGACGGGCACGCTCTACGCGCGGAAGGAAGCGCAGCTCGGCCCGAAGATGACCGGCATCCTGAGCCAGATCACGGTGGAGGAGGGGGACCGCGTGAAGAAAGGCCAGCTCCTCTTCCGGCTCGACGCGGCGCAGGCGGCCCTCGCCGTCTCGCAGGCCAAGGCCGCGATCGCGTCCGCCCAGGTCGGCTACGACGCGGCGAAGGTCGAGCTCGGCCGCGCGACGGAGCTCTCGCAGAAGGGGGCGATCGCCCCGGCCTCCTTCGACCAGGCGAAGGCGGCGTTCGATCGGGCTTCCACCGGCCTCGACCAGGCGAAGGTCGCGCTCCAGGTGGCGGAGCGCTCGCTCGCCGACACGAGCATCTCCTCTCCCATCGACGGCGTCGTCACCGCGAAGCTGAAGAACGTCGGTGAAACGGTGACGATGATGCCGCCGACGACGGTGCTGGTCGTCCAGGACGTGGAGAAGCTCGAGCTCCGCGCTCGGCTCCCGGAGAAGGCGGCGGCGCAGCTCGACAAGGCGAGCGTCCTCCACATGACGATCCCCGTGACCGGCGCGAGCCGTGACGTCCCGGTGAAGCGCGTGAACCCGACGATCGACCCGCGGACGCGAACCATCGAGGTCGTCGCCGACGTCGACAACAAGGACGGGAAATTCAAGGTCGGCATGCTGGCCGAGGTCGGCCTCCAGGGCGTCGCGGCGAACGGAGCCGCGCCCCCCGACGGCAAGCTCGCCGGCGCGACGGAGAAGGCGCCGTGAGCATCGCGGACGTCTCCATCCGGAGACCCGTCTTCGCCGTGATGATGATCGCGGCGCTGGTGGTCTTCGGCCTCCTCGCGTACCCGCGCATCGGCGTCGATCTGTTCCCGGACGTCGAGTTCCCCGTCGTCACCGTGACGGCGACGTATCCGGGCGCCGACCCGGAGACGATGGAGACGAAGATCGCCGACCCCATCGAGCAGGCGATCAACACGCTCTCCGGCATCAAGGCGCTCCGCTCGACGAACCTCGAGAGCGTGTCCCAGGTCGTCGTGGAGTTCGACCTGGACGTGAAGGCGGACCAGGCCGTCCAGGACATCCGCGACCACGTCTCCGGCATCCTGGGGAACCTCCCGTCCGGCATCGATCCCCCCGTCATCCAGAAGTTCGACGTCGGGGCCGCGCCGATCATGGCCGTCTCCGTCTCCGGCAAGCTCTCGCCGCGCGAGCTCTCGCACCTCGCGGACAAGGTCGTGAAGGAGCGCCTCCAGCGAGTTCCGGGCGTCGGCGGCATCGACCTCGTCGGCAAGCGGGAGCGGCAGATCCAGGTCCTCGTGGATCCGACGCGCCTCTCCGGCCGCGGCCTCACCGTCGAGGACGTCGCGAACGCCGTCCGCGCGCAGAACCTCGAGCTCCCCGCCGGCTACTTCGACTCCGGCGCGCGCGAGCTCACCGTGAAGACCAAGGGCGAGGTGAAGACCGCCGCGGAGGTCGCGGACGTGGTGATCCCCTCCGCGCCGGGCACCGTGGTCCGCCTGAAGGACGTCGCGGACGTCATCGACGGCACGGAGGAGGCGAGGTCCGCGTCGTCTCTCGACGGTCAATCCGCGATCTCCCTCGTCATCAAGAAGCAGACGGGGTCGAACACCGTCGCCGTCGCCTCCGCCGTCCGCAAGGCGCTGACGGAGATCACGCCCCGGGTAGAGAAGTCCGGCGCGAAGCTCTCCGTCCCGACCGACAATTCGACGTACATCGAGCGGTCGATCCACGACGTGCAGTTCGACCTGATGTTCGGCGCGTTCCTCGCCGTCGTCATCATCCTCCTCTTCCTCCGGGACCTCCGGGCGACGCTCATCAGCGCCGTCGCCATCCCGACGAGCGTGGTCGCGAGCTTCGCGTTCATGCAGTGGATGAACTTCAGCTTCAACAACATGACCATGCTCGCGCTGTCCCTCTCGATCGGCATCCTGATCGACGACGCGATCGTGGTCATCGAGAACATCCATCGTCACCTGGAGAAGGGCTCGCCGCCGATGAAGGCGTCATCGGATGCGACGGCGCAGATCTTCCTCGCCGTCCTCGCGACGACCTCCTCCATTCTCGCCGTGTTCGTGCCCGTCGCGTTCATGAAGGGCATCGTCGGCCGGTTCTTCTTCCAGTTCGGTCTGACGGTGAGCGTCGCGGTCGCGGTCTCCATGGTCGTCTCGTTCACGTTGACGCCCATGCTCTCGTCGCGGTTCCTCCGCGCGAACCACGGCGAGCCGGGCGCGTTCGGCCGCATGATGGACTCGATCCTGAATGCGTTCGACCGCACGTACGGCGGCATCGTGCGCTGGGCGCTCTCGCACCGGGCGCTCACCCTCGTCCTCGCCGCGATCGCCCTCTTCGGGTCCTTCTTCCTCGTGACGAAGGTGAAGACGGAGTTCCTCCCGCCGGAGGACCGGGGTCAGTTCAACGTGAACGTCGAGCTCCCGACCGGCACGTCACTCGGCGCGACGGAGAAGATCGCGGAGGCCGTCTCGGCGGACATCCGGAAGAACGCCCCGGGCGTCCTCCACACGCTGACGACCGTCGGCGGCGGCGCCCAGGGCCAGGTGAACCTCGCGAAGATCCAGGTCGTCCTGAACGGCTCGAAGGAGCGGCCCTTCACGCAGCAGGACCTCATGGCGTGGGTCCGCGCCCGGCTCGCGAAGAGCGGAGACGCGAACATCACCGTGCAGGAGATCAGCGCCGTCGGGGGCGGGGAGTTCCGCGCCCAGCCGATTCAGTTCTACGTTCGCGGCAGCGACATGGGCGAGCTCGTGAAGGTGACGGACGCGCTGAAGTCCGAGCTCGGGACCATCAAGGGCTTCGTGGATCTGGACACGACGTACCGCGGCGGAAAGCCCGAGGTCGCGCTTCGCATCGATCGGGATCGCGCGGCGGACCTCGGCGTACCGGTCTCGTCGATCGCGACGACGGTTCGCTACCTGATGGCCGGCGACGCCGTGAGCCAGCTCAAGGACGGCGTCGACCTCTACGACATCATCCTCCGGCTCACGCCCGAGGAGCGCTCCCGCATCGAGAAGCTCCCGAACCTCCAGGTTCGCTCCATCGCCGGCAACCTCGTGGACGTCTCGAACGTCGTCCACGTGGATCGGGACGAGGGGCCGAGCCAGATCGAACGTCAGTCCCGCCAGCGGCAGATCACGGTGCTCGCCGGCCTCGAGGGCATCCCCCTCGGTGAGGCGAAAAAGATGGTGGACGTGGCGGCGAAGAAGGTCGTCCCCTCCGATCTCGTCACCGGTTACGTCGGCATGGCCGACACGATGACCGAATCCTTCGGGTACATGGGGATCGCCCTCCTCCTCGCGATCATCCTCGTCTACATGATCCTCGCGGCGCAGTTCGACAGCTTCATCCAGCCGCTCACGATCATGCTCTCGCTCCCGCTCTCCGTCATCGGCGCGTTCGGCGCGCTCTACCTCACGAAGATGACGCTGAACATCTTCTCGATGATCGGCATCATCATGCTGATGGGCCTCGTCACGAAGAACGCGATCCTCCTCGTGGACTTCACGAACGAGCTCCGCCGCGAGGGGAAGAGCGTCTCGGACGCCCTCGTCGAAGCCGGAATCGTGCGCCTCCGGCCGATCCTCATGACGACCGCCGCCATGGTGTTCGGCATGCTCCCGGTCGCGATGGCGCTCAGCGAGGGCGGCGAGACCCGCGCGCCGATGGCCGTCTGCGTGATCGGCGGCCTCATCACGAGCACGATGCTGACGCTCGTCGTCGTGCCGGTCGTTTACTCGCTCGCCGAGGGGTTCCTCGGGAGCCGGTTCATGCGCTTCCTGAACGGAAAGATTTTCGGGGGTGGCCACGCCGGGGAACCGAGCGTCGCGGAGTGAAAGTCATGAAGACCAAGAGAACGATGTCCGTCGTCGGCGCGGCCGTGTGCGCGCTCCTCCCCAGGCTCGTGTTCGCGCAGCCCGCGCCGGCTGCTCCGCCGCCTCGCGCTCCGGGAGCGGCCGCTCCGGGGGCGGCTGCGCCGGCTGCGGCTGCGCCGGCCGTTCCGGCTCCTGGCGTTCTCGTGCCGGCGGGGGCCGCTCCGCCGGGTGCCGGTTCCGCGCCGGCGGGGTCGCCCGATCGGCCGCTTCCGGATCGGGCCGCGCCCGCCATCGAGGGCGTGGAGGTCGAGCCGGGCGGCCTCACCGCGGCCGAGGTCGCGCGTCGCGCCCTCGCCGTCAGCCCGAGCGTGAAGGAGAAGCGCGCGCAGCTCGAGGGCGCGGACGAGAAGATCAACGAGACGATGGCGCAGTTCTTCCCGAAGCTCACGCTCCTCGCGAGCTACACCCGGCTCTCGCCGGTGACGTCGAGCTTCGGAAGCGGATCCCTCGTCGCGGCCACCAAACCGGGGCCCGTCGCTCCCGGCGACACGCTGGTCGGCGTTCCCCTCACCATCCCGACCGTCCAGAACAACTACTCCGTCGGCGGACGTCTCTCGATTCCGCTGTCCGACTACGTCCTCCGCATCTCGGACGCGGCCGCCTCGTCCAAGGCGGGCAAGGAAGCCGCGCGCCTGAACGTGGAGGCGCAGAAGCTCAAGGTGGATTCGGACGCCCGCGTCCTCTACTTCAACTGGCTCCGCGCCCGCGCTCAGTCGAGCATCGCGCAAAAGTCCGTGGAGCAGACGCGCGCGCGCCTCGGGGACGCCCGCGCGAGCTTCGAGGTCGGAGCGATCTCGAAGGCGGAGCTCCTCCGCATCGAGGCCCTCGTCGCGAACACCGAGATCGTGCTCCACCGGTCCGAGTCCATGCAGCTCCTCACGACGGGGCAGCTCGCCATCGTCATGGAAGACTGGCACCCGGACTATCACGTGGGGGAGGGCATCCCGCTTCCGGAGTCGATCCCCGACGAGTCGGAGCCCCTCGATCACCTGGTCGCCTCCGCGCAGCAGAGGCGCCTCGAGGTGCGCGCCGTCGACGAGGCCATCCGCGGTTACCGTCGCGGGAGCGGCGCGACGCGCGCCGGCGCCTATCCACGTCTCGACGCCGTCGGGGACGTCACCCTCGGGAACCCGAACCCGCGCTACTTCCCCCCGACCCAGGACTGGCACACGACGTGGAGCGCCGGGCTCCAGGCATCCTGGACGGTCGGCGACGCGTTCATCCAGGGCGCGGCCGCTCGCGAGCTCGAGCAGCAGGCGGCCCAGGCCGAGCAGCAGAAGCGCGAGCTCAAGGCGGGCATCGCGAACGAGGTCCTGATGGCGTACCTGGACCTGAACCAGGCGCGCATCGTCCTCGAGAAGCAGCAGACGGCGCTCGCCGCCGCACAGGAAGCCTACCGCGTGACGACGGACCTCTTCCGCGCGGGCCGTGCCACGGGCACGGATCTCATCGACTCCGAGTCCGGCCTCCTGAACGCGAAGCTCGGCGAGCTGAACGCCCGCATCGACCTCACCATCGCGTCACTCACGCTTCGCCACGCCTCGGGGCGGGACGTCCCGGACGCGGCGGTCGCGAAGAACTGAAGGCGGCCCCCAGCGTCACCTGGGGGCACACGCGACTCACAGCGTCGGATCCGACGAGAAGCAGCAGCGGAAGCCCGTGTCGAAGAGCTTCAGGGTGCTGGTGATGGAGAAGAACGTGAAGTCGCACTGGGCGCCGCTCTCGGCGTCGGTGCTGAACGCGCCGCCCATGAGCGGGTAGTCCTCGTTCCCGCGCTTCGTGATCTCGCGGAGGTTGCCCGTGAGGTCGAAGATGCCCGTCGTCGCGGGCGTCGCGCCGTAGGAGGCCCAGCACTGGTTCAGGAGGGGAGACTTCGTCGGAAGCACCCAGTCGCTGTTCGGCGCGCCGGCGGTCTGGTCCGTGTCGTACGGGGCGAGGTTACAGAACGGGCCGGACGTGTAGTTCGCGCCCGTCTTGCACGCGGTCGTGCCGTAGCCCCACTTGCAGGCGTTCGCGCCGTTCGTGCAGGCGGCCGTCCAGTTGGGCGTCGAGCAGACGCTGCCGCCCATCGCCGAGCAGACTTCTTCGGCCTCCGCCGGGGTCACGTTGAACCACGGGATCTTGGAGGGAACGGAGCACGCGGGCGTCTTGTCGAGCGTCGTGCCCGTGGGGGCCGCCGGCACGCCGGACGCGCAGCCGCCGCTCCCGCACCAGTAACCGTTCCCGGTCCCGGCGGTGGTGTCGGTCGCGTTCGGACGGCTCGCTTCGTACTGGAACATCCAGGTGCTCGCGCCGGTCTTCACGACCGCCGGCTTCACGAAGTACGTGGCGTTCGTGCCCTTGGCGTTGAACGCTTCGTCGACGCTGCCGTCGCAGTCGTTGTCCTCGCCGTCGCAGAGCTCGGCGCCGGCCTTGGTGTTGTCTCGGACGGCGTTGCACTTGGTCGCGCTCGTGCCGTTGCAGACGAACGAGCCCGTGCCCTGGCATGCGCCGTCACCGGGCGGGGCCTTGCCGTCGTCGCTCGCGCACGGCTGACCGAGGTAGCCCGTCGTGAGGACGGGCTGCTTGTAGTTCTCGTCCGTCGCGCCGTTGCAGTTGTTGTCGACGCCGTCGCAGACGTCCGTCGTGGTTCCGCAGGAGGGCGGCGAGCCCTGGTTGCAGTACCCGGCCGGGAACTGGCAGGTCCACTTGCCGCTCGCGCACGAGACCTTGATGCCGGTGGTGCCGTTGCCGGCGCCGCACTTCGGATCGGACGCGGTGCCGCTCACGCCGCACACCTGGGACGGGTCCGGCGCCGTGACGCCTTCGTCGACCTGGCAGTTGCAGTTGTCGTCGAAGCCGTTGCAGAGCTCGTTGCCGCTCTTGGTGCAGGCGCGTTCGCAGTCGTTCGCGTTGCCGTCGCAGTCGATGAAGCCCGACTTGCACTTCGTCGCGCCCGGCACGCATTTGCCTGCCGAGCAGGTCCAGTTCACGTGCGCGCCGAGCGCGTTGCAGTCGTTGCCACACGAGCCGCAGTTCGCGATGTCCGTGAGGAGGTTCGGCTGGTTGTCGAGGCGGCCGTCGCAGTTGGAGTCCTCCCCGCAGAGGTCCTTCGTGGCCGTCTTTCCGATGGCACCCTGGCAGGTGAGGGTGCCGCCCGTGCACACGAAGCCGCCCTTCTTGCAGGGCTGCGGGACGGGCGTGGCGCCGCTCGTGGTGCACGCGACCTCCTGACCGGCGCTGTTCACGCAGGGGGGCGTCGGCGGGATGTTGCAGTCCGTCCCCACCTCGGCCGGCGGCGTCGCGCAGACCTTGCCGCCGGACGCCTTCGGCAGACACACCGTCCCGCCGCTGCAGCCCGCGTTCGACGTGCAGGTCGTCGGCGTGCCTGCCGGGATCGTGCCGTCCGTGACGCCGTCGCAGTCGTCGTCGACGCCGTTGCACGGGTCGGACGCCGCCGGGTCCACCTTGCCGACGCACACGAGCGCGCCGCCCTGGCACTGGTTCACGCCCTTGAGGCAGATCCCCTGGCTGAAGCTGCCGCAAGAGGACCCCGAGTCGCTCGGGTTGTCGTCCGTCTGGCCGTTGCAGTCGTCGTCTAGGTTGTTGCAGATTTCCGGGTTCTTCCCGGGGCGAACCACCTTGGGAGCGGCCGCGCCCGCGCACACCCCGTTCCGGAGACCGGTCTTCGGGAGCGCGGGGTTATCGCTGTTCACGTTGTTGGAGTCGACGTCGCAGCACGCGACGGCGAAGGACGGCGAGCCCTCCGGGAGCACGCACTTCAGGATGCCGGCGTTCGCCGGATCGGCGCAGACGCCCTGCGTGCCGCCCTGGCACGCGGTGCCGATGGTCGGCTCGTTCGTCTGGATGTCCGGGTCGGCGTTGTCGACGAGGTTGTCGCAGTCGTTGTCGATGCCGTCGCAGATTTCCTTGCCGCCGTTCGTCGGCGTGCACTTGTACCAGCAGCCCTCGCCGCCCGGCGGGTTGAACCAGCCGTCGTCGCACTTGTCGATCTGGCACTGGCCGGCCGCGCACTTGCCCGCGCCGTTCACGAACACGCAGGAGTGCCCGCACGCGCCGCAGTTCTTCGGGTCCGAGTCCGTGTTCAGATCTTCGTCGGTCTGGCCGTCGCAGTCGTCGTCGACGCCGCATTTCCCGTTGTTGTCGGCGTCGGTCGTCGTCTGGCGCGTCGGGTTGCTCGTGCAGTAGAACTCGCAGCCGTTCGTCTTGTCCTTGTCGTTGTCCCAGTAGTCGGGCTCGCAGTCGCCCGAGAAGCCGCACACCCCCGCGACGTTGCCGAGGTCCTTCGCGTCCGGCGGCGTGCACGTGACCTGACTCTGCGGCACGCCCTGCACGAGCTGGCGGCAGTTGTGGTTGCAGATGCCGCACTGGTACGGGTCCGTGTAGTCGAGGTTCTCGTCGACCTGGCCGTTGCAGTTGTCGTCCAGGCCGTTGCAGAGCTCGGTCGTGAGGCAGGTCCCGCCGTCGGGACCGCCGCCGTTCGAACTCCCGCTGCTCCCGCCGTTCTCGGCGCCGCCGCTACCGATGATGATGGGCGGGCCGCTGTCTTCCAGGCCGATCACGCCGCCGTGGCCGCCCAGCGAAACCGAGCCGGTGCAGTCGGCGAAGCAGTAGGACTCCGTCGTGCAGCCGCCGAGCACCGAGGCAACCCCGACGAGCCCGAGGGCGGCGAGCGCCGCGGAAAGGAGACGGCTCATCGCGCACCTCCCTTCGCGTCGCGCCTAGACCGCCGTCGCGCACCGAAGGCCGCGAGCGCCGCGAACGCGACGAGCGCGCCCCCGGTCGCGTTGCGGTTTCCCGAGTCCGGCACGGAGCAGGCGCATCCGCCGCCACCCGTCGCGAGGCCGAACGCGGACTTCGGCGGGATGACGACGGGCGGCTTCGCGCCCGTGCCCGACCCGCCGCCGGCGCCGGAGGAACCACCGGCGCCCGGCGCCGCTCCGTCCGTCGTGCTGCCGCCGTCGGTCGTGACCGGCGGCGGGCTCGGCTTCTGGCACTCGCCCGCCTTGCAGACCTGGTCCGTCGGGCAGATGACGCCTTCGCACGGATCCTGACCGCAGCGGCCCGTCGCGGGATCGCAGTACTCGCCGCCGCCGCACGTCGTCGGCGTGCAGAGGCTCGGGCCGCAGGTGCCCGTGCCCGCGTCGCCGGTCGCGGCGTGGCACACGTCCGTGCCCGTACAGGCGACGCCGCATCCGGTCGGCTTGCACTCGCCGTCCACGCAGGATTCACCCGGCTTCGTGCAGGTGACGTCCGCACAGGAGCCGACGCAGCTCCGGTCCGAGAAGTCCGCGGTCGGCTTGCACACCTGCCCGGCGGGGCACGGGTCCGTCGCGCACTTGTTCGGCACGCACGTGTGGTTCACCGAGCACGCCTGACCCTGCGGGCAACCGAAGAAGTTGCAGTTGTTGGTCGGCTGGCACGTGCCCGTCCGGGGAGCGCAGGACTGCCCGCTCGGGCAGGTCGGCGGCTCGAAGCACGGCTCGTGGCAGCTCGTCCCCTTGCACTCGCACACCGGGTAGCGGTCCCCCGTGTTCGGGTCGGTGCCGGTCGGTGCGCAGAGGATGGCGCCGCCCGTGCCCGTGACCGTCTTCGTCGCGCAGTCTCCGCAGGTGTCCGGGCGGAGGCAGACGCGCTTGTCGGCTGGAGTGTCCGTCCCGCTGAGGACGACGTCCGACTCGCACACGAGGCCGGCGGGGCAGGGGAACTCGCGACCGACGCAGGCCGGCGCGCACTGGCAGCTTCCGCCGTTCGTGCGCTGAACGCAGGTCTTCCCCGTCGCGCAGAGCGGCTGGCCGCCGGGCGGCGGCGGGTCGTCCTCGTCGATCTTGCCGTCGCAGTCGTTGTCGATGCAGTCGCACACTTCCGGCTGCGCGCCGGAAGCTCCGGTGCAGACGACCTGTCCCGCGACGCAGGCGTAGAGGCCCGGCTTGCACTGGCCGACCGCCACGCCGCACGTCGCGCCGATGACCTTCGTCGGGTCGTTCGGATCGGCCGTGCCGTTGATGCCGTCGGGGGGCGTGCCGCTCTCGTCGATCTGACCGTCGCAGTCGTTGTCCAGGCCGTCGCAGACCTCGGGAGACGGGCCCTTCCCGCCCTTGCAGATCTGCTGCCCGGTCGCGACGTCGCAGTCCGTCGTGCCCGGCTGGCACTCGCCGCCCGAACGATCCGGACCCGGGTACTGCGCGTGGTCATACGTCGCCGGGCAGCTCGCTCCGATGACGATGCCGTTGTCCACGACGCCGTCGCAGTCGTCGTCCTTGCCGTTGCAGATCTCGGCGGTCCCGGGGACCTGGCCGTCGCAGATCTGCGCGCCGTTCACGCACTTCGTGATGCCGGCGAGGCACGGCGTTCCCGGAACCGTTCGACCGCAGACGTCCCCGTAGGGCGACCCGAGGCCGTCATCCACCTGGCCGTTGCAATCATTGTCGTGGTTGTCGCACTGCTCGGGGGTGGGGATGACCGAGTCCCGGCAGGTCCAGGCGCCGGAGAAACACTGGAGCTGCCCGAGCTTGCAGTCGCCCGTCAGGGTCCCGAGGCCGGTGCACGTTCCGCCGGCCGGGGGACACCAGGTGACTCCGGCGGCGGTGCAGGACGTGGTGCACGTGCCGCTCACCGGGTTGTTCCAGCACGCCGTGTTGCCCGGGACGTCCGTCAGGCTGTCGTCGTTCACGCCGTTGCAGTCGTCGTCCTTGCCGTTGCAGACCTCGGGGGTCGGGGAGGTGCCACCCGTGCACACCACGGCGCCGCCGACGCACGCCGTCGTGCCCTTCGCGCACTGGCCGGTGGTGCTGCCGCACACCTGGCCGAGGGGCGGCATGTCGGGGTCGGCCGCGTCGATCTTGCCGTCGCAGTCGTTGTCGATGCCGTCGCAGACCTCCTGGGACGGACCGATGTACCCGACGCACACGAAAGCGCCGTTCTCGCAGACGCGCGTGCCGGCCTTGCAGGCGCCGATGGTCGGATCGCCGGGGTTCGGGGTGCAGGCCGCGCCCTCGCCCGTGGGGTTGTCGTCCACGACGCCGTTGCAGTTGTCGTCCACGCCGTTGCACGTCTCGGTGCTTCCGGTGGCGCTGCAGGCTCCGTACTGGTTCGTACCGGGTTTCGTGACGCCCGGGATGCAGGCGCCCGGGCCCGAAACGGGCTTCGCCACGCACTTGCTCACGCCCGCGCAGTTCGCGGGCGGCGTGAAGCCGCACGGCACGTCCGGTACGCCGTTGTCGGCGATGCCGTCGCAGTCGTCGTCACAGCCGTTGCAGAGCTCGCCCGTCGGAACACAGCTGTTCGGACACACGCTGAAGGGGACGCCGCTCCCCGCCGCGTTGTCCGTCACGCCGTCGCAGTTCTGATCCGTGCCGTCGCAGGTCTCGGTGAGCGGGCAGTGCGCGGGAGTGCCGCACTTCAGCTGCTGCTCGTCCGCGACGTTCGTCGCGAAGCTCGCGGCCTTCGTCGGGTCGACCTGCGTCTCGCAGTCGTTGTCCTTGTTGTCGCAGATTTCTCCCGGATCCGTGCAGAGCCACTTCTGGTCCGGGTTCACGTTGTCCGTCGTCGGGTCCCAGCAGGGGAGCCAGAACTTGTCGCCCTGGGGCTTCGCGGCCGTGATGCTGTTCTTGAAGTTGGTGAGGCAGGTCGCCCGCGCGGCGCTGCAGCACTGATTGTTGTTCGTCGGGGTCGCGCTCGGCGTCTTGTTCCGGTTGCAGTACTTCGCCCAGCCTTCGTCCACGCAACCGTTGCAGTTGTTGTCCGTGTTGTCGCAGACCTCGGGCTTGATGGCGCCGCCGATGATGCCGGCGAGCGCCTGGCTGAGCTGCACCTCGTTGTTCGCCGTGTAGGAGGAGGTCGTGCCGCCCGACGCCGCGATCGTGTCGAGGTTCGCCTTCGTCGCGCCGGCGAAGCCGATGACGTACGTCTTGATGGGGATGCGGACGCCCTGGATGACGGCGCCCACCTGGTTCAGGGCCGTCGCCGCGTTCCCCGGGTTGCCGCCGCAGGATTCGTCGCCGTCCGTCACGAGGATGACGTTCAGGCTGCGGCACACGCGGTCGTTGTTCGGGTCGAGCGGGCTCGGGTGGTCGATCGTCGGGCCGCCCGTCGGGCAGTAGTTGCCGTTGGCCCACGACGAGGACCAGCCGGCAGCGTAGTACTGGTGGATCGTACGGAGGATGCCCTCGAGCGGGGTGAAGCCACCCGCGAAGATCTCCCGGCTCTGGTCCGTCCGTCCGTCGAAATACTGGAGGAGCGTCGTGACGTTCGTGGCGGGCGTCGTCGCGGGTGCCCAGGTCGGGTCCTGGAGCAGGTCCACGAGGATGTTGCCGCCGTTCACCCAGTTGTCGCCCGGTAGGACGACGCCGTTCACCGTCGCGCCCGTGTAGATGTTCGCGTTCGTGCCGCCGCAGTCCGGCGTGTTGCCGCACGTGTCCCCGTTCGTCGGGTTGTCGAGCGAGCAGCCGTTGCCGCCGTAGATCTCGGACGACGTCCCGGCGCCCGGGCAGTTGCCGTTCGCTGCCGTGCAGCTGTCGACGACCGCGCCGTTGTTGCACCCGGTGAGCCGGGGCGCGTACGTCGCGAGACCGAAGTTCACCTCGCCCGCGAAGGCGGAGATCGTCTTCGTCATGGCGCACTTCGCGTCGTTCAACCGCGTCGGCTCGAGGCCGCACGAGTTCTTCGTCGCGGTGCTCGGACACGACGTGCTCGGCCAGGTCGTCGCCGGGTTCGTGCAGCTCGACATGCTCCCGGAGGTGTCGATCGCGAGCATGAAGTACGGACGCGACGACGGCGGCCAGTCGACGGGATTCGACGACGAGCAGTCGAAGGCGGCGTGTGCCGTGGCAGAAGCCGAGACCAGACCGAGGAAGAGCGCGCACGGAGCGAGCCCGCGGAAGGACGCGAGTAAGGTCATGGGTACCCTAATCGAACTTTTGCACGATTTCCGGGTCTCGGGGGCACGGAAACGGCTTACGCCGACGTCAGTCGCCGGTGGCCGGGACGCCCCGGACCCGTCACTAAAAGATTTGAAACGGGTTCGGGTCTCGCCCCGCTCGGGGTCGTCTCAGGATTCCACGAACGCGCGGAAGTCTGGACGCCGGGTGCGCCACCAGTAAGTGAGGGTGGGGCCCGCCCAGTTGTTCGTGATCTTTCCGGAGGCCGTCTTGTACCAGCTCGAGCATTCCCCGCTCCACACGGTCTTCGCGAGGGCTGCCTGGAGGTCGCGGTTGAACGCGGCCATCGATTCGGAGCGGACCTCGATCGTCCTCGAGCCGGCCCGAATTCGCTCCAGGCAAGCCGCGACGTACCCCGTCTGACACTCGAGCATGAAGATGATCGAGTTGTGCCCGAGGTTGGTGTTCGGTCCGTAAAGGACGAATAAGTTGGGGAAACCCGCGACGGTCATCCCGAGATACGCTTCGGCGCCGTCCCGCCAGGCGTGAGAGAGGCGCCGGCCTTCCCGTCCCGCGATTTCCACTTCCGCTAGAAAGGCCGTTGCGTCGAAACCCGTGGCGAACACCACGTCGTCGGCGCGGTGGAGGATTCCGTCGCTCGTTCGGATCCCGTCCGCCTCGAACCGATCGATGGGCGCGGTCGCGAGCTCGACGTTCGGTCGCTGAACGGCCGGATAATAATCGTCCGAGATCAGGACTCGCTTGCAGCCGACCGGGTACTCGGGGGTGAGGCGCGCCCTCAGCGCCGGATCCGGAACCTGGGCCTCGAGGTGCTTCCGGGCCATCTCGACGAGGATCTCGGCGGGCTTCGATCCTTCGAGGAGCGCGAGGAACCGCACCTCGCAGGAGAGGTACTGCGCAGCGCGGTACGCCTTGAGGAGAAGCGGGAACTTCCGGAAGAGGCGCCTCTCGCTCTCGCCGTATTCGCGATCCTCGCGCGGGACGACGTACGCGGGCGTTCGCTGGAAGAGCGTGAGCCGAGTCGCTTGCTCGGCGAGCTTCGGCACGATCTGGATCGCGCTCGCTCCGCTGCCGATGACGGCGACGTGCTTGCCGGTCGCGTCGTAGCCGCGCGGGAAGCGTGCCGAGTGGATCTTCCTCCCGCGGAACTCGGACGCGCCGGGGAACGCGGGGACCTTCGGATGGCCGAGCTGACCCGTCGCGAACACCACGACGTTCGCGACGAGCCGCTCGCCCGATCGGAGCTCGACGGTCCACGTCGCCGACGGCTCGTCGAACGTCGCGCGCGTCACGTCCGCCCCGAAGCGGATCTTCCGCTTCACGTCGTGTTGCTCGGCGACGCGTTCGAGGTACCGCTCGATCTCCGCCTGCCCGGAGTACCGACGCGAGAAGTCGGGGTTCGGCGCGAAGGAGTAGCTGTAGAGGTGGGACGGCACGTCGCACGCGGCGCCCGGATACGCGTTGTCCCGCCACGTTCCGCCGAGCGTCTCGCCACGCTCGAGCACCACGAAGTCCGAGAGCCCCGCCTCGACGAGACGGATGGCCATCCCGAGCCCGGCGATGCCGGCGCCGACGATCACGACGGAAGGGCCCGCGCCGAGGCCGCCGTTTTTCCTTCGTTTCACCGCATTTCGACCTACCACGGACCGAGTTCGGCTCCGAGCGTCACGAGCGATGCTAGCGTTCCCGCCGCTTCGGCCCCGGGATGGATCTCCTCTACTTCGTCATCCTGACCAGCTCGCTGATCTTCGTTCACGAGCTCGGGCACTTCATGTTCGCGAAGGCGTTCGGCGTGAAGGTGCTCACGTTCAGCCTCGGGTTCGGGCCCAAGGTGCTCCGGTTCCGGGGTCGCGAGACCGAGTACTGCATCGGCCTCCTCCCGCTCGGTGGCTACGTATCCATGTTGGAGGAGTCCAAGGCGGACGTCGTCCACCCGGAGGATCGGAACCGCACGTTCGAGTCGCTCCCCGTCTGGAAGCGGATCCTCATCGTGCTCGCGGGCCCGGCGATGAACCTCGTGTTCCCGGTGCTCCTCTACTTCTCCGTCTTCGTCTCGAGCGGGCCCTTCCTCCCGCCGACCGTGGGCGTCGTCCTCCCCGGCCACCCCGCCGAGGGCAAGCTCAAGCCCGGCGACCGCATCATGAGCGTGAACGGCGAGGAGATCGGGACCTTCGACGAGCTCCGCCGCATCATCGCGAAGAGCCCGGCGAAGTCCCTCGTGCTCAAGGTGTTCCGGGCGAACCGGTACACGGACGTCGAGATCGTCCCCGAGGAGATGATCGAGCGCCGGGAGCTCGACATCATCGAGCGCGTCGGGACGATCGGCATCCAGCCGAGCGCGCCCGCGGCCGTCATCGGCGTGCCGAACCCCGAATCTCCCGCCTACCGCGCCGGTCTCCGGACGTTCGACGTCGTGACGAACGTCGCGGGGAAGCCGGTCCGCCGCTTCATGGACCTGGAGGACATCCTCGACCAGAACCGCGGAGAGACCGTGCCCGTCACGTACATGCGGCCGGTGACCGTCCCCCACGCGCTCGGAGGCCTCGCGGACATGGCCGTCTTCGAGACGGGCGTGGTCGCGCTCACGCCGGACGCCTCCGGGGAGGATCTCCTCGGCCGGACGGGGGTCGAGCTCGCGGATCTCTACGCCTCCCTCGTGCCGGAGGATTCGTACTTCTACAAGGCGGGGCTCCGCGCGGGGGACAAGGTGCTCGAGCTCGACGGCGAGCCGCTCCCCGCGTGGTCGACGTTTCGCGAGCGGGTCGTCGCGGAGCCGGATCGGCCGCATCGCATGCAGTATCTCGCCGCGAGGGACGGCCGTCCGCGGTACGGGACGTTCCAGATGCGGCGTGAGGACTTCGTCGACGCGCACGGGCAGTCCTTCGCGAGGTACGTGCTCCGGCTCCAGCACTGGGTGCCGCTCGCGCCGGAGAGTCGCGTGGAGCACCCGTCGCCCGTGCGTTACGCCTTCGAGAAGGCGATCCAGGAGACGGTCGACGTCACGCGGTTCATCGTCGTCGGCATCGTACGGCTCATCCAGGGGCGCCTGTCGCTCGACTCCCTGTCGGGTCCCATCACCATCTACGAGGTGGCGGGCGAGGAGGGCCGGAAGGGTCCGGACTACTTCATCTGGGTGATGGCGCTCCTCAGCATCAATCTCGGCCTCCTGAATTTGCTCCCCATCCCCGTCCTCGACGGCGGGCACCTCGCGTTCTTCTCCGCGGAGGCCGTCCTCCGACGCCCGCTCCCGCTCCGGTTCCGCGAGATCGCCCACATCGTCGGGATGACTCTCGTCGTGATGATGATGGGGCTCGCCTTCAAGAACGACGTCGAAAAACGCTGGGATCTCATCGTCGGTCAGGTACGGGACCTGTTCGGGTGACGTCCGGAGATGGAGAACCCGAGGCGCGCGGCCGTCGCGCTCCGCCGAACGCGCGGACGCTCGCCGCGCGCGTGCTCGAGCGCGTCCATCGCGACGGCGCGTTCGCGGCCGCCGCGCTGGACGCGGAGATGGAGCGCCTCCCGGAGTTCGACCCGCGGGACCGGGCGCTCGCGACGGAGATCGTCTACGGCGTGCTCCGGACGGAAGCCGCGCTTCGCGAGCTCGTGTCCGCCCACGCGACGCGCGGGCTTCCGAAGGATCCGGTCGTCGTGTCGCACCTCCTCGTCGCGGCGTATCAGCTCGCGTTCCTCGACCGGGTCCCCGCGCACGCCGTCGTCGACGCGGCGGTGACGGCCGTCTCCGCCGCTCGCGGACGGCGAGTCTCGGGCTTCGTGAACGCGCTCCTCCGGAAGGTCGCGGCAGGGCCGAGACCCGAGCGCGGCGCGGCCATTCGTCGGAGCGCGCCGCCGTGGCTCCTCCGGGCCCTCGTCCGCGACGTCGGCGAAGAAGAGGCGGACGCGCTGCTCGGCGTGTCGGAGGGCGAACTGCGGACGGCGGTCCGCGTCGTTTCCGGGAAAGAGGCCCCGGAGTGGCTCGCGTCCGCCGGGCGAGGTCGCGTCTCGCCGCGCGCGCGGCTCGTGCCTCGGGGCGGCGATCTCCGGAAGCGGCAAGGGTACCGGGAAGGCGCGTTCGTGCTGCAAGAGGAAGGCGCCCAGGCCGTCGCGCTCGCGCTCGGCGCGCGCCCCGGGGAGCGCGTGCTCGACGCCTGCGCCGGCCGCGGCCAGAAGACGACCCTCCTTCGTGAATGCATCGGTCCGGCGGGAGAGCTCGTCGCGACGGATCTCTACCCGGACAAGCTCGGCCAGCTCGCCCGCGAGCTCGAGCGCCTCTCGCTTGCTCCCGTGACGACGCTCGCCGTCGACTGGACCGTCGGAGACGGCGGACTCCGGCCGGGGTTCGACCGGGTGCTCGTGGACGCGCCCTGCACGGGGACCGGCACGCTCCGTCACCGTCCGGAGATCGCGCGACGTCTCGGGCCGGAGGATCCGGCGCGCGTCGCTCGCACCGCGGAGGCCATCTTCCGCCGCGCCGGCGGCCTCGCACGGCCCGGCGGGCGCGTCGTGTTCGCGGTGTGCAGCGTGCTCCGCGAGGAGTGCGAGGACGTCGTGGCGAGCGTCTCCGACGTGTTCGAGCCGGCGCCGTTCGACGCGCCGGAGCTCGTGAGCGTCATCGCGCCCGGCGCGACTTCCTTCCGGCTCGGGCCGTCCCGCCACGGGACGGACGGGTTCTTCGTGGCGTCCTTCGTCCGGAGGTAGCCAGGAAGGTTGCCGGACCGACCCGGTTCACTTCTTCTTCTTGCTCAGGAGATCAGCGAACGTGCCGAAGCTCTGGTTTCGGCCGCCCTCCTTCTTCTCTTCCGCCTTCTCGCCCGCGTAGGACTCGAACGCGCGACGCTCCTCGGCGGCGGAGAGCGCGGTCACCGAGAGCCGCACGCGGCCGCGCTCGTCGATCGCGATGATGGCGGCTTCGAGCTCCTTCCCCACGGGAAAGAGCTTCCTGAGATCCGCGCCTCGCGGCGTGCCGAGCTCCGCGACCGGGACGAGGCCGCGTTCCGGGCGGGGCGCGTTCGGCACCGCGAACTCGAGGAAGACGCCGTAGCGCTCCACGCCCGCGACCTTCCCCTTCACGCGCATGCCGACGACCAGAGAGGTACCCGTCTTCGTCGCGGCGGCGTCCGCCGGGCCGTCTCCCGCGCCGAGGTTCGCGACGACGGGATCCTTCGAGAGCGGCTCGAGCCGGATCTCGCCGCTCGACTTGTCGATCGAGACCACCCGTACTGCGACCCGCGAGCCGACGTGGACCGTCGGCTTGCCGGACTCGTCCGAAAGGAGCGCCGGGTCGATGTAGCCCTCCTGCTTGCCATCGACCGCGACGAGGACCGCTTCCGGGCTCACCCGGACCACTTCCAGGTCCAGGACCTCCCCGACGCGGTGCCGTCGGGCAAACCCCTGCCGGGGCGAAGACTCGAAGAGGGAGGCGAAGGAAGCGTCACGCGGGCTCTCGGCCATGGGACCATCATTTTACTCTCTTCGTGAGCGTGGACATCCGGAAACGGCGACGGGCGCCCGCGCCCGTTCCGCAAAGGCTCGCTTTTCCCCGCCCACCGGCGTTTCATGCACGGCGTGACGGAGAGTGCGGCCCGGTCCTCCCGGAGGCTCGTGACGAGCCCCGAATGCGAGGTCGATCTCTACGCGCTCGAAGGAGACCGCGCCTTCCTCTTCTGCCACCTGAAGGACGCCCGCCTCGCGAAGGACGACGGGTTCGTGAGGAAGCTCGCCGACCAGGTTCCGGGAGGCGGCGTCGTCGCCATCGGGCGGGCGCTCAAGGTGGAGAACCGCTCGGAGCCGCTCGCCCCGCTCTGGCTCGAAGAAGCGCCGCTCGACGGAGCGCTGTGGGCCGTCGAAGGGACGCTCTTCCTCCGGCTCGAGACGACCGCGGTCCTGAACCCGGGGCTCTTCCTGGACCAGCGGGAGAACCGGGCGGCCCTCGTCGAACGGGTCCGGATCGCGCTCGAGAGCGGCCCGGCACCCGTGCTGAACCTCTTCAGCTTCACCGGGTCCTTCTCCCTCGCCGCGCGGAGCGGCGGCACCCAGAAGACGACGAGCGTCGACGTGAGCCCGCGGTACCTCGCCTGGGAGAAGAAGTCCTACGAGCGGAACTTCTCGGGCGAGGAGGCTCCCCGGCTCCTCAAGGGCGACGCCCGCGACTTCCTTCGTCGCGCGAAGAACCGCGGCGACAAATTCCGCTTCGTGGTGCTCGACCCTCCCACGTTTTCGCGCGCCGATCGGAAGGTATTCCGCGCGGCGGAGCACCTTCCGGCGCTCGTGGAGGACGCGATCGCGTGCCTGGACGAAGCTCCGGGAAGCGCCGTGTTCGTGTCGTCGAACGACGCTGGGTGGGACGAGAGCGCGTTCCTCGACGGCTTCGGAGAGCTCGCGCGGCGTTCGTCGCTCGCCCTCGAACGCGGCTCCGTGCCGGCGGATTTCGGACCCACGCACGCGCTCCGATGTGCGTGGCTGGTGCGTCGCTGAAATCGCGCGAACGCGTGCGAATTCCCCTCGATTCGCCACTGCCAGAATTGCCACTGGTCCGGTTTTCGAGGCCAACTAGTCTCGGCACGGGTACGCCGTGAACCTCCAGGTGCTCATCGACTCGATCGTCCGTCAGACGACGGTCCTCATCGCTCAGCTCGCGACGACGGGCGGCGTGCGGGCGCCGCTCGCGACGGTCGCGAATCAGGTCTTCCTCGAGCTCGCGGACGAGCTGAACGCCCAGGGAGTGAGCCGGAAGGTGAGCGCGGACATGTTCGGGCTCGCGCTCCGGACGTACCTCCGGAAGATCCAGCGCCTCCGCGAGAGCAGCACGGACGGCGGGCGTTCGCTCTGGGAAGCGGTCCTCGAATTCCTCGGTGAGGGGCGCCTCGTCCATCGCGCAGAGGTGCTCCGCCGCTTCCACCGGGACGACCCGGAGCTCGTCCGCGGCGTGCTCCGCGATCTCTCGGAGAGCGGCCTCGTGCTCCGCGTCGGCACGGGCCAGAGCGCCGCGTACCGCGCCGCGACGAAGGACGAGATAGAAACGCTCGCGAGCGTCCGCGACGGGGACGGGCTCGACGAGCTCGTGTGGGCCATCGTCTATCGCGAGGGCCCCGCAACGCGCGACGCGCTCGGAAAGCTCGTACGGAGGTCGGACCTCGACGCGGTGCTCACGCGGCTCGTGGACGGCGGACAGGTCCGCCGCGCGGAGAGCGCGGGCGTGGTTCGCTACTCCGCCGATCAGTTCCTCGTGTTCCCGAACTCGGACGTCGGCTGGGAAGCCGCGGTCTTCGACCATTTCCAGGCCGTCGTGAAGACGATCTGCGCGCGCCTCCGGAGCGAGGGCCCGCCCGGCGTCGCGACGGGCGGGAGCACGTACTCGTTCGACGTCTGGCCCGGGCACCCCTTCGAGGCGGAGGTGCTCGGCTTGCTCACGGAGCTCCGGGACCGCGTCTCCGCGCTCCGCACGAAGGTGCGCTCCTACAACGAGGCCCACCGGAAGCCGACGGAGTATTCGCACGTCACGTTCTACGGTGGCGAGACCATCACGCTCGAATCGGAGGAGTCGGAGGTTTGAGGATGAAGGGGAAAATCGGGACCGCGCTCGCACTCTCTTTCACGGCCGTCGTCTTCGGAGGCGGCGCGTGCAGCACGCCGAGCACGAAGGGCGACAGCGAGTCTCATTTCCTGCACGAGTGCGTGGAGACGTGCGCGAGCGGCCTCGAGTGCCTGTGCGGCATCTGCACCCGGACGTGTACCGATACGAGTCAGTGTGCGTCCCTGGCGGCGACCGCCGAGTGCGCGGCGGCGCTCGAGTCGGCGTGTGCGGCGCACGGGAAGCAGTGTGACGTGCCGTGCCTGACGAGCGACGCGTGCCGGGGGCTCGGGGCGGGGTATTCGTGCGTCGGGGGGCGGTGCAG
>DASZXK010000145.1:0-79268 GCA_035545855.1 Polyangiaceae bacterium
CGGGGCTGCCCCACCCGGCATCCCGCGATGCGGGCTGCCGACCGCCGTCCGTGCTCACCCGGCAGCCGGGTTCCGCGCGGCCACGGGGCGGTGCCGCGTGACCCGTCGAAGGAGTTCCGGAGCACACCCTCGGTAGCGCCGTGCGACGTGAAGCGTCGTCTCGGGGTGTGTGCTTCCGAGAAAGCGTCGACGGCGCCCGTTTCTCGGCACTCTCGAGATCGGGGAGCGAGTCTTCGCCGTCGACGCTCTCTCGGAAGCCTGTTTCCGAGAAAGCCAGGAAGCTCGCGAAGCGAAGGCTCACGTTCACAGCCGTTTCGATGCCGATTTCGACTCGGTACGAATGCTCAGGGACGAGAAGGGACGGTATCACTCTGCCGGAAGCATCGCGCCCGATACGAGCTGACGTTCGTCGCCACGTCTTCCGGGCGGGACGCCGGAACGACCTCCCTCACCCACCGAGGATGGGTCGAATGGCCACGGCCGAGGCCGCCCCGTGACTAGTGCGCTTCGCTGCGCGCCGGGCGGCGACCGCTTCGTGACGACACCGCCGGGCTCAGCACCGAGCCTGCGCCGATCTGCATCACGTTGCCGCGCCAGACGACCGTCGTTTTCACGAGCGAGAGCAGCCACGCGAACGTGATCACGAGGTCCTTCGGCGGACCGAGCGCGAGATCCTCGAGCGCCGGGGCCTCTCCGCGGAGCCGGAGCGAGAGGAGCGCGTCGCTCACCCCGCGGGCCGCGAGGAGCGCCACGGAGAGCAGCGCGACGGTCGCGCCCAGGCGGTTCCCCTGCTCGAACGAGAGCGCGAGCGCCGATGCCCCGATGAACCACGGCGTCGGGTGGAGGAGAGGCTCGCCGATGTGATGCCAGGGCGACACGAAGCGTCGCATCTGCGCCCAGCGCACGTGCCGGTCGAAGAAGGACGAAAACGGGCGATTCGGCGCGACGGACCGCACCGGATGACCGGAGAGCGCCACGCGGTAGCCGGCGCGGTGGTAGAGCTGGCCGAGCACGTAGTCCTCCGCGAGGACGTCCTTGACGGCGTCGAACCCGCCGAGACGCGCGAGCTGGCTCTTCCGGAGGAGCATGGACTTTCCGACGACGCACGGGTGACCGGCGAGGACCTCCGCGCTGCAGACCGCCTGAGCGACGAACGCGTTCATCTGCAGGGCGTCGAAGGAGGCGCCGAGCGTCCGCTCCCCGACGTTCGCGATGACGCTCGAGACGAGGCCCACCTCGGGGTCGGCGAGCTCGCTCGAGAGGTGACGGAGGTAGCTCGGGTCGACCCGGACGTCGGCGTCCGAGACGAGGATGTGGTCGTGCGCCGCGACGCGGGCGAGCTGGACCAGGTTCGCGACCTTCGGGTTGTAACCGGCGGCGGCTCGCCCCGCGACGATGCGGATGCGGACCTCGGGGAAATCGCGCTGGAGCTTTCGCGCGACGGCGAGCGCGGGGTCCATGGTGTCCTCCGTGCCGAGCACGAGCTCGAACGCGGGGTAGTCCTGACGAGCGAGGGACGCGAGGTTCTCGTAGAGGTCCGCGTCGACGCCCTTCAGCGGCTTCAGCACCGAGATCGGTGGTGTGTGCTCGAGGGCGGGCCTTCGCCCGAGGACTCGACGAACGCACGCGTGCATCACGAAGCCGAACAGCACCGAGCACGCGCCAATCGAGAACAACCCGAATGCGATTGCAGCGAGCATGTCGAAGGTCAGAGTCGCGCTGCTCTGTGACGGGAAAGAAAGCCTGTGGAAACGATGTGGGAAACTCGCCGCCGAAGCCTTGTATGGCTCGATTTCTTCGTCCATACGAGTGGTCACGAAGACCATGAAACTCGCCGTCATCTCCGATTTGCATCTCGGGCCCGGTGATCGAAGTGATGTCTTTCGCCACAGGGACGAGCGGTTCCTCTCGTTCCTCACCTTCCTGGAGTCGAACTTCGAGCGGATCATCCTGCTCGGTGACATCTGGGAAACACTGACCCCGACCTGGCCGCGTAGCCCCGCGGACGCGCTACGAAAAGCTCGCGAAGCCCACCCGGAGATCGCGAGACGCTTCGAGCGCCCGAGCTACACGTACGTGCACGGCAACCACGACATCGTGGCCGGCAGCGTGGAGCGCGTCCCCGACGAGCTGACGCTCGCGCACCGTGGGACGCGTTTGCTCTTCACGCACGGCCACCACCACGATCTCCTCATCCGCAAGGCTCGCTGGATCTCCGAGCTCGGGGTCTGGCTCGGCGGACACCTCCTCCGGTGGGGCCTATCGCCCCTCTACCGGATGTTCGACGTCGCCGACCGCATCCGTTCCGGCATCACCGCGGAGCCGGGCCGCTGCACGTTCCAGCGCTGGGCGGTCGGCCTCGCCGGCGCCCGGAGCGCGGACGTCGTCGTCACCGGGCACACCCACGTCCCCCTCCGCGTGGAGCACCCGAACGCGCTCTTCCTGAACAGCGGCTCCTGCGCGTTCGAGAAGTTCTCGTTTTTGAGCCTCGACGTGGACGCCGGCAACTACGCCGTTCACACGACGTGGAACTGAGCCGGGCGCGCAGCCGGCACGACGTGGGGCCGCGTGGGGCAACGCGGCCGGCACGACGCGGGGCCGCGTGGGGCGCGCAGCCGGCACGACGTGGAGCCGCGTGGGGCGCGCAGCCGGCACGACGTGGAGCCGGGGGGGGTACGCAAGCCGAAGGATAGTTTGTATACAAACTATCGAACTCGAACGTAGCCCCCGGATCGGTCGGCGCCGAGACCCGCTACCGCACGACCTTCTGCGCGTGCCGCTCGTCTTCGCCGCGGACCATCGGCGCCGAGACCCGCTACCGCACGACCTTCTGCGCGCGCCGCTCGTCTTCGCCGCGGACCATCGGCGCCGAGACTCGCTACCGCGCGACCTTCTGCGCGTGCCGCTTGTCTTCGCCGCGGACCATGTAGACGACCATCTCTCCGAGGTTCGTCGCGTGGTCGGCGACGCGCTCGAGGTACTTCGCGACGGACTGGAGGCGCTGCGCCGTGGAGACGGACTGCGGGTCGTTCATCATGTGCCCGAGGAGCTCGGGGAAGATCTTCGCGTAGGTCGCGTCCACGACGCTGTCCCGCTGGATGACGCGCTCGGCGCGGGCGGCGTCCCGCTCGATGAAGGCGTCCAGCGCTTCGTGGAGCATGTCCAGCACGACCTTGCCCATCTGCACCAGCGACACGCGCACCGGGGCGAGGCTCCCCGCGTCCAGGTCCACCACGCGCTCGCAGACGTTGACGGCGAGGTCCCCCATCCGCTCGAGGTCCGTCACGATCTTCAGCGTCGTCGTGATGAAGCGGAGATCGGAGGCGACGGGTTGCCGCCGGGCGAGCACGCGAATGCAGCGTTCGTCGATGTCGAGCTCGAGGCGATCGATCTCCGAATCTTGCGCGATGGTCTTCTGCGCGAGCTCGAGGTCGTGGCGCTCGAACGCGTCGAGCGCGCTCTTCGTCATTTCCTCGACGCGAGCGCCCATGAGGAGCACGGCGTCTCTCAACGCCTCGAGCTCCTGCTCGTATTCCTTGTCCGTATGTCGCGTCACCAAGGTCCCCTCACCGCGATCAGCCGAAGCGACCCGTGATGTAATCCTCCGTTCGGCGTTCCTTCGGTCGGGTGAAGATGACGTCGGTGAGGTCGTATTCCACGAGCTGGCCCATGTAGAAGAATGCCGTACGATCGGCGACCCTGCCAGCTTGCTGCATGTTGTGGGTCACGATCACGATGGTGTAGCTGTCCCGGAGCTCGTGGATGAGCTCCTCCACCCGGGCCGTCGCGATGGGGTCGAGCGCCGAGCAGGGCTCGTCCATCAGCAGGACCTCGGGCTCGAGGGCGATGGCCCGGGCGATGCAGAGACGCTGCTGCTGGCCGCCGGAGAGGCTCGTCCCGGACCGGCCGATCCCGTCTTTCACCTCGTCCCACAGCGCGACGCGGCGAAGAGCCTGCTCCACGACGTGGTCGGCGTCCGGGACGCGGAGGCCGTTCAGGCGGAGCCCGGCGAGGACGTTGTCCCGGATGGACATGGTCGGGAACGGGTTCGGCTTCTGGAAGACCATCCCGACGCGACGGCGAAGCCGGACCGGGTCCACGTCCTCCCGGTACACGTCCAGGCCGTCCAGCAGCACCTTGCCGGTGGCGCGCGCGCCCGGGGTCACCTCGTGCATCCGGTTCAGGCACCGGATGAAGGTGGACTTGCCACAGCCCGATGGGCCGATGATGGCCGTGACCTGCTTGGCGAGGATGGGGAGCGAGATGCCCTTGATGACTTCCGTGTGCCCGAAGAAGGCCTGAAGCCCATCTACGCGAATCTTCACGCCTTCTTCCTGCGCCACTTCGACTCCCGAGGCTAGCCGTGCCGGAGCTTCCGAGGCCTCGCGGGACTCGCCGATCAGAGCGGAAGGGATGGCGTCCGCTTCGGAGCTCATCGGGCGGCCACCTTACTACGAACCAGGAGCTTCGCCGTGACGTTGAGAAGAAGAACCAGTGTCACCAGGACGAGCGCCGCGGCCCAGGCCTGCCGGTGCCAGTCCTCGAACGGCGAGACCGCATACGTGTAGATCTGCACCGGGAGGGAAGCGATCGGCTGGTCGACGCCCTGGCCCCAGAACCGGTTGTTGAATGCGGTGAAGAGGAGGGGCGCCGTCTCTCCGGCGACTCGCGCCACCGCGAGCATGACGCCCGTCGCGATACCCGGCGCGGCGGTCCGGAGCACGATGCTGACCGTCGCCCGCCACTTCGCGACTCCGAGTCCGAGCGCCGCCTCCCGGAGCGTCCCCGGGACCAGGCGGAGCAGTTCCTCCGTGGTGCGGGTGACCGTCGGGAGCATGATGACCGCGAGGGCGACCGATCCGGCGATCGCGCTGAACCGACCCATCGGCAAAACGACGAGCGAATACGCGAAGATCCCGACGGTGATCGACGGGATGCCGCTCATGACGTCGGCCGAGAAACGGACCACGGTCGCGAAGCGGCTCCCCGGGAACTCCGCGAGAAAGACGCCCGCGAGGACGCCCATCGGGATGCCGAGGAGCGCCGACATCCCGACGATGGTGAGCGTACCCTCGATGGCGTTCGCCATGCCCCCGCCCTTCTCCCCGACCGGCTTGGGGAGCTCGGTGAAGAAGGAGAGGTCCACGCCGCCGAGACCTCGGGAGGTGGTGTAATAGAGCACGCTCGCGAGCGGGACGAGGGCGACCGCGACGGCGGCGGCGCAGGCGCCGCGGAACAGAGCGTCCGTGAGGCGACGCCTGGAATACCCGGGCTCCGCCTTCATCGGGCCCCCGCGGGCTTCGCGACGCGCCACACGAGGAGACGCGCCACGATGTTCAGGAGGAGGGTCACAGCAAACAGGAGGAGACCGATCTCGGCGAGCGCCGCGAGGTACACGTCGCCCGTCGCCTCCGTGAACTCGTTCGCGATGACGCTCGCCATCGTGTAGGACGGCGCGAAGAGCGACGCGCTGATCTCGGCGCGATTGCCGATCACCATGGTGACGGCCATCGTCTCGCCGAGCGCCCGACCGAGGCCGAGGATGACGGCGCCGAGGAGGCCGGATCGCGCGTACGGCAAGACGACGTCGCGCAGCATTTCCCAGCGCGTCGCGCCGAGCGCGAGCCCGCCTTCGCGGAACGTGTCCGGAACGGCACGGAGCACTTCCCGGCTCACGGAGGCGATCGTCGGGAGGATCATGATCGCGAGGATGATGCCACCCGCGAGCATCCCGTAGCCCTGATGCGGTCCGCGAAAGAACGGCAGGAACCCGAGCGTGGACGCCAGGGCCGGCTCGACGTGCTCGCGGAGCAGCGGTGAGAGCGCGAAGATCCCCCAGAGGCCGTAGACGACGCTCGGGACGGCCGCGAGGAGCTCCACGACGAACGCGAGCGCGGCCCGGAGCTTCACCGGGCAGAGCTCGGTCAGGTAGATCGCGACGCCGAACGAGACGGGGACCGCGAGCGCGAGCGCGAGGAGGGACGACACCACCGTCCCGTACATGAACGGCAGCGCTCCGAAGGTGTCCCGGACGGGATCCCAGTCGGAGCTCACGACGAACCCGAGGCCGAACTTGGCGAGGCTGAGCTTCGCCCCGATCGCCATCTGGAAGCCCATCGCGAGCACGACGACCACGACGAGCACGGCGAAGCCGCCCGAGAGCACGCGGAAGATCAGATCTCCGGTGTTGGACTCCCGTCCGAGCCGCCGGAGGATCCGCGGCTGAGCTCGGACCAGGAAGGTCTGGGTGCTCTCGGCCATGAAGCGGGAGATCCGGGCGCGCTCAGGAGTCCGTGAGGAGGGGCTTGTCGCCGCTCTTCAGCGTGTGAAGGCGCGCCTCCACCTTCTTCACGACGGCGTCCGGGAGCTTCGCGTAGAAGAGCGGCTCCGCGAACGCCTGTCCGTCGTGGATGGCCCACCAGAGGAACTTCGCCATCGCGGTGCCCTTCCGGGCGTCCGGCGTGTCTTCGTAGACCAGGATGTAGGTGAAGGAGGAAATCGGGTAGGCGGTCTCACCCGGGGCGTTCGCGATGGAGACGTGGAGCGTGTCCGGCATGTCCACACCGGCCGCGGCGGCGGTGATCGCGCCGAGATCGGGCTTCACGTACTTGCCCGCGGGGTTCTTCAGCGCGGCCGTCGCGAGGGAGTTCTGCGCGGCGTAAGCGAGCTCGACGTACCCGATGGTGCCCGCGGCCGTCTTGATCTGGCCCGTGACGCCTTCGTTGCCCTTCGCGCCGAGGCCGACGGGCCACTTCACGCTCTTCCCGGCGCCGACCTTGTCCTTCCATTCCGGGCTCACCTTCGCGAGATAGTCGGTGAACACGGCGGTCGTGCCGCTGCCGTCGCTCCGGTACGCGACGACGATCGCCGTGTCAGGGAGCTTCTGGCTCGCGTTCGCGGCGGCGATCTTCTTGTCGTTCCACTTGGTGATCGTGCCGAGGTAGATGCCGGCGAGCACGTCGGGGTCCAGGTTCAGCTCCGTCACCCCCGGCAGGTTGTACGAAACGGCGACCGCGCCGATCGTCGTCGGGAGGTGAACGAGCTTGCCCGGCGCCTTGCTCTCTTCGTCCGCCGTCATCGGAGCGTCCGTCGCGCCGAAGTCGACGGTCCTGGCGGAGATCTGGCGAATCCCACCCCCGGAGCCGATCGACTGGTAATTGATGAGGACGTCCGGATGGGCCTTCGCGTACTCGCTCATCCACTTCGAGTAGAGGGGGTACGGGAACGTCGCGCCCGCACCGTTCAGGTTCACCGGACCGCTCTTGGGCGGCTCGCCGCTCGCCGAGGGCTTCTCCGTACCCGCGGGTGCGCCCGAGTTTCCGTGGCACCCGAAGAGCGCGAGGACCGCGAGCCCGAGCCACACACCGAACCATCTCCGTGACGTCATGATGGCCCGAGGGTGTAACAACACGGGTCCGGCCCTGGGCGTCGACTTCGTGCCGGGTTTGTTACGGTTTGGTGACGGGCCGCCACAGAGCAGTCACACGACCGGCGGGGGCGCGCCGGTCATCCGGACCGGGAGCGGCTCCGCCTCGGCGGCCGACAGGCTGATGGAAAAGCGCGTCCCCTTCCCCGGCTCGCTGTCCACCTCGATTCGACCGCCCATGGCCTCCACGAGGTGCTTCACGATGGAGAGCCCGAGGCCCGTGCCGCCGAGCTGACGGGACCGCCCCGGATCGACCCGGTAGAAGCGCTCGAAGAGCCGGGGCAGGTGGTGCCGCTCGATGCCCGGACCGTCGTCCTCGACGATGATGCGGACCCCGCCGGCATCGGTCGTCTCCGCGCGAAGCGTCACCGAGCTCCCCGGGCCGCAATACTTCACCGCGTTGTCGACGAGGTTCGTGAGCACGTGCTCGAGCCCGCGGCGATCGGCGAGGAGCGTGACTCCGCCCGCCCCCGTCCCGACGAGCCGGATGCCCTTCTTCGCCGCCCGCTCGCGGAAGAGGTCGAGGACCGGGCCACCGATCTCCGCGAGATCGATCGGCTCGAGATGGACCTCGAAATCCTGGGACTCGATTCGCGACAGATCCAGGAGATCGTCCACGAGGTTCCGGAGACGTTCCGCGTTCCGCGCGATGATCGCGAGGAAGTCGAGGGCCGCGGTCGGGTCCTTCGTGATCGCGCTCTCGAGCGTCTCCGTCGCGGAGGAGATGGCGGCGACCGGGGTCCGGAGCTCGTGCGAGGCGTTCGCGACGAAATCGCGCCGGAGCGTCTCGAGCCGGCGGAGGTGCGTCACGTCGACGAACACGGCGAGGAGGCCGCCCGTGTCACCGGGGATTCGGACGACGTGCACGAGGAGCCGCCGGGGCTTCAACCCGCCGAGGTCGATCTCCCCCGACGCGGGTTCCGCCTCGGCGTCGGCCTCGTCCAGGAGGCGCACCAGCTCACCGTGCCGGATGACCTCGAGCGGAGACTTGCCCTCCACCTCGGCGCCGAGGAGGAGCATCTCGCGGAGCGCGGGGTTCACGAGGGAAACGCGCCGTCGACGATCGAGGAGGAGCACGCCCTCCTTCATGCCCGTCAAGATGCCCTGGACGCGCTCGCGTTCCGTCCGGTGATCGGCGAGCACCGCGGCGTAGCTCCGCGCGAGGTGATCGAGCGCGGCGCCGAGCTCGCCGAATTCGCCGAACTCGTCCTCGGAACGAACCGTCGCGAGCGAGCCGAGGTCGCCGTCCGCCATCTTCCGGGCCGCGACGGCGAGCGCTCGGACCTGTCGCGACGCCAGGCCGACGGCGACGCCCGAGAGGACGAAGATGATGGCGAGGACCAGGACGGCGGCCACGAGCGCCGCGGAGTCGAGCGCGGAGACGGCGGTACCCGCGCCGCCCTCGGCGAGCTCGGTCACGAGACGGCGACGGAGATCCGCATACACGAGCCCGAACACCGGGCCCGTGACGACGAGGGAAACGAGGACGAGTTTGGCTCTGATGCCGAGCTTCACGAGGGACTCTCGAGGGGCGCCGCGACGAAACGGTAGCCTACGCCACGCACCGTCTCGATGTAATCGCGGGCCGCGCCGAGCTTCTCTCTCAGGCGTTTCACGTGGGTGTCCACCGTCCGGGTCGTGATGTCCGCGGTGATCCCCCACACGTCGTCGAGCAGGGTGGCGCGGCTCTGAACGCGATCGCGGCGGTCGTACAGCGTCACCAGCAGCTTGAACTCGAGGGCCGTGAGCTCGACCTCGGCGCCCTCGACCCACGCCCGGTGCGCGGCTCGATCGAACGTGAGGCAGCCGAACTCGACGCGGCCCGCGGGCTCCTCGACGGGCTCCGCCACGCCACGCCGGAGCACCGCCTGGATCCGGAGCAGGAGCTCGCGGACGCTGAACGGCTTCACGACGTAGTCGTCGGCGCCGAGCTCGAAGCCGACCACGCGATCGATCTCCTCGCCCTTCGCCGTCAGCATGATGACCGGAATGCCGCGGGTCGCCGGATCGCTCTTCAGGGCTCGGCAGACCTCGGTCCCCGGGAGATCGGGGAGCATGATGTCGAGAAGGATGGCGTCCGGCCGGCGGCTCCGCGCGAGCTCCACGGCATCCCGCCCGCGCAGGGCGGCCACTGGCTCGTGCCCAGCTTGCTTCAAATTGTAATCGAGGACCTTCTGCAGATCCTGCTCGTCTTCGACCACCAGGATCCTGGCCATGCGCGCCGTGTAGCTCTCGTTTGTGACGAGCCGGTGACGGCTCTGCGACCTATCGGCGGCGCCTGACGGCGGCCGGGTCCGCGTCTTCCCGGGTCGCCGCCATGGCGTCCACTGATTTCACGCGCCACTCCGAGTGGCGCGGCTCCGGAATCGGCGACGAACGACGCGGCTCGGGCGGCACCGCGTGGTGGGACGCGACGGCGATGGCGAACGACTGCGCGAGACGGCGGAGCTTGGCCGTCAGATCCCGATCCGAGAGCGCCGTCGCGACGCGGAGCGCTTCCGTGCGACACGCCTCGGCGTCCCCGATGCGTCCGCGCTCGGCGAGCGTCGTCGCGAGCTCCGCGAGGACGTACGCGCGCGCCGATTCCCCGGCTTCCGTGTGCTCCAGCGCGTTCCGGAGGACGCGCTCCGACTCCTCCAGCCGTCCGACGACGCGAAGCCCCGCGCCGAGCTTCCGCCCGAACACCGTGAGCGCAACGCCGCCCATCTCCACGTCCCCGGCCTCGAGCCAGCAGCGTCCGATCGCGAGCCCCCGGCGGAGCTCGGCTATCGCGCCGTCCATACGACCCGCCGCGACCTCCGCGTCCGCGGCGCGCTCGATGCGCTGCGCGACGGAGAGATCGGCGATCTTCGGCCCGGAGGTGGGCGGCACGCTGCCGGGCGGAGGAATGCTCGACACGCGGGCCCGCGACGGACTCGACGGGGGTGGCGGATACGGACTTCGGCGGCTCCGCGGCGGGAGCACGTCCGCGACGGCTTCGTCGAGCTGCTCGGCGAACGCGTCCGCGGTCGCGAACCGCTCCTGCGGGTCCGCGTGGATCGCCCGCAGACACACCTCCGCGAGGCCGTCCGGACACGTGCCCGGGCCGGCGAAGCGTCTCGGGTCGGGGCGCGCCGAGTAGAGCTGCTGTTCGAGCACCTCGGTCACCGTCTCGCCGTCGAACGGCAGCCGCCCGGTGAGCATCTGGAACAGGGTGATGCCCACCGCGTAGAGATCCGAGCTCACGTGCGCGCTCTCTCCACGGATCTGCTCGGGGGGCATGTACTGCGGCGTGCCGACGAACTGCCCGACGGCCGTGATCCCCGTCCCGCCGTGCACCTTCGCGATGCCGAAGTCGATGATCTTCACGCGCTCCCCGCCGCCGACGGTCGGCTCGAGGATCACGTTGTCGGGCTTCGCGTCCCGGTGCGTGATGCCGCGCGCGTGGGCTTCCCCGAGCGCGGAGAGCACCTGCTTCAGGATGGCGTACGTGCGAGCGACGGGAAGCGGGCCGCCTTCTCGGATGACGGTACCGAGGTCGGGCCCCGTCAGCAGCTCCATCACGAGGAAGAACGTGGGGGCGACGGACGGATCGGAGCGACCGAAGTCGTAGATCTTGACGATGTTCGGATGGACGAGCTGGCTCGCGACGCGCGCCTCTTCCATGAAGCGCAAGACCATGCTCTCCGTCGCGAGGAGATGGTGGTGGATGCACTTCACCGCGACGGGTCGATCGAGCGCGCGCTGCCGCCCCTCGTAGACGCGACCCATCCCGCCTTCGCCGAGGAGCCGGAGGATGTCGTAGCGGCCCGCGAGCGCGCGACCGACCAGCGGGTCGCCGTTCCGCTCGCTCGAGTCGTCGGTGTCGAGGTTCCCCGCCATCTTCGGTGGTCCAGGCCCTAGCACCTCTGTGGTGAGGTGTAGGTACCTATCGGACGTCCTCCTACCAACTACGGAATCGCGCCGGCGGAAAGCCCCGACCGACCAGCCAGGCACCCCCTGGAGATCGCGGGGAATTCTGGAGAGTGGAGGGCCGCCCCGCCCGACGGCGGGGTCGCGCTGTCTTCCGACGAACAGCCCGCGTGAATCGCCGAGCCCCGTGGGCCAATGTTCCTCCGTGACCCAGGAAATGGATCGGGGCCCGGCATACGACTTCGGCGGCGCGACGTTCGATCTCTCGAACGAGCGCGACCGGGAGATCGTTCGCTTCGTTCTCTCGCAGGCGCTCTACGGCGAAGCGACGGGCGTCTATTGCGGGCGCTCCCTCTTCGCCGCGCGCTCGCTCGAGGCCGCGGACTTCTACATCCGGCAGGCGCGTCAGGAGATCGCGCACCTGCGGCTCTTCGCGGACATCTTCCGCGCGCTCGACCTCGAGCCGCTCCCCGGACACTGGGTGATCCGCCTCCTCTCTTCGCACAACGACTACTACCCGCTGAAGGTGTTCCTCGAGCACGCGGTAGGCGAGGGCATGGTGCTCGACGTCTTCAAGGACCTCCTGCTCGCGACGCTCCCGGATTCGGACCCGCGCGTTCCGCCGATCAAGAAGAAGCTCCGCGTCGTGTGCAGCGACGAGTCGGAGCACGTCGCGTGGGGCGAGAAGCAGACGGCGGCGATCCTGGCGGAGAGCCCGTGGCTCGGGACTCCGTTCTACGGACTCTTCCAGCTCCAGATGATGACGCTGCCGCTCGCGGTCAGGGCCCTCCGCTCGCAGGCGGAGGGCCATCCGGTCCTCCGGCACCTCGACGGCTTCGTCCGTCACGTCCAGGCGCGTGCGACGGAACAAGGCCGCCGTCTCGGCTTCGTCCCCGAGCGGACGCCGGGCCCCGCGGCGCGCGCAGCGGCGATCTCGGCGGGCCTGCTCCTCTATGCCCGAAGCCGTTTCTCGCGGAGCCGCTCCAAGCTCGAGAAGATCTACCTGACGGAGCTCGGCTTCTCGTCGAGGTGAGGCGTGGACGCGGGACCGGTCTCCGGGATCAGGCTCTCGACGCGGAGTCGCATCAGGCGCTTGAACTCCGCGATGAGCCGGGCGCCGTCCCTCGGCGTCGTGTAGATGGCGATGCGCGCGAGCGTCGCGATCGTGAAGACGGCGTAGATGCACGCGTCGCGGATGCCCTCCTTGTCGGCGCGCGGGGCGACCGCCGTGAAGCGGGAGATGAGCATCTCCGCGATGCGCCGGCCGTCCTCGACGTCCTGATCGCGCAGCGTGGTGTTCGCCTGGACGGCGGACCAGATCGTCGCGAGCTCGCGCTCCTTCCGGAAGATCCCGACGAACGTGTCGATCATCCGGTCGATCGCTCCCGGCATCTCCTCGGGCCGGTTCACCTCGGCGACGATCGCGCCGAGGCTCGTCGCGATGCTACCGAGGTACTCGATCATCAGGCTCCGGATGATCGCGTTCTTGTCCGGGAAGTAGTCGTAGACGGAGGCGATCGGGACGGACGCGCGCGCGGCGATCTCTCGCATGCTGACGGCGTCGTTGCCGCGCTGGCCGATGAGCTCCCGCGCCGCCTGGAGGATCACCTCGACGCGCTTCTTGCTTCTGGACTGCTGGGGCGCGCGTCTGGCGGTTGATTCTCGGGGCATTCGGGATTCGTTCTCGTGACCCCCCGGCCGAACCCCATTGTGCCCTTGACACATAAACCGAGCAATGCTCGAATTCATGGATGCTCGATCGGAACCTCTTCGGAATCCTTCTGACCGGCCTGTTGGTCGGGTGCAGCTCGCAGCAAAACCACGGAGTCGGCGACGGCGCTTCGTCTGGAGACGCCGGGGAAGGCGACGCCGGAGCCGCGCTCGCGATCGGTCAGAAGGTCCCCTTCCCGACCCAGGAATGGACCTTCCTTTCACCCGGCGACGTCGGGATGGACGCCGCGCTCCTCGACCAGGCGTGCGACTACGCGCTCCGGTTCGACGGCAACAACGACGGCACGCCGGACATGAACACCCAGGGCGTGGTGATCGTGCGAGGCGGGGCGATCGTGCGGGAGTGCTACGCCGACGGCAAGGGCCCCGACGACTATGCGACGAGCTGGTCGGCCGCGAAGAGCTTCGTCAGCACGCTCGTCGGCATCGCGATCGACGAGGGGCTCATCCCCGGCGTCGACGTGAAGATGAGCACGCTGTTTCCGGAGTGGGCGACGGACGAGCGGAAGGACATCCGCCTCGAAGACGTCCTCCAGATGCAGTCCGGACTCGCGTTCCGGGAAGAGTACTCGGACCTGTCGTCGGAGATCGTGAAGCTCTTCAACTCCGCGGACTCGAACGCGTACGTGCGAAGCCTTTCGTACGGGGCCCCGGCGGGCAGTCGCTGGTACTACTCGAGCGGGGATTCGCAGCTCCTCGGCGCTGCGATAGAGACCGTCACGGGAACGCCGGCAGGGGACTGGGCGAAGACGAAGCTCTTCGATCCGCTCGGGATCGGACCGTTCGACTGGTGGAAGGACGGCGGCGGCCACACGACGACCTATTGCTGCATCGACACCCCGACGAGACAGTTCGCGAAGTTCGGGCTCCTCGCGCTCCGCGAGGGAAACTGGGACGGGAAGCAGATCGTCTCCAAGGAGTGGATCCGGAAGGCCACGCGGACCGTGGCGTCCCACAACCCGGGCTACGCCTATCAGTGGTGGACGCAGGGCTCGCTCGCGAGCGACATCCCCGAGTATCCGGATCTCTACTGGGCGGACGGGCTCGACCAGCAGAAGATCTTCGTCATCCCGAGCCTCGACCTCGTCGTCGCGAAGAACACGCTCTACACGAAGCCCGCCGGAGGAGCGCAGGCCGGGGCCGGGCAGGGGGTGCTCTCGAAGATCACTCCGCGCGGGATCTTCGGGGTGGACCCGGCGACGGGCTGGCCGAAGGCGGGAACGATCGGCCCTCTGGTCTGGCAGGACGTCGCGCTGCTCGCGCCCATCGTGAACTCGATCCAGGGCGCGACGAAAGTGGACTTCGCGCCGACCCAGCTCGGGACACGGCCCCCCGATCCCGCGCAGTGTAAGGAGCTCGCCCACACCGGATACGGAACGTACTGCGAGGCGGTCCACGGCTGTGCCTGCGATGCCTGTTCCCCCCAGTTCCTCGACTGCAATCAGAGCGAAGGCTGCAAGGCGATCCTGAACTGCGCGCTCGTCAGCGGGTGCCGCGGCATTGCCTGCGCGACGCCCTGTGCCACGGTCATCCAGCAGTACGGCGGGACCGGGACGGGCGGGATCGAGGTGCAGATGGCGCTGAACCTCAGCGATTGCACCGTGAAGGCGGCGTGCGCGACGACGTGCAACTGACTCGCGCACTCGCACCCACGTTTCCTTGTGCGGGGCGCCCCCGGAGGGCAAAGTGTTCGATCGTCGAGCGGCCCGGCGTAGCCAGTCCGTTCAAGAGCCCGGGCCGGCCCCGGGCCAAAGTGAGCCCTTACTTTCAACGCGGAGACATCATGCTCATCTCGAAGACCCTGTCCGTCGGCCTCCTAGCCCTGATCGGGAGCGGCGCTCTGCTCGGCTGCTCGAGCGACGACAAGAAGAACGCGACCGGCCCGTCCACGGGCAACGACGGGGGCGGCGGCAGCGGCGGCGGCGGAAATGGCGAGGCCGGCACCTGCGACGTGACGCTCGCGCCGAGCGCGGACGATCTGACGACGGTGCAGGGGGCCATCGCGAAGTTGAAGAGCGGGCAGACGCTGTGCTTCTCCCCCGGCACCTACTCGTTCACGAACCACCTCTCGCTGTCCGCCGCGCAGAAGATCACGTTCCGCGGGACCGGATCCAAGCCGGAGGACGTGCTCTTCGACTTCACCGGGCAGACGGCAGGGTCCGAGGGCGTGCTCGTCACGACGGACGATTTCACGGTCGAGAACCTCTGGATCAAGAACACCCAGGGCAACGGCATCAAGGTGGAGGCGAACCGCTCGACCTTCCGCCACATCAAGGTGAGCTGGGAGGGCTCGGGTAGCGGCGGCAATCGGCTCACCGGCGCGTACGGCATCTATCCCGTGAAGGCCGACCACACGCTCGTCGAGGACAACGAGGTCTCCGGCGCCATCGACGCGGGCATCTACGCCGGCCAGTGCAAGCACGTCATCGCTCGAAACAACAACTCCCACGACAACATCCTCGGGCTCGAGGTCGAAAACACGATCGGCGCCGAGGTGTACGGGAACGACCTCCACGACAACACGACGGGCATGCTCCTCGACCTCCTCCAGGGCCTGGATCAGACCATTTCGCGCGATTACCTCGTGCACGACAACGACATCCACGACAACAACCTGCCGAGCTTCGCCGGGAGCGCCCACGCCGACGACGGCGGCGCCACGTCGCTCATCACGATCGCGCCGCAGGGCACCGGGGTCCTCATCTACACGGCCACCAACGTGGAGTTCCGGAACAACCAGATCCGGAACAACGGCGGAGCGGGCCTCGTGGTCATGAGCCAGACCACGGCGGATCTCGTCGCCGTCGCGCAGGGGGGAACGCCGCAGAAGGTGGACCCGAACACCCCCGACGAGCCGGAGAAAATCTACATCCACGACAACACGTTCACGAACAACGGCACCGCGCCCACGGACATCTGGGCGCTGGTCGACCCGAGCGACGGCGGCGTTCAGGCGAACCCCTACGACGTCGAGTGGGACGGCGTCCTGAAGCCCGGAGCCACCAAAGACACGGACATGCAGATCTGCCTCGGGAAGACGAACCTCCCGACGTTCGTGAACTTCCACGCGCCGGACGGGCTCCTCGGCGCCCTGAGCCACGACTACTCCAAGTGGACCACCGACACGACCGACCACGAGTGCGAACTCCCCGCCGTTCCGCCGCTCACGCCCTGATGGCGGTCGCTCTGCCGGTGGCCTGTGGAGCACCGGACGGCGCCGCGAAGCACGGTGCATCCGACGCAGGAGCGACGGCGTCGGATGCGGGGGGGGCCGCGCCGTGGCCCGTCCAGGAGTTCCCGGCCGTGCCGGCGCCGATCGACAATCCGACCACGGACGAGAAGATCGCCCTCGGAAGGATGCTCTTTTACGATCCCGTGGCCTCCGTCGATCGCCAGCTCGCGTGCGGGACCTGTCACAGCGAGTTCTGGGGAATGGCGGACGCCCTTCCCGTGTCGGTCGGCAACGGCGGCGGGCTCGTCGCCGGTCCGGGGCGACAGGGTCCGCGCACCACCCGAAGGAACGCGCCGACGCTCTGGAACGCCGCGTTCCGCTCGCACCTGTTCTGGGACGGCCGCGGCGCCTCGCTCGAGGACCAGGTCCACTTCCCCTTCGACGCGCCGGAGGAGCTCTCGCGCCCCCTCGCCGACGTCGTGGCGGAGATTCGCGCGATCCCCGCCTACGCGAGCGCCTTCGCGAGCGCGTTCCCCGGCGCGGGGGACCCGGTGACGGAAGCGAACTTCACCCGCGCCGTCGCGGCGTTCGAGCGCACGATGATCTCCCGGCGGGGGCTCTACGACGCCTGGGTGGAGGGCGACACGGGCGCGATGAGCGACTCGATGCTGCGCGGCATGCGCCTCTTCGCCGAGGAGGGCTGCCCGGATTGCCATCGCCCTCCCCTCTTCTCGAGCGACCGCTTCGAGGACCGCCACGTTCCGCCGGTGCCCGGTGTCGACGACGCCGGTCGCTTCGAGGTGACTGGAGATCCCGCGGATCGGAATCGATTCGCCGTTCCCACACTGAGAAACCTCCCCGACAGCGGACCCTACTTCCACAGCGGCGCGGTGGAGACGCTCGGCGAAGCCGTCCGTCACGAGGTCGCCGAGAGCGCCGTCGCGGCCGGCGCGCGTTCGCTCGACGACGACGAGGTCTCCGACCTCACCGTGTTCCTGCAGAAGGCGCTGTTCGACACGACGAATTCCCCCAGTAGACCCCACGAGGTACCGAGTGGATTACCCCTTCCGATCGATGGTCCCGGTGTTCGTCACTGACGCGCGAAGAGCGGTCTCCCTGGGCGCGCTCGCGCTCTCCTTGACTGCGGCATCGTGTTCGAGCGACGACGCCGCGAAGCCCCCGCATCACGACGGGGCGAGCGACGCCGCGGCGCACGGCGACGGCGGAGTGACGCCCGCGCCCGAGGGCAGCCCCTACGCGACGCTCGAGGAATGGCACCTCTTCACGGACGCGAAGGCTCAAGTTCCCGCTTCGGGCGTGATCCCGTACGACGTCATCGCGCAGCTGTTTTCGGACTACGCCTTCAAGCGGCGCTTCGTCTACGTGCCCCCGGGAAAGAAGATCGGCTACTCGGCGACGGACAGGTGGAACCTTCCCGTCGGAACGATCCTCGTGAAGACGTTCTCTTACCTGACGGACGGGAAGGATCCGAAGAACGGGGAGCGCCTCCTCGAGACGCGGCTCCTGATCCACGAGACGGACGGGTGGGCGCCGCACACGTACGTCTGGAACGCGGCGCAGACGTCCGCAGCCCTCACGACCGGCGGCGCCACGATCGACAGCCGGATCGTGACGCCTTCGGGCAAGACGCTCCAGAACGGCTATCTCGTACCGAGCGAGGACGATTGCCGGACGTGCCACGGCCGCCTCGGCTACACGGACACGCTCGGCGGCCGCACGCGACAGCTCGACCGCGACCACGACTACGGAAACGGACCGGAGAACCAGATCGATCACCTCGCGAAGCTCGGACTGTTCGACGTGACGCCGGAGGCCCCGGCGGATCGGGTGCACCTAGTGGACCCGTTCGGGGACGCGCCGCTCTCGGAGCGGGCGCGCTCGTACCTCGACGGCAACTGCGGCCATTGCCATCAACGCGGGGAGGCCAACGCCTCGCAGAGCGGGTACTGGGTCGATTACCCGTCGACGGATCCGGTGACCGCCTCCGATCTTCACTGGGGGGTCTGCAAGCAGCCGACCTCCGCGACCGGGTCCACCTGCGGGCTCTGGGCGGACGTGTATCCGGGTCGCCCGGATCAATCGATTCTCGTGTGTCGAATCGAGTCGCAGCAGGCGAGAGCGAGGATGCCCCCGGTGGGTAGGACGCTCGTGCACGACGAGGGCGTGGCGCTCCTCCGGGACTGGATCGCCGGACTCCCCGGTGCCGCGTGCAACGCCCCTGGAGGGGAGGACGCGGGCGGAGGCGGCGGGCACGACGCGGGTCTGCGTGACGCCGCGTCACCGAACGACGCGGCGTCGCGGAGTGACGCCGTGTCACCGAGCGACGCGGCGCACTCGGATTGACGCGCCGCTTCGCGGGTCTCGCGGCGAACGAGGGCGACGGGAGAACGGACGGCGTTTACCGGCCCGCCGTGCTCGGCTATGCCTTCGTCCCTCCCGCACAAGGAAGGTCCAGCATGGCGACGAATGCCGAGAACGCTCTCGAGGTCCTGAAGAAGTACGTTGGCAAGGAAGAAGGCGTGAGCGAGTGGCACCAGGTGGATCAAGCTCAGATCAACCTGTTCGCCGACGCGACGCTCGATCGCCAGTTCATCCACACGGACCCGGAGCTCGCCGCGAAGGTGTCTCCGTACAAGGTGACGATCGCGCACGGCTTCCTCACGCTGTCCCTCATCCCGTACCTCGGCTCGAGCGTGCCCCCCGTGGACACCGCGATGTACGAGGGGCTCATGATGGGAATCAACTACGGCCTCGACAAGGTCCGGTTCCCGAACCCCGTGAAGGTGAACTCTCGCGTGCGCGCCCGCCGTGAGCTGCTCTCGGCCGAGCTCGTCGCGCCGAACACCATCCAGCTGAAGCAGAAGGTGACCGTCGAGATCGAGGGCGAGCCGAAGCCCGGTTGCGTGGCGCAAACGCTGAGCCGTCTGATTTACGGCTGAAGGGAATCTCGAAGCGAGAGACGTGCCGGTCGGCTTCGGGCTCAGGGCCCTGGCCCCCGGCTTTCGCGCCTTGCCGTTCGACGGAGAACGACGGTACCGTCCGCGCCGTCGCTCGGCGGAGAGCCGAGCCTGGGAGGTACCGTAGAATGAAGAAGCCGACCCTCTGGTCCGATTCGCGGGCGCTGACGCTCGCCGTCCCCGCGCTCCTCGCGGCTCTCTCGCCGCTCTCGTGCGGCGGAAACCCGCAGCCCGACGTCGCCGCTCCGACCGCGCCGGGAAGCGCCGCCGCGCCGGCGCCCGTCGCCGTCGAGCCTGCCCCGTCCGCGGCGGCCCCGGCCGCGCCCGCGACCACCGCGACGCCCGCCCCCGCGACGCCGGCTCCGGTCGTCGTGAAGGACGTGGGCTTCAAGACGCCCGAGTCCGTGCTCTACGACCCGGAGCAAGACGTCTACTTCGTCAGCAACATCGACGGAAAACCCGTCGACGCGGACGGCAACGGGTTCGTCTCCAAGGTGAGCCCCGAGGGCAAGGTCCTCGAGCTCAAGTTCATCGACGGCACGAAGAAGGGCACGACCCTCGACGCGCCGAAGGGTCTCGCCGTCTCGGGGGACCTGCTCTACGTCGCGGACCTCACCGTCGTCCGCATGTTCGACCGGAAGACGGGCGCCGCCAAGGGCAAGATCGCGGCGGTGGGCTCCACGTTCCTGAACGACATCGCGGTCGGCGCGGACGGCACGGTGTTCGTGAGCGACAGCGGCCTCAAGCTCGGCAAGGACGGCCTCGAGCCGAACGGCACCGACGCCATCTACAAGATCGGCAAGGCGAAGCGCGCCGACAAGCTGATCGCGAACAAGGACCTCGGCGGGCCGAACGGCCTCCTCGCGGACGACAAGGGCGTCTGGACGGTGACGTTCGGGAGCGGCGCCCTCTACCACGTGGGAATGGACGGCAAGGCCGAGCCCGCGCAGAAGCTCGAGGCAGGACCGCTCGACGGCATCGTGAAGCTCGCGGACGGCACGCTGCTCGTCTCGTCCTGGGGCCAGTCGGCCGTGCTCCGCGGCACCCCTGGCGGGAAGTTCGAGCAGGTCATCAAGGACGCGAAGTCGCCCGCGGACATCGGGTACGACACCAAGCGGAACGTCGTCCTCATCCCGCTGTTCACGCTGGACGCGATCGAGCTCGCGCCGCTCCCCGGCCCCGCCCCCGTGGCGTCCGCCGCGCCGGCAGGGCCCGCGGCTCCGATGGCCGCCGGCAAGCCCGCCGCGAGCTTCGCCGCTCCCGCCGGCAAGGAGACGCCGAAGGAAGCGCCGAAGTCCGCCGCAGCGGCGCCGGCCGCGGCGGCGCCGGCCGCTCCCGCTCCGGCGAAGGACGCTCCGAAGAGCGCCGCGGCGCCCGCTGCTCCGGCCCCGAAGTCCGCTGCTCCGGCCGCGGCTCCCGCGGTCCCCGCGGCGATGCCCGCTGCGACCCCCGCGAAGAAGTGAGTCGGTTGCGGGGGGCCTCGGCTGCCTCGGCGGCCCCCCAAAGCCTTGCTCGCGTCACTCCGTGAGGCTCAGGGCCGCGTCGCGCGTTCCTTCGCGAGCTGTTCGTCGACGTCGCGGAACCGCGCGGCGAGCGCGCGCACGAACGCGCCGGACCACGACTTCTGGCCGAGCTCGAGCTCGAGCGCCTCGCGCGTGACCACCTTCACCGTGACGTCGGTCACGGCGATGACGCTCGCCGTGCGCGGCTCTCCGGTGAGCACGGCCGTCTCGCCGAAGACGTCCCCGGGTCCGAGCGTTCGGAGAACGGTGCGGCCTTCCGCCGCGCCCTTGTACACCTCGCACGTCCCTTCCACGATGATGTACGCGGACTCCGCGCGGTCTCCCTGCTGCACGATGACGGCGCCGGCCGCGTACTTTCGCGTGTCGAACCAGCCGCCGCCGTGGAGGAAGTCCTCGATGTCCTCCCGGAGCTCCGCGACGGTCTGATAGCGGTCTTCCCGGGCCTTCGCGAGCGCCTTCATCGTGATCCGGCAGAGCCCCGGCGGGATGGCCTTCCACACGCTCCGGGTTTCGGGCGCCTCCGGCCTCCCGCGCTGCGCTCGCTGGAGAGCCTCGAACGCGGTGTCCCCGGCGTTGGGCGCGGACTTGGTGAGAAGGTGATAGAGGATGCCGCCGAGGCCGAACACGTCCGTGCGCGCGTCGAGGTCGTCCGACCGCCCCCAGGCTTGTTCGGGCGCCATGTACTCGAACGTGCCGACGATGGATCCGGCTTCTTCTCGCGTTCCTTGCGACAGATCGTCGGAGAGGGACACGCGCGGCGCCCGCGACCGTCCCGCCTCGGGCGGCGGGGGCTCAGAGGAGAGGAACGCGACGCCCCAGTCCATCAGGTAGATCTGCCCGTGACTTCCGACCATGACGTTGTCGGGTTTGACGTCCCGGTGGACGACGCCGCGGCTGTGCGCGAAGGAGAGCGCGTCGCACACGCCGAGGAACACCCGGAGGAACCGCTCGATCGCCCGATGATCGTAGGGCTTCTGGTGGAGCTTCTCGATCACCTCCGTCAAGGTCTCCCCCTCGACGAGCTTCATCGTGAAGTAGACGCCGACGCCCTCTCCTCCCGTGCCGAGATCGTGGACGGCGACGATGTTCGGGTGATCGAGCTGCCCCGTGATCTGCGCTTCTTCCATGAAGCGAAGTGCGGTCTGCGAGTACCCCGGCGACGACGGGTCGCTGATCTTCATCGCGACCTCGCGGCGGAGGACGGTGTCGTACACCCTGCGCACCGAACCCATGCCGCCGCGAGCGATCTCGCCGATGTCCCGGAACCGGCGGATCGAGGACGGAACGTCGATGGGGACGACGCCGGGCTCCGACCCGGACCCGGGGGCGGTGGTCGGCGTGCTCTCCCGCCCGGGGGCCACGTGCGGCGGCGCGTCGGACCGGAGCGTGCCGTCCGAGCGGCGCTCTTCGCCCACGGATCGCCTCGTGAAACCGTCGTCGTCGTCGCCGTCGATGCCCATGTACGCCGAAATGGCCGGAAGGCGTCCGTGCCGGATGCTCGCCGGACCCCATTTTCCCGGGGAGAACACCCGGGCCACGGGAAAAGGACCAATACCCGCCGAAAGTCGACGGGAGGGAGAGCTTATGCGAACCAGGGGGGAGGGAAAAAGGGTTAGCATGCTCGATCGACATGCGATGTCAGGCGTGCGGGTTCGATCTCACGCCGAGCGCCAAGTTTTGCTCGGAATGTGGAGAGCCGGTCGCTCGGGGCGAGCCGCCGCCGTCTTCGGGCACGGCCCAGTCCGAGGTCGCGCCGACGACGCTGGACGGTGAGCGGCGTCAGCTCACCGTGATCTTCGCGGACCTCGTCGGTTCCACGGCGATGGCGTCGCGCCTCGATCCGGAGGACTGGCGCGACGTCGTGAGCGCGTACCAGACGGCGTGCTCCGGCGTCGTCGAGCGCTTCGGCGGCTACGTCGCGCAGTACCTCGGAGACGGCCTCGTCGTTTACTTCGGTTACCCGACCGCTCACGAGGACGACGCGCTCCGGGCCGTCCGCGCGGGGCTCGGGATGCTCGAAGCCGTGAAGGCGCAGAACCCGCGCCTGTCCCGCCACGGGGTCTCGCTCTCGGTGCGCATCGGCGTGCACACGGGCACGGTCGTCGTGGGCGAGGTCGGCTCGAGCATGCGAAAGGAGACCCTCGCCCTCGGCGACACGACGAACCTCGCCGCGCGCCTGCAGGAGGTCGCCGAGGCGGACACGGTCGTCGTCAGCTCCGCGACGTTCCGCCTCGTGCGGAGTCAGTTCGTGATGACCGAGCGGGGCGTGCACAAGCTGAAGGGCATCGAGAAGCCCGTGCACGTCTACCGGGCGCTCCAGCCGGTCCGGCTCCGCAGCACGACGAGCTCCGGGCGGACCGCCAAGGTGGACGACCTCGTCGGGCGCATCGAGGAGCTCCGGACGCTCCGCGAGTGCTGGAAGGAAGCGCGGGAAGGGCGCGGCCAGGTCGTCGCCATCTCCGGGGAGGCCGGCATCGGAAAGAGCCGGCTCGCCTCCGCGCTCCACGCCGAGCTCGGGAACGTGCCGCACACGTGGCTCGAGTGCCGCGCGTCCTCCTACATGCAGGACACGCCGCTCCACTCGATCATCGCGCTGCAGGAAGACGCCTTCGGGCTCGCCGCGTTCGAGAAGCCCGAACAGAGGTCCGCGTGGATCGAGCGGGCCATCGTCCAGGCCGGGATGGACGCGAACGAGCACCTGCCGCTCCTCGCGGAGCTTCACGGTCTGCCGGTCCCTGCCCGGTTCTCGCCGCCCGCCCGGAGCCCGGAGGCGACGCGCCGGAGGACGCTCGAGTCGCTCGTCGAGTGGTTCCTGCGCGTGTCGGACCAGCAGCCGCTCGTCGTGCTCGTCGAGGATCTCCACTGGGTCGACCCGTCGACGCTCGAGCTCGTGGAGCGGCTCGTGTCGCGCATCGCGACGCACCCGGTGCTGCTCATCCTCACCCATCGTCCGAGCTTCACCCCGAGCTGGCCGGCCACGGCCAACTCGACGGCCATTCCCCTCGCCCGCCTCGGCAAGGAGGACGCCGCGGATCTCGTGGCCCGGCTCGAGAGCGCTCGCGGCAAGCTCCCCGAGGGCGTCGTGCAGGAGATCATGAACCGCTCCGACGGCGTGCCGCTCTTCCTGGAAGAGCTCACGAAGACCGTCCTCGAGGCGGAGGCGGCGGAGGAGCCCGGCAAGCGCGGCCGTCGCGCGACGGTCCCGACGACGCTCCAGGACTCGCTGATGGCCCGCCTGGATCAGCTGGGCGGAGCGAAGGAGCTCGTCCAGCTCTGCGCCACGTTCGGCCGAGAGTTTTCGCTCGAGGTCGTCCGCGCGACGACCTCGCTTTCGCCCGAGGAGCTCTCGGAAGCGCTGAACCGTCTCGTGTCGGCGGAGCTCCTCACGCGCCGCGGAGATCCGCCGATCTACTCGTTCCGGCACGCGCTCCTCCAGGAGCAGGCGTACGACTCGCTGCTGAACGCCGTCCGCCAGGGGCTTCACCGGAAGATCGCGGAGGTGCTCTCCGCGAAGTTCCCCGCCGTCGCGTCCCGCGAACCGGAGCTCCTCGCGCATCACTACGACGGCGCCGGGCTGTACGAGCCCGCGCTCGGTTTCTGGCTCCAGGCGGGGCAGAAGTCGATCGGCCGCTCGGCGAACGTCGAGGCGAGCCGCCAGCTCAAGCGCGGCCTGGACTGCCTCGAACGCCTCCCGGATTCTCCCACGCGGGACCAGCAGGAGCTCCTGCTCCTCACGATGCGCGGCGTGGCCCTCATCGCGAACGAGGGATACGGCGCGGACGAAGTCGAGCGAGCGTTCGCCCGCGCGCGCGCCCTCTGCCAGAAGCTCGGGGACACGCCGCACCTCTTCCCGGTGCTCTTCGGCCTCTGCCTCTTCTACCTGGTCCGCGCGAAGGGCCCGGAAGCCCAGGAGCTCGCGGCGCAGCTCGACGCGATCGCGAGCGCGACGGGGGACCTGGAGGTCACGCTCGAGACGCACAGCGCGCGGGCGGCTCTCGCGTTCTGGGAAGGCAAGTTCGCCGCCGCGAACGAGCACATCCTCCGCGCCCGAACGCTGTTCGATCCGCAGAAACACGGCTACCACGTGTTCGTCTACGGGCAGGACCCGCTCGCCTACGGCTACAGCTACGGCTCGCTCGCGCTCTGGTTCCTCGGCTATCCGGAGCAGGCGATGGCGTCCGCGGAGCGAGCGGTGGAGCTCGCCGGGAAGACGAATCATCCGCTCACGATCGCCGGGATCCTCTCCTTCTACGGGGATCTCCACCACCACCTCCGGAAGCCCGCCGCGTTCGACGACATCGCGAAGCGCACGGTCGCGATCTCGCAGGAACAGAACCTCCCGATGTGGGTGGGTACGGCGCGAACGCAGCGCGGCTGGGCCATGTGCCAGCTCGGCGACCCGACGCACGGCGTGGAGGAGATCCTCGCCGGCCTCGAAGCGTTCCGGCGCACGGGCGCGGAGGTGAACACGCCGTACATGATCTCCCGCCTCGTGGAGGCGCTCATCACGGCGGATCGCCTGGACGAAGGGCTCTCCCAGGTCGAGGGCGCGCTCTCCATCCTGGAGACGAAGCTCGATCGGTACTACGAGGCGGAGCTCCACCGCCTCCGCGGGGAAATCCTCGCGCGGAAGGGGAACGCGAGCGGCGCGGAGGCGTGCTTCGAACGCGCGCTCGCCGTGTCGCGCGCACAAGCCGCGAAATCGCTCGAGCTCCGCGCCTCGATGAGCCTCGGAAGGCTCCGCGCCGCGGCGGGCCGCGCCGCGGACGCCCGCGAGCTCTTGAGACCCGTCTACGACTGGTTCACGGAGGGGCTCGACACGCCGGACCTGGTGGACGCGAAGACCCTCCTCGCGACCTGGTCCGCTCGAGCCTGACGGGGGTCGGCGGCGCCCGACCTCAGGAATCGGAAAGTCCCTCGAGCCTGGCGGGGGTCGGCGGCGCCCGACCTCAGGAATCGGAAGGATCCCCTACCCATTCCCCGCATCGGACAGTTTGTATACAAACTATCCGTTCAAGCGCCCCCTCCCGATTGGTCCAGCCGATACACGGCCCCGCGAGCACGGCGAGCGCGCGCCGCTAGGCGCGGCAGGGGGAGAGGTCCGAGGACCGCAGGGCGGAGCCCGAGGACCCGAGGAGCCTCGGGGGACCAGGTCCCCCAAGAACAAGACCCTCCGGTCAGACGATGGACGACAGGTACAGCAGCGCCGTCCGACTGGGCGCGAAGAAATACGCGCCACCGCGCACCTTCACGAAACGCGGGAGCCCGTGGATGCGCTTCCGGAACGGTTCGCACGGGATCGAATAGAGGCCGCCGGTGGGCGCCGGGTCTCCGACGAGAGGGTCCACCTCACCGTGGAGACCCTGAAAGATGGGGCCGTTCGTCCACGTCTGTTGCACGAACTCGAACTGGTTCGCGATGTCCGCGTTGAAGCAGAGGAAGTGGATGCCTCGCTCGCCGGGGGCGCCCGTGCCGCCGTCGGCGGCGGCCGCGAGATCCGCGGGGGCCATGCTCGGGACGAACGGCTCGCCATAGGGGCGGCCACGCCGGAGGAGCCGGTGCTTCTTCGATTTCGCGAGACCCATGTCCGGATCGCGCGCGAGCGTCGCCCGCGGGTTCGAGCGACGGATGTGCGACCCGAACGGGCACTTGAGACCGTCCGGATCGTCGTGGGCGTAGTCGAACGCCTCGAGGTCGCGGGCGCCGGGCTCGTTCGGCGACGGCTTCGTGACGAGGGGCGCGCCGTCCGGCCAGCGTCCGACGATCTTGGACGCGAGGTACACGCGGTCTTCGACCGACGGGCTCTCCCCGAGCGCTCCCATCGCCTTCCAGAACGCGCCCACGTCCTGCTCGAGCTGGCGGTACACGAGGTAGCTGCCGTTCCGGCCGAGATCCCCGTCCTTCCGCGGGAACGGCGCGCGCGCCGCGAGCGCCGGGGAGATCACGGGACTCCGCGGGAAGAGCTCGGCCTCGTTCTCGTAGCCGAGGAGGAGCTCTCCGGCGGCGATCTTGTCGGCTTCATGCACGGTCTTCGAGCGGCGTCCTCCCGGCTCGTCCTTGAAGCGCGGCTGAGAGAGCCCATCTGCGAACCCGAAGTGCTCGCGGCGATCGTCGAGCGGCCGGCTCCTTCCGAGCTCCTCGCCCCCTCGCCCGGTGAGCAGGGACAGACCCGAGGACTCGAGGCGCGCGATCTCGCGGGCGACCGTCCGGGCGAGGGCCGGCTCGTCGGCGGCGTAGACCGCGAGGAGCGCGTGCGGCGTCCAGGCGTCCACGCCCCAGACCCACTCCGAGGGCGCGCTCTCCGCCGTGTCCCCGAATTTTCGCGGGCGACCGAGCGCCGTCATGCCCTCCACGAACTCGGGAGAAAAGCCGTCCAGCGTCTTTTCGTCCACGCCGAGGGCCGTGAAGCCGTCCCACGTGAACGCGACGGCCATCGCGGGGGTGAGGTGGTGGCGCTCGCCCCAGCCGAAGCGGACGAGGTTCTCCTCCACCAGCGTCTTCACCCACGCGCGCGCCTTCGCTGGGTCTTCCACCCGAAGCAGGAGGAATCGCGCATGAACGAGCTTCGGATACCCCGAGAGCACGAGCCGCTGGACCTCGCCCCACTCGATCTTCTCCGGCGTCGGGGCGACGGGAAGAGCGCCGAGTTCCATCAGAGAAGCATCAGCCATCGTTTCGCCTCGTCCTCGGACATCGGGCCGGAAAGGCCGTCTCTCAGCCGGGAGTTGTCGTTGATGTTGCGGATGGAGACGTCCGGGTTCGCGCGGTACCAGACGTCCGTGTGGACCTGGGACTCCCGCGTCCACGCCTTGAACACGCGCTCGTTCGTCGCGCCGTCCCAGAGGAGGAAGCGGGCGCGCGGGTAGTTCACCGTGTTGCTCCACACGCTCGTCATGCCGCCGCCCGCCTCCTCGATGAAGTCCCCGAGGTACCGCTCCCAGCTCCCGTCGTAGTTGGAGAAGAAGAGCAGGCGCGGCTTCGCGTCGTTCTCTCCTTCGAGGACGCACCAGTGCGCGCAGTGGATGGTCTCGATGCCGCCGAGATCTCCCGTGTAGAACTCGAAGCGGGCGCGGAGCTCGACGGCGTGGAGCACCGTCTTCAGGAGGAAGTAGCGGAAAGGCCCCGGCTTCACGTCCACGAGGTGCGTGAGCTGGTTCCGGATCCCGACGTCTTCCTCTTCCTGATGCTCGAAGCCGTGGGAGATGTCCGAGTCCGTCTTCGCGGGTTCGGTGAGCTCGTGATACCGGAGGAGCGCGAGGATCGCGCCGCCGACCAGTCCGAGGCCCGCGCCGTACAGCGCGAGCGCGACGGGACCGAACGCCGCCGCGAGGATTCCGCCGCCCACGACCACGCCGACCAGCGTCGCGATCCACCCGAGCGCGCTCCAGAAGCCGTCCACGCCGAGCGGGGAGATCTCCTCCTGCCTCGGCTCGAGCGCCCAGGCAAATTCGCTCTTCTTAACCCACTCGCGGATCTGATCGCGAACCCGGAGCGCCGAGCGCCCGTCCGGCGGGTTCGCGTCGAGCTTCTCCTCGATGAACTTCCGGAGCGCGTCCTCCCTCTGCACGTCCTGGACGGACCTTCCGACGTACCCGACGTGGAGCGCGCCGTGACGGATCGACTTCTCCTCGATGAACCCGAGGAGCGTGTTCTTCGCGATCCGCGCACGCTCGGGGAAGCCGACGCAGTGCTCGAAGATCGCGACGAGGCCGGGTTGGGCCTTGCTCACGAGCTCCGAGAGGTGCACGCCTCGCGGGCCGTCGTAGGCGCTGCTGAAGGCGAGGTGCCGCCTACCCTTCGAGTCCTCGGGCAGGACCGCGAACCGGGCGAAATGAACGCTCTCCATCGTGCGAAAGTCCACGATGGGTGCGCTCTGCCCCGGAGGCGCGGTGAGGGCCCTCGAGAGGTCTCCGAGGAGCGACACGAGCGAAGGAACGCGCTCGGGCGCGATCTCCGCGATGACGGTGATGACCCCCTGGGTCTGCATCGGATCGATCCCCATTGGTACCCCACGCAGAGCCCGCGAGAAAGCGTGCAATGGATTGGACGCGCCTCCGCACCCGGATCGGACGGGGTCACACGCCGGGTCGCGCGCTCTTCCCGCCTTCCGCGCAAAAAGCGTTTCCGGGTAGAATCTGGAATTTCAGCGAGACCCACGTCCAAGAAGGGGGCGTCATGGATCCGAAGAGTCTGTTCCTGCCGTTCGTGTTCCGGTTCCTTCCGACTCCTGGACCCGGTGGCCTCGTGTCCCTGGTGCTTTCCCACCTGCTCGACGTGGACGCCTCCAACATGGTCCACGTCACGCGGTTCCTCGACGTGCAGGAGGTGCTCGAGCGCGACGACGATTTTTCCGTCCGCCTCTACGACGGCAAGATGAAGGCGACGACCGGCGAGTTCATCCTCGGCATGAACGAGCTCTCCCGCTACGAGCCCGAGGCGCGCATCGTCTACAAGGCCGTCCGCCGCGAAGACGCCGCGCTCGCGCGGAAGATCGCGGCGGAAGAGACGGAAGCCGCGCTCGCGCCGCTCCGGAGACGGGGACGGCTCGACGTCGTGAAGGACATCGCCGACATCGTCCCCATCCGCTTCGTCAATCGCTACTACGGCACCGAGGTGCCCGATCCGGAAGCGCTCCTTCGACTCTACCAGACGACGAGCAAGTACCTCTTCGCGTTCTGGGATCACCCCGCGATGCGCGCGGAGGCGGAAGCCGCCGGAGGCGATTTGCGGAAGACGCTCGACGACCTCGTCGCGAAGCGCCGCGCGAGCGGGGACTTCTCGGACCGCGATCTCATGGGACGGATGCTCGCCTCCGACGAGAAATTCCACGATGGTGACATCGGGATCCGCCGGAGCATCGCCGGGCTCTCCTCCGGCAACATCAACGCGCCGCTCGGCCTCTTCGTGCTCGCCGTCGACAAGATCCTGAGCCTCCCGAAGGATCGCATCCGGACGGCGAACGCCCTGGCACGCTCGGGGACCGCGGGCTCCGAGCCCGATCTGCTCGCGTTCCGGGACTGGTTCCACGAGGCGGAGCGGTTCGTCGTGTACCCGCCATTTTCTTACAGGTACGCGGAGTCGGAGACGACGCTCGCCGAAGGCACGCCGCGGCAGAAGCGGATCCCGAAGGGCTGCACCGTCGTCACGTGGCAATCGCTCGCGGCGTTCGACCCCGACGTCTTCGACGCGCCCTATGACTTCCGTCCCGGACGGCCGCGATGGACGGTGAACGGCTTCGGGCACGCCCGGCATCACTGCGTCGGGGAAGCGGTCGGTCAGGTCATGCTCGAAGAGATGGCGCGCGGTCTGTTTTCGCTACCCGGAGTCCGGCGAGCGCCCGGGGACGCGGGCGTCGTGAAGTACAAGTCGATCCCGGAAGGGAAGTACGCGACAAGCTTCGGCGTGGAATTCGACGCGGAGTCGTGAGGCCGTCGCCTCGCCACGTGGGTCCCTCGTACGTTCACCAGCACTGGTTCAATAGAACGGCGATTCTCGGGTAGCCCGTCGTCGCCAGATCGACCCGTCCGTCACCGTTCAAATCAGCGGCAGTGATCCCGACGGGGTGGTTCTCCGTCGGGTACTCGGCGTAGGGGCTCAGCGCGCCCCCGCCGATTCCGCGAAACACCTTGACCATCGAGGTGGTCGTCGAGTTGCCAGTGACGGCCACGTCCTTCGCGCCGTCACCGTCGAGGTCGGCCACCGCGATACCGAGAGGCGTGAAGGTGAGCGCGTAGTCCACACGCGTCGAGAACTGATCACCACCGAGCCCGAGGAAGATGCTCAGCGTGTTTATGGATGCGACCACGACGTCGGGGGTTCCGGTCGCGTCGAGATCGTCGACGACCATCGTCTGCGGACTGTTCGGCAGCGTGAGCTGTAAGCCCTGGGTCAGCGTACCGGTTCCGTCGTTCAGGAAGACCGTAACTCGCTTTCCGGGGCTATATGAACCGTTCGCAAGCACCGCGTCCGAGGCGTTCAGCACGAAGACATCCAGTGTCCCGTTGCCGTCCGCGTCTCCCATCCCCACGGCGCTCGGATGAGCGGTGGCGCGGTTCGCGGCGGGGCCGAACGTCCCGCTGCCCTGGTTGAAGAAGACCGAGAGGAAACTCTCGTACTGATCGCCCGCGGCGATGTCGGGCAAGCCGTCGCCGTTCAAGTCGCCCACGGCGAGGCCGCGCGTGTCCGGCGCTGCATTGGTCGGATAGTACCAGGAAGCGTCGAACGCACCGTTACCGCGATTCAAGTACACCCCGACGACTCCGCTCTGCTGACCGCTCGACGCGGCGACCGACTCCGCCGTCGCGAGATCGCGAACGCCATCCCCGTCCAGATCGGCGACGACGACGGGCAGCGGCACTCGCGTGGTCGGCAAGAAGACGCGATCGCCGAACGTTCCCCCACCTTCGTTGCGGAAGATCGTCGCGCCCGTTCCGAACTCGGCGACACCGCCGCCGGCGATGATTTCCGGCCTTCCGTCGCCATCCAGATCGCCGGTGGTGATGTGGTTCGGGAAGTTGAAGAGATCCACGTAGGCCCGGTTCTCGAAGGTCGAATCACCGTGACCGAGATGGACGCCGATCCCTCCGAGATCACTCACCACGAGATCGAGTGTCCGGTCGCCGTCCACGTCGCCCACGGCGACACTGGAGATGGCGGGGCCCGCCGCCTCGAGCGTCACGGCGCTGGCGAACTTGCCGTTCCCGGTGTTCCGGAACAAGCCGAGATCTCCCACCCAGCTCGACGCGTTGTACGTGTCGGCCGCGATCAGATCGGGCATTCCGTCGCCGTCCAGATCCGCCGCTGCGACTTCGAGCGGGCTCGAAGGCGCGGGATAGTTCGTGGCGGGCTCGAAGGCGCCGTCACCTCGATTCAGGAAGACGGCGAGATGCCCCCCCAAGAAGCTCGACGCGACGACGTCCACGTCGGAGTCGCCGTCGAGATCGGCCGCGACGACGCCCGACGTTTCGGCACCGCTGTCGTACGCCACGGGCGCGGCGAGATTGCCTCCACCCCCGTTGAGGTACACGCCCACGCCGCCGTTTGCGGAACCGTCCGTGTTGGCGACGACGAGATCGAGCGCGCCGTTTCCGTCGAGGTCTGCGGTCGCGAATGCGCGGGGGCACGAGAGGGTGTCCCGCCGAACCGGCGCGGAAAACGCCAGCGCGCCGAGGTTCATGCGCACGCTCACCGTCCGTCGGTCGCAGTCTCCCGCGACCAGGTCCGGCGCGCCGTCACCGTCGAAGTCCCCGACCGCGACGGCCGTCCAGCTCGTCCCGACGACGACGTCCCGGTGCGGACCGAAACTGCCGGCGCCGACGTTCGGTAGAATGCTCACCGTTCCCTGCTGGGTGCCGACCACGAGTTCGGGGTGGCCGTCGCCGTCGAGATCGGCGGCGACGACGTTTCTGGCGCCCGGAGCGGTCCCGTACACCTGACGTGGACCGAAACCTCCCCCCGGCGTGCGCAAGTGGACGGCTACCTCGTTCCAGGCTTCGACCCCGATGACGTCGAGCTGGCCGTCCCCGTCGAGGTCCGCGAGCCGCGCTTGGGCGTCGGCGCCACCGCTGAACGAGTCCCTTCCGGGGCCCATTCCATATTCGGTCGCATCCACGAGCACACCGTTGCGGTTTCGCAGTGTCATCAGACCTGCGGGGGCGCCGTAAACGACGTCCGGGTGACCGTCCCGGTCCAGATCGCCGAGAACGAGCGTCGACGGAATGGGGGCGAGGTAGTCGGTGTTCGCGCCGAATGCGCCGCCGCCCACGTTGCGAAGCACGCTGATCGCCGAACCGCTCGACACGACGAGATCCAGCTTCCCGTCTCCGTCGATGTCGTCGGTGGCGACCCTCTCGTGGAGGTTTTGGTACTCGGGGCCGCTCGCGGGGGGCCCCGAGTAGTACTCCACCGCGCCGCCGTACACGCCCCCTGTGTCGAAGAGGATCGCGAGGGGACCCGCGCCCACGGACGCGACGTCGGGACGGCCGTTCCCGTCGAAGTCGCCGATCGCCATCGAATAGGGAAGGTTCGGCACGGGATAGTCCGTGGCCGCCGAGAACTCGCGATTCCCCAGGTTGGTGAAGACGGAGACGTTGCTCGTCGTCACGTTGTAGTCCGACGACCCGCCGAGGACATCGAGCTTCCCGTCCCCGTTCACGTCCGCGAGGGCGACGGATAGAGCAAACTGCGGCATCGGGAGATCGACACGCTTGCCGAAGTTCCCGCCACCGAGGTTGAACAGCACGCAGGCGAAGAATCCGGGCGACTTGCTCGAGTCTTGCGTGCCGTAGACGACGTCGAGGAGGCCGTCACCATCGACGTCTGCGACCGCCGGTGGCGTTTGCCCGCTTCCGTTGGGCTGGGTGATGGAGACGGTCGTGAAGGCGCCGCCACCCTGATTGAGCAGGACGCTGCTCGAAAATTGTCCGATGGCGACGATGTCCGTCTTCCCGTTTCCGTCCAGATCCCCCGTGCCGAGGTACCAAGCGGGCACGTTCAGGTTCTTTCCGGGACCGAGACGTCCGTTTCCGTCGTTCATGAAGACGATGGGGCCCGGCGCCACGATGGCGTCGAGCGAGCCGTCGCCATCGAGGTCCGCCACCGCCACGCCTAGCGGGGTCCCCTGCGCCGGGAGGCCAGGAAGTCCCGGAAGGCCGAGAGCATCGCAGGACGGCGCGGTGCATTTGTCGCCCGAGCACTGGCCAGCCGCGCAATCGCTCGGTCCACTACACGCCCTGCCGTTCGAGCACTTCGACGGGCAGCTGCCTCCACAGTCGACGTCCGCTTCGTCTCCGTTGGCGATGCCGTCGGCGCAGGTAGGCACCGTGCAGAACCTCGCGGCGCACAAGCGGCTCGAGCAGTCGCGACTCGTCCCGCAAGGGGCGCCGGGGCCGCATGGCGAGCAGTCGGGGCCGCCGCAATCCGGTCCGGTTTCTCGCCCGTTGGTCATGCCGTCGTCGCACGTCGGCGCCGAGGAAGCGCCTCCGTCGCCCGAACCGCCATTTCCGGAGAAGCCCCCCGTCGACGTGTCGCCTCCGGCGTCGCCGGCGCCGCCGCTGGCAACACCGCCGTCGATCGGGCTGCCGCCCGCCGCATTCGCGCCGCCGGCCGCGCTTGCCCCGCCCGTTGCCGCGTCACCGTCGCCGAACGTGCCACCGTTCGAGCTGCTTCCACCGGTGGAACCAGCGCCGCCGCTCGACGCTTCCCCGCCGCTCGCTCGAACGCTGCCGGCGTCTTCGCGTCCGCCGCTCGACGTGTCCCCGCCGCGCTCTTGGCTTCCGGCGTCTTCGCGTCCGCCGCTCGACGTGATCCCGCCGACCGAAGTGGCGCCTCCGCCAGGGGACGCGCCACCACTCGACGGCGTTCCCCCTGTCGACGAACCGACGCTCCCGCCGTTCGCCGCGTTCGTTCCATCGGGAGGTCCGGCTCGATTCTGTCCGTCTGCCCCGCAAGCGGTGACCACCACGAACACTCCGACTTTCCCCAGCGCCCGAAACACCCCACGCATGGCACGGAGTCTACAGGAAACCCGAGAAACCCGGTCGACTTCTCGCCCGCCATGATCGATGCCCTCACCACGCGCGCGCGCAGCGGGGGTCACCAACATCGACGCCCGCGTGATGGACGCGCAGCGATTCGACGCTCCATGGCTGAGGCCCTGCCCTCCGCTCCGCCGCCGCAGAAGGGGACCTCCAGTCGGTCGACGATTGCGTCCGTGAGATGACCGCGGCCGGATTGACGGACGTGGAGTCCGTCCCGTTCACTGCGTCCTGGCGAGTGGAGTCGGCAGAATGATCGCGTTCCTGGACTCGAGCGTCGTCCTCCGGAAGCTGTTCGGTGAACCGAACCCCGTCGAGGAGTGGTCGTCGATCCGGGACGCTTACGTTTCGCGCATTCTGGCGGTCGAAGTGGGCCGAGTGATCGATCGATGCCGGCTCGACGGGAAGATAGACGACGAGCAAGTCGCCGTTCTCACGCACGACCGTCGACTCGGGCGCGCGGCGCGGGCGAGCGGACTCGCCGTGAGCGGAATCTGACCGAACCGCTCCGTCGCCCCCCGGCAGAATGGCCTCTTGACGAAAATCTCCGTCATGGCATTCTCTCCCCATGCTCACCGCCCTCCCGACGTCCGTTCGTGGTTGGTGGCGGTCGCCCTTGTAGAGAGGCGGCCTGAGAGCTCGTGACGTCGAGCCGCCCCTCTCGGAGAGGCGGCTCGGTTCGTTTTGGACGTGTCGCCCCCCTGGAAACGGCTCGAAAAACCCAGCGGAGACACACGTGAAAGACATCATCGACCCGCGCTCGGCCTACGAGCGATACCGCACGAAGAGCGGCATCTCCGTCTCCCGTGGCTCGGAGGAGATCGACGGCAAGGCTGCCATCGAGGAGCTCATCGATCGGCTCGATCGGCGCCGCGGCGTGCTGCTCTCCTCGAGCTACGACTACCCGGGGCGGTACACGCGGTGGGACCTCGGCTTCGCCGATCCGCCGCTCGTCCTCGAATCCCGCGGGCGGACGCTCACGGTGAAGGCGCTGAACGCGCGCGGGGAGCTGCTCCTGCCCGTCGTGGTCGCGGCCGCGCGGAAATCGGACGCAATCGCGAAGGAGACGGCGGGCGAGCAGAGCTTCACGTTCGAGCTCCGGGTTCCGACCGCGCGCGTACCCGAGGAGCAACGGAGCAAGCAGCCGAGCGTGTTCTCGGTGCTCCGCGCCGTCATCGACGCCTTCCGGAGCCCGGACGACATCCACCTCGGGCTCTACGGGGCCTTCGGGTACGACCTCGCGTTCCAGTTCGAGTCGGTCGAGGAAAAGCTCGTCCGTTCCCCGAAGCAGCGAGATCTCGTGCTCTTCCTGCCGGACGAGCTCGTCGTCGTGGATCACCGGAAGGAGCGCGCAATGCGCTACTCGTACGACTTCGAGATCGACGGACGGGCGACGCGCGGGCTCCCGCGTGACGGCGCGGAGTCGGCGTACGTTCCCTCGTCCGGCGTGAAGGCCGGCTCGGATCACGGCGAGGGCGAGTACGCGGCGGCGGTGGAGAAAGCGCGCGCGGCGTTCAAGCGCGGGGACCTGTTCGAGGTCGTGCTCTCACAAACGTTCCGTGAGCCGTGCGAGTCGCCGCCGTCCGCGATCTTCCGTCGCCTTCGCGAGCGGAACCCGGCGCCCTATGGCCTGTTCCTGAACCTCGGGGACGACGAATGCCTCGTCGGTGCTTCGCCGGAGATGTACGTCCGCGTCGAAGGAAAGCGCGTCGAGACCTGTCCGATTTCCGGGACGATCCCGCGAGGCCGGGACGCCGTGGAGGACGCGGAGCGCATCCGCGAGCTCCTCGCTTCGCGGAAGGAAGAGTCCGAGCTCACCATGTGCACGGACGTCGACCGGAACGACAAGAGCCGGATCTGCGTGCCGGGCTCCGTGCGCGTCATCGGGAGGCGCCAGATCGAGCTCTACTCGCGGCTCATCCACACGGTGGACCACGTGGAGGGCACGCTCCGGGACGAATTCGACGGCCTGGACGCCTTCCTCACGCACACGTGGGCCGTGACGGTCACGGGCGCGCCGAAGTCCTGGGCGATGCAGTTCGTGGAGGACCACGAGAAGAGCGCTCGCCTCTGGTACGGAGGCGCGATCGGCGTGCTCGGCTTCGACGGCACGGTGAACACCGGGCTCACCCTGCGCACCGTCCGGCTCTCGGGCGGCCTGGCGGAGGTCCGCGCCGGCGCGACGCTCCTCTACGATTCCGTGCCGGACGCGGAGGAGCGGGAGACGCGCGTGAAAGCGTCCGCGTTCCTGGACGCCGTCCGAGGCGTGGAACCGCCGAAGAAGGCGCCCGTGACGCGGGCGACGGGCGGCGGCTCCGGCAAGAAGATCCTCCTCGTGGATCACGAGGACTCCTTCGTGCACACGCTCGCGAACTACCTGCGCCAGACGGGCGCGGAAGTGACCACTCTCCGGGCCGGATTCCCGAAGAGCGCGATCGACGAGCTGTCCCCTCACCTCGTCGTGCTCTCGCCGGGGCCGGGATCTCCGACGGACTTCGACGTCTCGGGGACGATCGCGGCGGCGCTCGAGCGGCGGCTCCCGGTGTTCGGCGTGTGCCTCGGTCTCCAGGGCATGGTGGAGCACTTCGGCGGGGAGCTCGCCGTGCTCTCGTACCCGGTACACGGCAAGCCCTCGGAGATCCGGGTCGCGGGCGGCGGCAGCGTGCTCTTCGACGGGCTCCCGCAACGGTTCCGCGCGGGCCGGTACCACTCGCTCTACGCCATCCGGGAGAAGCTCCCGAGCGTGCTCCGAGCGACGGCCGAGAGCGAAGACGGCGTCATCATGGCGGTCGAGCACACGTCGCTCCCGCTCGCGGCGGTGCAGTTCCACCCCGAGTCCATCCTGACCCTCGACGGAGAAGTCGGCCTGGAATTGCTCCGGAATGCCGTGACGCGCCTTTGTCGGAATTGACCGCGGTAGACTCCTCCCCATGTTCGAGCCGTCAGACAAGGCCAGGCACTATCAGCAGCGTCTCCTCGCGTTCATGGACGCGCACGTGTACCCGAGCGAGGCGCGCTTCTATCAGGAGCTCCGGGACGCGAAGGACCGCTGGCAGCCCCTCCCGGTCATCGAGGAGCTGAAGCCGAAGGCGAAGGCCGCGGGGCTCTGGAATTTGTTCCTGCCGGACAGCACCCGCGGAGCGGGCCTTTCGAACCTCGAATACGCGCCCCTCTGCGAGATCATGGGGCGTGTGCCCTTCGCGGCGGAGGTGTTCAACTGCTCCGCGCCGGACACGGGCAACATGGAGGTGCTCGAGCGCTACGGCACGGAGGACCACAAGAAGCAGTGGCTGGCGCCGCTCCTCGCCGGAGAGATCCGCTCGGCGTTCTGCATGACCGAGCCCGACGTCGCGTCGTCGGACGCGACGAACATCCAGTCGGACGTCCGGAAGGACGGCGACCACTACGTCATCAACGGCCGCAAGTGGTGGTCTTCCGGCGCCGGCGACCCGCGCTGCAAGATCTTCATCTTCATGGGAAAGACGGACAAGAACGCGCCGAAGCACCGGCAGCAGTCGATGATCCTCGTCCCGCGGGACACGAAGGGCGTGACCATCAAGCGGATGCTCTCCGTGTACGGCTACGACCACGCTCCTCACGGCCACGCGGAAATCGAGTTCAAGGACGTGCGCGTTCCCGCGTCGAACCTCCTCCTGGGTGAAGGCCGGGGGTTCGAGATCGCGCAGGGCCGGCTCGGTCCGGGACGCATCCACCATTGCATGCGGACCATCGGCGTCGCGGAACGCGCGCTCGAAGCGCTCTGCAAGCGCGCCCTCTCCCGCGTCGCGTTCGGGCAGAAGCTCGCGGAGATGGGGTCCGTCCGGCAGGACATCGCCCGGTCCCGCATCGAAATCGACCAGGCCCGGCTCCTGACGCTCCACGCCGCGCACCGCATGGACACCGTCGGGAACAAGGTCGCGAAGGCCGAAATTGCGGCCATCAAGGTGGTCGCTCCCAGCATGGCGCTCGCCGTCCTCGACCGCGCCATCCAGGTCCACGGCGGCGGCGGCGTCTCCCAGGATTTCGAGCTCGCCGCGGCCTGGGCGAACATCCGCACGCTCCGCTTCGCGGACGGGCCCGACGAAGTCCACCTGGAGTCGATCGCGAAGATCGAGCTCGCGAAGCACGGCTGATTCGCCCGAGAGAAAGCACCCCGGAGGCCCCTTGGAAACGCCCAGAGCGAACCCCGACATGACCCTCGACGGCAAGGTCGCCATCGTCACCGGCGCGAGCCGCGGCATCGGCGAAGCCATCGCCCAGACCTTCGCGCGCCGCGGCGCGAAGGTCGTCGTCTCTTCCCGCAAGATGGACGGCCTCGTCGCCGTCGCGAAGAAGATCGAGGCGGCAGGCGGCGTCGCGGAGCCGATCGTGTGCCACGCCGGCAAGGAAGATCAGATCGAGGCGCTCGTCGCCGCGACCGTCTCGAAGTTCGGCAAGGTGGACGTCCTCGTGAACAACGCGGCCGCGAACCCCTACTTCGGCCCGATGATGGGCGTCGATTTCGGCGCCTGGGAGAAGACCTTCGAGGTGAACACGAAGGGCTACTTCATCGCGACGCGCGCCGTGGTGCGGCACCTGTTGTCTCGCAACGCGCCCGGCGCCATCGTGAACGTCGCGAGCATCGCGGGAATGACCGCCGCCGTCGCGCAGGGCGTCTACGGCATGAGCAAGGCCGCGGTGATTTCCATGACGAAGACGCTCGCCGTCGAGCTCGGCGGCTCCGGCATCCGCATCAACGCCATCGCGCCCGGTCTCGTGGACACGTACTTCGCGGGCGCGCTCCTCGCCAACGAAGGCCTCGTGAAGAACATGACGGAGCGCGCCCCCGTCCGCCGCGTCGGCAAACCCGACGACATCGCCGGCATGGCGCTCTTCCTCGCGAGCGACGCATCCGCGTACGTCACGGGGCAGACGTACGTCGTGGACGGCGGGATGCTGGACGCGGGGATCAGCTTCTAGGCGCAGGGCCGAGCGCTCCGCGGCCCGCCGTCGGCCGCTCGTGGGGACTCAGGAATTCGCCGGCATCCGACGGTGCAGCGACTCCGACGAGGTGTACCGGGGCATGGGCTCGCTCGGGGCACCGCCGGTAGCAGCGCCGTGAACCCCAAACGAGGGGGGATCCGCAGCGCGATATTCCAAAACGGAATGTCGTCGCGTTCCAGAAAACGCGGAGATTCCGCGGGGACCGCGCTTCCGGGTGGCCATTCCAGTTTGGAATGTCGGGTGCATCGTGAAAGCCGCGGAATTTCGGCTCTGCCGTCGTCCAGGTGGCTATTCCGTCTTGGAATGTCGGGCGCATCGCGAAGGCCGTGGAATTTCCGCTCCGCCGTCGTCCAGGTGGCTATTCCGTCTTGGAATGTCGCTCGAGCGAGCCCCCACGCGTTCGCGGGATTCGCTCCTCCGCCGCCCGACCATGCGACGCGCCCGACCCCGTTCGGGGTGCACTTTCGGCCGCCCCAATCCGGCCGGGGGCCCGGGTAGACTGCCAGGTGGGCGCACGTGAATACCCGGCTCCTCATCGACTTCATCGTGCGGCAGACGACGGTCCTCCTCGGCCAGCTCTCGACGGCCGCGGGGATCCGCGCGCCGCTCGCCCACGTGGCGGACGAGGTGTTCCTCTCCCTCGCGCGGGAGATCGAGGCCCAGGGGGTCGGGCGGAAAGTCGCGGCCGACATGTTCGGGCTGGCGCTCCGCGCCTACCAGAAGAAGGTCGCCCGGCTCGAAGGGAGCCGCAGCGTGAACGACCGCACGCTCTGGGAGGCCATCCTGGACGCGGTGTCCGAGCGCGAGAGCATGACGCGACAGGAGCTCCTCCGCCGATTTTCGCTGGACGGCGAGCGGGAGGTCATCGGCGTGCTGACGGATCTGGTCGGGAGCGGGCTCGTTCACGTGACGGGCCGCGGCGCGAGCGCGGTCTACGGTCCGACGACGGACGCCGAGCGGCGCGCGCTCGTCGAGAGCGACGACGAGGACTCGGCGGCGGCCGTCGCCTGGCTCTCCGTGCGTGGAATGCCGGGGATCACCGTGCAGGAACTCGCCGCGGCGCTTCGACTCCGACCGGAAGCCGTCGCGAGCGCCGTGGAGCGCCTCGTCCGGGATGGCCGGATCACTCGCGACGGCGACGGTGAGTCCGCGAAGCTCTCGGCGCGGCCGCTCGTCGTGCCCGTCGGCGCGGAGATGGGCTGGGAGGCCGCCGTCCTGGATCACTTCCGGGCCGTCGCGAACGCGATCGCCGCGAAGGTGCGCACGGGACAGAAGCGCTCCTCCGCCGACGACGCCACGGGCGGCCTCACGGTGAGCTTCCACGTCACCCGGGAGCACCCCCATCGCGCGCGGGTCCGCGAGCTCTTGCCCCGGGTCCGCGCGGAGGTGAACGAGCTCTGGAACGAGGTCGAGGCTCACAACCGCGCCCATCCGATCGCGGAGCCGGATCTCGAGCGGATCTGGTTCTACTCGGGACAGTACGTGGAAGAATCGGATCGGGACGAGGTGGCGCCGTGACGTCGGGAAATGCGAAGGGGTTCCGCGGCGGCTGGTCGGCGCTCGCCGCGCTCGTCGTCGCGCTCGGCTGCACGTCGGGCCAGAACGAGGGCGGCTCCAACACGAACTGGTGGAAGTGCTCGGTCGACCAGGATTGCCCCTCGCACGAGCGGTGCGTCGCGGAGCGATGCACGTCCGTCGACGCGAGCGGCTCATCGAGCGGCCCCCTCGAGATCGACGCGACGTCCCGGGACTCGGGGCTCTGCGTCGGGGACGCCTACCGCGCGGAGATGGAGCCGGTGGCGCTCTCGGCGATCGACGTCTACCTGATGGTCGATCAGTCCTCCTCCATGGGCGACGTCGTGACGGACGGCGGGGGCTCGGCGTGGGGCGCGCTCGAAACCGGACTCTCCGCCTTCGTCGGGGACCCTCGGGCGGCCGGAATGTCGGTCGGCATCCAGTACTTCCCGCTCGCCGGCGAGGCGCCCGCGTCGTGCGGCGCCGACTACGCGACGCCCGAAGTGGACCTCGGCGCGCTGCCGGGGAATGCCGACGCGCTGACGCAATCGATTGGAAAACACTCGCCCTTCGGATTCACGCCCACCGGACCCGCGCTCACGGGTGCGCTCGGCCACATGAAGACGTGGGCCACGAGTCATCCGGACCGCGTGCCCGTCGTGGTCCTCGTGACGGACGGCTTCGCGACCGAGTGCGCCCCGCAGCAGATCGCGGACATCGCGGCCGTCGCGCGCACGGCCGCCACCACGGAGCCTCGCGTCCGGACGTTCGTCGTCGGGCTGAACCTCGGAGCGAACGGCGAAAACCTGGACACGATCGCCGCGGCGGGCGGCACGGGCGCCGCCGTCCTCATGACGTCTCTCTCTCTACCCACGGCCCTCTCGAGCGCGATGCTCTCCATCTCCGTATCTCCACTCAAGTGCGTGTTCGAGCTTGCGCGCCTTGCGGACGGCGGCGCGTTCGATCCGTCGCTGGTTTCGCTGCGGCGGATCCCGAAGACCGGCGGAGCCGCCACGGACGTCCCGAGCGTCGCCTCCGTGGACGAATGCGCCGCGCGCGGAGGTCAGGGGTTCTACTTCGACCCGCCCGCTGCTCCGACGAGGGTGGTCACCTGTCCGGGGACGTGCGCGGAGAGCGACACGAACACGCTCGAGCTTCGCGTCCACTGTCCGCCGACGCGACCGCCGGCGAGCCGCTGAACGGGGTGCACTTTGGGCCGCCTCGCGCGGCCGGTCGCCTCCCCCTATCGTCGATGGCGAAGGGAGACGAGTCATGGCTCGAACGCAGTGGGCTCTGTTCGGAGCGGCATTTTTCGGCATGGCGTGCAGCAGCAACGCCGTGGACCAGACTCCGAGATTGACCGCAGTCGAACAGGGAGGAGGCACGGGGACGGGCGGGAGCGGCTCCGGGTGCGAGCCGTTCTGCACCGGGGGCGGCGGCGAAGGTCCGGGCGTCGGTGGCCGGAACGCCTTCGGCGTCGACGGGGGCGGCGTCTGCGTCGGAGAGGCGCACTCCATCGAGGTCCTGCCGGCGGACCTCTACGTCATGTTCGATCAATCCTCGTCCATGTCGGATCCACTGCCGGACGGCACGGGAACGTGGTGGGGCGCCGCTCAGGCGGCCGTGAAGCGATTCGTGAACGACCCGCGCGCATCCGGGATGAACGTGGGGATCCAGTACTTCCCGCTCGATGGCGTCGAGCCTGCTTCGTGCACCGCCCACTACGAGACGCCGGACGTGGAGCTCGCGCCGCTTCCCGGAAACGCCGCGGCGATCGGGGCCTCGGTCGACGCACACGCGCCGTCGACGTTCACGCCGACGGGGCCCGCGCTCTCGGGTGCCATCCAGCACATGAAGGCGTGGGCCGGGACACACCCCGGACGCGCGCCCATCGTCGTGCTCGTCACGGACGGTTTTCCGACGGAATGCGACCCACGACAGATCACGGACATCGCCGCGCTCGCGAAGACGGCCTTCGAGACGGACCCGCCCGTGTGGACGTTCGTCGTCGGGTTCAACCTCGGCCAGGACGGCGAGAATCTGCGCACGATCTCCGAGGCCGGCGGCTCGGGTGAACCCTTCCTGATCTCCGACGGCGACGTCGGCGCCGCGTTCACGGAAGCGCTCCTCGGCATCTCGGGAAAGCCCCTCGAGTGCAACTTGCCGATCCCGGAGCCGTCGGATCCCAAGCAGACCCTGGACCCGAACCTGGTGCTCGTCCGCTACACGTCGAACTCGACCGGCGTGACCGAGGAGCTCCCGAAGCTGAACGGCCTGGGCGACTGCAACGTGGGCGCGGGCGTCGGCTGGTACTACGACAGCCCGGCGGCGCCGAAGGAGATCGAGCTCTGCAAGAACTCCTGCAAGAAACTCGCGTCCGGCGTCGTGGAGACGGTGTTCGGCTGCCGTTCGGGAAGCGGCGCACGGTAGTTCCGCGCACAACGAAGACGGGCGGACCCTTGCGGATCCGCCCGTTCGTCATTTTCGTGGGTCGATTGCTCAGCCCGCGCTGCCGGACGCGCTCGCCGAGGCGCTCGCGCTCGCGTGGACCGAGACGTCGATCGACATGCTCGCCTGGACCTGTGCCTCGACGGACGCCGCGATGCAGGCGCCCACCTTGAGCGCGGCGTCCGCGTTGCCCTTCACGACCGCCTGGATCCCCTCGACGGTGCCCTTCACGGACGCCGCGGCTTTCTCGGCGCTCGCCTTCATGCCCATGGTGACCTTGAGGAGGGCCGGGAGGTCCTTCGCGAGCACCGTCTTCAGCTTCGCCGCGGCCTCGGCGTCCGCCGCGCCCGTGATCTCCACGGACACGGAGGGCGGCGTGCACTCCAGGTTCGCGGACATCTTCGCGTCGCAGCTCGCCTTGCAGTCGGCGCTCATCTGCGGAGGCTTCACCTCGCCGGTGCACTTCGGGGCCTTCATCTGCACGCTGCACTCGCCCGTGCACTCGCCGTCGCACTTGCCCTTCGCCTGGACGTCGCAGGACGCGCTGCACGAGCCCTTGCACTCGCCGGAGCAAGAGCCGCTCGCGCCGGCCTCGCACTTGCCGTCGCAGGTGCCCGCGCACTTGCCCTTCGTGTTCTTGCCGTCGCACTTGCCGTCGCACTTGCCGTCGCACTTGCCGCTGAAGCCGGCCTCGCACGAGCCCTTGCACTCGCCGCTGCAGGTGCCCGTGCACTGCGCTCCCGCCTGGACGGTGCAGGTGCCCTTGCACTCGGCGTCACAGGAGCCGGCGAGCTTGCCGCCCTCGCACGAGACGCTCGCGGAGCCGGGCTTCACCGTCGCGTCGCACTTCGCGGCGCAGTCGGCCATCATGTCCATCGAGGCGGTGCAGCGAGGCTCCTTCGCCTTGACCTCGATCTTGCCCTTCGCCTTCGCCTTGAAGTCGCCGAGGACCTTCACGGCCGCCTGGCACGCCGCTTCCGCGCCCTTGCCCGGGCCCTGAGCCTTCGGCGCGATGTCCGCGTCGGTCGCTCCGAGATCCTTCGCGAGCTGCGTGCAGGCAGCCGTCACGTCCGCCTCGAGCTTCGCGGAGACCTCCTTGAGGGAGAGCGCGGCGCTGAGGCCGGCCTTCACCTTGCTTTCGAGCTGCGCGTCCAGGCCGAAGGACGCCTTCGCGACGTCGTCGGCGGACTGCGGACAGCTCCCGCCACCGGGCGCGCCCGGGACCGCCGGCATCGCACCGCCCCCCGGCATTTTCTTGCAACCCTCGGTGAACGCCGGGATGGCGAGCAAGGTGACGACCGAAACGATGGCTCCGTGCTTGAGAACGTTCTTCTGCGTGCGCATGTGAAGCTGACTCCTCCGTCCATCGGCCGCGCCGGGACGGGCGCGAGGCTACCATGGCCACAAAAAAGGGGAGACCGATCAGTCTTCGGCGAACGCGACCCAGCCGAGCGTGTGCGCGACCGCGAGCGCCGCATACGCTTCTCGTTCGGAGGGGCCGCGCCCGCCCCCCTTGGGCTGGGTGAGGATCCGGACGGCGTCCGAAACGCGCGGGGCGCCGTGAACGAGGCCTGGAATCGCTTGCAGGGATGCGGGGGCCGTCCCCCGTTCCGTTCGCTCGGCCGAGAGGACCGCCCGGGGTCCGGGCACCACGTGCGCGGCGAGCGATGGAAGCAAGGATTCGGGCTTGCCCTCGCTCGCGACCATCGCTCCCGACATCATCGCGCTCGCGAGGTCGAGGTCGAGCGGGAACTGGACCGCGCCGGGCTCCGCTCCGCGATAGAACGTGGCGCGGCCGGTCTTCCACGCGCAGAGCTGGGCCACGCGATCGCGGCCCTGATCCCGGATGGCGCGGAAGAGATCCATCACCTCGACGAGGCGCATCGCGACGAGCGTGTCCCCGAGGCGCCCGCCGTGATCGCCGAGGTTCGCGAGCGCCGAGTCGAGCGCCGCGCGCGTGATCTTGCCGCGGCGGACCAGGTACTCCCCGAGGAGCTCCTCCCGAGCGGACGACGCGACGTGGTGCAGCCTCCCACCGCGCAGGTAGATCTCCTTCCGTACGGACGAAGGACCGCTCGTGGTCACCTGCTCCGCGAAGAGCACGCCCGTCTCGCTCTTTTCGCGGAGGCGCGCGAGGATCTCCATCATCGGCGTCGTGTCGAGCGTCGCGGCGTAGTCGGGCGGCCCATGGCCGAAGAGCACGCCGGTCGTCGTCGTGGTGGAGGGGAGCATGTGCCGCGCGAGCTCCTCGACGTCCTGGATGCGACGGTGCTTCTCGCCGAGGAGGGACACCTCGTCGTGGCCGTCGAGGTCGCCCGTCGCGATCATCGCGATGACCTTCGCGAGCGGCAGATTCTCGAGCACCTCGCCGCTCGCGCGGATCACGTGGACGGCGTCTCGCGGCGGGGCCCGCGTGGAGGGCGCGACGGCCGCTTCCCCGCTCTCGGAGCTCGCGATGGCCCGGGCGGCCTTCAGGCGCGCCATCGAGTCGCGGAGGCGCCCTTCGACCTTGGCGGCGATCCGCGCGGGATCTCGCGCATATCCCACCCACACGCCGAGGGCCTCGCGAACCTCGGGCTCCGACTTCGTCTCGTACGGCGCGAGCGCCGCCGAGACGAGCGCGGCGGATTCCGGTCGATCCTGCGGGTCCCGCGCGAGCGAGCGCTCGAGCACGTCGAAGAGCCCCTTCGGGAACTCGTCCTGTCGACGCCGGAGCGGCGCGATGTTCGCCTCGCGGATCGCGAGCAGCACCGCGAGCTGGCTCGAACCGGGGAAGATGCTCTCGCCGAGGAGCATCTCCCCGAGCATGGCGGCGAGGGAGAACAGATCGGCGCGCCGGTCGTACTGTCCGGCCTCGAGGACCTCGGGGGCGACGTACCCCCACTTCCCCTTCACCTCCCCGCCGAGGGCGTCCGGATCCAAAGTCTCGGAGATGCGCGCGATGCCGAAATCGCCGAGCTTCACGTCGCCCGCGGCGGACACGTAGACGTTCGACGGCGAGATGTCCCCGTGGACCAGCCCGAGCGGCCCCTCGGCGGAGGCCGCTTCGTGGACGCTCTCGAGCGCGTCGGCCGTTCGGCGCGCGATGTACACCGCGACCTCGACCGGGAGCCGCGTCCCTTCGCTCTCCGCCGTGCGAAGGAGGCGGAATACGTCCACGCCGTCGACGTATTCCATCGCGAGATACGGCCGGTCCTGCACCATGCCCGCGCCGAACACCTCCACGACGTTCGGATGGCGGACGCACTGGTGAAGCTCGGCTTCCCGAGTGAGCACCTGGAAGGCCCGATCCCGATCCGCGCCCGGCAGCGGCCGCTTGATGACGAACCGCGCCGCGGGGCGGTTGCCGACCGACGGCCGCGCCAGGAACACCTCCGCCTCCCCGCCCGTCGCCAGCCGCCGCTCGAGCACGAACGGTCCGAACCGTTCGGGGAGCTTCAGCGTGCCGCTGCCGCTGCCGCTGCCGCTGCCGCTGCCGCTGCCGCTTCCCCTCGACGGAGAGCCCGTGCCCATCCGAAGAACGATAGGACGCTTTTCGGTGGCCGTGGTATTGAACACTGTGCGCCTGAGCGGAGTCCCGACGGCCGGACCGCACGCGTCCCCTCGAGACGGAACTCACCGCTCCGGTACTGCAGACAGAGGTTCATGAAGTCGACGCCCTGGCTCGCGTTCCTCCTGATTTCGGTGGCTTCCTGCGGGGAGACCAAGGGAAACGGCGGCGGCTGCACGCCCGGACAATCCATCTCCTGCGCCGGAGAGAACGGCTGCACCGGTCACCAGGTGTGTCGCGCGGACGGCGCCGGGTTCGACGGGTGCATCTGCGCGCAGCAGCAAGGTACCGGGGACGGCGGAGCTCTGGCCGAGAAAGGGCCGCATTCGGGCCTCCTCGGGGCCGAGTGCCTGACGGACGACGAATGCCGACCCGGAATGATCTGCCTCGGCTCGACGACGACGAAGCTCGGGGGCGAGGGCCCCGGGAACGGCCTCTGCAGCGCGGATTGCACGAAGGACGCTTCGACGTGCACGAAGCTCGATCCGAAGAGCACGTGCGTCCTGTCGGACCCGGCCGACAAGGGGAGCGCTTCTTACTGCTTCCCGAATTGCGCGCTCGGAAACCCCGGCGCCGACGACGACAAGTGCCGGAGCCGAGGAGATCTCGCCTGCACGGAGCAGACGGCGGGCAGCGGCAAGGGCTACTGCCGGCCCGCGTGCCAGAACGACGGCGAGTGCGCCCCGCGGCACTGCAACCTCTCCACCGGCCTCTGCGCGGACCTCGCCCCGACGGGCTCGCCCATCGGCGCCGCGTGCACGCCCTCGGTCTCGTGCACGGGTGGCTGCCTCGAGCACAACGCCTCGTACTCGGAGTGCTCGGGTGCCTGCACGCTCGGCGCCGTCGGATGCGGCGAGAACCGGGACGACGGGCCGCCGTACGACACATACTGCCTGATCGAGCCGCGCGGCTCCGGCCTCGGGGACCTCGGCTACTGCGCGAAGCTCTGCGACTGCGACTCGGACTGCGGCCGAACGGACTCCATCTGCTCGCCGACGGAGCCGAGCACGCAGCGGGACACCGGTCGGAAGGGCGTCTGCTCCGCCGCGACGTACGCGGACGGCAGCCCGCGGCAGAACCTCCCCTGCGCGAACTGAAAGATTCGGGGATGCCCCACCCGGCAGCCCTCGCCGAGCGCTGCCGACCGCCCCCGATGTCGGTGCTCGCCCGGAAGCCCGGGCTCCGCGCCGCCATGGGGCGGTCAGCGTCCTGCCGCGGAGATCCGGCGCACACCCTCGGTAGCGCCACGCGACGTGACGGGACATCGCGGGGTGTGTGCTTCCGAGAGAGCGTCGACGGCGAGCCGTTCTCGGAGTTTCGCCAGTGCCGAGGGCACTCTTCGCCGTCGTCGCTCTCTCGAAAGCCGGTTCGAAGAAATCCCGAGAGGTCTGCGAAGCGAGGGCTGACGTACACTGCGGTCTCGAGGCGGCTCCGGGGCACGGCAGGGACCGAACTCAGGCTTTCGGAAGAGTGATGCCGGCGCAGGGCGGCCCTCCGTCGTTCCTTCCACGAACACCGAACGCGCCGGCATCACTCCTCCGGAAGCATCGCGCCCGACACGAGGCAACGCTCGTCGCTCGCGTCTCCCGGGCGCGACTCTGGAACGAGCCGGTTCGGCGCGCTCACCTCGCCGGTCTTCCCCGACCTCGCCTGGCGAGGGCAAGGGGAAGACCGCAGGCGCGCAGCCGACGGCGAGCACCTGCGAGCTGGGGCACGTCGCGGTTTGGTCAGTTGGAGAACGCGCGGACGACGAGCACCGTCAGGACGACGAGGAGCGCGCCGAGCAGCGTGCCGAGCACGACGGACCGGATCGCTTCACCGCGCAGGCGTTCCGTGCGTTCGGGTCGCCGCTCGGGAACGAATCCCTCCGCGGAGAGGCTGATGGAGACGGAAGGGTCCCTCACCTTGCTCACGGCCGTGTCGTCCATCTCGACGTCGAGCCGCGCCTGGTAGGGCTGGAGCGGCGGCTCCGAGCGACGCTGATGCTGAGCGTGCTGGGAACGAACGACGACGCCCGAGGTCGACACGGGTGTCCGGTCTGCTCGGGGCTGGTCCCGTTTGGGGGCGCCAGGGGGTCGCTTTTCTGCCGGCACTCCGCTTTTCATACCGCGTCCGACGGGAGGGGACAAAGGCGCGCCGCGACGTGGCTTTGCCGCGCCGGTACGACGCATGGCGGCACGGCGCGTTGCGAACGATTTCTCCCCAAGCTAGAGCGGTCGTGAGCATGCGGCGCGCCGCGGACGACGAAGAGCTGGGCGCGACGCTCGGCGGCACGCTGGCGGAAGATCCGCGCGGGACGGAAACGCCGCGGGTGCCCCCGCCGGCCCGTGCGGGGTCGTCCGAGCTCGTCGTCTCTCCGGACCTGTACGAGCTCGGCGGGGAAATTGCGCGGGGCGGCATCGGCCGGATCCTGCGGGCGCGGGACGTTCGCCTCGATCGAGACGTCGCGATCAAGGAGCTTCGCCGGGAGGACCCGGCGTCCATCCGCCGGTTCCTGCGGGAGATCCGGATCACGGCCGAGCTCGCCCACCCGAACATCGTGCCCATCTACGAGGCAGGGCGATGGCCGAGCGGGCTCCCCTTCTACGCGATGAAGCTCGTCGAGGGACGCACCCTCGCCAAGGCGCTGTCCGAGGCGCGGACCCTCGTCGACCGTCTCGCGCTGATCCCGGTGCTGGTCGACGTCGCGGAAGCGACGGCTTACGCGCACAGCCGGGCGGTGGTCCACCGTGATCTGAAGCCGTCGAACGTGCTCGTCGGCGCGTTCGGCGAGACGGTCGTCATCGACTGGGGTCTCGCCAAGCACCGGGACGACCCCGACGCCCCCGGCGTCGAGGCTCCCGACCCGACCGCTGCGGCGGACGAGACCGCGGTCGGCGTGGTGGTCGGAACGCCCGCTTACATGCCGCCGGAGCAGGCCGCCGGTGAGTTCATCGACACGACGGCGGACGTCTACGCGATCGGCGCGGTCCTCTATCACGTGATCTCGGGACAGAGCCCGTACGCCGAGTTCTCGAGCGACGAGGTCGTCGGACGCGTGCGCGCGGCGGCGCCCGCGCCGCTCCTCGCCCGCGTGCCCGACGCGCCGCGGGACCTCGTCGCGATCGTCGAGAAGGCGATGGCGAGGAAGCCCGAGGACCGGTATCCGACGGCGCGGGAGCTCGCGGAGGAGCTCCGTCGCTTCGCGACGGGCGGCCTCGTGGGCACCTACCGGTACGGCCTGTGGGAGCTCACCCGGCGCTTCTTCGAGCGGCAGCGGGCGGTCGTCGTCACGGTCCTGGTGGCGCTGCTCGCCCTCGCCGTGTTCGGAACGGAGAGCGTCGCGCGCATCGCGGAAGAGCGGGATCACGCGCAGAAGAGCGCCGCGGCGGAGGCCACGGCGCGCGGGGACGCCGAACGGCGCGTCGACGAGCTCCTCGTGGAGAAGGCCCGCGCGCTCCTCGATCGGGACCCCACTCGAAGCGTGGCCTGGCTCAAGCGGCCCCGGACGTCTCCCCCGGGAGCAGCGACCATCGCGGCCTGGGCCGAGGAGCGCGGCGTCGCGGAGACCGTGCTCCGCGGGCACCAGGGCCCGGTGACGACGGTCGCATACTCGCCCGACGGGAAGCTCGTCGCGACGGGCGGTGAGGACAAGCGAGTCGTCCTCTGGAACGCCGAGACGGGCACGGCCACGGAGCTCCCCGGGCACGCCGATCGCGTCACGCGGGTCGCGTTCTCGCCGGACTCCGCCCTCCTCGCCTCCGCGAGCTACGACGGCACGATCCGCCTCCACGGGCGCGACGGAACACCGATCCGGACTTTGACCGGGCATCACGCGCCCGTGAAGTGGATCGCGTTCTCGCACGACGGGACGAGACTCTGCTCCTCGGCGAACGACGGGGAGACGCGCGTGTGGGACCCCGCCGGGGACACCTCGGAGTCCCGCAAATGGGCGCCCGACCGCGACGTCTTCTGCACGTTCTCTCCCGACGGACGGGAACTGCTCTCGGGGAGTCACGGCGGCGCGGTCCACCTCTGGAACCTCCGGAGCGGCGTGGAGCGCGTCCTCGACGCGCGGGGCGGCTCGGTCCGTGCAGCGGCGTTCTCGCCCGACGGCCGAACCATCGCGACCGCGGGGGACGACGGCGTGGTCCGGCTCTGGCCGGTCGCCGGCGGCGTCCCCGTATCGCTCGACGGCGACGGGGCGACGCTCTCGACGCTCGCGTTCTCCCCGGACGGCGCGTCGCTCGCCTCCGCCGGCATGAGCGGCCGCGTGCGCCTCTGGAGCCTCGTCACGAAGACGGCGAGAGTCGTGAGCGAGCACGGCGAGCGCGTCGCCGCCCTCGCGTTCTCCGGCGACGGCCGCTACCTCGCGTCGACCGGCTGGGACAAGACGGTACGGGTGCGGGACCTCGCCACGGACGTGAGCACGCTCCTCCGCGGGCACGGCGACGTCGTGGTCGCGCTCGCCTTCTCACCCGACGGCACGCACCTCGCGAGCGCCTCCTGGGACAAGACGGTCCGCATCTGGAGCGCGCACCACACCCACGAGCGGCGCGTCCTCCGGGGTCATCGCGTGGGCGTCCATGCCGTCGCGTTCTCGCCGGACGGAAAGCTCGTCGCGTCCGGCGGCCACGACGACACCGTGCGCATCTTCCAGGTGGACACGGGCGCGAGCCGCGTCCTAGCGGGACACACCGATCACGTGTATCGCGTCGTGTTTTCCCCGGATGGAAAGCTGGTGGCGTCGTCCTCCGACGACCGCACCGTGCGGCTCTGGTCCGTCGACTCGGACGCGGTGCGCGTGCTCTCCGGGCACGGAGACGACGTGGAGGAGCTCGCGTTCTCCCCGGACGGGAAGCACCTCGCGTCGGGATCCGAGGACCACACCGCCCGGCTCTGGTCCGTCGAGAGCGGGGGCCCGCCAGCGGTCCTCGAGCACGACCACGACGTCACCGGGGTCGCGTTCGATCCGTCCGGGGCGCTCCTGGCGACGTCGAGCCGGGACTCCACCGTCCGCCTGTGGAACGGAAACACCGGCGCTCCGATTCGCGTCCTCCGGGGCCACACCGACGAGGTCTGGGGCGTCTCCTTCTCTCCCGACGGAAAGCGGCTCGCCTCCGCGTCGGCGGACGACTCCGTCCTCGTGTGGGACCCGGCGACCGGCGAGAAGACGAAGCTCGCGCCGCTCTCCGGCGCTCGTCGGGTCGCGTTCTCCCCGGACGGCAACCACGTGGCGGTCGCCGGCGCCGCGCCCATGCTCTGGCTCTGCGACGTGCGGGATTCGTCCTGTGTGTCGCTCCGTGGACACGCCGCCGTGATCCACGATCTCGCGTTCCTCCCCGACGGGAAGAGCCTCGTCACCGGGAGCGGGGACGCGACGGTGCAGCTCTGGGATCTCGCGACCCACGAGCGCCGCGTGTTCGAGGGGCACGCGGCGCCGGTGTTCGGGATCGCGGTGTCGCGCGACGGGCGGACCATCGCGTCCGCGAGCGGCGACGCGGACGTGCGCCTCTGGAGCGTCGTCAGGCCCCCGGCGCCTTCCGAGCTTCGCGGGTTCCTGGATGGGCTCTCGCACGAGCAGCTCGCCCCCGGCATCGAGAACCCAGCCACGGAGGATTAGAGCTCCCGCCTTGCGGGGTTCGGGCGACCGTGCGAGGTTTCGCGGACGACGCACATGCTCTCCGTAGGTTTCATCGGTTATCGCGGGATGGTCGGCTCGGTCCTCATGGAGAGGATGCGGGCGGAGAAGGACTTCGACGGGATCCGTTCCACCTTCTTCTCCACGTCGAGCGTCGGCGGGGATGCGCCGGACGTGGGCCAGGGCAAGTCGAAGCTGCTGGACGCCCACTCGCTCGAGGATCTCGAGAAGCACGACGTGCTCGTCTCCTGCCAGGGCGGGGACTACACGACGGCCGTCTACGGCAAGCTCCGGGCGCGCGGATGGAGCGGCTACTTCATCGACGCCGCGTCCACGCTCCGCATGCAGGACGAGGCCGTGCTCATCCTGGATCCGGTGAACCTGTCGGTGATCCAGAACGGGCTCGCGCGAGGCATCAAGACGTACGTCGGACCGAACTGCACCGTGAGCCTCATGCTGATGGTGCTCGCCGGGCTCTTCAAGGCCGGCCACGTGGAGTGGCTCACCAGCATGACGTACCAGGCAGCCTCGGGCGCGGGCGCGAACAACATGCGCGAGCTCGTCCAGCAGATGGCCGCGATCGGGCGCATCGCCGCGCCGCTCCTTTCCGATCCGGCGTCGAGCGCCCTCGACATCGACCGCGCCGTGACGAAGGCGCAGCGGGACGGCTCGCTACCGACGGAGCACTTCGGTCACCCGCTCGCGGCGAGCCTCCTCCCGTGGATCGACAAGCCCGTGGAGCACGGGCAGACCCGGGAAGAGTGGAAGGGCCTCGTCGAGACGAACAAGATCCTCGGTCTTTCCCCCGCGGTCCCGGTGGACGGCCAGTGCGTCCGCGTCGGAGCGATGCGCTGCCACTCCCAGGGCTTCACGATCAAGCTGAAGCAGAACGTCCCGATGGACGAGATCACCGAGCTCATCGTGAAGGAGAACCAGTGGGTGCGCCTGGTGGAAAACACCAAGGAGCAGACGCTCGCGGGGCTCACTCCCACGGCCGTCTCCGGCACGCTCGACGTCGCGATCGGCCGACTCCGGAAGATGCGCATCGGCCCCGAGTACCTCACCGCGTTCTCCGTCGGGGACCAGCTCCTCTGGGGCGCGGCCGAGCCGCTCCGCCGGATGCTCCGGATCCTCCGCGAGCACCTCGGGAAGTAGTGAATTCCCGGACCCATTCGCCCGTCTGACGGGATCCGGGGGCGTCACGCGTGACGCGTCACGCGCGAGCTGGCGAGCGTCTTTCCAAGCTCGCGAGAACCGCCGTGTCGAAGCGTCCGTGTCCGACGCTCCCGCACGCCTACATCGGCATTTGCCGCTGGATCGGCGGTCCGGCGGACACTCCGCGTGGCCCGAGGGACACGGCGGAGCGCCCGCGGCGCCGACTTTCGCGCGGTTTCCCGGGTGGCGCGGGGGTTGCTGAAGGGTCCCGCAGTCTTCGAGAGAGAGGAACCACCACCATGACGTTCACGAAGTCCCTGTCCCGCCCGCTCTTCGCCGCCTTCACCGCCTTCGCGTTCGCCGGAAGCGCCGCCGCTCCCGCGCGAGCCTGCGGCGGCGAGTGGTACCCGATCTACGAGGTCGATCCGCGCATCGAAGGCGTCGATACGGCCGAGAAGAAGCTCGAGGACGGCCACGTGCTCGCGTCGGCCGGCATGGTGATCCGCATGATCCCGCACATCAAGACGCTCTCTCCGACGCGCACGACGCTCATCCAGCGCGCTCACCGGGTGCTCGCGCTCGCCGCGGTTCGATACGACGGCGCGCTCCCGGTGGGCGCCGAGGTCCCCGACTACGTTCAGGGGACCTGGCTCGGCAAGACGGCCGAGGACCGGAAGACGAACCTCGACTGGGCCGTGAAGAGCCTGCGGGAGATCGCGAAGGCGAAGAAGGACGACCCCGCGTCGCGGACGGAGCTCGCCGAGGCCCTCGCGAAGCTCGACGATTCGAAGGCCGAAGCGCGGCAGATCCTGGAAGATCTCGCCCAGAAGGACCTCATCACGAGCGCGGACGGCTACGCGACGCTCGCAACCCTCCGCGAAGGAGCCGGCGATCAGGAAGGCCGGCGCGCGGCGCTCGAGCGCTGCAAGACGATGGCCCACCCGAGCCAGGCGGGGATCTGCGAAGGTCGACCGGCGTCCAGCGTCGCGACGTGACCCGGAGCTTCGCATCCTCGTGCGCTTCCTTCCCTCGCTCCTCGTCCTGCTCTCGGCCGTAGCGTGCTCGTCGTCGAAGGACGGCGGGCACGCGAGCGCGACGCAGAAAGCCGCCGCGTCCGTCACCGCCGCGCCGGTGAAAGCGGCCGAGCCGGTCGCGACCGCGCCGGCGCCCGAGGTTGCAGGAGACGCGGAGCGCGGCGAAAAGCTCGTCCTCCAGTTCGAGTGCAACCGCTGCCACGACGGCACGGGCCACCCCGCGATGGCTCTCGAGAAGCACTGCACGCACTGCCACGAGGACATCATGACCGGGCGCTTCGGCGCGGGGACGCCGAAGATCGCCGAGTGGAAGCGCTCGGTGACGCCCTACCGGTATGCGCCGTCGCTCGAGGGAGCGGGCAAGCGCTTCCGGCGCGAGTGGCTCGTCCGCTTCCTGGAAAACCCCGTCGACCTCCGACCGCACCTCGCCGCGAGCATGCCGCGCCTCGCCATCTCCGAGAGCGACGCGCGGGACCTCGCCGCTTATCTGACGAGGGACGCGAAGACGGCGAAGAGCGACGCGCTCGCCGAAGGCGGGAGCATCCGGCGGGGGCGCGAGCTCGTCGAGCAGAAGGGCTGCGGCGGCTGCCACGCGTTCTCGGGAGAACGGCCGCTCCCCAGCACGCCGAACCCCGCCGTCGGCACGGACGCGCAGAAGAAGGCCGTCGAGCTCGCGCCCGATCTCCGGCACGTTCGCGAGCGGTTCCGAAGGGACACGCTCGTGTCGTGGCTCCTCGCGCCGGCGTCGCTCAAAGCGGACACGCTCATGCCGACGCACGGCTTCACGGACGCCGAGGCGAAGGACGTCGCGACGTACCTCGTGAGCGTGCCCCTGGAAGCGCCGCCCGCCGTCGCGCCCCGAGCGAAGCTCCCGCTCCTCACCCGCCCCGTCACGTACGCGGAGGTGGAGAAGCAGGTGCTCTCGATCACGTGCCGGCACTGTCACGGGAACCCCGACATCGCCGGCGGCGACGGTGGACCGGGCAACACCGGCGGCTTCGGCTTCGCGCCGCGCTCCCTCGACCTCAGCACGTACCGTTCGGCCGCGGCGGGGCTCGTGAAGGACGACGGAGAGCGTCACAGCCTCTTCGAGAAGACCGCCGACGGGACTCCGCTCCTGGTCGCCGCTCTCCGTGCGCGCCAGAGCGAGGAAGCGGGCGCGCCCGTGCCGGGCCTCCGCGGAATGCCGCTCGGGCTCCCGGCCGTCTCGGCGGAGGCGGTGCAGCTCGTCGAGTCCTGGATCGCGCAGGGACGACCTCAGTGAGCTCGACGGACGCCGGGGCGCGCTGAACGTCCCGGCCGATCGAGCCCCGAGGCTACGACGCACGCGTCACCCGCCGTCACTCGTGACGCTCGTCGGTCGCGCGCCGGCACCTACAGCCACCCACATGATCCGCGGCGCAACCCGTGAACACTCCGGCTATCCGTTGCACAGCGGTTGCGGCCCGGCGGAGCGTCTCCGCTGCAGTTAGCTCCTCCCTGCCCCTGGTACGGGGCATGCAGAGAGTCCGAGGCATGACCACCGCCGAGTCCGTCGTTCGGCCCCACGCCACGCTTCCCTCCACGGATCGTCGCACGCACAGCCGCGCTCCCCTCGCCGCCCCCGTCCTCGTCGACGGCCTCAGCGACTGGCGGCGAGCGCGCCTGGAAGACGTCTCCGTCGGCGGAATCGGGCTCTCCGACGCCGGCCCGCTCACGGTGGGGAAGACCGTCGAGGTCTATTTCGAGCTGCCGAGCGGGGTCGCCGTGGAGGCTCGCGCACGGGTCGTCCGAACGAACGACGGCCGCGCCGGCCTCTGCTTCCTGAGCCTGGATCACGCGGCCGAGCTGGCGCTCCGGGCCCACTGCCGCGCGGCGGCGGCTCACCATTGAGTAGTCAGGGACCCGGGTCCTCTCGGACTCGGGTCCCCGAAAACCCTCAGCCGGTCACTTCGCGTTGGTGAGCGAGCAGATGCCGAGACCGAGGCAGTGCAGCGTGCGACCGGCGACGCCGTTGTCCGCGCCCGTGCAGCAGTCCTGATCGGTCGTGCACTTGTCGTCGAGACGAGCGCACTGGTTCACCTCGATCTTGCCGCAGGTGCCCTGACCCGTCGTCGGGTCGATGTTCGAGCAGAAACCCTTGCAGCACTCGGAGCCGGCCGAGCACTTCTGGCCATCTTCCTTGCAGGGCTCGAGCGCCGCGAACGCGCGAACGTTGCCGCTCTCGATCTCCTGACCCGGGAGGAGGAACGCCGGATGGCTCGGATCCACGCCCGCCGGCTGGTCGATGGAGATCGCCGTCACCCAGATCTTCTTGGAGGTCTGGTCCTCGACGTTCTTCTGCCAGAGGTTGCCGTAGGTGCGGCGGCTCGTGAACATCGCCCAGTAGAAACCACCGGCGGCGATGGGGCTCACGGTCGGGAAGAACTCCCTGTCGTTGTCGTTGCCCGGCAGGTAGCTCTGGCCGCCCTTGTAGCCGTTCGCGAGATCCATGTTCGTCTGCTGGCCGGTCGCGACGTCGATCACGACGAGGTGCCCGTGCCCGCAGGGAGTCAGCGCGAGCTGGCCCGTGACCGGATCCGGCAGCGCGAGTGGCGTCGGGACCTGGCTGGTGAAGTCCGCTCGATCGTCCGTGGTGAAGACGACCTGCTTCGCGTCCGGCGTGAAGAACGGCCACGCCGCGTACAGCGTCCCGTCCGTGTAGATCTGGCGCTGGTTCGAGAACGTGTTCGACGCGTAGTCGTAGTCCGCGACCCAGAGCGAGTGACCCTGGCCCTTGTCGTAGTCGTTGTAGACGATGTGCTTTCCATCGGGAGAGAACATCGGCATCTGCGCGTGGGGCGCGTTCCAGCCGTTCGCGGCCATCTCCGCGCCGGTGTGCGAATCGAGCATCTTCGAGGTGGACGGCACGAGCGCCGTCACGTCTCCGGGTGCCGTCGGGAAGAAGATGCTCTGCGACGGGTTCGGTGGCCCGTTCGTGATGAGGCGCGAGCCGTCCGGATAGATCCCGGCGAAACCCGCCTCCGGGATGCCCGCCTTGATGAGCGTCGGGGTCGGCCCGGTCACGTCATAGCTCTCGCTCTCGTAGAAGCCGGGGTACGTGTGGTGGTTCGCGGTCATCACCATGCCGCTCGCCGAGAGCGCGTGGCACGACCGGCACGGCCCGAGCGGCGCGACGCCGTTGTCCGTGAGAAACAGCGTGGGCGCCGACTGCCCGGGGATGAGCTTCAGCACCGCGCCGTTGTTCGCCGCGAGCTTCGAGCCGTACGTGTTGTAGTAGATGGCGCCCTTCAGCGTCGCGAGCGCGAACTGAAGGTTCACGGTGACCGGCGCGAGCACGGTGCCGCCGGAGATGCCCGTGATCGTGACGACGAGCGGATCGGCCGGACCGTCGCTCCAGGATCCGGCGCCGGCCCACACCGCGTCCGGGATCTGGAAGCGCACCTTGTCCGGCGTCTGCGGACAGTCCGTGTACGAGAACTTCGAGCTCTTCGCGGTGATGAGGATCTGATCGGCCTGCCCGTCCCACATCATGAGCGGACCGCCGAGACCACGCGGGAACACCGTGCCGTCGTACGGGTAGAGGAGCTTGTTCGCGCCGCCGCCGCCCGTGAACTTCGAGGCGTCCGCGCAGTTGTTGATCGTCGCGGGACCGATGTGCCCGTCGCTGTCGGGACCGGGAGTGCCGCCAGCGCCGTTGTTGCCACCGCCGGGATTGTCTCCGCCGCCGCCGATGATGAGGCCGCCCTCGCCACCGTTCGGAACGTTGCCGCCTCCGTTGCCGCCGGTTCCGAACATCCCACCGCCGGGGGTCGATCCCGTACCGCTCGAGAAGCCGCTGCCGTCGTCCTTGGTGCCAGCGGAGCACGCCGCCGCAGCCGCCGCACCGATGATGCCAATAAGGAACGCGCCGCCCGTGCCGCGCTTAATCCATGTGTCCGGTTTCATGAGTTTCTCCACGCCGCAAAAACCGACCGTTCCGGCAGGAATGCTGCCATGCAGCTCACGATCTGTCACTGGCCAGCTCAGGACAAAAATGGAGGTTTCTTCCGGCATTCAAGAATCTTCGGAAGCTGGAAACCCGCGGCAGTCGATTGCGCAAAGATCGTCCACAACGCACCGCATCCGCGCCGTTGCGCGCTGCGCGGGTTTGCGCGAATGCTCCGCCGCCGATGACCGACGACCGTGCCGATCTCCACTGGGTGAGGAAACGCCTGCGCCGCCTCGTCATCGCGATCCTCATCGCGGTGCTCGGTCTTCTCGCGCTGACCTTTTACCTCTACGCGCGCTTCACGCGAGGCATCACGGTCGCCCCGTGACCCGTGCGGCCCACCGGCCGCATCGCGCCATTCCACGTCCCCGCCAGCACGGCGAACGGCGCCGTGGAGGGTCTCTCCTCCCCCGACAGTTTGTATACAAACTATTCGCCCCCGATTGGTCCAGCCGCTCCACGTCCACGCGAGCACGTCGCGTCGAGCTCGCCCGAAGGGCGGCGAGTCGCCCCCCCGATTGGTCCAGCCGCTTCACGGCTACCCGCGAGCACGGCGAGCGCGCGCCACCAGGCGCGGCAGGGGGCGAGGTCCGAGGACCGCAGGGCGTAGCCCGAGGACCACAGGAGCCTCGGGGGACAAGGTCCCCCACAAACCAACCCCACGACGCTCGGAGTCCGAGGACCGCAGGGGGACGAGGTCCCCGTCAATAGTGCCAGGGGAACTTCGAGTAGTCCTGGGGGCGCTTTTCGAGGAACGCGTCGCGGCCTTCCTGGGCTTCTTCGGTTCCATAGGCGAGTCTCGTCGCTTCGCCCGCGAAGAGCTGCTGGCCGACGAGGCCGTCGTCGGGGAGGTTGAATCCGTACTTGAGCATTCGCATCGCGGTCGGGCTCTTGCCGTTTATGGCGAGCGCCCACTCGAGCGCGACGGTCTCGAGCTCGTCGTGCGCGACGGACGCGTTCACCATGCCCATCGCGGCGGCTTCGTCCGACGTGTAGTTCTTTCCGAGGAAGAAGATCTCGCGCGCCTTCTTCTGTCCGACCTGCCTCGCGAGGAGCGCGGAACCGTACCCGCTGTCGAAGCTCGCGACGTCGGGGTCCGTCTGCTTGAACATGCCGTGCTCCCGGCTCGCGATGGTGAGATCGCAGACGACGTGAAGGCTGTGCCCTCCGCCGACCGCCCACCCCGGAACGACCGCGATCACGATCTTCGGCATGAACCGGATGAGGCGCTGGACCTCGAGGATGTGGAGGCGTCCGAGTCGCGCCGGGTCCGGGCCGGCGCTTCCCTCGTACTTGTAGCCGTCCTTGCCGCGGATCCGCTGATCGCCGCCCGAGCAGAACGCCCATCCGCCGTCCTTCGGCGACGGTCCGTTCCCCGTGAGGAGCACGCAGCCGACGTCCGAGGTCATCCGCGCGTGGTCGAGCGCGCGGTAGAGCTCGTCGACGGTGTGCGGACGGAACGCGTTCCGCACCTCGGGACGATGGAACGCGATGCGCACCGTCCCCTGCCCCTTCGCGCGGTGGTACGTGATGTCCGAGAAACCGAAGCCGGGCACTTCGTCCCAGCGGGACGCGTCGAAGAGCTTGGAGACCATGGCGCGCTTCTTAGGAGGCTTTCCCCGAGCCGGGGAGAAGGAACCGCGGCCCTCCCCAGCCCGAGGGTCCCGCCGCTTACTCGACCGGAAAACTCGGGTTTATTAAATACATGATTTAAAAGAATAATCTTTCCACCATTGACGTCCGGCGGCCGTTCTTCATATTTCCGATGAATCTGGTCGGGTTTCCAGGCCAGAGCCGAAACAGAACATGCCGCCCTTCGATTGGATCGTGTCGCTCGCCGGCTTCGGCGTCGGAATCGTCGTGGGTCTGACCGGGATGGGAGGCGGCGCGCTGATGACGCCGATCCTCGTGCTGCTCTTCGGGATCCCGGCGCACATCGCGGTCGGCAGCGATCTCACGGCGTCGCTGTTCATGAAGCCGCTCGGCGCGTACGTGCACGCGCGTCGCGGAACGGTGCACCGCGGGCTCGTCGGGTGGCTCTGTCTCGGCTCGGTGCCGGCGTCCTTCGCCGGCGCGGCGCTCGTGAACCACCTCGGTCACGTGGACGGCCTGGAGAGCATGATCCGCCGCGTCCTCGGCATCACCCTGCTCGTCGCGGCCGCCGCGATGCTCGGGAAATGGACGCTCTCGCGCCGCCGCAGCACGCCGAACGTCAGCCTGCTCCCCATCCGCGTGAAGCCGCTGCAGACCGTGCTCCTCGGCGTCGCCGGGGGCTTCATCGTCGGGATGACGTCCGTCGGCTCCGGCTCGCTCCTCATCGTCATGCTGATGCTGCTCTATCCGGCACTCGGCGGTTCTCGCCTCGTCGGCACGGACCTCGCGCAGGCGATCCCCCTCGTCGGCGCGGCGGCGCTCGGGCACCTCGTGTTCGGGCACATCCACCTGGATCTGACCGGCGCGCTCCTCCTCGGGAGCATCCCCGGCGTCTACCTCGGCGCGCGGTTCTCCTCTCGCGCCCCCGACCACGTGATCCGCCCGGCGCTCGTGACGACGCTCGTCGCCTCTTCCATCAAGCTCCTCGGTGGGAGCAATCAGATTCTCGGCGCGGTGATCGCGACGCTCGCCGCCGGCTTCACCGCCTACGCGCTCGCGACGCGCGAGGCGGCCGAACCGGTGCTGGAGACCGACGAGACGCCCGAGCCGACCACGCAGGCGTGACGACCTCGAGCCTCGGCCGCCCTGACATTGCCGTCAGGGCGCGTCCGGAACGAGGACGACCTTGCCCACGTTCTTCCCGAGCTCGAGCTCGGCGTGGGCCTCCTTCGCCTCGGAGAACTTGAAGATCCGCGACACGTGAGGGCGGATCTTCCCCTGCTCGTAGAGCTCGAGGAGCGCGAGCGCCTCGGACGTGAGGAGCGGCACGTCGTCCCAGAGGTGGCCCATGTTGACGCCGGCCACGCCGCGGTTGTCGTCCATGAGCTTCATGCACGTGTAGAGCGGTTGCTTGAGGAGCTGGGTTGCGGCGTGGAGCAGGTTCCGCTTTCCGGCGACCGCCGCATTCGCGAGCCCGAAGGCGACGAGGAGCCCGCCGGGTTTCAGCAGCGAGTAGCCGCGCTTCCAGTCGGGACCGCCGAGCGCGTCGAGGACGGCGTCCACACCTTGCCCGTTCGTGAGACGACGGACCTCCTCGACGTAGTCCGTGGAGCGGTAGTCGACGAGGTGAGTCGCGCCATGGCCTCGCGCATAGTCGTGCTTTCCGGCGGACGCCGTGCCGATCGTCGTGACGTTCGGCACCGTGCGGCAGAGCTGGAGGACGGCGGTCCCGACGCCGCCCGCCGCCATGTGAACGAGGACCGTATCGCCCGGCCGGATGCGACGGACGACGAACAGCATGTGGTACGCCGTCAGGTAGTTGACCGGGAGCGCCGCGCCCTCTTCGTAGGTCATCTGCGCCGGCATGCGGAAGAGCTGGTCCTCCCTCACGCACACCGCGCTCGCGTGCGCGCCGAAGCGCGACAGGAACACGACGGAGTCTCCCGGCTTCCACGCGGTCACGCCCTTGCCGACGGCGTCGATCACGCCGGAGCCCTCGTAGCCGACGACACAGGGCGGCTTCGGCGCGTCCGGGTAGATGCCTTGTCTCGCGGAGACCTCGGCGAAGTTCAAACCGACCGCCTTCGCGCGGACGCGCACCTCGCCCGCCTTCGGCTCGGGGTCGGGCCCCTCGCGGACTTCGAGGACCTCGGGGCCGCCGTGTTTTCGGATCCAGATCGCTTGCATCGGTGGAACTCCTGGATGCGGACGGCGGCTCTCGCCGGTCCCGCCGCGCCGGCATCATAGGGCCGCTCCGGGGGACGCCCGCGTTTCGCGGGAGGGCACCGCCGGGCCCCGACTCGGAACGGGATTGTTTCCGTGCGCTCCCGGGCCCCGAAACCTGCGGAGGCAGGAAATCCGGGGGCCGAGGGCGAGCGACTGAGCCACCCGGACGGCCGACCGACTCGCTTGCCAAGGCTCGAGGGAACTCGGTATGAGACCGCTCAGCATGGCTCTCTCCAAGGAAAGTCTCGACGAGCTCGTCTCCGCGGTCGCCCGGTTCGTGAAGGAGCGGCTCGTGCCCATCGAGGGCGAGGTCGCCGAGAACGACAAGGTGCCCGATGCCGTGATCGACGAGATGAAGGCGATGGGCCTCTTCGGGATGAGCATCCCGGAAGAGCACGGGGGCCTGGGCCTCACGATGGAAGAGGAGGCCGTCGTCGCGTTCGAGCTCGGCCGGACGTCGCCCGCGTTCCGCTCCGTGCTCGGCACGAACAACGGGATCGGTTCGCAGGCGATCATCATGTTCGGCACCGACGCGCAGAAGAAGCGGTACCTGCCGGGGCTCGCGTCCGGAGAGATCATCGGCTCGTTCGCGCTGACGGAGCCGGAAGCGGGCTCCGACGCGGGCTCCGTCCGCACGACGGCGCGGAAGGACGGCGACCACTACGTGCTGAACGGCACGAAGCGCTTCATCACGAACGCGCCCAAGGCGGGTGTCTTCACGGTGTTCGCGCGCACGGATCCGAACACGCCCGGCGCGAAGGGCATCAGCGCGTTCCTCGTCCCGGGGGGGCTCCCCGGCATCGAGATCGGCAAGCCCGACAAGAAGATGGGGCAGCACGGGACGTACACGAGCGACGTCGTCTTCAACGACGTCCGCGTGAACCAGGACGCGCTCCTCGGCGGCGTCGAAGGCCAGGGCTTCAAGGCGGCCATGCAGGTGCTCGACCGCGGCCGCCTCCACATCTCCGCCGTGTGTGTCGGCGTCGCGGAGCGGCTCATCTCGGATTCCACTCGCTACGCGAATCAGCGGAAGCAGTTCGGAAAGCCCATCTCGGACTTCCAGCTCATCCAGGCGATGCTCGCGGACTCCTACGCGGAGACGCTCGCCGCGAAATGCATGGTCCTCGAGACCGCCCGGAAGCGCGACCGGGGCGAGGACGTCAGCGTGGACGCCTCGGCGTGCAAGATGTTCGCGTCCGAGATGGTCGGGCGCGTCGCGGATCGGGCCGTGCAGATCTACGGCGGCGCGGGGTACGTCGCGGACTACGGCATCGAGCGGTTCTACCGGGACGTGCGCCTGTTCCGGCTCTACGAGGGCACGACCCAGATCCAGCAGATCGTCATCGCGCGCGGGCTCATCCGGAACGCGGGCGGCTGACGGCGGCGCCGCCACCTTGACGGGAGGCTCGCCGGGGCCTTCACTTCCCGGGTGGTGAGTGCGGCGCTCCTATCGCGGATGACGCGTGCCGTTCTGGCCGTCGCGGTCGCCGGGGGCCTCGGGGGCTGCACTCTCCACGGCGAGCACCGGACGATGCGCATCGTCGACGACGGGCAGACCGACGCGGGAACGCCGGCCGACGCTGGCTTCGGGGACGCGGCCCGCCCCGACGCGGACGCCGGACGCGGCGTGGACGGCTCGATCCGGATCGATTGAACCGGGACCGCCGCCGCGCCTCGGTCTACGAGAAGTGCTTCTCTATCGCGTCCACGACCTTGCCGAGGTCGGGCGGGAGATACACCGGCGGGTTCGCGAGCGTGCTGTTCACGCCCTCGAGCTGGCTCTCGTGATAGCGGACCTTGAACTCCGTGAACTTGAGTCCGTGCGCGGTCGAGACGCACACGACGCGATCCGTCGGCTTCATCTCGCCCTTCTTCACCAGCTTCTCGATCGCCGCGAGCGCGACCGCGGTGTGCGGGCAGGTGTACATGCCCGTCCTGTCCGCACGCGCCGAGGCGTCCGCGAGCTCTTGCTCGCTCGCCTGCTCGACCACGCCGTTCATCGCCTCGAGGGCGCGGATGGCGCGCGGCGCGCTCACGGGGTTCCCGATCTGGATGGCGCTCGCGAGCGTGGGCTTCGCGGTGATCGCCTCCACCGTACGCTTTCCGGCGGACCACGCGCGGTAGAGTGGGTTCGCGTTCTCTGCCTGCGCGACCGCGAGCCTCGGGTAGTTCGAGATGAGCCCGAGGTCGTGCATCATCTTGAAGCCCGCGTAGAGCGCGGAGGCGTTGCCGAGGTTGCCGCTCGGGATGACGATCCACTCCGGGACCTCCCAGTCGAACTGCTGGACGATCTCGATGCCGACCGTCTTCTGCCCCTCGATGCGGAGCGGGTTCATCGAGTTCGCGAGGTAGATCATTCCCTCTGCCGCGAGCTTCTGGACGATGGCCATGCAGCCGTCGAAGTCCGTGTCCAGTCCGAGGACGAGCGCCCCGTTCGCGAGCGGCTGGACGAGCTGACCCGTGCTGATCTTCCCGCGGGGGAGCAGCACGACGACCGGAAGCCCTGCGGCCGCGCCGTACGCCGCGAGTGAGGCGCTCGTGTCACCCGTGGACGCGCAGCAGAGCGCCTTCACCTTGAGCCCGCGCTGGATGGCGAGCCGCGCGACGCTCACGAGCACGGTCATCCCGAGGTCCTTGAAGGACCCGCTGTGGCTGTTGCCGCAGAGCTTCACCCACAGGTCCGGTAGCCCGATCTGCTTGCCGTAGCGCTCCGCCCAGAAGAGGTTCGTCCCGCCCTCGTCCATGGAGACGATGAGCTCGTCCGGGACGGTGGGCATCACCCATTCGCGCTTTCCCCAGACGCCGGAGCCGTAGGGCCACGCCGTCCCCTTGTAGCGTTGCTCGAAGAGCTTCATCCACGCCGCGGCGCTCCGGTCCTTCAAGGCCGACATGTCGTGGACGACCTCGAGGAGGCCGTCGCACTTGGGACACCGGTAGATGGGCTCGGTGACGTCCCACGACCCCTCGTGACCGGTGATGCACTGGAAGCGACACGTGTACTGCACGGGGGCACTATAGCCCGTATTCCAGGAACGGAAGGTCCGCCCCGGGGTCGAAAATCGGGGGCTTTCTCCACTCCCCGCCCCCGCGGGAGACGCGGTACCGTCGCGCCGAATGGCCTCGCCCTGGGCGCTCGTCTTCGATCGGCCGAACGGCGCGCCCCTCCGCCGCGTGGGTGGCCTCTCGCTCGCGCTCCGGCTCGCGCTCGACGCGCAGCGCGCGGGAGCGGATTGCGTCGTGTGCCCGGCCGACGGCGGCGTGCTCCCGGAAGCGCTCCTCGACGAGCGCCTCCGGATTCCGGTCGTCACGGAGCGTCCCGGAGCGCACCGCGCCGTCCACGTGCCGGCGACGTTCCTCGTCCACCGTGACGTCTGGAAGAGCGTCGCGGACGGGCCGGGCGACGTGACGCTCACGCTCGAGAACGCCGTCGTGGACGTTCCGTTCGGGTTCCCGGCCGTGGACGTCACGGACGCGAAGGTCGCGCGGGCCGCGGAGCGCGCCCTGTTCCGGTCGCTCCGCAAGCCCCAGGACGGCTGGACGTCCACGCACCTGAACCGCCACTTCTCGCTCCCGATCTCGCGTCTCCTCGTGAAGACGTCGCTCCGCCCGAACCAGGTCTCGATCGGGATCCTCGCCGTCGGGATCCTCGGAGCGTATCTCGCCTCCCGCGGAACGTACGCTTCGATGGCGCTCGGGGCTCTCCTCTTCCACGCGCAGAGCGTGCTCGACGGCTGCGACGGCGAGATGAGCCGGGTCACCTACCGAGGTTCCCTCCTCGGCGAATGGCTCGACACCATCGGCGACGACGTCACGAACTACGGCTTCTTCGCGGGCGCGGCGCTCGGCCTCCACGCGAGCACGGGAAGCAAACTCTACCTCGCGGCGGGCGCCGTCACCGTGGCCGCGGGGGTCACCGCGAGTCTCATCGAGTACCGGTACCTGCTTTCGATCGGCTCCGGAGATCTCCTGAAGTACCCGGCGAGTCAGGCGACGAGCGCGGGGACGGGCCCGATGGCGAAGATCGGGCCGCTCTTCAAACGGGACACGTTCGTCTTCCTCACGTTCCTCGCGGCCCTCGCGGGCCTCCTCGGCCCGATGCTCGTCATCTTCGCGGTAGCCGCCGTCGGCATCCTCGTGAACGTCCTCGCCACGGAGGCGCGGCTCGCGCGCGAGCGGCGCGGCGCTCCGCCGTGAGCGTCTCCGCGCGGCGCGGCCGAGGTCCGGCCTTCGGCGCGCTCCTCCTCGCCCTGGCGCGCACCGCGTCCGCCGCCGGCCCCCTCGGCGCGGAGGGCGCTCCGATCCGCACGAGCGCGTACGGCGTGGATCTTTCCCAGACGCCGGTGCTCGCCGGGACCCGCGTCACGGGGCTCGCCGGCGCCTACGTCGCGATCGCCGAGGGAACGGACGGGGACAGCCAGACCCCCGTCGCGCCCGCCGTCCGGACGTCCTACGCGCTCGACCACTTCGACTACGAGTTCGGACTCGGGCTGACCGTCCCCGCGACGCTGACGAGCACGGACTTCTTCAACACCGGGCACGGACGCACGGTGCTGAGCGACTCGAACCAGAAGGGGTTCGTCTTCGTGACGCCCGCCGTGAACCTCGTCTGGGGCAAGTTCGGCCTCGGGGCGACGGGGGAGTTCCAGACGTACTCGCTCTCCCGTCAGAACGACGCTTTCGCGGCGGCGACGAAGGACCAGATCGAGGCGACGTTCGCCGTGTATCACCTCCAGGTCGCCGCGACCTTCGGCCGGGGCCAGCTCGTCGTCGGGGGTGGAGCGCGGATCATCAATCTCGGCGTGAACACGTCCGGCGGCGGCATCGGCTCCCGGCCGCTGTTTTCGACGACGGGCGCGGCGCCGGAGTTCGGCATGCTGCTGATGCCGACGAAGCAGCCTTTCCGGGTCGGCGCCGCCCTCCGCCTCGGGGTCACGACCGCTCCGTCCGCGGACAGCACGCTCGCGCCCGCGCTCGACGGTGATCGCGTCATCGGCGATCCATCAACACCGGTGGACGCTTTCTGGCTCCCGAACCACACCTCCGTTCCCTGGGACCTGAACGTCGGCTTCGCGATCCAGCTCGGCCCGCGGCCGTTCAACGTGCCGTTCGACGACCCGCGGCGGGCGGTGCACGAAGCCACCATCGAGGAGACCGCCCGCGAGCGGGAGCGCGCGACCCGACGACGGGAGGCCGAGCACGAGGACCCCGCGGCGCGCGAAGCCGTCGACGTCGAGCTCGACTCCGAACGAGCGCTGTCCGACCTCCGCCTCGAACGCATCGCGAGCGACGCCCGGAAGGCTCTCCGGGACCGCGAGCGCGCCCGTCCGCGGCGCTACGTGCTGATCTCCGCCGCGCTCGTCGTGATGGGCACCGTCCCCGACGCGGTCGGGATCGAGTCCTTCCTGCAGCGCGTCGTGGGCCGCTCGGGTCGACACGTGACGTACTCGCCACGACTCGGTGCGGAAACGGAGATCTTGCCCCACTGGGTCAAGGTCCGAGCCGGCTCGTACCTGGAGCCGTCGCGCTTTTCGACCGGCAGCGCGCGCCTGCACGGCACGTTCGGGTTCGATGCGAAGCTCTTCCCGTGGGAGGTCTTCGGCCTCTTCGACGAGGGGACGGAGTGGCGGCTCTCGGCCGCGGTGGATTCCGCGCCGCGATATTTCGGCTGGGGCCTGTCCGTGGGCGTCTGGCATTGAACGCCGACCCCGGGGTAGGATCCGCCCTACTATGGGGCGTGGCGGGCCTCTCGATCATCCCGAACTGCGCGAAGTCGAGCAGCTCCTCGACATTCGCGAGATCGCCGAGGCGCAGCAACGCCTCGCGAAGTACGGCGATCGGCCCGAGCTCGCCGTCGGCGTCTCGTACCTGACCGCGCGGCTCCTCCACGCCCGGGGGAAGCTCGACGTCGCGGGGCTCTCGGAACGGCTCCGGGAGCTCATCGCCCAGGTGGGGGACTTTCCACAAGCGGCGGAGCTCCTGGAATTGGCGACGACCGGTCGACGTCGCTCGTCCCGTCCCGCCCCGCCGGCGCAGGCGGCGGGCCCCCTCGTGACCGACCCCGGCCCTCCACCGTCGATCGGTCGGCGGGAGACGGCGCCTCCGGTGACCGCGCCCGACCGTCTGCGCCGTCCATCCCCACCGGAGATCGCGCTCGACGCGACCCTCGCGCAAACGGCGGCACGGGGTCCCGACTTCGGGACGGATCCGCTCGGGCCTCCGCTGGACACCTCCGCGGCACGGGCCGCGTCGTGGCCGCCGAAGCCGAAGCACGCCGCGCCACCGACGTCCCGTCCGCCGGAGCAGGAGCCCGCGAGAGGCATTCCGAGCCGACCTCCGGCGGCGGCCGGCTCCGCTCGGCCCCTGCGCGGAGGCCCCGCGGAAGATCGCCCGGAAACGGTGCGCGCCTCGCCGCGCGCGCCGGCGCCGAAGGGCGTGCCTCACGACGTCCCGATGACCTCGCTCGAGCCCGACGTGGCGCCCTCGACCCGAGGAAGGAGATACGCGCCCATCTCCGGGCTGGATTCGCTCGCGAACCGGAAGCCGCCGGACCCGGCTCCTCCGCAGCGAGTGGACCCGAGAGACATTCCGCGAGCGCCGCCCGTGCCGAAGTTCCGAGAGAACTTCTCCCTCCCGAGTTACGCGCCCGGCCGGCTCGAGACCGAGCCCGAGATCGTCAAGAACAAGTCTCTCCTCCCGCGCGACGCCGGGCGGTACAGCGAGGCGCCGCGCGGCCAGGAGGTGCTCGATTCCGGCCGCCGGCCGAGCCGCGCGCCGAAGCCGACCGAGGAGCGACCCGTCCGGGAGACGGTCCCGCACACGCCCGCGAAGATCCGGAGCGGCGGCCCGCCGAAGGAGAGCGCCGTCCTTCCGAGCCTCTTCGAGATCGCGTCGTGGATCGACGAGGGGCGCAATCGCGACGCCATCGCGGCGATCAACCGCGCCGGGCCCGACGCGGGGCCCGAGTATCGGGTCCTCCGGGCGCGCGCGCTCGCCGGAGCGGGCTACGTGGACCAGGCGTTCGACGCGCTCCAGCGCCTCGAGGTCGACAGGGACCTCGATCCGGAGCTCCGCGCTGCGTGCGCGCGCCTGTTCGTCGAGCTCGGCGCGCCGGATCGCGCGCTCTACATCGCGAAGCACGCGCTCGACGCCGATCCGGATCGTCCGCTCATCCGCCTCACGTACGCGCTCGCCGCCGTTCGCGCGTCCAGGCGACGTCCCGACGCCGCCCTGCTCGACCAGGCGGAACGCACGCTCGAGCGACTCCAGGGCCGCGAGGGGCCCCTCCCCGCGCTCTACCAGGCGCTCAAGGCCTGCATCCAGGCGGGCGCCGGGGATCCGGAGCGTGCGATCTCGATCGCGCAGCGCGCGCTCGGGCTCGATCCGAAAGCGGAGGACGCGCTCGCGGCGATCGCCGAGGCTCACGCGCGGCTCGGCAATGCCCAGGACGCTCGGCAGGCCTGGGCGCGCCTGGTCGAGCTCTCCTCCGCGGAGGGAGAGGCACTGGCTCGCGTGCTGGCGCACCATGGCGTGCCCGTGCAGGCGCGCGCCGCGGCCCCGGTACGGGAGCCGGAGACGCCCGTCTTCGCTGTGGTGGAGAAGGAGCTCGTGTCCGGCGACCGCGGCGCGGCGATCCGGGCCGTGGAGCACGCCGCGCGGGAAGCCGTCCGGCGCATGGCGAAGCCGCCGGCCGAGACGGGCCTCACGCTCGTCGCCACGGTGGGCGCGAGCTTCCTCACGACCGCTCCCGTGCTCTCGAGCTTCGCTCCGTTCGATCTCTCCCTGTTCAGCGTTCGACGGGTGGAGGCCGCCGTCGACGTCCTCTACGGCGCGGAGCGGCGCCCCCGCGGGATGAACGACGAGGGCGAGCTCGCGCTCTTCCTCGGCGCGTACGTCGGCGAGACGCTCCGCATGGCGCACGACGCCCACTGGGAGGGAAGCGCGCGCGATCCGGACTCCGCGTGCCTCGTCGTCGGAGAACGCCACGTCTACCCGGTGCGCATGGTGCAGAACCGGCTCCGTCAGGGAAGGCGCGCGTCTCTCTGGGACGCCGTGTCGGGGGCGCTGCCTCGGCCCGACGCGCGCGCGCTCGCGAGCCGCATCGAAAACCCCGTGCCGACACCCGTCCCGTGGACTCCGCGCGCGTGGCCGAAGCCGAGCGAGGTCGGCAGCCTCGGCCGCTCCATCGCGAAATCGCCCATCGGGAAGTACTGCGAAGACTTCGCGGAAGGTCCGCTCGATCACACGACGGCGAGCCTCATCGCGCTCGACACGTACCTCAACCTCGTCGCCCCTCCAGAGGTGCGGCCCGATCCGGACGCGGCGTGGATGCGACGCATCGCCGTCCTCGCCGGCGGCTACGTCGGGGAGACGCTCCGGGAGCTCGTCGGGGGCGAATGGGCCCCCGGCGGGGACGTCGCGGAAGACGCGCTCGCGTTCCGGCTCGTGCTCCGCGGGAGCGTCGAGGCGACGCCGATCGCGCACGTGCTCGAGCGCGTCTCGGGGATGCGCTCGTCGAGCCTCGTGGACTACGCGAAGACTCTCATGCGCCGCGCAGAGCGGTCCTGAGCTCGGCGAGGAGCAGCGCGATCTCTTCGTCCGTCCCCACCGTGATGCGGAGCGAGTCGGAGAGTCCCGGTCGATCGAAGTAGCGCGTGAGCACGCCCCGCTCCTTCAGGGAGCGATGGGCCTCGCGCGCCCTCTCGGGCGACTCCAGCCGGGCGAGGACGAAGTTCGCCGAGCTCGGGAGCACGGAGAGCCCGAGCGCCTCGAGCCCCCGCGTGAGGGTCCCCCGCGTCTCGCGGATCTTCCGGACGTTCTCCTTCATCCACGCCTGATCGCGTAGAGCGGCGGCGCCGGCGACGATCGCGAGGCGGTCCAGGTTGTAGCTGTCCTTCACCTTCGAGACCCCCGCGCAGACCTCGGGCGACCCGAAGAGCAGGCCGAGCCGCATCCCCGCGAGTGAATAGCTCTTCGAAAAAGTCCGGAGGACGACCACGTTCGGGACGGACCGCGCGAGCTCGAGCGCGTTCCGATCGGCGAAGTCCGCGTACGCTTCGTCCACGACGACGAGGGTCCCCGGAGCGCTCTCCGCGAGCTCGCGGATCGCCGCCGTCGGGTGGCTCGTCCCCGACGGGGAGTTCGGCGAGGTGACGAAGCAGAGCTTCGCCCGCGTCCCGAGGAGGGCGCGCGGGAGCGAGTAGTCCGCACCGAACGGCACCGTCTCGATGCGCGCGTCCCCCGCCTCCGCGAGCGTTTCGTAGAGCACGTACGTCGGCGAGGGGTAGACGATGCTCTCCCCCGGGTCGACGACGGCGCGCACGAGCAGCGCGAGGAGCTCGTCCGAGCCGTTTCCGGCGACGATGCTCTCCACCGGGAACCCGGTGACCTCGGACGCCGCCCGGCGAAGCTCGAGCGCGAGCGGATCGCTGTAGAGCCGGAGCCTCGCGCCTCCCCCTTCCAGCTCCTTCGCGATCGCGGCGGCGACCGCGGGGCTCGGCGGATACGGGTTCTCGTTGGTGTTGAGCTTCGTGACTCGGGCGCCGGCCGCGGGCTGCTCGCCGGGCACGTACGCGGTCATCTTCTCCACGGTCGGTCGGAACAGGGACATCGGCCCGCGGGAAATGCCACGTCCCGGGCCCGCCATCCACCTCCGCGGCGACGAAGCCGGTTCGCCCCGGGTTCTCTCACATGGAGCGCGCGGCGCGGAACTCGCTCGGCGACTGCCCGGTCCAGCGCCGGAACGCACGCCCGAACGCTCGCACGTCGGAGAAGCCGAGGAGGAACGCGACCTCGCTCACCGTGGCGCCCGCCGACGTGAGGTGCCGCTCGGCGAGCTGCTTCCGGAGGTCGTCGACGATCGCGCTGAACGTCGTGCCCTCGTCCTCGAGCCTCCGGCGGAGCGTCGCGACGCCCATGCCGAGACGTCGAGCGCTCGTGCGCATGCTCGCGGTGCCCGCCCGCAGATCCCCGGCGAGACCGTCGCGAACACGACCCGCGATGCCCTCGCTGTCCTTCAGGCGGTCGTCGAGGCGGCGGACCTGCAGCTCGAACAGCCCCGCGACGATGGGATTCGCCTGGAGCATGGGGCACTGGAGCCGCGACTTGTGCATCACGATGACGTTCTCCGGCGCGTCGAAGGTCACCCGCGTCTCCAGATGCTGCTCGTAGGCGCTCGCGTACGCCGGACGCGGGTGCATGAGCTGCACCTCGACGGGCGGCACGTAGATGGCCGTGTTGCGCTTGGAGAACGCTATCGCCATCGCGACGACGTAGTCGTTTCCCGCGGCGGGCATGGGCCGTCCGCGGACGCGCGTCTGCCAGTAGGCGTGCTCGCCGTTCGTGGTGAGGGTCGAGTCGAGCGCGGAGTCCATGATGCGCTGGTAGCGGGCCATCACGTGCATCGCCTCGCCGAAGTTCTTCATCGAGCGCGCCGCGTACTCGAGTACGTCGAAGTCCCCCTGCTCCGAGTGCTTCGCCGCGTCGAGTCCGATGGTGGGCATGTCGAACCGCTTCGCGGCTCGCTCGAGCAGACTCATCGTCGAGTCGTGCGGGAGCCGGAGGTCGGGGTTGCCGAAGTCTGCGAGCGCGACGCCATGCTCCGCCAGGAGCTCGATGCCGCGCTCGTCTTGCCCGAACAATCGGGCGAACGGCCACAACATCCGGATGGAGACGGTGGCGCCGTTCTCGGCGGACTGGACCATTCTGAGGCCGATGGATGTTAGCGCGCCGGGAGAGCGTTACCGAGCCCCAATGCCTTCCGATCGAGCCCGGCGGACCGAGCGCTCGGGTTGCGACAAACAGGGCAGCAGGTCAGGATTCGGGGTGAATCGTTGCGGCGCGGAGAGCAGGTTCGCCCTGGTCATTTAACGATTTGAATTCATTCGTCATTTGGCGCACGGCTGCGCCGAATGCGGCCAAAGGGCCGGCAGCCACGGCCCCCGCTGGCACGGCGCGGCGCCCCCATCCCGGGGCGGGCCGCGAGGCCGTCCGGCCTCTCATTTTCCCCGACAGAGAATGCCCATGAACGTCATCCAGAAACTCGAGTTCGCCTCCTTCTTCACCGCACTTCTCGCCCTCCACTGCGCGAACGAAACGATCACCGGCGATGGCCCGGGCAACCTCGGGCCGGGCACGGCCGGCGGATTCTCGTTCGGCGGCAACGGGGCAGGCGGCGGCTCCGGCAACGCCCCGGGTGGCGGCGGCTACACGCCGGGCGGCGGTGGGAGCAATCCGGGAGCGGGGGGCGGCTCCGGCAACGCCCCGGGCGGTGGCGGCTACACGCCGGGCGGCGGCGGCTACTCGCCGGGCGGCGGCGGGAGCAATCCGGGAAGCGGCGGCGGCGGTGTCGCGGGCGGGAGCGTCGGCGGGAACACGAACTACGTGGTGGACCCGGTCGGCAACGCGAACCGCGCGCCGGGTTACGTCGATCTCTCTCCGCCGATGGGCGCGCCACTCGACGGCGTCGGGATGACGTTGAACCCGCCCGCGCCGACGGGCTGGGTCTACTACCAGATCGACGGCTCGAAGTGCCGTGACGGCTCGCCTGCGGGGTTCTTCGTCCACACGGGCACCGTGAACAACCTGATGATCTATCTCGAGGGTGGCGGAGCCTGCAGCAACAACGGGTTCTGCAACTTCAACCCCGCGAGCGTGACGTCCGTGCTCGCCGGGGACGGCTCGAGCGTGCTCGGCTCCGCGGCCGGGACCGGTGTCGGCGCGCGCCCGGCGCCGCAGCCGAACCAGCAGCCCGGCGTCTACACCGATCTGAGCCACACGGCAGCCCCCGCGGGCGTCCTGGACATCTCGAACGCGCAGAACCCGGTCAAGGACTGGAGCGCCGTGTACGTTCCGTACTGCACCGGGGACGTCCACTACGGAAAGAAGCCGAACGGAACGGTGCCGGGCCTCGCGACGCCGCAGCAATTCGTCGGCGGAACGAACATGGAGCTCTTCATCGGGCGCATCGTCCCCACGTTCAAGGACAAGGTGCAGAAGGTCGTCCTCACGGGCTCGAGCGCCGGCGGCTTCGGGACCGCGCTGAACTTCAGCATGGTGCAGGACGCCTTCGGGGACATCCCGGTCATCGCCGTGGACGACTCGGGGCCGCCCTTCGACGACCAGTACATGCCGGTCTGCATGCAGAAGAAGTGGCGTGAAGCGTGGGGCTTCCAGCTCCCGCCGGATTGCGCGGAGTGCTTCCAGACCAACGGCGGCGGGATGCTGCACCTCGCCGACTTCCTCATGAAGAAGCACCCGAAGGCGAACATCGCCATCATCTCCACGTTGCAGGACGAGGTGATCCGGCTCTTTTACTCCGTCGGCGTGAAGAACTGCACGAGCTACGACACGGCGGATCCGGTCGGCCTCACGATCGGCCAGGTCGCGGATCCGACGGTGATGTTCGCAGCGCAGACCTATCAGGACGGCCTCATGGACCTGAGGACGAAGTACCAGGCGACGGGCCGTTTCGCGACCTACTACATCCCCGGCCCCACACCGCACCAGCACGTCTTCCGTCCCGAGTTCTACACGGCGACGGCGGGCGGCGAGACGGAAGCGGCCTGGTTCGGGAAGTTCATCAACGGAACCGTCGAGACCGTCGGGAACTGATCTCCCGGACGGTTGAGCGACGCGCCGCGGGCGATCCCCGCGGCGCGTTCGCATTTCGACCCTGCGGAAACGCGGACCGTCCGGGCGATTGACTCGGAGGCGGGGTCGCCTAACGTCCTTCGCCATGATCGAGCTCACTCGCGAAGGTCCCGTGTTCGTCCTCCGCATGAACGGCGGAGAGAACCGCTTCAACGCGGACTTCGTCGCCGGCATGAACCGCGCTCTGGACGAGGTGGAGGCCGCCCCCGGCCCGTCGGCGCTCGTCACCACGGGAGCCGGCAAGTTCTACTCGAACGGGCTCGACCTCGACTGGATCGGGGGCGACGCCTGCACGGACAGGCCGGGCTTCATCCGGAGCGTGCAGAAGCTTCTCGGGAGGCTCCTCGTGTTCCCGCGGCCGACCGTTGCCGCGGCGAACGGCCACGCCTTCGCCGCGGGCGGCATGCTGCTCCTCGCGCACGACTTTTCCGTGATGAGGCAGGACCGCGGCTTCTTCTGCCTCCCCGAGGCGGACATCCAGATCCCCTTCACTCCGGGGATGAGCGCGCTCATCGCGGCGAAGGTCCCGCAACCCGCGCTCCACGAGACGTGCACCACGGGCAAGCGCTACGGGGGCGACGAGGCCGTCCGCGCCGGGATCGTGTCGCAGGCGGCGTCGGAAGCCGAGGTGCTCTCCGCCGCCGTCGGTCGAGCCGCGGCGCTCGCATCCAAAGACGCGCGCACGCTGCACCTCATCAAGAAGGGGCTTTACGGCGCCGCGCTCGAGTCCCTCGAGCAAGGCTCCATCGGCGGCGCGTTCGCCTGAGCGCTCACACGCCGGGCCAGGCGTGTTCTTCGGCGAGCTTCCGCACGAAGCCGCGCGTGCGACGGAGGCGCGCCTCTCGCTCGACGCGCTCCTTCCTGACGTCTCCCCAGGATTCCAGGTACGCGCCGAGGACCTTCTCGTCGACGTCGTATCGGCGGAGAGCCTCTTCCGTCGCTCCCCGGAGCGCGACCGCGCCGTTGAAGCCGCCGAACCCCTGAGTCGGCACGAGCACGCCGCCGTCTTGTCGCCCCGTGACGGGCTCCCGGCCGAGGCGGAAGTACTCCGCGGGCTCGCCGAGCTCGTCGTCGAGCCGACGGAGCGTCGGGACGCCGACGGACTGCTCGCCGAGCAGGTACCGCACGGCCTCGCTCACGGCCTTCAACCCCGTCTCGCCCATCGAGTGACCGTCCCCGATGGCCTTGGGCGCGCCGACGGTCATCGACGGAAGGCGCCCGCCGAACCCTTGCATCTCCGCGGCCGCCGAGCGGGCGGCGTGCGCGGCGGCGAGGTCGGTGCGCGAGTTCGTGCGCGTGCCCGTCGCGTGCGCGACGAGGTGCTCGAAGTCGGCGATGCCGTAGCCGTGGGCGCGCTTCGCCATGTCGAGCGCGAAGATCGTCGCGTTCTCGCCGCCGAAGCCGACACCGGCGAAGTGCCCCTTGCCGCCCGTCTCCCCGCTCTGGCCCCAGCCGACGATGATGGACGAGACGTCCAGCCGGTTTCTGAGCGCGAAGTCGAGCGTCGTCACGAGGAGGCCCGAGCCGGCGTGCCCGACGACGGTTCCCTGCGCGTCCACGTCGAAGGGCGCGAGGCTGTCGGCGAGGGCCCGTTGCTCCTCCGGGGGGCGCCCGGCGTTCATCGCCGCGAGCTTCTCCCGGCTCATCATGGCGCCGAGCCCGAACGCCTCCAGGATGCGCCCGTCGGGCTCGAGCGCGGCGTCCGCGGCCGTCCACAGGATGACCTGGGCGCCGACGTGACCCGGATAGCTGCACACGGCCGACGACGCGGCGTCCGCGAAGGAGACGAGCGCGCTCGCACACGCCGCCGCCGTCACGAGCGGCGCCTGCGGCACGCGCCGGACGGGAGACGCAGCGGAGCGGAGCTCGGACAGAAGCTCCGGGTTTCGCCGCACGCGGCTCAGGTTGAACACCGGCGAGAGCATCGTCGAGACGAGCGCCGGGCCGTGCGTGTTCAGCGTCGCCGCGAGCCGGTAGGCGAGCTTGTCGTTCTTCTTGTCGGGGGTCGTCTCGTGCTTCGGCTGCATGCCGAGACGCATGGCGTCGAAGCTGTCGTGACCCGAGAATGCCGCCCCCGCCGCGACGCGGAAGCGCTCCGGGTTCGAAAGCATCTTCGAGAGCGGCCCGGGAAGCGCGGCGAGGGCGCCGAGCGCGCCGTAGAGGAAGAGCTGCGACTGGAGACTCGGCCCGAGGCGCGGATCGTCGTCGAAGAGCCCGAACAGGTCCATCAGCGCCGAGTGACGGATGTCCGAGAAGCCGAGCCCGGCGAGCCGGCGAAGGCCGCCGCGCTCGAGGTCGTGCGGGAGCGGCGCCGCGACGTCCGTGATCACCTGCGGCGCGAGCCGTTCGCGCGGAAGAGCACGGATCCCCATGTCCGCCCGGAGGCGGGCGCCCCACGTCGCCTCGATCTCGGCGACGGCGATGGGCTCTCCGGCGCGGCCGGGCTCGACTCGCACGAAGCGCGGTTCGGCGGCCGTGCTCCGCGCGACGTCCACCTCCACGAGGCCGGCGTCGAGCGCTGCGAACGCGATCGCGTTCCCGGAGTTCGTGACCAGCGCGCGATGCGTCTCGGTGCTTCCGACCGCGGACATCGTGCACGCGGTGCCGACGGTGCAAAGAACGGAGCTGGCGGGGAGACGCATCGAACTCCCCCGGACCCTAGCTCACTCCGCGCCCTGGCTCCATCGAGACGGAAGCGACCCGCCTCACGCGCGCGTCTGCATCGAGCCACGCGCGTTTTTCGCCGGGCGTCCGCCTCGACCTCCGGGCTTGCCGGATGCCCTCGCGCGGTGCTCGGCGGGCCCGTAGCCGAAGTGCTTTTTGAACACCCGGTGGAATTGCGGGTAGCTCCCGAATCCGGCGTCGAGCGCCGCCTCGAGCAACGACGCCCGCGTACCGTCGCCGTAGACGTCGACGAACCGCTCCAGGGCGACGCGGTTCCGGTAGTCCGTGATGCTGGTCCCGAGCTCCGCGGAGAAGAGCTTGGACAGATGCGCTTCGCTCATGCCCACGGACCGTGCGAGCGCGCCGAGCGACGGCCGGTCGCCCGCGCGGAGGAGCTCGACGGCTCGTTCGACGGCGGGGGACAGCGCGGCGAGCTCCGGGCTCTCCCCCGCTCGCAGGAAGAGCGAGAACGCGCGCGCGAGCACGAAGGACAGCGCCGCGTTCCGGAGCGACGCTGCCTCTCCGCGCTCGTCGTGGATCTCGCGGAGCGTCTGCCGGAGCGAGAGCGCGTCTCGCGCGCGGAGGACGGCGTGACGCTCGCGCGCCGCGCGCCCGAGGAACAGGTCCTGTCCGTCCCGCGGGAGCACGGCCCGCGCCGCCCGGGAACGCGAGAGGAGCATCCATCGTCGCGCGTCCTTGCTGGTCTCGATCACGACGTGATCCCGCCTGGGTGGGATGACGAGGAGCGTGCCCGGCCCCGCGAGGAGCCTCCCTTCGGAGAGGAGGAACGTCACCCTCCCGCGCTCGACGAAATGGATCTCCAGCTCGTCGTGGAAATGGCGCTCGGAGGACGTGAAGCGCCCGCCGGTCACGGCCTGGTCCTCGAGGAGGAGGACCGCGGAGAGCTCCTCGGGGACCCGCCAGGCGGAGAACGACTGCCGCCGCATCACATGAAATGATAACACCGCCGCGCGCGGCGAGAAGCGCCGCCCGCCGCGGGGCGCTAAGGTCCGGAGGCGAAAGGGAGTGACCCCATGTCGAGTGACCCGAAAGAGAAGACCGCGGCATTCCACCGGATGGTCGACGGCACCCAGGAAGACTGGATGATCATCGGGATGAACGCCGTGGAGTTCCAGCGGAAGCTCCCGGACCGCGTCCTCGCACACCTCCGGCTCCTGAACGGGGACTTCGGCGGCTACGCGGTGGATCGCCTGGAGCACAGCCTCCAGACGGCGACGCGCGCCCACCGGGACGGCCGGGACGAAGAGTACGTCGTCTGCGCGCTCCTCCACGACATCGGGGACACGCTCGGGTCCTTCAACCACTCGGACATCGCGGCCGCGATCTTGAAGCCGTTCGTGAGCGAACAGAACCTCTTCATGGTCGACAAGCACGCCATCTTCCAGGGCTACTACTTCTTCGAGTACCTCGGGCTCGACAGGAACATGAGGGACCGGTTCAAGAACGACCCCTGGTTTTCGTACGTGGAAGAGTTCTGCGCGCTCTACGACCAGACGTCCTTCGACCCGAAGTACGAATCCATGCCGCTCGAAGCGTTCGAGCCGATGGTCCGGAACGTGATGGCGCGGCCCCGTCGCTCCATCTA
>DASZXK010000146.1:0-8670 GCA_035545855.1 Polyangiaceae bacterium
TACTCCCGGAGCGGCACGCCGTTGCTTCTAGCGCTGGCTCGCCCGGGAAGGAAATCGCAACACGAAGCGGCGCCACAGCGGCCGCCGTCAGGCCCCGCGCCGCCGCCTGCCCGCCCCGAACACGGACCGGGGACTGGAGCCTCTAGCGGGCCACGACCCGGTCACGGTCGTCGAGGCGCTCCCGTTCGAGGCAGCCCACGGCCTTCTCCGACCGTCGGCACTGCCGCCCGTGCGTCCGCCGACGCGCTTGCCGCGCGCCACGCGGTTCCGACGGTCGGCGATCGCGACGACGGCGCCTCCCAGACGGCGCCCCGCGGGGGCGGAGCCGCGCCTCGCCATCGGCCGCCGGCGGCAGTTCCCCTCAACCACCCAGAGTTAAAAAACGGCAATATCTTTCTAAATTCCTGTTGTTTCAAGTTGTTACAACGACCAAACGATAAAACAACGCATTCGTTCTTTTACGTCACACCGGCTCGGTGTCGCAGAGGAGCCTCGAGCAGGCCCCGTCCGGAGCAGCCGCATGATAAAAACACTTTCGTCGTCATGTCCGGTCCGGGACGCGGGCACTGGGATCGTAAGCGCTCCGCGACGGAGCGCGGCGCGGCTCGTCGGCTCGCGCTGCTCGCCGCGACCCGCCGTGCGATCGCCGATCACGGGGCGGACGCCAACGTCGGTCACGTCGTCGCGCTCGCGGGCGTCGGTCGCAACACGTTCTACGCGCACTTCCCGGATCTCCGTGCGGCCCGCGACGCGGCGGAGGACGAGGAGTCGGAGCGATTCCGGGCGGTGCTCGCGGCCGAGTGGGCGGAGGCGCGGACTCCGCGCGAGCGCCTCCGCGCGGTGGCACGCGCCTGGGTGCTCACGTCGAACGGAAGTGCGGAGCACCCGCCGCCACGGCTCGACGAACGCCGTCTCGGCCGCCTCGAGCGCGCGCTCTGGGACGCGCTCGTCGAAGCCCGCGCGTCGGGCTTGATCGGTCGAGAGCCGGACGCGTTCCGCGTCCGCTGCCTGGCCGGAGCGTTCGCGGCCGCGGCGTCCGACAGCCCTCGTGGGGTCGCGATCGAAGAGGACGAGAGGGCGGAAATCCTGCTGGATTTCTCGCTACGGGCCTTTCGCTGATTCGCCGGCTCGCAGCTACGGTCCCGGCGCAGGTGCCGGCTCGACCGCCGCGGGCGGCTCGTCGTCGATGAGCTCGATGGCCGCGTCGACCCGATCGAGAAGAGACCGGAGGGCGTCTCGCGAGCGGGCCTCGGATTCCTTCCGGAGCGCGCGTTCGTGCTCGAGCTCGTGCGCGAGGGTCATCGCCACGAGGAGCATGCTCTGCGGATGGAACGCCGCGGAGAGGGAGAGGTCCTTCAGCTTTCCGTCGACGATGCCGGCGAGCCGCCGGAGCTCGTCGGCGCTCGCCGTCGCGACGACCCGGTAGGTCTGCCCGCCGACGCGAACCTCGACTGACGGGCGCTCCATGGGAGCCGACCGTAGCACCGGCCCCCGACGATGGAAATACGGGGCGGCGTCACGGAAGCGGTCGCCGTCGGGAACATGGAACGAATCCCGCGAGATCCCGCGCGCGGAATTCAGTCTCGTGGGCCGCGGATCCACTCGGCGAGCAGCACGAACGGCAGCGCGAGCGCGAGGCCGTCCACCTGGGCAGCGACCACGATCGAGCTTCGCGGCGAGCTTCCGAGGTCGCGGTCGATCCCCGCGAGGAGGCCCGCGGAGAGGCCGTAAGCGCCGACGCGGTTGTACGGATGAACGCCGAAGAAGAGGCGCCCGGAGAGCCCCGCGAGCGGCCCGTCGCCGGTGCGCACGTACGCGCCGGGGGTCACGCCGAGGGCGAGCACGTCGTCGAGCGGGACGAGGAGCGTCGCGCCGGCGCCCGTGCGGAGGTCCGAGAACCCGGTCGTCCCGAGCTCGAAGGCCGGACCGAGCCGGAGCGCCGAGGGTTCGGCAGGGCCGAACAGGGCTTCACCGCGGAGCGCGCCGTAGAACTTCGTCCGCGACCAGCGGACGGCGTCGCCCGTTCCCGCGACGCCGAGCGCGATCCCGGAGCCGAACTCGGGAGAGGCGGCCGCCGTCGCTGGCAGGAGGCCGAGCGCGACGATCAGCCGCGCGCGACCGGGACGCATCGCGCGATCCTCCCGCCCGCGATCAAAGGGCGCTCTTGCAGACGTCGAGCGAAGTGCAGGCGCGGCAGTCGACGGTCTGGTCCTGGCCGGGCTGGCAGATCTTGTCGCCCTCGAACCCGGTCGGCGTCAGGCACGCTCCAGCGGTGTCGGCGTGACTGTAGTCGATGAGGCAGCGATTGCAGACGTCGATGGGGAAGCTGAAATCCCCTGACTCGACGTCCTTGCCGCCCAGGCTGCGGCCGAACACCTTGATCGTCGCGACGAGCCCGATGGTCTTCGTCCGATCGCTGAGGATCGGGTTCCCGGTGTCCGCCGCGATGGCCTCGCCCACGGCGTTCGGGACGAGCTGCGCGAACACGATGCCCCAGCCCGGATCCTCGCTCCGGCTGCTGTCGGCGAACCCGCTGCCATAGACCGAGTACTGGCCGCAGTTCGGTTGCGAGGGGCAGTTGAACACCTCGCCGGTCGCGCTGTCGGTGAGCGTCACCTCGGCGCCGGTCAGGATGACCCGGGTGGTCTCGGTCTTGAGCTGCGTCTTCGCGCCGCGGGGGGCGAACTGGTTGCCGACGAGGAGGGCAGCCCGGTAGCTGCGCGCGAGCGCGATGTCGAGGACACCGCTCCCGAGCGTGAGCTGGCCGGGATCCGGCGTCACGATGCAGTCCGGGGGCTTCGCGAGAAGCACGCCGTGGACGAACAGCGTGCTCTCGTTCTCGACGCAGCCCGAGAACGACAGAGCCGCGCCCGAAACGGAGCCGGCGGCGAGGAGGAATCGAAGCGAGCGGTTCATGACGACCTCGAAGATGGCGGACGGCGCGATGGAGACCGTCCTCGATCACGAAGTGTAGGCGGCTCGCACGGAGAGCGCCAAAGTTCGGCGATTCTTCCGAAGTGCTTATATGACCAGGTGGGGTGAAGTGCGAAGAACGAGAGCCGCGCCTCGGCGGTCGCGCCCTTCGAAACGCTCAGGAAGCGAGCGACACGACGTGGCCGCGGAGCTCGTCGAGCGGAAGATCCACGAGATCCACCTGGCCGACGCTCCGCGCGACCACGAACCGGACGTTCTTTCCCGCTCGCTTCTTGTCGTGCCCGATGAGATCCACGGCGCGAGCCAGGGGCTGGGACGAGAGCTCCACCGGAAGCCCGAGGACGCGGAGCGCGAGGATGCAGCGGTCGCTCACGGCCTTCTCCGTCAGGCCGAGCCGCTCGCCGACGCGGAGCGCCGCCACGAGGCCGAGGCTCACCGCTTCGCCGTGCCGGAGCTTGCCGTAGCCGCCGTACGCCTCGAGGGCGTGACCGACCGTGTGCCCGAGGTTCAACGTTGCCCGGAGACCGTCTTCCCGTTCGTCCAGCGAGACGACCCGGGCTTTCACGCGGATGGATCGGCGGACCACCTCCGCGACGACCGCGGCGTCCTTGGCTCGCACTTCCTTCGGGTGCTGCTCGACGAACGAGAGGAGGTCCGGGTCGCCGATGATCGCGGTCTTCACCACCTCCGCGAGCGCGCTCGCGTACCCGCGCGCGGGCTCCGTCCCGAGGTGAGCCGTGTCACAGAGGACGGCCGAGGGCTGCCAGAAGGCGCCCACGGCGTTCTTCGCCGTCTTCAGGTCGATGGCCGTCTTGCCGCCGACGGACGCGTCGACCATCGAGAGGAGCGTCGTCGGGACGCAGATCCAGGACACGCCGCGCATCCACGTCGCGGCCGCGAACCCGGCGACGTCCGACACGACGCCGCCGCCGAGGGCGACGAACCGGCTCTTCCGGTCCGCCTGGGCGGCGAGGGCGGCGCTCCAGATGCGCTCGAGGGAGGCCGTGTTCTTGTGCTCTTCGCCCGGGTCGAGGACGACGGTGGCCGTGCGGACTCCGCTCTGCTCCATCCCGTTCTCGACGGAATCGCCGTGGTGCGACTGAACGTTGCGGTCCGTCACGAGGAGCCCGAGGGACGCCCCGCGGAGGAGCCCGGGAAGCCGTTCGACGGCGATGCCTGCGCCGACGTCGACCGCGTAGGACGCCTCACCGGAGGCGACGCCGATCGGGTCTCGTCTCCAGAGGGCCACCACGTCTCTCGCGACGTCTTCGGGGCTCCGGCCCGTCGTGCTCACGCGGCCGTGGCATTCGGCGTACGCGAGCTTCCGTTCGGCGAGGAGCTGCTCCACCCGGACTCGCGGGTCCCCGGCCTGGAGAAGCGGGCGGTCGCTTCCCGCGGTTCGCTTCAGGATCTCCTCGACGCTCGCGTCCAGCGTCACGACCACTCCGCGATCGATCGCGTCGAGTCGCGTTCCGCGCTGGAGAAGCGCGCCACCCCCGAGGGCGACCACGGGCGCGTCCGTCCGCCCGAGGACGCGGTCGAGCGCTTCCCGCTCGAGCAGCCGGAATGCCGGTTCCCCGCGAGTCGCGAACAGCTCGGCGATGGGGACGCCGGCTTCCCGCTCGATCTCCGCGTCCAGGTCGACGAGGGGCCGCCCGCACCACTCCGCGACGAGGCGAGACACCGTCGACTTCCCGGTGCCCATGAAGCCGGAGACGAGGAGAGGCCGCTGCATCGCCCCGCCTCTACCATTAACATCGACGGCTCGCGACCGCGGCCGGTCCGGGAGAATGTCCGAACTTTCAATCCGAGCGAGAACGGACGGAGTGACGCTCCTCGTCCGGGTGAAGCCCAGGGCGTCGCGGAACGCCGTCGGGGGCATTCGCGAGGGGGCCCTCGAGGTGTCGGTCCGCGCCCCTCCGGTCGACGGCGCGGCGAACGACGCGCTCCGGGAAACCCTCGCCGAGCACTTCGGCGTCTCCCGGAGCGCCGTCGTCGTCGAATCGGGCGAAACCAGCCGGACGAAGCGGGTGCTCCTCCGAGGCCTGGGCGTCGAAGACGTGCGGGCGCGGCTTTGAAACCGCGAGCGTCGTTTGCGACGCGTCGCGAGCGACACTAGATCTCGGGGCCGACCGATGACGCCGCTCGAATTCGACAAGTACGAGGGGCTCGGGAACGACTTCATCGTCGTCGAGGCCCCGGAGCCGCTCCCCGTCGAGGCGGTCACGCGCCTCTGCGATCGCCATTTCGGAATCGGCGCGGACGGCGTGCTCGTCGTGACGCCGCCGCGGACGCCCGGCGCGCGCGCGACGATGATCGTGCAGAACGCGGACGGCTCGCGCCCGGAGATGTGCGGCAACGGCCTCCGCTGCGTGGCGCTCCACCTCGCGCGGAAGGACGGCGTGGAGCGCACCGACTACGTCGTCGACACGGACGCGGGCCGGAAGCCGTGCACGGTCGAGCGCTCCGGCGACGAAGCGAACGTCTCCATCGACATGGGGCGCGCGGTGCCGGGCGGCGTGGAGCGCGTCGAGAGCGACGGAAAAATTCTCGCGTTCGAGCGCGTTTCCATGGGAAATCCCCACGCAATCACCTTCTCCGGGATCCCGTCGCTCAGCCTGGTGGATTCTCTCGGGTCGCGCATCTCCGCGGAGACGCCCGGCGGCACGAACGTCGAGTTCGTGGCGGAGCGCGGCCCGCGGAGCTTCGATCTCGTCGTGTGGGAGCGCGGCGTCGGACGGACGCTCGCCTGCGGTACCGGCGCCTGCGCGACTGCCGCGGCGCTCGCGCTCGCCGGGCGCGCGCCGTTCGCGACCCCGATCGAGATCCACCTTCCGGGTGGTCCGCTCGAGATCTCGGTCACGGAGGGGACGCTGGACGTCCGGATGCGTGGCCCCGCGCGGCGGGTCTTCGCGGGCCGGCTCTGAGGCGCACGGTCACCGTTCCGGCCCAGAGGCCGGTGCCGGGACGCTGAGGAGGCGCCGGAAGCGGCCCGAGCGACGGCCGGAATTCACGTCCGTCGAGGGTCCGGACGGACCAGCGCATCCCCCTGGATTTCTTCCTTTATCGTCCGGAAAGGTGCGGGACCACGCGGCGGTGTGCTACGGGCGGCAGATGGTCGAGCCAGCGGGGGCTCTGCCCGGCGAAGCAGAGACCAGCTTATCCGACTCGCGGGCCCAGTTCGTCGCGAGCCTCGGGCGCAGACTCGAAGCGCTCCGCGAAGCGCTGACCGCGCTCCAGCAATCGCCGCGCTCCGCGCCGCACCGAGACCACCTCCGGCGTCGCATCCACGCCTTCGGAGCCGCGGCCGGCGTGCTCGGCTTCAACCAGGTGTTCGAGGCATTCCGCGAGGCGGAGGCCGTGCTCGGACGCTCCGGGCCGCCGGCGCTCGGGTCCGCCGAGTTCGCGCTCATCGGGCGGACGCTCGACCTCGTGCCGTCGCTCGTCCTCGGCGCCGCCGCGCCCGCGCAGCGACCCCGCGAGAACGAGCGTCGCGGCGGCGCGTACCCGACGAGCGTGCTCGTCTTCGGGGCGGCCCCGATCGCGGAGTCTTTGATGGCGGCGGCCGCGACGGGAACGATTCTCCTCGAGTGCGAGCGCACGGAGAGCGTCGAGCACGCCGAGGAGTTCGTCCGGGTGACCGCTCCCGACGTGGCCGTCGTGGATTCGGATCGTCCCGGCGCGCGCGAGCTGATGGAGACGCTCGCGTACGACCCGCTTCTCGACCCGGTCCGCGTCATCGCCGTCGGGACGTTCGATCGTCCCGAGGCGGCGGCGAACCTCGTCGCGCTCGGTGTCGCACGCGTGCTGCCGAAGCCGGTCAGCCCCGACGCGCTCAAGCGCTCCGTGCTCGAGGTCTCCCGCGAACGCCTCTCGCCGCCCGAACGCATCGAGCCGATCGGCGAGAGCACCGTGGAGACGCTCGCGGAGCGCCTCGCGCAGGAGGTCCGACGCGGGCTCATCGAGGCCGTGCGCCCGGAGGGACGAACCCTTCCGGTGAACCTCGGGGACGGCACGGACGTCCTCGCCGCCGTGTGGTCGTCCGTCGCGCGCATCCGCGAGCTCGTGACGCTGCGCTCGGGCGGCGCCATTCGCTTCGATTCACGTGGGCCCGAGGGCGCGGTGCCCCTCGCGCCGTGGATGAGCGAGGAGCGCCCGCGGGCGGGCAAGGGTTCGGAGCGTCGCTCGAGCGATGGCGTCAGCCTGAAGGGACGGACCATCGTCGTGGTCGACGACGACCCGTCCGTCGTGTGGTTCCTGAGCGGGCTCCTCCGCGCGACGGGCGCCGAGGTGCTCGAGGCGCACGACGGCATTCGCGCGCTCGCGCTCGTTCGAGAGCGCTGGCCCGACCTCGTCGTCTCGGACATCCTGATGCCGGGCCTCGACGGCTTCTCCCTCTGTCGGGAGATCAAGCGGGACGTCGCGCTCGCAGACGTCCCCGTGATCCTCCTCTCGTGGAAGGAGGACCTGCTCCAGCGCGCTCGCGAGCTCGGCGCGGACGCCGACGGCTACCTCCGGAAGGAGGCGACTGCCTCCGTCGTCGTGCAGCGGTCGCGGGAGGTCCTCCTCCCCCGGGCGCGCGTCGAGGCGCGGGTCACCGCGGGTGGCGAGGTTCGCGGGCGGCTCGACGGGCTGACGCCGAGGCTCATCCTCGAGATCGCGTGCCGGCACGGACGGAACGCCCAGGTGAGCATCCGCGACGCCGCGTTCCTCTACGAGGTGTCCGTTCGCGACGGTCAGGTCCGGAGCGCGACGCGCACGGCGGCCGACGGCCGGAGCGACAGCGGGGAACGCGCCCTCTCCGCGCTCCTCGGCGTGCGCGCCGGCCGCTTCGCCGTCCGTCCCGACGAGACCGAGGTCGCGTCGGACTGGAGCCGGGACCTGCGGGAGCTCCTCCGCGGACCGGTCGAGCGCGCGCGCGGTGTGCAGACGCTGCTCGGCAAGATCGAGCGCGTCGCTCGGGTCGACCTAGACGTGGCGTCGCTCGAGCCGTACCTCGCAGCTTCGCCCGAGACGGCGCAGGTGATCGTGCGTCGTCTCGCGGCCGGGGAGACGCCCGCGGCGATTCTCGCGACGGGGATCCCCCTTCACGTCTTCGAGTCCGTGCTGGTCGACGCGATTCTCCACGGCGCCGTGACCCGCGTCACGGGCTCGATGGGCGAGGATCTCTCGACGGCCGGGAAGTCGTCGCCGAAGCTCGCGGCGACCGCCGCCGTGGCGTCGGTCACCGCACCGCCGGCGACCGCTCTCGCGGCGCCCCCGCTTCCGGCCGAGCTCGTCGCGCCAGCGCCGGCGGCGGAGCTCGTCGTGCCTGCGCCGGCGGCGGCACCGATCGTCGCGCCCGCATCGCCGCCGATCGGTTTGCCCGCGCCGGCCGAGCTCGTCGCGCCAGCGCCGGCGTCGCCGCCGAAGGTCGGTTCGTCGTCGCCGCCTCCGGAGGTCGAGACGGCAGCCGCTTCGCTCTCCGCGCCGACGGCCGTCGGCGTGGCGGAGCGGAAGGAGCCGTCCGCGCCGCCTCGGCCGGAGCCGTTCATGCCCGCTGGCCAGGAGCGGACGCCGAACGACGAGTTCCAGTCGTTCTTCCTCGACAGCGTCGCGCCGCCTGCGCCCGAGGCCCCGCCGATCGCGGCCAAGGAGGAGACGCCGCGGCCGCCCGGGATGAAGGCGCAGGCGCCCCCGACGTCCGCGCCCGCCGAGCGTTCCCCCTTCGAGGCGGCGCTTCTTTCCGTGCCGGCG
>DASZXK010000147.1:0-74595 GCA_035545855.1 Polyangiaceae bacterium
CGCTGGAAGCAGCGGTTCGGCTCGTTGCAAGAGGCGTCCGTCACGACGACGCGGCTCGCGCCCGCGTCGAACGCGAGCTTCACGACCTCCGCGACGACCTTCGGGTTCGTGTTCGCGGCGTGGACGGGCATCCGGTCCCAGCCGATGTTCGGCTTGATCGCGACGACGTCCCCGCGGGAGACGAATCGCTTCATTCCGCCGAGCGCGTCGACCGCGCGCCGGACGAGCTCCGCGGGATCAGTCGAGCTCTTCGCGATCGCGAACGACCGGGACGCCGGATCCGCCGGCGCTCCGAAGCTCCGGACCTGTCGCTCCCCGCGCTTCGCGGAGAGGTCGAACCCCCCGGCGTCGAACCGGAAACGCGCCACGGCAGCCGCGCCCCCGAGCACCGCGGAAGCAGCCAAAATGCGCCTGATGGCCTCGCGTCGCGAGACCGGATCCATGTCGCGAAGCCTCGACCAGAAGGGGCAGTCCGTCAAGCAAACGGGGCTGAACACCCGAGCAGAAACGGCCCGGGCCGGCGAACGCGGCGCGCGCGTCTCGAGAACGGCCCTTGTCCGAGGGCCTCCCGGGCGTTAGCTTCCGCGTCCCTCGAATTCCCGGAGCCGCAAATGAAGGCCGACATCCACCCCGAGTACAACCCCGTCACGGTCACCTGCGCCTGCGGCAACACCTTCGTCACTCGCTCCACCCGGAACGAGATCTCGGTCGACGTCTGCGCGGCGTGCCACCCGTTCTACACGGGCAAGCAGCGTTTGATGGACACGGCGGGCCGCATCGACCGCTTCCGCCGCAAGTACGGTACGCCCGCGTCGAAGTGAGTCGGGCGTTCTAGCTCGTCCCCCACGCGCCACGCGCGAGGCGACGTCCCGTCGCGACGTCGAACCCGCTCGGACCCTGGATGGTAGACTGACGCGGATCGGTCTCCGCGTTCCATGCTGCCTCTAGAGAAGCTCCACGCCGTCGTTCGCCGTCGAAGCGAGATCGACGACCTCATGTGCGATCCGAAGGTGATCGCCGATTCGGGAAAGCTCCAGGCGCTCTCGCGCGAGCGGAGCCAGATCCTGCCCCTCGTCGAGGCCGTCGGACAGTGGGAGCAGACGGAGAAGAAGCTCGCCGACGCCGAGGAGATGCTGGGCGATCCGGAGATGGCCGATCTCGCGCGGGAGGAGCTCGCCTCTCTCCAGAAGCGGCGGGACGAGCTCGAGCAGCACATTCGCGTGCTCCTCCTGCCGAGGGACCCGAACGACGAGAAGAACACGATCCTCGAGATCCGCGGCGGCACGGGCGGCGAGGAAGCCGCACTCTTCGCCGGAGATCTCTTCCGGATGTACGCCCGCTACGCGGAGTCCGTCGGGTGGAAGGTCGAGGTGCTCTCGCGGAGCGACGCGGCTGCGGGCGGGCTGAAGGAGCTCATCGCGCTCGTCAGCGGAGATCGCGTCTATTCGCGACTCAAGCACGAGGGCGGCGTGCACCGCGTCCAGCGAGTCCCCGCGACGGAAGCGCAGGGTCGCATCCACACGTCGACGGCGACCGTCGCGGTGCTGCCGGAGGCCGACGACGTGGACGTCCAGATCGACGACAAGGACCTCCGCTACGACATCGCCGCGTCCGGGGGCCCGGGCGGACAGGGCGTGAACACGACGAACAGCGCCGTGCAGATCACCCACATCCCGACCGGAATCATGGTGAAGTGCCAGGACGAGCGGAGCCAGATCAAGAACCGCGCGCGCGCGCTGAAGATCCTGAAGAGCCGCCTCCTCGACATCGCGCAGCGGGCGCAGGCGGACGCCATCCGGGACGAGCGCCGGGACATGGTGAAGAGCGGCGAGCGCTCCGAGAAGATCCGCACGTACAACTTCCCGCAGAATCGCGTCACGGATCACCGGATCGGGCTCACGCTCTACAACCTCGATCGCGTCATCGAAGGCGATCTCGGCGAGCTCGTCGGCGCGCTCGCCGCGTGGCACGAAGCCGAGCGGCTCCAGGCGGACGACCCCGATTCGAAAGGACCGAAGCCGTCGTGAGGTCGCCCGCGCCGGAAGTGGATCCGGACGCGCTCCTCTGCGCGCTGATCCTCTCTCCCCGGACGTTCCCGCGGAACCGGTATTTCTCTCTCTACGAGAGCCCTGCCGGAAAGAAGATCCGCAGGCGGGCGACGCGCGTCCGCGGAATCATCCGCCAGCTCGTGGGGGAAGGCCGACTCAAGGCGGAGATCACGGGAGAGACCGTCCTCGAGGACGGCCGGTACCTGATTCGGTACGAGGTGGAGGGACTCGGCCTCCACCGGACGGCGGCGCTCGCGCCGCTCGAAGCCGCGGCGTTCCACTACGCGCTCCACCGCGCGGGGAAGATGCCGCTCGACGGCGCGGACCGCCGCCTGGTGGAGCGGACGCTCGAGAAGCTGGGCGCGGACCTCGTGCTCGATCGCGGGACCGGAACGCGGAAGGACGCCTGAGCGCCCTCGCGTTTCCCCTGCCGGGGCGAGAGCGCAGTCGGCTAGAGTGACGTCGTGCTCGCCCGGCTCGCACCGCGCTCCATCGGCCTCGTCGCGCTGATGCTCGTCTCCTGCGGCGGCGGAACGGAGCCCCCGCGGGAGCCGAAGTCGGCCGAGAGCCCGGGCGCGCGCGGGGCCCGGGCCGAAACCTCGCCGGAACCTGCTCTGCCCGCGCCGGCGCCGAAGCCGCGATGCGACGACTCGACGTGCTTCTCGTGCGGCGAAGGCCTCTGCCCGACGGGGTTCTACTGCGACGACGGCGCGAAGGGCGGCCCGGCGTGCGGCTGGGTGCCGTCGTGCTCCAGGGCGAGCTGCGACTGCATCGCGAAGGCCCTCGGTGGCGTCCGGTGCGAGACCACCGGCGGCGGTCCGCACGTGACCGAGAAGTAGCCGCCCCGGCGAGGGCGCTCAGGGCTTCTGCGCCAGGATCACGACGCGAGGCGACGTGGCCCCGAAGAAGACGCCGGGGTAGGCGATGTGCCCGCTCGCCTCCGTCACGCGGAAGCCGATGTCGTGGAGGATCTTGCCGAGCTCGTGGAGCGAGTACACGCGAATGGAGTACGTGCACTCGCGCGTGCGGCCGTCGTCGAGCATCATCGTCCGCTTCACGCGAAGGCGGCTCGTGATGAAGTCGACGCTCATGTCGTCCATGCAGACGCAGGCGTCGCCCTCGAACCACACCTGGCTCGGCTGGTGCTCGACGAGGAAATCCCGGTTGATGACGTCGAGGAGGAAGTTCCCTCCCGGCCGGAGCGCCTTGAAGACGCGCTCCGCGACGGCCACGTTCCGCTCCTCCTCGAAGTACCCGAAGCTCGTGTTCCAGCAGTAGATGCCGTCGAACACCTCGTCGAAGGACATGTCTCGCATGTCCCCCTGGAGGAAGTTGATCTTCTGGCCGCGCTCCTGCGCGTATTCGCCCGCGATCGCGAGCTGCGGGAGCGAAAGATCGAACCCGACGACGCCGTAGCCGCGGCTCGAGAGGTCGACGGCGTGGTGCCCGGTGCCGCACGCGAGGTCCAGCACGACTCCGCCCTTCGCGACGCCGAGGGACTCCTCGATGAAGTTCACTTCACGCCTGACCTGCGCCTCGGAGAGCGGGAGGATCCCGCGGGCGAAGTCGTCGGTGAAGAGATCCTCCCACCAGGGCTTCGCCCGGGGCTTCGGCGACGGGGGCTCGAACTTGGGCGCCTCGAGCGCCTTCTGCACGGCGTGTTCCGAAGGGGCGGGCGGAGCGGCCTTGTCCCGCTTCGGGGGCGGCGGCGGCTTGCGCTTCTCCGCCGGCGCGTCCACCGGAGGCTCCGTCGTCGTGGACGCGACCTCGATCGAGATGGGTTGTGGTTCGTCCTCGGACGACGGGGACGCCTCGACCTCGGGAACGTCGGTGGTGTCCGCCTGCGTCGCGGGCGGTGTCGGAGGAGTCACGACGAGCGCCACCGGCGGCGCGACGAACGGAGCGGGAACCGCGCCGAGATCGAGCTCGGGCGAGCTCGGCTGCGCGGCGCGAGCGGAAGGCGGCGGCGGCGGCTTGGACCGCTGCGAGTGCACCGGCGGGGAGGACATCGGCCGGGCCGGGGGAGGAACGTGCGGCGTCGTCGGCGTCGGTTCGTCCTCCGCCCCTTCGTAGACGCTCACCTCGATGCGCGGAGGCGTCGGCGGGTCGAACGAATCGGCCGGAGCCGGCGCGTCCTCGATGCGAGGGATCGGCTCCGTCGGCGGGTCGAAAGACGCCGCGGGCGGCGGCTTCGACGACAGCCGCTCGAGCGACGACGCGGGCGGCTCGGAGCGCGGGCGGTCGTCGCCGAGCTTGATCATCCGCATCGGCTGGATCGACGGAGGTGGCCTGTCCCCGGACCCGGGCGGCTTCGACGAGGAGGCGCGCGGCGTCGCCTCGGACCGGAGCGGAGGCGCCGGCAGCACGGCGGGCGCCGGAGGCCGCACGCTGCCGGACGGCGACTTGGGTTTCGGCTTCGGCGGCGGAGCGGCGCGCGGCGCGCTCGCCGGCTCGGTCGCGAGGTCGACGGGCGGGGGCGGCGGCTCGGCGTCGATCTCGACGTCGACCTGGACGGAGTCCTCCTCGGCCGGATTGACCGGCGGAAGGGGCGCGAGATCGTCTCCGTCGTGGCTCATGGGCATCAGGGAGAAAGCAGCGTTTCGCCGTATCGAACGACGCCGGGACGGCGCGCGAGGGGCGTCCCCTTCCCCGTCAGGACGACGACCGTCGACCCGAGGTGGAACATGCCGATCTCGTCGCCCCGATGAATCTGCCGCGGGGGCTCGACACGGAACACGCCGAGCGGCGTCTCGCTGCCGCCGAGCGCCACCACGCTGATCCGCCCGACGATCATCGCGCCGACCAGGATCACGGCGACCCGGCCGTGCGACTTCGTGTCGAGGAAGAGCGCGACGCGCTGGTTCCTGGCGAAGAGCTTCGGCACGTGCTGCTCGCCGATGGCATTCACCGGGTACAGGTCCCCGGGGATGCCTCGGATCAGGGAGAGCTCGCCGTCCACCGGCGAGTGCACCCGGTGGTAGTCCCGCGGAGAGAGGTAGACGACCGCGAAGCTCCCGCCGGCGAGGCGCTCCGCCTCCGCCGCGTCCCCGACGAGCTCGGCGACGCCGTACCCGCGTCCCTTCACGACGAGCTCCGAGCGGGGGTCGATGACGCCCGCGTCGACGAGGCGGCCGTCCGCCGGCGACACGACGGAGTCCGAGCTGATCGCTCGGGCGCCCTGCCGGAGCGGGCGTGTGAAGAAAGCGTCGAAGCTCGGGTACACCCCACTCTCCGCGACGTCCTGCATGTCCACGCCGTACGCGCGAATGTAGGCGCCAGTAACCGCTCGGGAAACGGCCGCAGGAAGCGGCTGCTCGCACAGCCGCCCCACGGCGCGACTCACGCCGGACCTAGGCACTAACCGTAGTAGCTGGGCTGCTGCGTAGGTCGCGACGCTCAAAGCTCCCGCACCTTCTTGGGGCCAAGCCTCGGCATGTTAGTCGCCCTTCCGGCTGGAGGCGAACTAGTTTTGCGCCGGATTGTCTCCGCTTTTTCGCTCACCGCGGCTGACGTCTCGTCGTCGGGAAGCGGCGGTTACGGAAGTGTGACCCACGAAACCCATTGCGCGCGTCAGTCCCTACGGATTTTTCTCGCTGATTCGCACAGCGCGCGGCGGGCAGGATCGCTCGGGAGCGGCGCCGGGAGGGGTTTGCCCGCTGCGTCATGGAGGGTGAACTCGCCCTCGCACGCAGCGTCTTCCTGGTACGGATCGAGCGCGACGCCGAGCTCGAAGGAGCCCTCGGCAGCGCGGGGATCGCCGGCCCCTCGCTCGACCCGGCCCTGCAGCGCGAACCACCCGGCCAGGGCGTAGTCGAGATCCGCATCGCTCCGAAACAGGGGTGCGGCAAGGTCCGCCCTGCCCGATGCGAGGAAGCTCTGCCCGAGCCGGAAGCGGAGCGCGGGATCCGACGGAGCCGACACGAGCGCTTCACGGAGGCGCGGCGCGGCGAGGTCCGGCCTCCCGCGGCGAAGGAGGAGCTCGGCGACGCGGAGCGCCCGCGCCCGATCGCGCCCTCCGGCGACCGCGATCCCCGAGCCGAGGAGCTCGCGCTCGAGGGCCTCCAGTGGATCCTGACCCGCCGGACCGGGCTTCACCTCCGGCAGGTGGAGCAGGTGGTCTTGCCAGCGGAGCACCCAGCCGTCGAGATCGTATCCGCTCACGCTCGAGAGAGCGTCCGACGCGCTGTCCATCCCCATGCCTTTCAGATCGGCGAAGAGGAGGCGAAGGGCGGGGCGCCCGTTCTCGGCGATCCAGTAGTCGACGAAGCTCGACACCTCCGCGAACGCGGTGGAAGCGGCGTCGGCGCTCGGAAGCATCGCGATGCTCGGACCGAGCTTGTCGACGCCCACGGATTGCCCGGTGACGAGCGCGTTCTTCGCGACGTCGTCCGCGCGTGGCTCGCCGTCGAACGGGCGCGGCGAACGCCACCGCGTCTCCTGCCGCTTCGCGAGCCCCTCCTGGAGCCAGAGCGGCGCAGCATCCCGCGTCGCCCGCGTGACGGCGAGGTGCGTGATCTCGTGGGCGAGCGTGTCTTCCCAGGGAAAGCCGGAGGGTGCCGCACGCGGGGAGATGAGGTTCACGCGTCCCCAGCGCGCCACCGCGACCGTGCCCGTCGTTTCGGCGGCCTGGAGCGGGAGCCCGCTCACCGCCGACAGGGAGAAATGATCCCGCACGAGGTCGATGCGGAGCGGACGCGGCATGACCACGCCGAGGTCGCGCTCGATCGCGGCGCGGGCGTTCGCGGCCACCTCGGAGAGCTGAGGGACGAGGACCCGATCGGCCTCGTCCTGCAGCCGGATCCAGAGCCCCCGCGCCTGGTCCTCGATCACGACCGCGCCGGCCGTGGCCTTCGCGCAGGCCTTCGCGAGCTCGGCGAGTGACGCGGCCTCGCGCACGCCGGAGAGCGTCGCGAGCGTCGCGGAGGCCGTGTCGCAGTCGCCCACGTAGAGCGAGAGGCGAGCGCGCTCGAGCGCGAGCGAGGCAGAGTCCACGGGCACCTGGGCGAGGAGCGCCCGGGCGCGGACGACGTCGAGCTCCGTGATGGCGTCCGCGACGTCCGCGACGGTGGCGCCGCCGAATGCGCCGCGGGACGGAGACGCTGCCGTCACGGCGAGCGAGACCGCGACGAACGAGCCGAGGAGGAGTCGCTTCACCGGAGCAGCCCCTCCGCGTAGCGCTTCACCGCGGGCGAGAGCCGCTCGCTCTTGTCCTTCGAGAGTCCCTCGACGACGCGGCGCCGGAATTCCTCGGCGCGCGCCTTCTCGTCCGGTGGCGGCACCTTGCCTCCCGTCGCGATCGGTCCGCGGTCGTGCGCCTCCGCGTCGTCGGGAGCATCCGGGGTCTCGCCCTCCTCGTCCCCGTCGTCGTCCGGGGCCCGCCCGTCGTTCCGGCGCTCCGGCTTCGCCTCCTCGAGGAGCCGCTGAGCCTCGCGCTGGAGCTCGGCCCCGCGCGCTCCGTGCCCTTCCGAGAGCTCGCGCGCCGCCTGGCGCATCACGTTGCCGGCTCGCTCGAGGCGGTCCTTGATGTCCTTCGGGAGATTCGCTTCCTTGCCGCTCCCCTCTTCGGCGAGCTTCTCCGCGCGCTCGGCGAGCCCCTGTTCGGCGTCGCCCGCCTGCTTCAGCGCGCTCTGTGCTCGGGCCTCCGCCTCGGCGCGGCGCTTCTCGGACGCGCGGTGCGCGAAATCCCGGGCCTCGGCGAGGGCCCGCCTCGCGGCGGCGAACTCCCCGCGCAGCGGATCGTCCGGGTCGAGCTGCTTCTCGGCCTGGTCGAGCGCGGAGAGGCCGCTTCGCGCGCTCTCCTCGGCGTCCTCGAGCGACAGGTCGTCGAGCGCGTGCGCGGACGCGTTCCCGTGTTCGCGGGCGAGCGCCGCGGCGGCGCGCGGCGTGCCGAATTCCTGCCCTGGAAGCGGAAGGGGGTCGACCGCGCGGCGCACGGAATCCGCGACGCGCTTCGCCTCCGCGCGTTCGGCCTCGGTCGCTTCCTTTCGGCTCGCCTCGTCGAGCGCGCCCTCGACGCCCCGGAGCGCTCCCTGATGCTCCTCGGAGAGCTCGGAGACCGCGTCCTCGGCTCGCTTCCACTCCTCGTTCGCGTTCGACGGGGACGGCAGGTTCCCGCCCGAGCCCTTGCCGTGCCCGGCCTCGACGCCTCCGCCGTGACCGCCGCCTCCCGTGGTGGCGCCGAAGGACGGCACGGGCCGGCGAAGTCGCTCGGCGAGGTGAAGAGCCGCGAGCTCGGCGTGGAAGTAGTCCTTCGCGCGCTCGGCGTGTCGGATGCGCCCCGCGTCGCCTCGCGCGACGGAGCCCACGTCCTGTCCGAGGGCGCCGAGCTCCTCGAGATGCCCGGAGCCGCGCTCGATCGCGACGAGCGCGGCGTCGAGACGGGCGACGGCCTCCGAGTTTCCTTCCTTCTCGCGGGCCGCGCGCGCGGCCGAAGCCGCTTCCTCCGCCACGTCACCCAGACGCTTGGCGACGTCCTGCGAGTCGTGGGCGCCGGCGGCGCCGATGGCGGCGTCGACGGAGAGGAGCGCTTCCTCGGCGACCCGCGCGCTCTCGGCATCCTTGCCGCGGCGGAGTCGCTCGAGCTGCCCGTCGAAGAACGCGACCACGCCGGGCGGCACCGAGAGCCCCGAGTACGTGCCCGAGAGCCGCTCCCCCGCTCGCGTGGCGAGCGCCGAGAGGAGAGCTCTGTCCGACGCCTGGCGCGCCCGCTCGTCGTCGACGTGCTGCATGCGTCCCGCGAGGAGCTCGACCAGGTCGTCTCGAATGCCGCGGAGCGCGGCGATCCGGAGCGCCTCCGGTTCGCCCACGTCGGGCGGCTCGATGACGATGGGCTCGCTCCGGCTCCATTTCGGGCCGTCGAGCGGGTCGTTGTCCTTCGCTTCCACGACGAGCGTGACCGGCAGGAACGCGCGCCGGAGGAAGGCGTCGCGTGCCGACACGACTCGCCCGCCGTGCTCCACGCGGGACTCCCCGTCGAACCGCGAGAGCACGCGACGGTCCTCCCGTGCTCCCGAGCGGAGCACGAGATCCACCTCGCGGAGCCCGTGATCGTCCTCCGCCGTCCACTGCACGTCGATGCGGTCGACCTGGGCGAGCGAGACGGTCTTCGGCGCGCCCTGGACGCGGACGCGCGGCGACGCGTCCGGCAAGGACGAGACCTCCACGGACTCCTCGTCGTCGATTCGCACGTCGCCGAAGCGCGCCGCGACCCGGAGGGAGACGTTCGACGTCACCGTCCACCGCGAGACGAGCCCGCCCGCGCCGTCGTTCGAGAAGGGCTCTTCTCGCTTGCCGTCCGTGAGGCAGAGCTCGCGTCCCTTGGAGAGCGGCACGCCCCGGAACACGATGAGGGTCCCCTTCGGCACCTCGACGGAGGTGCCGAGCGCGATCGAGCGCTCCGACTCGCGCGTGTACGCGGGCGGCTGCGCCGAGAGGCGCGGGTAGCCGAGCCAGCTCATCGGAACCGGAGCCCGTCCGTGTCTCGCCGCGAGCACGTCGAGGCCCTCCACGACGTGCTGGGGCCCGACGACGACCGCGATCGTCGCGAGCGAGACGAGCGCGACGGTGAGCGCGCGGAACCGCTCCGCGACTCGCCCGGACGCGGTCCGCACCGCGTCGCTCGTCACCTTCTCGAGGAGCCGGCGGAAGTGCGCCTCGGCGAGCTCCGGCTCCCCCGCGGACGGATCCTTCGCGGACCGCTCCACGAGACGGAGCGCACGCTGCGCGGAAGCGGAGAGCGCCGGATCCGTCGCGGAGAGGATCTGGCGCACGGTCCGCTCCACGCTCGCCTCCTCGCGACGTCGGACCACGAAGACGAGTCCTTGCGCGACCAGTGCGAGCGCAAGGAGCAGCGTCGTCGCGCCGCGAGCGAGCCCCGTGCCGAGGCGCGCGAGGTGCGCCCCTCCCACCAGGACCGCGAGGAACACGGCGAATGCGGCTTGTTCGCGCGCCCGCCCCGCGCGGGCATTCCAGGCCGTCCGGAGGCGGGCGACGGGGGGCGGCAGCTTCACGACATCACGAGCTTAGCGGAGTCGAGAGCGACGGGGGCGCATGGAAGCCCGCATTTCCGGGTGCTACACTTTATCTAGGGGAATGGACGAACGGCGTCTGATCCGGCTCCTGCTCTCGTTCGCCGATCCTCGGCTCCGCGTGACGTACCTCGAGTCGGAGCTTCTTCGCATGGGCACGCGGGTCGCCGCCCCGCTCCTCGACGCCGTGGCTGGCTCGAGCGAAAACGGAGACGCCGAAGCCCGGGAAGCGCTGCTCTCCATCGCGATGGTGCTCGCGAACCCGGCGCACCACGCCCTGGTCGACGCGCTCCGCTCGGAGACCGACTCGCAGCGGCTCCTCAGCCTGGACCGCCTCCTCCGGCGCGCGCCCCCGCCCAGCATCGCCGCGCCGAAGCCGGAAGAGCAGCCCGTACCGGACTACGGCCGCGGCCGCGAGCTCACGCTCGGCGAGCGGAAAAGCCTCGCCAGGAGGCCGGATCGCCGCGCCTTCGAGAAGCTCTGCCTGGATCCGCACCCGCAGGTCCTCCGGCAACTCCTCGAGAACCCCATGATGGTCGAGGAGGACGCGATCCGAATCGCGACGCTCCGGCCCGCGCGGCGCGGCGCGCTCGCCGAGCTCGTGCAGTCGACGCGATGGATGGCGCGTCCGCGCGTTCGTCTGTCGATCATCCTGAATCCAGGGACCCCTCCGGGAATCGCCCTGCCGCTCGTCGCCCTCTGCAATCGGGAGGAACTCCAGGACGTTCTCCGGAGCACGGACACGCCCATGGTCCTCCGCGGGACGGCGCAGGAGCTTCTCTCACGGCGCGCCCCGATGCCCGAGGACGAGCGCCGGACCCTCCACTGAAGGGTCAGCCCTCTTCGTCTTCCGGCTCGAGCGCGAGCGTTCCTCCGACCGCGATCGCGTAGGCGCAGCGCTCACAGAGGGGCGGCTCCTCGTACCGGACCTCTTCGCCCCGGGTCCACAGGAAGAGCCCGGAACCCGCCGGCGGCCCCTCGATCGGCTCGCCGCAGGCGTCGCAGCGAACCGTGGCTTTCTGGTCGTCTTCCGCGGTGTCCGCCGTCGGGGCGGAGATCGGGCCACCATCGACGTAACGGCGGAGGGGCTGCACGCCGTGGAGTATATCGAGTCGCCCGCTCGGATCGAGGCTCGGCGCACATCGCTAACGCCCGGGACGGACTGCACAAACGTGCGCCATCACTCGCGATTTTGACGCACGGCGTCGTCTTGACAGTGGGGGGGCACCTCGCTATGAGGCGGCACCCCAATTGGCCCTCAATTGGCGTCGAGAAAGGTCCTGAACGTGAAGATTCTGTGCACGGCAAAGCGTGTTCCGGATCCCGAGATCAAGCTCCGCGTCGCGGGCGATGGTTCGGGGTACGTCAAAGACGGCGTGAAGTGGGTCGTGAACCCCTTCGACGAGATCGCGGTCGAGGAAAGCCTCCGTCTGAAGGAGAAGCACGGCGGTGAAGTCGTCGTCGTCTCCATCGGGCCGGCCGACGCCGCGCAGCAGGTTCGTCAGTGTCTCGCGATGGGCGCCGACCGTGGCGTTCTCGTGAAGGCCGACGGCGAGGTCGATTCGGACGCGGCAGCCCGCGCCATCGTGAAGATCATCCAGGAAGAGAAGCCCGACCTCGTGATCATGGGCAAGCAGGCGGTCGACTACGACTCGAGCCAGGCCGCGGCGATCGCCGCCGAGCTCCTCGGCTGGGGTCAGGCCGCGTACGCCTCGAAGGTCGTCGTCGCGGACGACGGCAAGAGCGTCCGCGTGACGCGCGAGGTGGACGGCGGTCTCGAGACGGTCGACGTCGTGCTGCCGGGCATCGTGACGGCGGACCTCCGCCTGAACGAGCCGCGCTACGCGTCGCTCCCGAGCATCATGAAGGCCAAGAAGAAGCCCCTGAAGGAGACGACGTTCGCCGAGCTCGGCGTGGATGCCGCCCCGAAGGTCAAGTCGCTGAAGATCGCGGAGCCGCCGGCGCGGAAGGCCGGTCAGCTGGTTCCCGACGTGCCCACCCTCGTGAAGAAGCTTCACGACGAAGCCAAGGTCATCTGAGGAGTACCGGAAGATGTCTAAGAACGTTCTGGTCGTTATCGAGCTCAAGGGTGGCGCGGTCCGGAAGACCTCGCTCCCCGCGGTGACCTTCGCGAAGCAGGCCGCGCAGAAGCTGGGCGGGCAGGTGCACGCCCTCGTCTGCGGGGACAACGTCTCGGCCGCTGCGGAAGAGATGAAGAAGTACGGAGTCGCGGTCGTGTGGGCCGCGAACTCCCCCGCCCTGAAGAACTACCTCCCGGACGCGTTCGCGAAGGCGACGCTCAAGGCGGCGGAAGCGGCGGGCGCGGGCGTGATCTGCGCGTCCGCGACGGCGCAGGGTCGCGACTACCTCCCGCGCGTGGCGGCGAGCCTCGGCGCGGGCATGGCGAGCGACATCATCGGCGTCGAGGACATCGGCGGAAAGATGGCGTTCAAGCGGCCGATGTTCGCCGGCAACCTCCACCAGTGGGTGGAAGTGACGACGGAGAAGAAGGTCGTCAGCGTCCGTCCGACGGACTTCGAAGGTGCGGCGGCGGGCGCGCCGAGCGGCGAGGTGAAGAGCCTCGACGTCGGCATCGACGCGGGCGCGCTCAAGACGAAGTTCGTGGAGTTCGCCGAGGTGAAGAGCGAGCGCCCGGAGCTCACGGACGCGCGCATCGTCATCTCCGGCGGCCGCGGGACCAAGGGCCCCGAGGGCTACAAGGAGACGGTGGAGGTCCTCGCGGACGCGCTCGGCGCGGCCGTCGGCGCGACGCGCGCCATCGTGGACGCGGGCTGGGTGCCGAACGATTGGCAGGTCGGCCAGACCGGCAAGGTCGTCGCCCCCGAGCTCTACATCGGCCTCGGCCTCTCGGGCGCCATCCAGCACATCGCCGGCATGGCAGGCTCGAAGGTCATCGTCGCGGTGAACAAGGACCCGGACGCCCCGATCTTCAAGATCGCGGACTACGGTCTCGTGGCCGACCTCTTCAAGGTCGTCCCGGAGCTCATCGCCGAGATCAAGAAAGTCCAGTAAGCGCCCGGACGCAGCTCGAAGACGCCCGTCGCGCTCTCGCAAAAATGCAGGGCCGGCGGGCGTCGCTGCGAGTGGCACCCCCCGAGTTCTTCCCCCAGATCGTCAGACAAAAGGATCACCCCATGCTGTGGATCGCGTTTTTTGGTCTCCTCGGCGTCGTCGCTTTCGCCGCCACCGGACTCGGTCTCCTCGCCGGCGACCCTCACGCGGCGCCCAGGCGTCACGTGAAGCTGGTTCGCCCGAAGGACTACAACGAGGAAGCGAAGGACGACGGCACCGAGCGCGAGGTGATGGAGGTCGACGCGGTGTTCGTCGGCGGCGGTCCCGCGGGTCTCGCCGGCGCGTATCACCTCATGCAGCTCTGCAAGAAGCACGACGAGGCGATCGAGAAGGGCGAGAAGAAGGGCGACAAGCTCGGCGAAGTCCAGATCTGCGTCCTCGAGAAGTGCTCGGAGATCGGCGCGATGGGCATCTCGGGCCTCGTGCTCGACCCGAAGGCGCTGAAGGAGCTCATCCCGGATTTCGAGGCGAAGGGCGCCCCGCTCGACTGCAAGGTCGAGAAGGAGAGCATGCACTTCCTCCTCTCGCCGACGCTCTCGGCACCGTCGCCGATCATGCCGCTCCCGCTCCAGGACCACGGCCTCTACATCGCGAGCCTCTCGAAGCTCGTCCGATGGATGGCCGGCCTCTGCGAGGCGGAGGGCGTGATGATGTTCCCGGGCTTCGCGGGAGCCTACATGATGTACGACGGGGACAAGGTCGTCGGCGTCCAGACGGGGGACAAGGGCATCGGGCACGACGGGGAGAAGAAGCGCAGCTTCGAGCCCGGGGTGCAGATGAAGGCGAAGGTCACGGTCCTCACGGAGGGAACCCGCGGCAGCCTCACTCGCGACGTGACGCGGAAGCTCAAGCTCGACGCGGGCAAGAATCCGAACAGCTACTGCCTCGGCGTGAAGGAGATCATCGAGGTACCCGCGGGCCAGGTCCCGGCGGGCGAAGTCATGCTGACGGCCGGCTGGCCCCTCGGCGACAAGACCTACGGCGGCTCCTTCATGTACTCGATGAAGGACAACCTCGTCGCGCTCGGCCTCATGGTGGGCCTCGACTACGCGGACCCGAACACGGATCCGCAGGTGCTGCTGCAGCGCATGAAGATGCACCCCCAGTTCCAGAAGTACCTGAAGGGCGGGAAGGTCATCCAGTACGGCGCGAAGACGGTCCCGCTCGGCGGCTACTACGCGATGCCGAAGGCGTACGCGGACGGCCTCCTCCTCGCGGGAGACTCGGCCGGCCTCGTGAACGCGGAGCGGCTGAAGGGCGTCCACCTCGCCATCAAGAGCGGCATGCTCGCGGCGGAGACGGTCTTCGAGGCGATGATCGCGAAGGACTCCTCCGAGAAGACGCTCTCCTCGTACGAGAAGAAGCTGAAGAGCTCCTGGATCGAGGAGGAGATGTACAAGGCGCGGGATTTCCACGCGAACTTCCACGACGGTCTCGCCGTCGCGCTCATCAAGAACGGCCCCGCCGGCACCCCGGTGATCGGTCCGATCCTCGGCCCGCTCCTCGGCTCGAAATCGCGCACGCCCGTTCCGAACGACTTCGAGACGAAGCGGACGCTCTCCGAGGTCGGCGGTCTGAAGAACATCAAGGAAGGCATTCCGTACGACGGGAAGCTCTTCATGGACAAGCTCTCGGACGTCTACCTCGCGGGCTCGAAGGGCGAGGAAGATCAGCCCTCACACCTCCAGGTGTTGAACCGGGACGTCTGCTCGACCGAGTGCGCGGACCTCTACGGCAACCCCTGCACGCGCGCCTGCCCCGCGAACGTCTACGAAATGGTCGAGGACGAGTCGAAGCCCGGGCGGAAGAAGCTCCACCTGAACCCGACGAACTGCGTGCACTGCAAGACGTGCGACCTCATCGACCCGTACATCAACATCCGGTGGGTCGTGCCGGAAGGCGGCGACGGTCCGAACTACTCGCAGATGTGAGACGGTCGCTCGAAGGAGCGACGCCGAGACGGCCGGTTCCGAAAGGAGCCGGCCGTTTTCGTTTTCGGGCAAGTCGGGCGCCTGCGATCAGATGCGCTCGATGTTCACCATCGAATCGATCGCCCGGAGGTCCTCCGGGTCGGACGTGAGCACCGGGAATTCCCTCTCGCGCGCGAGAAAGACGACGTGGGCGTCCACGACGTCCCTGGCGCCGGAGTGAGCGAGCATCCGGCCGAGCACGCGTGCGACGGAGTGACGGAGGTCCACCACTTCCGTGTGCTTCAGCAGGTAAGCGACCGGGACCTGCCGCGCTACCCCCCTCGCCACGCCCGTGCGACGACCGCCGCGGACGTCACCAGCGGCGTGCGGGCTTCGAAGAGGATCCGCATGAGCGCCACCATGGTCCGGTTTCCCCGCTCCGCGGCGATGAAGGCTCCCGTATCGAGGACCAGTCCGCGCCGGCTCACGCGACGCCCTTGCGACGCCTCGTGCCGGTGACGCGTTCGTGGATCGCCTCGGCGCGCTTCACGTCCGCCGACGTCGGCTTCACCTTGGCGCAGAATTCCTCCCACTGCCGCTCGAGGTTTTCGTCGTCGAGGTGCTCCTCGATGAGCGCCGTGACCCAGGCGGAAACGGGAGCGCCTCGCGCGGCCTTCTTGATCCGGCTCGCCGTTTCTTCCGGAACGCTCAGCGTGATGCGACGGATGCTCATAACATAAGCATAACACAAGGCGTCCGGGCGAGGCGCGGAGCGTCGGATTCAGATTTCGGAGACCCGCCCGAGGAACAGGAGCGCGCCCGTCTCCACGTGACGGATCATCACGAGAAAGGGTCGGTCGAGCCGCATCGTCACCGGCGTCGGGGGATTCGGGTCGATTCCCCCATCGACGCCGAGGATGACGCCCGTCGCCGCGGACGCCGTGGTGCCCGCTTCGTTCACCGAGAGAAAGCCCTGGTGCACCACCTCGCGGACGTAGAGCGGCACGGTGTTCGTGATGCCGCTGAAGTCCGCGTGGAGATAGTCGAAAGGAGTGGGCATCCCCATGCGCTCGAGCGTGCCCTTCAGGCGGAGCGGCGTCCGGACCTCGAACCGCGGCACGGTGAGGTCCACCGAGGTCGGCCGCATCGCGTCTCGGACGGAAGACAGCCACGCCGCGCCGAGTCCCGACTCGAGGTCCGCCATCGTGCCGGCGGGCAGGACGAGGAGCATCTCGTAGTGATGGCCCTCGCGTCCCACGTAGGCCAATGACGCCGCTTCGTATCCGCTCCCGGAGACGTACGGGATGGTGGAGAGGCTCGACATGAACGTCGCGGGGGCCGATGTGCCATCGCCCCGCGCGAAGGTTCCCGGGTGCGTGCTCGAAGGATCGAACGGCGCCTCCCACTTTGCGTCGAAGTGGGCCGCATTGGTGAGGACGCATTTCGTCCGGGGCGCGAAATCCGCGGCGTCGAGGAGCTCCGGGATCGCCCCGTGCGTCTGATCGGACACCCAGCGGTCGATCGCCGCGGCGGCACGCACCGGGTCGTCGAAGTCGACGAGCCCGACGCCGGCGCCGTAGTTCACGCCGAGGACATCCAGGAACGGCGAGAGCACCGTGATGCTCGGAGAAGCCCACAGCGCGTTCACCGACGAAAACAGGACGTCGCTGGAGTCGACCGACACCGCCGCGTCGAGCGCACCGAGAGCGCCGTGCGTCGCCTCCTGCTCGCCGAAATGAAACACCGCCGCGATTTCCTCCGCCGTCCGTCCCTTCGCGCCGGCCCATGCCATCGCGAGCACGGTCTCGATGGAGAAGGGCGAGAAGAAGAGATTTCCAGGGGACGCCGAGAGCTCCCGCTCGAGCGAGAACGCGAAGCTCGTCGCATCGTCCACCGTGTTCGTGAGCGCATCGGGCGTCGCGAGCAGCGGGTTCGACCGAGCGAGCGGGGAGCGCGCGAAGGTCACACCCTCCGCCGAACCGTCGGCTCCACCCGATCCGAGGCCGGGGCCATCCCCACCGGTGCCGGCGCTCCCGCCCGGGTGGTCATCGTCGACGGCGATCCGGGGACCATGCGACGGGCCGCTGGAGCACGCGCCGAGGGAGACGCCGAGGAGCGAGATCACGAAGAGCCGGCGGTTCATCGCGGGCGTCGAGTGCAACCGCCGCGCCATCTCGATGCGCTGAAAAACCGGCTGTCTCGTCAGCTACGCCTCGCCCGGCCGTGGCCCAGGGCGGCGCAACCTGTGCCACCCACGCGCGGCGCCCGCCCGGTCAGGGGCCTCGGCAGAGCCCTCGATCGGGAGAGGACCTACCTCACTGACAGCACATCGTGATGAGGCCGTCGGGCTGGACGCTGCCCTGGAGGGTGCTCGGCGTCGAGCCGCACACGGGGCCCGCGCCGGTGAACGTGTAGGAGCGCGTGTCCGAGCCACCAGTAATCGTCGTGTCGCCCGGGACCGTCGTGCACGCCGCCGGCGTTCCGTTCAGGTTCAGCGTCGCGGCTCCGACCGTGCAGTTGTTGTCCGTGTACGTCTTGATCGTGCCGCCACAGGAGCCGTTGCACGAGCACGCGGAGCAGCTCCGGGTGTCGTCCGTCGTCTGGTAGTACTGCTGGCTCAGGTTCGGGTAGTCCGCGGGGCAGCCGGCCGCGGGCGGGCCGCCCGTGCGCCAGACACAGAGCTTCGACCCGAAGGGAGCCTGGGGCTTGGGGTAGCACTGACCGCCGGTGCCGCACCCACCACCCGAGGACGGCGGCGCCGCGCACCCGAGGACATCGGTGCCCCAGCTCGTCGCGGGGAACGACGGCGTGGCCTGGCTCGGCGTGCACGTGCCGTGGACGTAGGAGGCGAGCGGCTTCTCCAGGAGCGCGCTGTGGGCCGTCGGCGGCGAGCAGCAGAGTTTGAACGTGTCGCAGATGGGCTGGTTCGAGCTGTTCAGCGCGCTCGGCGTGAACGCCTGCGCCTGCCACGGGTCCGTGTTCGCGCAGTTCGACGAGGTGTCGAACACGAACGTCAGATCGTCGCAGTACATCCCCGGCGACGGCGCGCAGCTGCACGCCGGGCACGTGTACGGCGGAACGACGAGTCCGGTGTTCGCGTTCACCTGGGCCGTCGGGAAGCCGCCGGAGGAACCGCAGGACGGCCCGGTGCCGGAAGTGCCGCTCCACACCGCGACGGGGCCCGTCCAGCCCGCGGCGGGCGGCGCCGCGCAGGTGTACGCGCCGCAATCCGTGTCGGCGCAGTCGACCTTGCCGTCCCGGTCGTCGTCGACGCCGTTCTGGCAATTCTCCACCAGCTTGGTGCAGACGGAGTTGATGCACGCCTCGCTCGCGGCGCACGCATGGCCGCAACCGTTGCAGTTCGCGTCGTCGTTCGCGTAGTTCACGCAGCTGCCGTTGCAGAAGGTGTACGGGAAGCTGCAGTTCAGCTGGCAGACGCCGCCCGAGCAGATCTTGCCGGAGGTGGTGCAGTCCGTCTGGCAGTTGCCGCAGTGCTTGTCGTCGGTCTTCGTGTCCGTGCAGGTGCCTGGAACGCAGCTCGTGAACGTGCCGCAGTCGATGACGCACGCCCCGCTCTGGCAGAGGTAGTTCGCGGGGCATTGCGGCTTGTTGCAGCCGCCGCAGTGCGCTTCGTCCGTGTTCGTGTCCACGCAGACGCCGCCGCACAGGGTGAGCCCCGGATCGCACGGGGGAACGCAGTTGCCGTCCTTGCAGATGTTCCCACCGCTGCACTGGGTGAAGCAGCCGCCGCAGTGCGTGGGATCCGTCTGGATGTCCCAGCACGCGCCGGCACAGATCGTCAGGCCCGGATCGCACGTCGGGCCCGCGTCCTCCGGAAGGCCGGAGTCCACTGGACCGCCGCCGCCCGCGCCGGCGCCGCCGGCGCCACCCGTCGACGCTCCTCCGACGGAGCCGTCGCCCTTGCCCACGGGGCCCGCGTCGTGGCGCTCGCCGCCGCTGCCGGCGCCACCGTCGCCGGGCGCCCCGCCGGTGCCCGTCCCGCCGCCGCCGTTCTCGTTGCCGGAAGCGCCGCCCGACGAACCACCAGCCTGACCCGTGCCGCCCGTCGACGCGTCCAGGACTGCGTTCCCGCCCGCGTTCTGGGCGCCGGCCTTGCCCGTCCCGTAGAACGCTTCGTCGTCGAAGGTGTGGTCGGGGAACCCGCAGCTCTGCGTGAGCACGAGTGCGAGTGCGCCGAGGAGCCCCGCGGTGACGGTCCGAGACAGCGAAAGGCGAACGCTAGACAAAGCCCTTCCAGGCTACCACAGCCGAGGAGCCGCCGGAAACGGGGCGAATCCCGGCGATTTCCGTTCAGTGCAGCGTCAGGGGAACGCGGCCTTGCAGTCGTCCAGGGCGGCCTGGTCGACGGCCGGCTCCGCGAAGTCGGGCACGTCCAGGTTCGGAGCGTGGTCGAAGTCGAAGAAGTCGAGCATCGCGTCCGAGTTCGCGTCTCGGTTGGTGAGCGCGGAGAGACCGAACTTCGTCTGCACGAACCTCAGGATCGACGTGTGGCTGTGGACCTCGTGCGAGACGAAGTGGCGCTTCGCGTAGGGCGAGACGACGACCACGGGAACGCGGAAACCGAGCCGATCGAACCCGCCGAGATCCGGGCGTTCCTTCGGAGCGATGTCGTCGGGCGCGCACGCGGGCGGCGGCTCGACGTGGTCGTAGAGACCGCCATGCTCGTCGTACGTGATGAAGAGCGCTGCGTCGTTCCACTGCGGACCCTTCACGAGCGCCTGGACCTGCTGCCACACCCAGTGCTGGCCGAGCTGCGCATCCGCGGGCGGGTGCTCGTCGGTCTCGAGCCACGCCTTGTCCGAGTAGTTCGCGTCGACGATGGAGACCTGAGGCAGGGTGCCCGCCGCGGCGTCGACGGCGAACTGCTCGGCCTGAACGAAATGATCGGCGAGCTTGGAGTCCGTCGCGTAGTCCGCGAAGAGGAGCACGGACGGCAGGTTCGTCTTGTAGACCTTCCAGGTCACCCCCTTCTCGTCGAGCTGCCGGAGGATGAACGGGGCGCCCTTGGGCGCGACGGCCGAAAGATCGGTGCGCGTCGCGCCGAAGGACGTTCCCGCGAGGAAGAACAGTCGGTTCGGATACGTCGGACCGAGGAGCGAACAGAAGTAGCGGTCCGACGTCGCGAAGGTGGAATAGAGCTGGTAGTAGAAGGGCAGGTCGGCTTCCTCGTAGTACCCGAGCGCGCGCCCCCCGGTGGGATCGGCGACCACGGCGTTCGACGTCGCGAAGCCGTCCATCTGGCCGCCGTTCCACTGCTGGTGGCTCGCGACCCAGCCGTGATCCGTGTCGGGCTGGCACCACTTGTCTTCGTGATGCCACGTGACGGTCCCGCTCGCGCCCGCGTCTCCGACGGCTCCCGCGGGGTTCGTCGGAGGGGCCGCGGGGACGTCCACGTCGTCTTGTCCGTGGCCCTTGAAGTGCCCGAAGTACTGATCGAAAGAGCGATTTTCCTGCATGATCAGCACGACGTGCTCGATGGGGATCGCGTCGCCGGGGCAGTCGCCGATGGTGTCTTCGGGGGCGGCGCCGGGGCCGAAGTCGCAGGTGTTTCGCTTGGCGGCGAGCGAGGCGGTGGGATGACAGCGATTGTCCACCGTCGGACCGGAGTCCCCGGGCTGTCCGCCGCCTCCCCCGCCGTCCTTCTCGGGATGGGTGTTCTTCCCCTCCGAGTCCTTGGACGAGCAGCCGGTGGACGTGAGCAAGGCGGCGAGAGCCACGGTGTGGAGCGCGACGAAGCTCGAGCGGGCGAAAGCGAAGCGAAGCGTCATGAGACCCTCCAGTGCGGGATGGTCCGAACGATAGCTGAAAACGTCGACGCCCCGGCTTGAACGAAACGGACGCCCGCGTTTACGCGCGTGGGACGGGAACGCCGTGTGACCCGCCCGTGCACCGCCGATGACACTTCCGGATCGCGTGATCCGTCAGCGGAGAATTCGGTAGAGGAGGAACAGGAGCGCCGCCGCGGCGATCGCCCAGAGGAACGCGCGGGACGGGGCTCGGGCGGCGGCAGGCGGCGCCTCGGAAGTCGACACGACGTCCATCGGGGGCGGCGCGAGGCTCGGCTGGGCGAGCCGGGTCACGCCGCGCGGTTCCCCCGTCCCGGAGCGAACCGAGAGCATGAGGTTTCCGCGGGGGAGCTCGACGGACGCCGACGGAAGGCCGCCGCGGTCGGGGATGCGCATCACGACGACTCGCGACGCGGAGGACGGTGCCTCGTCGGGGATCGTCGGGCGCGGGAGCGTCACCTCGACGAGCTCCGCCGGCTCCTTCCGCCCGCGGGTGGACACGGCGCCCGATCGCCCGCAGGCGTCGCATCCTCCCCCTTCGCACGCCGCGCACGCGAGGTTTCGCGGCAGCTCGATCTGCAAGGTCGCGCCCTCGGCGAGCCACGCCTCCGGGACGGACAGGCTCAGCAGGACGTCGGGACCCCGCGGGCGATCCATGCTCGCCGTGATGCGACCGAGTACCTTGGGACCCATTCGTGCTTCCGGTTCGGAGCAGAGGCCTCCGCCTGATCCTCAAATGTAACCCACGTCCCCGCGTTCGGTGAAGGGCTTTCAGAGGAGGAACGACAGGTCCACGTGATCTTCGGGGCGCGAGAGGGCGACACGTCTTTCGAATGTCCGCGGGCCGATCCTCGCGCCGAGGGTCACGACGATGGGCGCGTCTTCTTCCTCGAGCCGCTCGAGCCGGATGCTCACCTTGTAGGTGCCCCGCTTCGCCTCTTCCTTCTCCAGGAAGACGTTCTCGAAGTTCTTGCCTTTGCACTCGGCGTGCCTTCCCGGGCAGTCCCGCTCCTTCACGAGGCCGCTCGACGTCGGCCGGCCCACGTCCGCGAGCTCGCCCTTGGGATCGGTCACGAGGAGATCGACGTCCGCCGTCGGCGCGTCCCACGCGATGACGAACTGGACGAGCCCCGCCCGGAGGCCGCACCCGTCGTCGATGAAGCCGTTCCCGTCGTCGTCGCGCGCGTTGCCGCAGGTCTCCGGCCCTCCGGGAACTCGCGCGAGCTCCGGACCTTCCCCCGAAGCGGCCGCGAGTTCGCCCGCCGCGGCGGCGGACGCGGCGCCGCCTCCCCGGCGCGCGCCGCACGCCGGGAGGAGCGAGAGGAGCGAAAGCGCGGCAGCACCGAGCGCCCGCCGCACGGGTCCGCGCGGCGCCTTCGTGCTCATGGGTTCGCGGTCTTCTCTTCGTCGAAGGTCTTCACGCCCGTGACGACCTTCGGGTTCATGAGCTCGTGATACGCCTCGCTCGCGAGCTTCCCGGTGTCCCCGGGGGCGTCGCGGAGCGAGAGCAGCACGCCTTGCTCCTTCATGAACCGGAGCGTCCGGATGGCCGCTGCCTTCTTCGTCGCGTCGTCTCCCTTGGCCATGTCGAGCAGGCGATGACGGAGGACGACGCGCGTGAACGAGTGCGGGCCGTTGTCGAAGTCGAGCGTGTTGAACTGCTTCTCGAGCTGGACGGGGGCCCAGCCCTGAGGCGTGTCCTTCAGCTCCACCTTCCCGATCGCCTCGGCGTTGTCCACGAAGCGGAAGATGTGGCCCTTCTCGAGGTCTTCCGTCGACCAGTAGCCGAAGGACTTGTACCAGAGCTCCTGGAGCTCATCGAGCGCCTCCTTGGGCTTGTCGACCCACATCGCGATCGCACGCGCCGCGGTGTCGGCGGTGCCGCCGAGGATCAGCGCGAGGGTCGCGTCGACCATGAGCTGCTCGTCCTTCATCATCTCTAGGAGCTTCGCCTCGACGGTCGAATCGAACCCCGCCTTGCCGATGGCGCGCGCGGCCTGGTGCCGCGTCGTCATCGAGGAAGAAGGCTTCAGGAGCTCGAGGAGCGCCGTCGCCGTGCCCGGAATGGGCCGCGTGATGAGCGTCTCCAGGTAGCAGGAGCGCCGGAACTCGTCCTTCGGATCGCCCGAGCCGTACTTCTGGATCTTCTGCGCGACGGTGACCATGTCGTCCGCGTTCGCGACCCAGGCGAGCGCGCTGCACGCCTCGTTGCGGCTCTGCTCGTTCTCCTTGGGCTCGTCGATGTAGTCCATGAGCGTCTTCACGGCCTTGTGGTCGCCCCACTCGCTCATGCCTTGAGCCGCGCCGTAGCCGATCGCACGGAGCGTCATGCCGAGGATCGCGAGGCCGCCGTGCATCAGGCCGTCCATCGTGACGTCGAGCTTCGGGTCCCGGCGACGGAACGACTTGTCCAGGACGTTCCAGGAGCTCTCGTCCTTCATCCACCCGACGTACCGGAGCGCGCTCTGCGCGACGACCCACTCCTCCGGCATCGGCGGCTGCTGGCCCTCGAGCGGGAGCGGCTTGTCGGGGTTCGCCCATTTCCGGAGCGCGGGGAGATCCTTCGTGGATTCCATCGCGGCGAGAGCGCGCATTCCGTTCGCGTGCGGCGAGGGAAGCTCGTGAATCCAGAAGATGATCGCGTCCTCCGCGTCGTTCCGGATCTGGGCGCGCTTCTCCGGGTACATCACGGCGAGGTCCGCGATCATGCGAGCGGCGACGACGCGCTCGTTGTTGTTGCGCTTCACCATCATCTCGTAGTCGGTGTCGTCGCCGTAGATCTTGTTCTCGTCCATGCGGAGGCGCTTCGCGAGCGAGGGCACCGCGCGCACGTCTCCGATCTCGGCCATGGCGAACGCGGCGAACGTCTCCCAGTGGATGTGCGGGTGCTTCCCGATGTACGCGAGCAGGGAGTCCCCACCGCGCGGATCGGCGAGTTTCCGGATCATCCCGAACACCTGATCGATCCGGTGCCACTCCTTGGCGCGGTCTTCCGTCGGGATGCTGTCGATCGAGACGACGAGGCCTTCCGTGCCGACGCCGTCGCGGAGCGCCTCGAGGTACTTGGTGCGGCTGTCGTTGTCGGCGCCCTTCAGCTTCTCGAGGAGCGGTGCCCGGGAACGCGCGTCTCCGATCTTCCCGAGGCCTGGCGCGGCCTGCCGGGAGATCTCCGCGTCCTCGTCCCCGAGGAGCTTGATGAGGGCGTCGGTGTACTTCGCTTCCGCGTGGCGCGAGAGCACCGTCGCGACGAGCTGCCGCACGGCGGGGCTCGGATCGCCGGCCATGTTCGCGAGCTCGTCCACGCCGACGAGCGAGACGAGCTTGTTCGGATCGAACGCGAGCGCGCCGTCGAGCTTCCGGACCTGGGAGAGATGGCCGGCGCGGTACTCGTCGAGGACGCCCTTCTGGGCGCTCTTCTCGCCGAGCTCGACGAGCGTCCAGGCGATCTGCGGCTTCGACTCGGCCGTCGCCTCGGTGAAGGCCTTCACGAGCGCGGGCTTCGCGGAGTCCGCCGCCGGCGAGCCGTACTCCGCGAGCGCGACCGCGGCCTGGGCACGCACGTTCTGTTCGAGATCGGAGAGAGCTTTCGTCGCGATGGCGACGCCTTCCGGATCCTTCGCCCACGCGAGGTGCTTCAGCGCCTCCTGCTTCAGGTAGGGGCTCTCGGCCGTCGCGTACTTGCGCCACTCCGGCATCTGCTCCGCCATCGGGCGCATGAGCAGGTCCTTCTTGATCGTCGCGGCCTTCTCGACCGGGATCTTCTCGGCCTCCTGCTTCGCGCCGAGGACGAGGAACGCGGCGAGACCGCCCACGGCGAGGATCCCGATGAGGATCGCGATCGGTTTCGTCGCGCCCTTCTTGAAGTTGCCGTCGCCGGCGTCGAACCCACCGCCCCCACCGCCCGTCGGCATTCCACCGCCGGCCGGCACCCCGCCACCCGGACCATCGTCGTCCGGCGGCCACTTGGCCGCATGGACGACGGGGAGGAGCGGGCGGTTTCCGGACGAGGGGATCGGGCGGTTCGGTTCGAGCATTGGGCCTCCGGCACGGTCGCGCGAAAGCCGCACGACGCGAGACGAGAGCGCGACCTTATCCCACCCGGACGTCCGCGGGGAGCAGCCGAAACACGGCGGTTCGCGAAGCGGTCCCGGCTGCTCCGTCGCGCCGTCGCGCCCGCTCGCTCACCGAGCCGGACTTCCCGGCCGCGAGGATGAAAATTGGCGGTGCCGCTGCACGGGGTGGCCGGCGCGGGCGCCTTCGAGACGCATGCGAACGCGCGCTCGAGCTCCCGGCGACGCGATGACACGATGGGACGAGCGAGACGGCGGGTGGGCCGCACACGCGAGTACGGCGCGACCGGCGCCGGAAGATGCGGCTCGGACTGCACGCGCACGAACGAACCCGTGCGCGTGAGCGCGCGTGCGAGAGCACACCCTGCGCCGATCGCCGCGGCGTCGAACCGGTGGTCTCCGCGCACCGCTCGAAGAGGACCACGACGACAAGCGCCTTTCGCGCTCATCCGGTTGACGTGAAGGCTCACGCGTCGACACGTCCTTCACGCGCTCGAGCAGGCGGATTGTATCTCTCCGCCTGTGTTGAGATCCGAATCCACACTCCGAATTTCTCGCGAGAAACGCCCTGTTTCAGGCCCGGTTTTTTCGCTACGGATGTGTACCGGTCGTGTTGGAACGATTTGCCAGGCTCACCGCCCTCCATGGGACGGCGGTGGTGATGGTCGCACTCGCGGGCTGTCACTCGACTCCGGACGGCGTGCCGCGAGAGCGCCTCTTGGACCAGCTGCTCTCCACGGTGTGCACCGCCGCGAGCAACTGCTGCAACGCAGCCGCGCTGGAAATCGACAACCAACGTTGTCACGACGACGTCGTGACGAAGATGGGTCTTCCGATCCAGGATCCGCAGCTCGAGTACGACGCCGTCGAGGCCCAGTCCTGCCTGGACTCGATGACCGCATCCATCGAATCGTGCCAGGTGATCGACTACTCGCCGTGCCTCGCCGCGTTTCACGGCCCGAACCTCCCGCCCGGAGCGCCCTGTTCGAGCAGCCTGGATTGCGCGAAGGGACCGTGGGGCCAGGCGGTCTGCACGCGAAGCCAGGTGTGCGTGCAGCCGCAGCGGGGAGCGGTCGGGCAGCCGTGTGCCTACTCGTGCACGGACGGGCCGAACGGCGCCGAGTGCCTGTCCCTCTTCACTCAGACGGATCCGCCAGAACAGATAGCTTGCCACTCGTGGGACCAGGTCACGTGCGTGTCCGCGGGAGACGGCTCGCCGACCTGTCAGCCCCTCGCCGCCCAGGACTGCCGCCCGAAGGGCGACGACGCGTGCCCCGGCGGCTACTGCGACGTCACGACGGGCCAGTGTCGACCGGCGTCTCCGGCGGGCGGACCGTGCACGAGCTCCGAGTGCGGAAGCGCCGGCTACTGCACCCAGGGCGTGTGCCAGCCGACGAAGCCCGTGAACGGGCTCTGCGTGGATTCGGTCGAATGCCAGAGCAAGCGCTGCATCCAGGGACTCTGCGCGGCCTTCTCGAAGGTCGCGGCCGAGATGTGCTTCGACCGGACCCCGCAGAACTGAGCGCCGAGCACGGGCAGCGGTGGATCGCCGCGGAGGTACGGTAGAGTGCCCGCCGTTTGGCTCGAACGGACGGGAAGAACGGCCCCCTGCGCCCGCTCGGCGCGGCCTTCGCGACGACCGCGCTCGTGACGGCGCTCTCGTACGGCGTTCCGGCGGAGCACGCCGCGAGCGCCGTCGGGCTCGGCTTCCTCGCCGCGACGTACTTCCTCACGCTCCGGACGAACGACCCGGACGCCGCGCGGCGCTACGGCCTCTCGCTCGGCGGGCTGCTGGACGTCGAGCCTCTCTCGCCCGCTCGCCTCGGGAAGAGCGCCCTCCAGGAGCTCGGGGTCGCACTCGCCGTGTGCGCGGTCGTGCTTCCGCCGTTCTGGATCGGGTACCGCCTCTGGTGGTCGCCCGCGGAGCCGTTTCGCGCCGCATCGCTCGCGAGCGTCCTGAACGATGCGCTCGGACAGTTCCTGGTCATCGCGCTGCCGGAAGAAGCCTTCTACCGCGGGTACCTCCAGACGAGCCTGGACGAGGCCTGGCCGCCGAGGTTCCGGTTCCTCGGCGCCGCGCTCGGCCCCGGCGTGGTCGTGACGAGCGTCGTGTTCGCGCTCGGCCATCTCGCGACGGAGCTCCACCCGAACCGTCTCGCGGTGTTCTTCCCGTCGCTCCTCTTCGGCTACCTGCGGTCCCGCCGGGGTGGAATCGGCGCGTCGGCCGCTTTTCACGCTTCCTGCAATCTCTTCGCCGCTTTCCTGGCCCGGAGCTACGGCCTGGGGGGCTGAAACTGGGCGGCGGCGTGCGGCATAGTTGGCGGAGGAGCCCGACATGACCAAGCGCTATCCCAAGCCGACGAAGACGGAGCTCGAGAAGAAGCTCTCCCCCCTCGAGTTCCAGGTGACTCAGCACGAGGGAACCGAGCCGGCGTTCACCGGTAAGTACTGGGACAACCACGAACCCGGCCTCTACGTCGACATCGCGAGCGGAGAGCCCCTCTTCAGCTCGAAGGACAAGTTCGACTCCGGCACGGGCTGGCCGAGCTTCACGCGTCCCGTGGAGTCCGACCGCATCGTGCAGAAGGTGGACCGCAAGTACGGGATGACGCGCGTGGAGGTCCGCTCCCGCGACGGCGACTCACACCTCGGCCACGTCTTCGAGGACGGCCCTGCGCCGACGGGTCTCCGGTACTGCATCAACTCCGCGTCTCTCCGGTTCGTGCCGGAGTCTCGTCTCGAAGCCGAAGGCTACGGGGAGTACCGCGCCCAGGTGAGCGGCAAGCAGGAGACGATCGTCCACACGGACAACGCCTGCGCCGTGCCCGCGCCCGGCGAACGGCCGAGCTGCGAAGCGACGCTCGAGACGGCGGTCCTCGCCGGTGGGTGTTTCTGGGGCATGGAAGACCTGCTCCGGAAGATCCCCGGCGTCCTCGAGACGGACGTCGGCTACTCCGGCGGCTCGACGAAGAACCCGACGTACGAGCAGATCTGCACGGGGCGAACCGGGCACGCCGAGGCCGTCCGCATCGTGTTCGATCCGACGAAGCTCTCCTTCGCGGAGCTCCTCGAGAAGTGGTTCTTCAAGATGCACGACCCCACGACGAAGAACCGTCAGGGCCACGACATCGGCACGCAGTACCGCTCCGCGATCTTCTACACGACGCCCGAACAGCGCGAGATCGCGGAGACCGTGAAGAAGAAGGTCGACGCCGCCGGCAAGTGGGGCGCGCCCATCGTGACGGAGATCACCGAGGCCGGGCCGTTCTGGCCCGCCGAGGGCTATCACCAGGACTACCTGGAGAAGAACCCCGGCGGCTACAGCTGCCACTTCATGCGGGACTGATCGGTCAGCGCACGCCGGCGAGGTCGAACAGCTCGTCGACGGAGAGATCGCACTGGATGGCGGAAAAGCGAACCGTTTCCGCAGGACCGTAGACCTCCTGCCGGAATCCGTTTTCGCGCCGATACACCTCGACGCGCCGGCGACTGCTCTCGACCAGCACGTAAGCGTCCAGGCTGGCGATCTTCTGGTAGTGCTCCCGCTTCTCGCCCCGATCGTAGGCCTCGGTGCTCGGGCTCAGGACCTCGACGACGAGGGACGGGTTCGTGACGTGCGTGGGCGAATCCGGGTCGCGCTCCAGCTCTCCGCAGACCACGGACGCATCCGCGTAGGTCGCGAGGCCGGTCTCGAGCACCCGAAGTCTGAGATCCGACGAATACATCCGGCAAGGACGTCCGCGGAGCTGACCCCCGAGGAGCGTGGTCACGGCGGCGGCTACCGCCGCGTGCTCCGGCGTGCCGCCCGCCATCGCCACGATCTCGCCGCCGAGATACTCGTGCCGGACGGGGCTCTGATCCTCTATGGCCACGTACTCGGCGAGCGAGTGACGATAGTGGGGAACCGCGGTGGACACCCGAGCAGCGTAGCAGGAACGGCGGCGCGGGGGGCCGTCGCGGCTCTCTCCACGTCATCGATAGTGAACCTCGTAGTCGAACGGGACGGGCCGTCCTTTGCCCCGCTCGACGACGTCTCTCAGGCTGAGCAGGAACACCGCCCAGCGCATCGAGCAGTGGCCTTGGAAGTTCGTGCTCTCGCGCCAGCCGGAGTGGCGGAACTGGACGAAGGTTTGTTTCTCGTCGCGGGAGAGATCGAAGGTGACTTCGGTGCCCTGCCACTCGTCGCTCCCCTGTCCTTCGGGTGATCTCCACGCGACGCGACGTCCCGGCTCGAGCGCGGTCACGATGAATTGCTGGCAGAAGGTACCGAACCAGAACTCCAGCGTGTCCCCGACGGACGCACCGTTGCCGCGGGTGTCCGTCGTCCACCACTTGGCCAAGGTCGTCACGTCGGTGAGCGCTCGGTAGATCTCCTCGGGTGCCGCTTTCATGCCGACCTGATGGTTGATGCCGGAGGTCATGCTGCCACCTTCGCGCCGAACGGCGCGCCCTTGCCGGTCGTCGCGTACGCCGCGAGCGACGAGAGGAAGTACGTCCAGCCGGTGACGCTCCGGTGGAACGTGTCGTTCTTCTCGCGGTATCCGGCGTGGGTGAGCTCGACGCGGGTCCTGTCCGCGTCGAGCGGCGTGAGCGTGATGGCGAGCTCGGTGCCGAGCCAATCGGGGTTCTCTCGTTCGTGCACGCAGGTCATCCGGACGTCGCGATCGGCGGCCGGGTTCGGTGCGAACGTGACGGCGCGCGGACCGAACGAGAACGTGTATCGACCGGCGGCGTCGACCTCGGTGTCCGCGGCGAGCCAGCCGCGAAATCCTTCGGGTGTGCCGATCGCGGCGCGGAGGGTAGCGAGGGACGCGCCGACTTCGATGGTGGTCTCGATGGTATGAGTCATGGGTTTCCGTCCTTTCGTGCCGACGTTCGGCACGCCCTCTTTCTAGGGTCCGAGGTCCGGACGGAGTGAGTAACAAGGGTGTCGCGAAACGCGCATCGCCGCGCGCAAAGGGGCCGTCTAGAACCCGACGCCCACGCCGAGGAGCGCCGTCGCCCACGGCGAGTGCTCCGACGCATGGACGCCGACCGCGGGCACGACGCCCACGACGTCCAGCGCCGCCCGGGCGTCCACGCCGCGCACCGGGAGCCGATACTGGAGCGTCGCGCGGAGCGTGCCGGCGCCAAGGGTGTCGGCCGTGACGCGATCGGCCTCCGAGGCGCGATCGAGCCGGGCGAGCGCCGCGCCCGCGGCGAGGATCGGGTGGAAGGGTTCGTGCTCCGCGAAGTCCACCCAGATCTCCGCGCCGTACTGGGAAAGCCCACCCACGCTGCCGGAACGAACCCAGGCTCCCGAGAAGCGCACCCCTGCGGCTCGTGCCCCGGCATCGAGGGAAAGTCCGAGTCCGCCCCGCGCCATCTCGTCGGAGAAACGGAGGAGCGGGCCGGTGAAGAGACGCACGGTGGACCGCGGTTCGCCTTCGTCCCTGGGATACGGCTCCGGCGGCTCGTAGCGATCGTAGCGATCCGGCGGCGGATACCGGTCGTCCGGCGGCGGCGCGTAGTCGGCGAGCGCCGCGCGGGGAGCGAGGGTCACCGTCGCGACGAAAGACAGAGCGAGCAGCCGGAAGTGCGAACGCGAGGAAGAGAGAGCCATGGTTCTCCGTGGGTTCTCACGAAGAACGCGCCTGAGGAGCGAACCTTACACCCCCCGGGATCCCCGAATTCGCTCAGGAAAACTCGACGACCGTGCGGATCGACTCCCCCGCGTGCATGAGGTCGAAGGCCTCGTTGATGCGCGAGAGCGGGAGCTGGTGCGTGATGAGGGAGTCGATGTCGATCTTCCGCTCCATGTACCAGTCGACCATCCGGGGGACGTCGGTGCGGCCTCTCGCGCCGCCGAACGCCGTGCCTCGCCAGACCCGACCCGTGACGAGCTGGAAGGGCCGAGTCGAGATCTCCTGCCCGGCCCCCGCGACCCCGATGATGATGCTCTCTCCCCAGCCGCGGTGACAACACTCGAGCGCCTGACGCATGAGCGTCGTGTTCCCGACGCACTCGAACGAGTAGTCCGCGCCTCCACCCGTGAGCTCCACGAGGTGAGGCACGAGGTCCTTCACGTCCTTCGGGTTCACGAAATGAGTCATGCCGAAGCGCTTGCCGAGAGCCTCCCTCGCGGGGTTCACGTCCACGCCGATGATCTCGTCGGCGCCGGCGATGCGCGCGCCTTGCACGACGTTGAGCCCGATGCCGCCGAGCCCGAACACGACGACGTTCGCGCCCGGCGTCACCTTCGCCGTGAAGAGCACGGCGCCGATGCCCGTCGTGACGCCGCATCCGATGTAACAGATCTTGTCGAACGGGGCGTCCTTCCGGACCTTCGCGAGCGCGATCTCCGGGAGCACCGTGTGGTTCGCGAAGGTCGAGCACCCCATGTAGTGGTGGATCTTCGTCTTGCCGATCGAGAACCGGCTCGTGCCGTCCGGCATGACGCCCTTCCCCTGGGTCGCGCGGATCGCCGTGCAGAGGTTCGTCTTCCGGCTGAGGCACGATTTGCACGTACGGCACTCGGGTGTGTAGAGCGGGATCACGTGATCGCCCTTCGCGAGCGTCGTCACGCCCCGGCCGACGTCGACGACGACGCCCGCGCCTTCGTGACCGAAGATCACCGGGAACAATCCCTCCGGATCGCTCCCCGAACGCGTGAACTCGTCCGTGTGGCAGACCCCGGTCGCGCGGATCTCGACGAGCACCTCCCCTTCCCTCGGGCCGTCGAGCTCCACGTCTTCGACGACGAGCGGTTTTCCGGCTTCGTAGGCGACGGCGGCGCGGGTCTTCATGGCGGGGATTAGACCGAGGTCCGCCGGGCGGGGAAAGGGGCACGCGTGCTAGGGTCCGGGAATGCTGCTTCCCGCCGTTCTCGAGCCCCTCGTCCGCCAGGCGCTCCTCGAAGATCTCTCCGGCGGCGACCTCACGACGGAGGCGACCGTCGCTCCCGGGACCCGCGCCGTCGGCAAGGCGGTCGTGCGGAGCGACGTGATCGCGTGCGGCGCGGACGTCTTCCGCGCCGTGTTCCAGGCGATCGACCCCGCGCTCGTGGTCACGGTCCTGACGGCCGACGGCGTTCGCGCGACGCGAGGCACCGTGCTCTGGACGGTCGAGGGCGAGGCGCGATCCATCCTCGCCGGGGAACGCACGGCGTTGAACTTCGTGCAGCGCATGACGGGCATCGCGACGCTGTCGCGGAGGTACGTGGACGCGCTCCCCCAGGGCTCGAAGACGCGCATCGTCGACACGCGGAAGACGACCCCGGGCCTCCGCGTCCTCGAGCGCTACGCCGTGCGGACCGGCGGCGCGCACAATCATCGGGACACGCTCGGCTCCGCGGTGCTCATCAAGGACAACCACATCGTCGCCGCGGGCGGCATCCGGGAAGCGATCGTCCGGGCGAAGGCCCGCGCGCCGCACACGTCGAAGATCGAGTGCGAGGTCGAGTCGCTCGACGAGCTCGATCAGGCGCTCGCCGCGGGCGCGGACATCGTCTTGCTCGACAACTTCGCCGTCTCGGAGCTCGGCGCGGCCATCGAGCGCGTCCGGGGGAAGGCACTCGTCGAGGTCTCGGGCGGCGTCACGCCGGAGCGGATCCCGCTCCTGGCGAGGCCCGGCATCGACGTCATCAGCGTCGGAGCGCTCACGCACTCGGCGCCCGCGGCGGACATCGGGCTCGACTTCGAGCGGGCATGAACGGCGCGCCGCGACGCTTCGATCCGGAACTGTTCCAGGCGCGCCGCGACGCGCTCGGCACGCGCTTCGGCGATCCGCTCTCGGCCGTCGTCGTCACGGGCTCCACGAACGACGACGCGTTCGCCGCGGCGAAGGACGGCGCGGCGCACGGCGCCGTCTTCGTTGCCGACGAGCAGACGCGCGGTCGCGGTCGCCGCGGGCACACCTGGACGTCCCCGCCCGGCGAGAACCTGACGTTCTCGCTCCTCCTCCGGCCTCGCCTCGCGGCCGATCAGGTGAGCCTCCTCACGCTCGTCGTGGGCCTCGCCGTCCGCTCCGTGTGCGCGCGCCTCACGGGAGCCGCGCTCTCCGTGAAGTGGCCGAACGACGTGGTCGTCGCGCGGCGGAAGCTCGCCGGCATCCTCGTCGAGAGCCGGCTGTCGGGGCGCAGCGTCGACGCCGTGGTCGTCGGCGTGGGCGTCAACGTCCACATGCGCGCGCTCCCGCCCGAGATCGGCGAGATCGCGACCTCACTCGTGCTCCTCGGCGCAAGGTCGCCGAGCCGGGAGACGCTCCTCGCGGAGCTCCTCGCCGAGCTCGAAGCGCGGCTCGGCCGGTTCGAGTCGGAGGGCCTCGCTCCGTTCCTGGAAGAGCTCCGGGACCACGACGCGCTTCGCGGCGAACGCCTGCGCGTCGGGGACGCGGCGGGCGTCGGCGCCGGCATCGACGAGACGGGCGCGCTCCTCGTCGAGACGGAGGGCGGCCGCGTGGAGGCCGTCTCGTCCGGGACCGTCGAGCGGCTCTGAGCGGCGGAAGGCCGCCTCAGGCGGCGTGTTTCACGTCGGATTCGACCGCGGTCCGCACCGGAGAGACGTCACCGCTCGCCTCCGGACCGAGCGCGGTCTCGAGCAAGCGTCGCGCGCGGAACAGCCGGCTCATGACGGTGCCCACCGGAACTTGCAGGTGATCGGCGGCCTCGCGGTACGAGCAGTCCTCGAGATCCACGAGCTCGACGACCTCCAGGAACTTCTCCGGCAGGGCGTGAAGCGCGGCGTACATGCCGTCGGAGACGGCGCGGATCGTCGGCTCTCGTCCCGCGTCGGAGGCGAGCGTCGGATCCTGCGCGAAGCGGCCGAGCGCACGCCCCTCGCGGCTCCGCTTGCGGCACTTCGTGATGAACACGCTGTCGAGGATCCGGTGGAGCCACGCGCGATGGTTCGTGCCGCGCTCGAAGGTGCCCTCGAAGCGGAGCGCGCGGAGGACGGTCTCCTGGACGAGGTCGTCCGCGTCCGCCGGCGAGCGCGTGAGTCGAAGCGCGCGGGCGCGAAGCGACGGGAGCGTCGGGCTGATCGCTTCGCGAAGCGCGAGAGAGGGGGCGGCGGGAACGGCGGCGGGAGCGGCGGGCATCGCGTTCATGCGAGAGTCGCTTCGCAAGGCGTATGCCACGCCGATCCGGCTGGAAATCCGCGCAAACCGGCGAAAGAGGCGCGGCCCCGGGGACGCGGGGGCGTGTCAAAGTGGCAGCGCCTCGCCGCGGGGTGCCAGGCCGGCAGGGGCGCCCTTCACGGCGCGATCGGACGCGGGAGCCGCCGGAGCCCGGCGAGCACGCCCGGGATCTCGTCTGCGATCTCGTGAGCGACGAGCCCGCGATCCACCCCGGAGCGCTTCTCCCAGGACTCTCCCGCGAGGCCGTGGATGCACGCGGCAGCGCACGCGGCCCGGACGGGGTCCCCGAGGGCCGCCGCGAGCGCGCCGAGCACGCCGGAGAGCACGTCCCCCGAGCCCGCGGTCGCGAGCACCGGGCTCCCGGTGGAATTCACGACGGGAAGCCCGTCGGGCGAGCCGACGACGGTGCGAGCGCCCTTCAGGAGGACCACGGCCCCGGATTGAGCGACGGCCGTCCGCACCGCCCCGAACCGGTCGGCCTCCACTTCGGCGGCAGTGATGCCGAGGAGCCGCCCGAGCTCGCCGGGATGGGGCGTCAGGATGAGCTTCCCCTTGGCCCCGGACATCTCGGCGAGTCGGCCCGAGAAGTGCGAGAGCCCGTCGGCGTCCACGACGAGAGTGCCTTCGTGCCGGAGAACGACGTGCTCGGCGACGGTGCGGGCCCGCGCGTCGAGCCCCATGCCGGGTCCGACGACGACGGCGTCCGCGGCGTCCAGGATCCCGTCTAGCGAGGCCTCGATGGCCTGTTCGTCGATGCGCGCCGTCATCTCCTCCAGGACGCGCGCGTCGAGGAGGCGCGCCGTGTCGGGAAACGCGGCGATGGTGACGAGGCCTGCCCCCGCTCGGAGCGACCCGCGCGCGGAGAGGAGCGCCGCGCCCGTCTTGCCCGCGGAGCCGCCGACGATGACCACGCGACCCGCCGCGCCCTTGTGCGTCGCGAGCGGACGCTCGCCGATCCACGACGCGACGTCGGGCGCCTCCAGGAAACGCGCGCTCGATCCCACCTGCGCCGCGAGAGACGGCACGCCGATGTCCACGACGGTCGTCGGCCCCGCCCGCTCCGCGCCCGCCGACGTCGCGAGCCCGAGCTTCAGGTGCGCGAACGTGACGGTCTCGTCCGCGCGGACGATGGCGCCCTGCGCGCCGCCCGTGTTCGCGTCCATCCCCGAGGGGACGTCCAGCGCGATCCTCCACGCGGGCGCGCGATTCACGCGGTCGATGACGGACGCGAAGTGCCCGGAGACGGGCCGATCGAGGCCCGTGCCGAACAATGCGTCCACCAGGATGGCCGCACGAGAGAGCTCTTCCTCCAGCCGTTCGAGGTCCGCCTCTCCGACGACGAGGACGTCCCCGCCGACGCCGACCCAGGCGGCGTGGTTCGTCTTCGCGTCCCCGGAGAGACGCGCCGGCGACGCCACGAGCGCGACGCGGACGTCCGCGCCGCGGGCCGCGAGGAGCCGGGCCACGACGAAGCCGTCCCCGCCGTTGTTCCCGGGCCCGCAGACCACGAAGACTCGGCCCGGGTGATCCGCGAGCCGTGCGTGGACGAGCTCCGCGGCTCCCCTCCCCGCGTTCTCCATGAGGAGCAGACTCGGCACGGAACAGACCTCGATCGCGTGGCGATCGAAGTCACGAATCTGCTCGCGCGAGAGGATGGGTTGCACTCGCGCGGCTCCGTTCAGGGTTCGCTGGAGAAATCCCAGTCGTAGCCGAGGAGCTCGGCCTTGGGCGTGGGGAGCGCCTCGCCGTTCGGCCCGTCACGCCGAACGACGAGCGTGTGGCGTGTCGCGGTGTCCTCGCTCTCCCGCGCGACGACGTTCACGACGTTCACGCCGGGGTTCAGCGCGACGTCGAGGGCGAAGGAGAGCTTGTTCGGCGTCGAGCTCCGGCGGTTCGATTGATAGAACACCTTCCGCGGACCGACGAACACGTACGCGTCCAGCACCTGGTCCGGATCCTGGACGGTTCCCTCGATGCGGACGTGGTCCTCGCGAGTCGCGAGCTTGCCGGGCGACACCTCGAGGAGCGGCGGGGAGCGCCCCAGGATCGGATCGAATACGCCCTTCCCGTGCTTGCCGGGCGCGGCTTCGAGAGACGCCGTCTCGACGAATCCGAAGCGCGTTCCGCCGAGGCCGATCTTCGTGAAATCCCCGTACCTCCCGAGGCGATCGACGAGGGTGCCCTTCTTCAACTCTCCGACGACGCGCGCCGCGGCGAGGGGCTGACCGCGCACCTTCACGGGCATCGTCACGTTCGCGGCGTCCGCGACGGCCTCGATGTTGAACCCCGTCGTCGTGACCGGAACGGAGACCTTCTCGCTCGACACGACGCCGAGATCCCGATCCGCGACGCTGAGCTCCACCTTGACGAGGTTGTCCTTCAGGCCGTCGAGGACGTCGAACGTGAACGCGACCTGCTTCGTGTCCCCGGGGTTCATGTTGGAGATGTCGAAGCGGCCGTTGTGGAGCAGGAGGCCGTCCCCGGTGAGGTTCCGGATGTTCGCCTGGGTCTCGTACGAGCGACCGATGCCGACGTTCTTCACCGTCAGGTACATCGTCGCGCCCTCGCCGCGGGCGAGCTGGCCGTCCCCGTTGCCGGGACGATCGTCCACGATTTGGTACGTGTACGCGAAGAGCGGCTGAGGGAGCGCCTTCAGCGTCGGGCGAATCTCGGCGTCCGCGGGGGGCTCTCCGCCCTCCGCGCTGAACCGGACCCGGACGACGTCCTGCCGGGTCACGCCGTTCGTCGGCAGCTTGCAGACCCGCTGCGCGTCGTTCGGCACGGGCGCGGTCGAACCCGGCTTCCGTCCTTCCGTCTCGCACCACCCGAGCGGCGCCTTCGCCGTGACCGTCTTCCCGGGGTCGACGCGGCCGAAGAGCAGCTCCTTCTCGTCGTAGTAGCCGCTGTCGCTCTTCGTGACGGCGCGGAGCTGATAGATGGGCACGGACCCCTTGTTCGTGACGGAGACCTTCAGCGTCATCGGCTGGCCCGCGGTGACGGTGTCCTGCGGGCGGTCCGTCGAGACGCTGACGTCGAAGTCCGCGGCCTTCGCGACGCCCTTGTCGCCCTTCGGCGGCCCTTCCCAGTCGATGCCGAGCTTCTTCAGGTCCTCCGTGAGGGAGACCATCTCCGCCGCTTGTACCTTCTCCACGAAGGGCTTCGCGGACTGCACCTCGTCCTGTCGCCGTCCCTGCGGGAGCTGGGACACGAGATCCCGGGCGAACCGGATCGGGAAATCCAGCCGGAACTCGTCGTCCGTGTCTCCGCCGCGGTCGAGGGCTTCCAGGCGCTCGGCGGACGGCATGTCGTAGCGAAGCACGATCGACGGCTGCTCGGGCGCGGCGGTGCCGTTCGAGAGGCTCTTCATCAGGTCGCGCTCGCGCGGCCGGTGCTCGGAGCGGAAGAGGTCCATCTCGAGCGTGTCGGCGGTCATGCGGTCGAGCTCGATGTCCGGCGTGACCCCGACCCCCTGGATGCTCACGTCACCCGGCGTGAGGTACTGCGCGATGGTGAGCTTCAGCGCCGCGTTCCCCGCGATGCGCGGGAAGACGAGCTGCACGCTCCCCTTGCCGAACGTCGTCTCGCCGACGATGACGGCGCGGTCGAGGTTCTTCAGCGCGCCCGCGACGATCTCGCTCGCGCTCGCGCTCGAGGCGTTCACGAGCGCCACGATGGGATACGGCGGCTCCGTGCCGCGACGCTGCGCGACCTTCTCGTCCCGGGGCTCCGTGCCGCCGACGGTCGCGACGATGACGCCGCGCTCGAGGAACCGGTCGGCGACCTTCGCGGCCTGGTCGAGCAGGCCGCCCGGGTTGTCCCGGAGATCGAGGACGAGGCCCTTGAGCTTCCCCTTCTTGTTGAAGCCGTCGAGGGCCTGATCGAGCTCGTCCGAGGTGCTCGCCTGGAACTGCTTCAGGCGGACGTACCCGACGCCCGGCGCGAGCTGGTGGGCGTCCACCGACTCGATGTTGATCTCTTCACGCACGAGCTCGAACGGTCTTGCGTTCGCCCAGCCGCCGTCGCCGTCCCGGTGCACCCAGATCGTCACCTTGGAGCCGGGCTTGCCGCGGAGGCGATCCACCGCGTCGTCCAGCGGCATGTTGAGGGTGGACTCGTTGTTGATCTTCGTGATGCGGTCGAGCCGCTTGAGCCCGGAGCGCCCCGCGGGCGTGCCGGGCATGGGGCGCATGATCGTGAGCATCTGATCGCGGATGGAGATCACGATGCCGAGGCCGCCGAAGTGCCCGGACGTCGAGAGGTTCATCTCCTCGAACGCTTCCGGGCTGAGGAACACGCTGTGCGGGTCCAGCGTCCGGAGCATGCCGTTGCACGCGGCGTACTCCACTTCGCGGAGATCCACCTCGCTGTCCCGGAGGTGCGTCTGGAGGAACGCGAACACCTCGCGGAGGCGGGCGGAGACGTCCCAGGGCCCCTGGACGTTGTCGACGCGGAACTCCCGCTCTTCCGTGTCCACGCGGACCTTGAGCGTCGGGGAACGCTCGTCGTGGAGCACGATGACCTGCGCGACCTCCTGCTGCACCTGGTCCAGCGCGGAGAGGAACATCTGGCGAGGCTTCACGCGCGCGGGGTCGACGTACTTCTTGCGGATGAGATCCAGCGTCTCGTTCACGGCGGCGAGGCGCGTGAGGTCGTAGGGAGTCTTGTCCGCGCCCGGAGACGTGACGGCGTGGGCCGCGCCGAGTCCCTTCCAGAGACCCCCGGTACCGAAATGGAGCGCCAGGTTGGTGGCCAGCGCGAAGATGACGAGGACCGAGCCGGTCCGGATGGCACGCTCTAGAAGGCGCATCGACGGGCAGTATAGGCTGCCGGAGCCCGCCCGACACTAAGGAGCGGAGACCCGGCCCACGGCGCCGATGGAGCCGCCCTGAGCGCTCTCCGACGAGGTATCCCGCGGCGGATCGGGGGCCTCCACGGTGGGGGCCGTCTTCTCGTCGCGCTGGATGGAGTACCGGACGAGGGCGCGGAGCGTCTTGTTCCGTTCCACGTTGCCGAGGAGCGTCTTGATGTCCTCGTACACGGAAGGATCCACCATGAGCGCACCGACCGTGCCCTTGCCGGAGCGGACGTCCTTCACGATGCCCTTCACGTCCTTCGCGATGGAGTTCAGATCCCCGATGAGCTGCTGGGTCGCGTCGTCCCCGTAGATGACGCTGTGGGCGAGACCGTTGCCCTTTCGCATCCCCTCGAGAGTGCTCGCGAGCTCTCCGGCGGCGCGGCCGATCTGCGCGATGGCGTCCGTCGGGCCCTCTCCGTAGAGCACGTCGTGCGCGAAGCCCGGGCCCGCTTGCACTCGCGCCATGACCTGGTCCGCGCGGGCGAGCGTCTGATCCAGCTCCCCCGTCGCGTGCTTCAGGCTCTCGAGCGCCGAGGAGAGCCGGTTCGCCTCGGCCGGGTCCTTCAGGAGACGCGTCACGTAGCCGTCCCCCTCGTCCACGGACTTGAGGATGCGGGACAGAGAGCGGACGGTCGTCTTCAGGTCTTCCTGGACGGACGGATCGGCGAACGTGTTCGTCGTCTTCTCCAGGTTCGTCATGACCGTCTCCGCCTTCTCGCTGATGGCGGAGATGCGGTCCGAGATCTGCGCGAGGTCCATTCCCTTTTCCGTCGGGAGTGTCGCGCCGGGTTCCATCTGCGGGCGATCCGTCGAGCCCACCTTGATGACGACCATCTTGTCGCCGAGGAGGCCCTTGTTGCCGATGGAGACGACGCTGTCCGACCGGATGCGCCGAGACTCCGCCTTCACGATGGAGAGCGTCACGTGGAGGGTGGTGTCCTTCACGTCCGGGCCGTACCCGACGTCTGCCACCTGCCCGACGTCCACGCCGCCCATCCGCACGGGCGCCCCGCGCGTGAGGCCCTGCACGTCGTCGAACACGGCGTAGTAGTCCACCTTCTTCTCGAAGGCGCGTCGCTCGTCCCCGATCAGGAACACCACGAGGCCCGCCACGGCGAGCCCGGCCGCGACGAACGCGCCGACTTTGACCTCACGGGACAGGGCCACGGACGAGACCTATAGCACCCCGGAGGCCCTTGGGGAGGGCGCTCCGCCGTCAGGCCTGGAGCAAGGTTTCCACGTCTTCCTCGACGGGGGCGATGCCCTCGATGAAGTCGTGGACGCGCGGGTCCGTCGAGGCACGAAACTCCTCCGCGGGCGCCTGGGCGATGATGCGGCCGCCCTGGACCATGGCGAAATCGTCCGCGATCGTGAAGGCGCTCTTCATGTCGTGCGTGACCACGATGCTCGTGATGTTGAGCTTCCGCTGGAGCCCGACGATGAGGTGATTCACGCGGGCGGTGTTGATGGGGTCGAGGCCCGTCGTCGGCTCGTCGTAGAGGACGACCTCGGGGCGGACGGCGATGGCGCGAGCGAGGGCGACGCGCTTCTTCATGCCGCCGGAGAGGTCCGAGGGCCACATGCCCTGGACGCCCGGGAGCCCCACGAGCTCGAGCGCCCACGCGACGCGCTCGTCCATCTCCTGCTTCGTCATCTTGTCGCGGAAGTGTTCCTCGAGGCCGTACGCGACGTTGTCCCGCACGTCGATGGAGTCGAAGAGGGCGCCGCCCTGAAACAGCATTGCGACCCGCTGCCTCACGACGGAGAGCTGGCGCGCGTTCATCTTCGTCACTTCGTCCCCGTCGAAGGTGATGCTCCCGCGATCGGCCTTGAGGAGCCCGATCAGCATCTTCAGCATCACGCTCTTCCCGACGCCGGAGCCGCCCACGATGCAGAGCACCTTCCCGCGCCGGACCTGGAGATCGAGGTGCGCGTAGATCACCTTCGGGCCGAAGGCCTTCCGCACGCCGCGGAATTCGATCAGGGCTTCCGACATGATTCGATGCGTCTCGCCGGGATTCGCGCTCTGCGCGCTCGGGGGGCCGAGCGACGGCGCGCGGGAAATCCTGTCACACCCGGCACACGGCTAGCAAATCCAGAGATTCGTCCAGCGATTCCGTCCTGTAGAAGATGTCCTCGATCGAAAACCGCGTGAGGTCCGGAGCGCGGCGCTCGATCCGGCGTAACGCATTCGCGAGGCCCCGAAGCTGGTCCACTCGGTTCGCTCCGAGAGCGATGCGCGCGCGACGCGACACCCAGGCACGAACCTTCTTCCGCGCCTTCGCCCGCGCGGCGGCACAGCGAGCCACCTCCACGGAGTGGAGCGGCTCGGACGCGAAGAGCCCTTTCAAGGAAACGTCCGAGAAGTAGCGGCGAAGGAGGGGTTCGAGTTCTCTCGCTCGATACTCCTTCACGTGGTCCACGTTCCACGGCGTCATCCCGGGGTCGATCCGGATGGCGGCGTTGGGCGTCGTGAAGATCGCGTGCCCTCCCGGCACGAGGACGCGGCGGATCTCGGCGAGGTAGGAAGCCGGCTCGGGCACGTGCTCGATCACCTGAAACGAAGCGACGAGCTCGAACGAGCCGTCCGGGAAGGGCAGCCTCGGATCCGGGAGAAGCCGGAACTCGACGTTCGGCGCATGAACACGTTTCCTGGCAGCCGCCACGACCGCGGGAGACAGGTCGACCCCCACCACCTGGGAAGCCGTCTCCGAAAGGAGCTCCGTGCCGTAGCCGACGTTGCAGCCGAGATCGAGCACCCGCTTCCCCGCCGCGAGCGCGCGAGCTTCGAGGTAGGCGCGGCGATGCATCAGGTAGAGGCAGTACTCGCCCTCCGTCGCGAATCGCTCCGTCGTGACCGCGCCGTGAAAGCGCGCTGCGCGAATCAGGGCGTCAGACATAGCTCCTCCATGCTGCCGCGATCGGGCGCGAAGTGAAATGGTCGCTCATTCGTTCAGGGCGCCGCCCCGGAGCCACGCGATGACGATGCTCTTCTGCGTCTCGGAAAGCGCGCCGTTCGGGGCCCCCGGCGGCGGCTCCACGTGTCCGGTGAACGAGCCCAGACCCGTGATCTTCCGGTTATCACGGCCCGCCCGACGCGCCCAAGGCGACGAGCCCGCGCTCCTTCATGCGTGGCCCGGAGGCGGTCCCTTTCCGGGCGGCGCTCAAGGCAAGGGCATGCAGCCCCAGAACTCGGCGTCGGAAACGGTGTCGTCGAAATGGTGTGCGGTCGGGGAAAGCGTGGCGCAGCTCGGAAATTGCTTGTCCGGAACGGTGTCTCCGTCCGAATCGTACGTGTACTGCGTGTAGTCGATGCAGTACCCGAGCGTGTTGCTGTGCGCGTCGGGGAACGTCGGCTTCGTCGGATCCTCGAGAAGCCACCAGTACCGGCATTCGGTCGTCGCGCCGGTGGCGCCTCGGTCCGGGCACGTGAAGCCGCTCCCGACGGCGCCCTTGGCGTTGCCGGGCGTGGAGGAAGACGTCGGTGCCGGCTTGCAGAGCGCGCTGCAGATCGGAGTCTCGTCCGCGCTCGATTTCGTGAGGACGGCGGCGAAGCCCGGGGCGCAGCTGTTAGCGTAGACCGGGCCCTGGATCGAGACGCCCTGGACGGCGTTCGGAGCGACGACGCCGGCGCAGAGGAACGGGCCGTTCAGGAGCCCGTAGCAACCGCGGTTCGGGGACGCCGGGTTCGCGCTACCGCACGCGGGGACGCCTTCGATCTCCTGCGTCAACGGATCGCACTCGGGCCGACAGACCCCGACGCGGTGAGCCCCACCCGTGTAATAGCCGGCGTACTCCGCGCATGCGGACCCGGCCGAGCACGCGGCGGCCGAATCGGCGTCGCAAAGGGTGAAGCATCGCCCGCCCACGCACGCGAGGCCCGCCTTGCAGTCGTCGAGGCCGACGCCCGCGTCCGAGGTCGCGATGGAACACGTCTGCCCGGACGATCGTGTCCCGTCCGGGGCGCACACGAGGTGACCGGAGCTCGCCGTCCCTGCCCAGGTGCACCGCTCCCCGACCCCGCAACCCGTCTGCAGGACGGGATCGCACCCCCCGGCCGACGACGCGTCCGTCGGCGAAGAATCCGGAAGCCCCGAGTCCGACGGACCCGCGTCGAGCTCTCCGGAGGAGCCCGCCGCGCCGCCCGTGGCGCTCGCGCCCCCGGCTGGCGGCGTTCCACCCGACCCGCCCGAGCCGCCGCGACCCGCGGAGCCGCCGCTGCTCGTGTTGCCGCCTGCGCCGGCGTCTGCCGCGGCGCCTCCCGCTCCTGCCGCGACGCAGACCTCGGAGAGGCACGTGAGCCCGGAGTTGCACGTGCCGTTGCCGTAGCAGGGGCCGCGCTCCGTGCCGGCGGCAGGCGCGGCGGATTTCGCGGAGTCGTCGCCACCGCACCCGACGGCGATGAAGAAGGCGACGATCGAAGCCGCCCCGATCCGGATTGCTCGACGGAACTCGGTGGAGCGCAACCCAGCCCCCGCTGCGTTTCGGAAACGAGGATTCGACGATCGAAACGGCATGTGACCCGACCCCGAGGGGGCCCGTTCGTACCATGGGGGGCACGCGACGCGTACGGCGCGAGGCACCGCGCGACCGGCGACCCTCCACGCGCATGCGCCCGCGCGCGGACGCGGGCTTCATCTCCGCGACAAGGACCCGAGTGATCACCATAAGTACCCGGAATTAGAAACTAATTCAGGCGCCATCGAGTCGCGACGACACTCCCCACGCCGCGGCGGTTCGAGGCGGAGAGTCGACTCGTCAGAAGGTTCTGGAAAGGAGCGCCGCGGCTCGCTTCCGGACGAGCGCCGTGGCCCCGTGCTCCGCGAGCCGCTGCACCACGGCGCGGAATTCCGCGGCGCGACCATGGGCGATCCAGAGCTCTGCGCGAGCGAGCTCGGCTGCGTCGCGGGTCGCCCCGTCCGAGCTACGAGCGAGCGCGACGAGGTGTCGGTCCGCCTCGGCAATCTCTCCGTGAGAGAGGGCACGCGAGACGCGTTGCCACGGGCCGTCGGCATCGGAGTCGCCGGCAGCCGAGCCCTCGCCCCCTCTTCGAACTTCCAGGGGAGCTTCTCGCCCCACGAAAGCAGCGGACGGAACGACGCCAGGCGTGGCCTCGGACGTCACTGGCTCGCGACGCGGAGGGACGGGCGCAGCCTCGAACGTCACTGGCTCGCGAGGCGGAGGGGCGGGTGCGGGCTCGGCGGCGCTCGGCCGAGGAGCGGGGTGGAAGGCGCGGGGCAGGGTCGCCGCGACCGGCACCGGCGCGGGAAGGATCGCTCGGCGCTCATGCCGCGTTTCGAACCGGTGCGCGACGAACGCCGCCGAGGCGAGCACGACGACGCCCAGCACGAAGCCCTGAACGAGCGCCGCGACGAGGAGCTTGTTTCCGGGCCCGCGAGTGACCACGCGCCGACGGAGCGACCGCATCCGGGCTTCGTGGATCTCTTCGTCTCGCGGCATGGCCGCGCGATGGACGCTCACGAGCCGCCGAAGACGCTCACGCTCGATGGCCGAAGGCGCGGTGTCCGTCACGAGCGGCTCCCTCGAGCACAGGCGTCTTCGCCGAAGTACGGATCGCGAGCGAGCAGAGCCGCGAGATCTCGACGGCCGTCGCGGAGCCGGGAGCGCACGGTGGTTTCGTTGGCGCCCGTGATCGCCGCAATCTCCGAGATTTCGAGCTCTTCGAGATCGCGCAGGACGACCGCTGCTCGACGCTTCGTGGACAGCCGGTCGAGCGCGGCGTGGAGGCGTCGCGCCCGCTCTTCGCGGACGAGAGCCGTGCAGGCATCGGTGCCGGGGTCGGAAGGCTCCCGAACGGGCGGCTCGTAGGAGAAGCGCGCGAAGAAGCGCCGGAGCGTGCGGCGATGCCTGAGAAGCGTCCGATAGCAGATCGCGTACGTCCAGGTGGAAAGCTCCGAACGGCCGGAGAACGAGGGGAGCGCCCGGAGCGCCTGCTCTGCGGCGGCCTGGACCAGGTCGTCGAAGTCCCGCTGGTGGCGGCCGTAGAGCGAGTGCATCTGGCGATAGACGAGGTGGAAGACGCCCTCCTCGGCTGAACGGGCATCGGGCTTCGCCGGTGCTCCTTCCACGGCGGACGGAGACGCGCCCACGGGCTCGCCCACTCCGGAGGACGCGAGGGCTCGGCTCACGTGCGCCACCGCTTCAGGGTGCACCAGGGGTGGGTGCCCGGTCGGGTCTTTTTGTGCGGTCGGGACCGCTGGATTCGACGGGGCGCTTCGCGGAACGGGCCACGCCTGGGCTAGTGTCCTCGCCGATGTGGCGGAGGATCGGCGCTGGTTTCGTGGCGTTCGGCGTCGCGACGAGCCCTGCGCCGGCCCACGCCGATGGCGGGTCGCCGATCGTGTCGGTCGAGTGCCCGGAGCTCGACCCGGAGGTCGCTGCGGCCCTGAAGGCGCGCGCTCAGGCCGACCTCCTCGTTCGGCAGATCAACGGCATTCTCCTGGTCTCCTGCGGAGACGGGACGACGTTGACGTTCACGCCGGCGGACGGCCCGTCTCGTACCGCGGCGGTGCCCGTGAACGCGGCGGAGAAGGGGGCCGTCGACGCAGTCCTCGAGACGCTGGACGCGATCTTGCGGGCGCCGGAGACGCCGGCGCCTCCCGCGGAACCTCCCACGGCGCCACCGGCGGCGCCGCCACGCCCCGACCCGGTTCCAGAACCGGAACCCGGACCGGAAGCACCCGTGCGCCCCTTGCCGAGGGACGACTCCGAACGACCGGTGTTCCTCGTCGCAGCCGGGGCCTTCGCCGAGCTCTGGTCGCGCGAAATCGGCGGCGCGCTCGGCCCACGAGCCCGCGGCGTCCTCCGCATGCCCTCCGGGTTCGGGCTCGTGGCGGGCGGTGCGGCGCTGTTCACGCCCGCCCGCGCCGCCGGCGTCTCGGCGCGCCTCGTCCAGCTCTTCGCCGGCGGAGAGCGCTGGTTCGGCCGGGACGAACGAGTCGAGGTCGGTGTGACACTCGGCGCCGATCTCCTCCATACGTCGGAAGGCGGGGCCGTCCCGGAGACCGCCGATCACGTCGCCTTCGCGGGCGACCTGCACGGAGCGATGGTCGTCTTCCCGGCGCCGCTGTCCCTGTCCGTCGGCCTCCACGGCGTGGTGCACCCGGGTCCGGTGCGCGTGCAGCTCGGCGAGACCGAGGTCTTCCGGATCCCGACCGTGACGGTTGGAGTCTCGCTCGACGGCGTGCTCGGACCCTTTTGACGAATGGAGCGCTCGGATCACACCGCTCCGGTCACTCAACCCGACGTGACCGCGTCACGCGCAGTGAGGAGGGGGATCGGAGTCCTCGGCGCCCTCCTGGTGGTCGGCAACGCCCACGCGCACGGTGGCTTCCCGAGAGCCCAGCGAATCCTGGTCGAGCCAGGAAATCCCGCGCACGTCGTCGTCGGCACGGACTTCGCGGGCTTCTTCTCGACGACGGACGGCGGGCAAACCTGGCAATACGTCTGCGCGGAGGCCTACGGCATGGATTCGCTTTCCGCCGCCTCCACGCCGCTCGGCTTGCCGGCGGGTGGTCCCCTCCTGATCGTCGCCGGGTTCCATGGCCTCGACCGGATGTCCGACGTTTGCGACGTCGCGACCGTCGCGTTCGGCGCCGCAGCCGGGAACCAGTACGTCATGGATGTCGGCCCGCTGCCCCCCGACGCGGAAGGGTTCATGGCAAGTCCGTTGAACACCCAGACTCCATCCCTCTGGCGCTTTGGCACGGACACGCCCGTCGCTCGGCTTCCCGACGGAGTCCTGGCGTCGTCGTTTTTCGCCGCGACCCGAGACATCCGATATGTGGCGGGAGCCCGGCTCGGCGACGGAGGCACGGCACGTATAGTTTTCTTCGCCTCCACTGACGGCGGCGCTCACTGGCTGGAAACGCCGGTGCCCGTGGCCCCCTCGGCCGCCCCGCGAATCGTCGGCGTCGACCCCCGGACTCCCAATCGTGTGTTCCTGACGACGACGGAGCCCGTCGAGATCGGCAGCACGTCCCTTGCCACGCTCTGGGTGTCCGAGAACGCCGGTCAGAGCTGGACGGAGCGGTATTCGAGCCCCGACGCGCTGCCCGGCTTCGCCGTGTCGCCCGACGGAACCTCTTTCGTGTTCGGCGGCCCGTCCGCTCACCTGCTCGGCATGACGTTCACCGACGCCACGTCGCCCGACGTGCCCCCGCATCTCGTTTCGGATCGGCGCGTCTGGGGGCTCACCTGGACGGAAGATGCCCTCTATGCCGGCACGGACGAGTTCGGTCCCGCGGGTTCGAAGGACGTGACGGTCTCCGTGTCGCACGACGGCGGCCGGACCTTCGCCCCGTTCTTCTCGATCTGCGACTTGAAGGCACCGGCGTGTCCGGCGGGCTCGACGGTCGCGGCCCAGTGCGACGGCGCGTTCCAGAACCTGACGGTCGACATCCTCAGCAGCCAGCGGTGCGCCGACCACCGCGCTCGGGCTGCCGAAAGTGGCGACGGCAGTCTTCCGACGGTCGCGCCCGGAGGCGGTTCTTCGACGTCGGATGCCGGGCAACCCACGAACGCCGATCGACCGCTGCGCATCGTGGCGGGCTGCTCGCTCGGTGCGCGGCGCGCGCCTCGGGGATCCCTCGTCGAATGGCTGATCGGCGCAGCGTTCGTCTTTGCCAGAGGACGGGACCGGCGCGGGCGCCGGAGCTGAAGCGACGGTCCCGGAGCTCGCCGCTGCGCCCGCCGCGCGTCACCCTCGGACGACGCTCGACAGGAACAGCTCGATCGCGTCGCCGCCGCGGTAAGAATCCCGTCGGAGATCGCCCACGACCGACACGGGGCCTTCGAGCGTCGCGTATTCGGACGCCATCCCCACGCCGAAGCACCCGAGGCGATGGCCGTCCGCGAGGAGGACCTCGAGGCGGAGGTGTCCGCCGCGGAGCTCGCGGGCCGCCGCGACCGTCCCGGACACCCGGAGCTTCGGGAGCGGGTTCCCCTGCCCGCACGGTTCGAGACGCTCGAAGTCTCGGAGCACGCGGAGCGGATCGTCTCTTCCGGACAGCGGGAGAGCATCGGCGAGCGGATCCGGGGCGGACTCTCCACGGACCGCGTCCACCGCGCTCTCGAACGCGGCGCGGAGCTCCGCGAGTCGCGCGATGGGAACCTCGAGGCCGGCCGCCGCCTGGTGCCCGCCGAAACGCGTGAGGAGACTCGCCGTGCGCGACAGCGCGTCGAAGAGACGCGCGCCCTTCGGCCCCCGGACGGAGCCGCGTCCCTCGCCGTTCTCGAAGCCGACGACCACGACGGGGCGCGCGTACCTGTCCGCGAGCTTCCCGGCGACGATCCCGACGATGCCGCTTCCCCACCCTTCCCGCCCGACGACGATGGCGGAGCGCTCCGAGTACCCCTCGCGCTCGATCTCCTCGACCGCCTGCGCGAAGATCTCCGCCTGGAGGGCCTTCCGCCGTTCCGAGAGGCTCTCGAGAGACGCCGCGATCTGGCGCGCCGTCTCTGCGTCGCGAGCGAGGAGGAGCTCGAGGGCGAGGACCGGCGAGCCGAGCCGCCCCGGAGCGTTCAGACGCGGGGCGAGCGTGAACGCGACGTCGCGCGCCGACGGACGGCGCGTGCGGTCGAGCATCGTGACCTCGACGAGAGCGGCGATCCCGGGGCGCATCCCCGAGATCAGGTGGTCGAGCCCCGCGCGGACGAGGGTGCGATTGTCGCCGTCGAGGGGCGCGACGTCCGCGATGGTGCCGATCGCGACGAGGTCGAGCCACCGGCGGACGTCGAGCGGTCTCCCGAGCGCGCTTCGGACCGCCGCCGCGAGCGAGAGCGCGAGGCCGCAGGAAGCGAGCCCCTTGTACGGAAATCCGCACTCCGGGCGGTGCGGATTCAGGAACGCGACGGCCGGAAGCGGCTCCGCCGGCACGAGGTGGTGGTCGATGACCACGGTGTCGATGCCGCGCTCCTTGAGCCGCGCGATGGAGACGTGATCGGAAGATCCGCAGTCACACGTGACGAGGAGCTTCGCTCCGCACCCGAGCACGCGCTCCGCCGCGGCGGCGGACAGCCCGTAGCCGCCCTCGAAACGGCTCGCGAGGAGCGGCACGGCCGTCCCGCCGAGGGCGCGGAGGAACTCCGTCACGATCGCGGCCGACGTGATGCCGTCGCAGTCGTAGTCGCCGAACACGGCGATCGTCTCGCCGCTCCGGACGGCTCGGGCGATGCGATCGGCGGCCGGGCCTCGGTCCACCATCGCGGACGGGTCGGTCAGGTGCGCGAGCTTCGGGTCCAGGTAGCGACGCGTCGCGTCCGTGTCCCCATGGCCCAGACGGATGAGCCACGCGGCCACCGTCTCCGTGACGGAGAGGGCGCGCGCGAGGCGCTCGACTTCCGGCGACGAGGGCGACGCCGGGCCGCTCACACCACCGCCGCGGCCTTCTTCTTCCGGGGGCGCGCCTTGGCGGAGGCCCCGCTCTGGCGACCGCCCTTGTTGAAGAAGCGACGATCGAGCCACCAGGTGAGCGGGAGCGCGACGTAGACGGAGGAGTACGTGCCGAGCACGACGCCCACGATGAGCGCGAGCGAGAAGTCCTTCAGGGGGCCGGTGCCCCAGATGAAGAACGCGAGGAGGCTCATCACGACCGTGGAGCTCGTGAGGATCGTCCGTCCGAGCATCTCGGAGATGCTCGTGTTGATGATCGACTCGAAGGTCGCGCCACGGAGGAGCCCGAAGTTTTCGCGGACCCGGTCGTAGACGATGACCGTGTCGTTCACGGAGTAGCCGACGATGGTGAGGATCGCGGCGACCGTCGTCAGGTTGATCTCGCGGTGGAGCGCGACGAGGATGCCCATCGTCGCGAGCGCGTCGTGCGCGAGCGAGATGACGGCGCCAGGAGCGAACCGGAGGTCGAACCGGAGCGCGATGTAGACCATGATGAAGACCAGCGCGATCGCGATGCTCTTCAAGGCCGAATCCCGGAGCTGGGCACCTGCCTTCGGTCCGATCCACTCGACGCGGAGGGCGGTATCCGGAACGCGATCGTCACCGAGCTTCGCCCGGAGGCCGTCCAGGAGCTGGTCGCCCTTGCTCTTCACCTGGATCTCGACCTTGTTGTCCCGCGCGTTCTGGACGACGACGCTGTTCTCGCCCTCACGGATCGCGATGCCCTTCACCCCGGCCACGCGGTCGCGGACCCACGCGAGGTCCGGCGTATTCCGGTAGCGGACGGCGATCTTGTCCCCGCCGGGGCTCACCTTGAGCTCCGTCCCCACGCGCTCGTCCGGGCACTCCGCCTGGGGCAGGCCTTCCCCGATGCAGAGGACCTTTGCGAGCTCCTTCTGCTTCTCCGCGCCGATGGTCGACACTTCCTGCACGCGGATGAGATAGCGATTTTGCGCGTTCGCCTCGGCGACACGGATGACGTCAGGGTGGGAGAAGCCGGCGGACTCGACCGCCCGTGCGATCTCGCCGGAGCCGGTCGCCTTCTTGAAGTCGACTTCGATCTCCGTGCCGCCCTTGAAGTCGGTCCCGAGCTCCGGGCCGGGCTTCACGAGGAGCACCGCCGCGACCACGGTCATCATCACGCTGATGAAGGCGAAGAGCCGCCGCTGGCCCATGAAGTCGTAGATCTTGCCGACGGGGAAGAGCTGCATCTCTCGGATCTCCTCAGCCCACGTCGAGCTTCGCGGCGCGGTCCAGGTTGCGGACCCAGAAGTCGAACATGACGCGCGTCACGACGACGCCGGTGAAGATGCTCGCGATGACGCCGACGATGAGCGTGACTGCGAACCCCTTGATGGGGCCGGTTCCGAACTGAGCGAGCACGATGCCCGAGATGATGGCCGTCACGTGGCCGTCGATGATTGCGGACAAAGCGCGCGCGTAGCCGATTTCGACGGCCGTCCGCGGGCTCTTCCCGGACCGGAGCTCGTCCCGGATGCGCTCGTTGATGAGGACGTTCGAATCGACGCTCATGCCGATCGTGAGCGCGAGGCCGGCGATGCCCGGGAGCGTCATCGAGGCGTTGAAGGACGCCAAGACCGCGAGCTGGATGAAGAGGTTCATCGCGACGGCGATGTCCGCGATGAGCCCGGCGCGGTGGTAATAGAGGATCATGAAGAGGAGCACGAGGGTGCTCCCCGCGAGTGCTCCCTGAACGGCGAGGCGGATCGCGTCCCGCCCGAGGGAGGGACCGATGTGCTGCTCGTTGGAAGGCGTGATCGGCGCCGGGAGCGCGCCGGAGCGGAGGACGAGCTCGAGCTTCCGCGCGTCCCGGAGCTGGATCTCCGGGTCGTTCGAGCCGAGCGTGATCGTCGCGTGGCCGCCGGGGATCTTGCCCTGGATGACGGGGGCGCTCTCGACCCGCTTGTCCAGGATGATGGCGAACCGGCGCTTGACGTTCTCGCCCGTGATGCGCTCGAAGATGCGGCCACCCTGGTCCGTGAAGGTGAGCGCGACGTGCCACTGGCCGAAGGCGCCCTGGCTCTGATCCGGTACGGCCTGCGCGTCTCGGATGAGATCGCCCGTGATCTCGGCGCGGCCCTTCAGGAAGAACGTGCGCCAGCCGGCCTCCGACTGCTTCATCGTCTTCGGATCGGTGTCGTAGACGAGCTCGTAGCCGACCTCGCGATCGGGCGGGACGTCCAGCGTGCCTACCCACTCCTTCAGGCGGGCGAGGGTCTGCTTGCTGGTCTCCTTCTCACCGCGCTTGATGTACGCGTAGGTGCTGACCTTGCCCTTCGTCTCGCCGTTCTCGTCCTGACCGACCGAAACGCTCTCGCGCTCGAACCGGACGCCCTCGGGAAGGCTCTCCGCGGACGCGCTCTTCGCGATGGGACCGAAGAAGTCCGTGTCGTCGTCCAGCAGCTTGAACTCGAGACGCGCGGTCTGCCCGATGATGTCCCGGATGTTCCGGAAGCTGGCTTCGTCCTCGCCCGGGACCTCGACGATGATGTCCTCGTCTCGCGTCGAGACGCTCGCCTCGCGGAGACCGAGCTCGTCGATGCGACGATTCACGATGTCCTTCGCCTGGCCGACGGCGCGCTCGCGGATCTGGCTCTCGACGCTGTCCTTGATGCGGAAATCGTAGGTCTTTCCGTCGCCCGAGCGGGAGAACGCGAGGTCTGCCCGGAAGTCGTCGAGGAACCGCGCGTCGACCTTGGTGGCGTCGGCGGCGTCCTTGAACTCCATGCGGATCTTCGCGACGTCGTCCCGGGGAGAGACGATGTTCACCTTCTCCCGGAGCTTCGTGTAGGCCGCTTCCGTCGGACGGCTGTCCCCCGAGTGAAGCCCGAAGGCCTTCGCGAGGTTCACCTGCATGTCCTCGTAGTAGCGGTCGCGCTTGTCCCGGATCGCCTCGCTGACGTCCACCGTGTAGACGAGGCGCAGACCGCCGCGGAGATCCAGGCCGGCGACGAGACGGAAGGAGACGTGCTCCTTCACGTACCGCGGACACGGGATCTTGCCGTCCGTCATCGCGTCGAGCGAGGGCCAGAGCGACAGGAAGGCGAACGCGCCCGCGCTCATCACGATGCTGAAGCGGAAGCGGAAGTTCGCGTCCACGAAGCTGAGCCCGCCGACGAACCCCCACAGGGAAAGGACGCCGAAGACCGCCATCGGCCAGAAGGCGTCGTAGTGGGCGGCGACGGCGGCCGACCCCGCGCAGAGCGCGCCGATGAAGAAGCCCACGCGACGGGCACGGCGCGCGTAGCCCCAGGCGAGGAGCACGGCGGAAAAGCCCGCGAACGTATACTGGAGAACGGTGTCGACCACGGATGACGAGCGGAGAACCCTCAGGCCTTCTTCTCGGAAGCGGGCTCCGCCTTCTCCTTCTTGTCGGATGCGTCGTCCGAGTCACGACCGATGAGGCTGGTGCGGAGCATCTGGACCTTCACGCCCGGAGCGATCTCCACCTTCACGTACTTGGGCTCGAGCTCCACGAGGCGGCCGACGAGGCCGCTCTGGCTGACGACTCGGTCCCCCTTCTTCAAGGAGGCGACGAGAGCGTCTTGCTTCTTCTGCTGCGAACGCGTCGACCAGAAGAAGAAGACGAGCATGCCGACCAGGAGGAGCGGCATGAGCATGCCGAACGGTCCTCCCGGCGGTGGCTCGCCGCTCGGAGGCGCGTGATCTCTCGCCTGCACCTGAGGCGCCGGCTGAGCGGGACCTTCGCGCCCGGGAACGGGCGGAACAGCCTGAAAACCAATCACCGCGAAATCCAAGGCGCCTCCGAGGGGCGGGCTAATACCGGGTTTCCGGGGGCCGTGCAAGCGACCGACCGGCGGGAAATCCAGGGTTCTCCTGAGGGGGAACAGGCGCGCAGCACGCCGCAGGCCGGCGCGTCGGAGGACGGGGCTCGACGTTCCTCGCCGATCGGAGGGAACCGCCGAAACCCGATTTGACAGTGGGCCGCACGGGATGTAGATGCGTCGCCCTGTTTATCGAGTCGATTCAGGCGCGTAGCTCAGTGGTAGAGCACTACCTTGACACGGTAGGGGTCGGCAGTTCAATCCTGCCCGCGCCTACGAAGACGGTCGTCGCTTCGTTGTCGCTGTCGTCGTCGTCGTCCCGCGGCTTCGGCTGGCGGTCCCAGGCCACCCGGGCCACCCTTCCGCGGCAATGAGCAACGCCGGGTTCATCACCCCGCGTGAGCTTCTCTCCGAGCGGGGAGAGCTCACGGACGACGTCGTCGCCGTCGAAACGGCGACCGGCATCGTGGACCTCCACACGCCCATCGATCCGAAGACGGCGGTCACCGCGATCCGGCGGACGGATCCGAAGGCGCTGGAGGTGATCCGTCACTCCACGTCTCACGTCCTCGCGCAGGCGGTGCAGAAGCTCTTCCCGGGGACGCAGGTGACCATCGGCCCCGCGATCGACAGCGGCTTCTACTACGACTTCTTCCGCAAGGACGGCACCTTCACGGACCAGGATCTGCTGAAGATCGAGAAGGAGATGCGCCGCATCATGGCGCAGAACCTCCCCTTCTCGCGGAAAGTGATGAGCCGCTCGGAAGCTCACGCACTCTTCGAGAAGCTCGGGGAGACGTTCAAACTCGAGCTCGTCGACGCGATTCCGGACGGGGAGGACATCAGCGTCTACTACCAGGGCAGGAACGACAAGCCCGAGACGCAGTGGTTCGATCTCTGCAGCGGGCCGCACGTCCCCTCCACGAAGCACCTCGGCGTCGTGAAGCTCACGAGCGTCGCGGGAGCGTACTGGCGCGGCGACGAGCGGAACCCGATGCTCCAGCGCATCTACGGGACCGCGTTCGCGACGGAAGAGGAGCTCACCGCGTACCTCAAGATGCTGGAGGAGGCGCGCGCCCGGGACCACAGAAAGCTCGGGAAGGAGCTCGAGCTCTTCATGTTCCACGAAGCCGCTCCGGCGATGCCGTGGTTCCTGCCGAAGGGCGCGTTCGTCTACAACCAGCTCGTCCAGTTCATCCGCGAGCTCTACGTGGACTACGGCTACGAAGAGGTCGTGACGCCTCAGCTCGTGGACCGGAGCGTGTTCGAGACGAGCGGGCACCTGCCGAACTACCGGGAGAACATGTACTTCCCCTCCACGGCGGACACCGTGGATCACGTCCGCGCCGGCGAAGTGGGCGCGGCGGACACGCTCGAGGGCCTCGGCCTGAAGCCCATGAACTGCCCCGGGCACTGCCTCATCTTCGGGCAGCGAAAGCGCAGCTACCGCGAGCTCCCCTGGCGCGTCGCGGATTTCGGGCGGCTCCACCGCTTCGAGCGCGGCGGCGTCGTGCACGGGCTCACCCGCGTCCGCACGTTCTGCCAGGACGACGCGCACATCTTCTGCACGCCGGACCAGCTCCGCGGCGAGATCGTGAATTTCAACCGCCTCCTCTTCGAGGTGTACGCGGCGTTCGGCTTCAAGGACCTCTCCGTGAAGCTCGCGCTCCGCCCGGAGAAGCGCATCGGGACGGAAGAGTCGTGGGACTACGCGGAGGGCCTCCTCGCGGACGTCCTCACCGAGTCCAAGATCCCGTTCGAGAAGCTCCCCGGTGAGGGAGCCTTCTACGGCCCGAAGCTCGAGTTCCACGTGAAGGACGCGATCGGCCGCGGCTGGCAGCTCGGGACGATCCAGCTCGACCCCTTCCTCCCCGAGCGCTTCGACCTCAACTTCATCGCGAAGGACGGCGCCGCGCACCGGCCGGTGATGCTCCACCGCGCGATCCTCGGCAGCCTCGAGCGCTTCTTCGGCATCTACATCGAGCACGTCGCGGGGAAGTTCCCCGTGTGGATCGCCCCGGAGCAAGCGACGCTCGTCACCGTGAGCGAGAAGCAGTCCGAGTACGCCCGGAACGTCCAGAAGGAGCTCCGCTCGCTCGGCTTCCGCGTCGGGCTGGACGACAGCTCGGACAAGCTCGGCGCGAAGATCCGGAACGCGCGCATGAGCCGCGTCCCGTACACGGTCGTCATCGGCGAAAAGGAAATGGAGTCGAACTCCGTCGCGCCGAAGACGAACGACGGCACGGACCTCGGCGCGATGCCGGTCGCGGCGTTCATCGAGCGCCTCCGTTCCGAATCCAGACCTCCCCGGCTCGAGAAACCCGAGCTCCACTGACTTGAGGTAATCCCCCGCATGGCGACAGACCGTAGGAATTTCCGCGACAACCGCGCTCCCCAGATCCGGGTGAACCATCGCATCCGCGTTCCCGAGGTTCGCGTCGTCCTCGAAGACGGCGGCGTGATGCTCGGCGTGATGACGACGCAGCAGGCGCTCCGCGAAGCGGAGGAGCGCGGCCTCGACCTCGTGGAAGTGAATCCCAAGGCGACGCCCCCGGTCTGCAAGATCCTCGACTTCGGCAAGTTCAAGTACGAGGAGAAGAAGCGGGCCCGCGACGCGAAGCGGAAGCAGACGGTCGTCGAGGTGAAGGAGATCAAGCTCCGCCCGAAGACGGACGATCACGACCTCGACGTGAAGCTCCGCGCGGCGCGCCGGTTCATCGAGTCCGGGAACAAGGTGAAGTTCACGGTCCGGTTCCGCGGGCGCGAGATCGCGCACCCCGATCGCGCGAGGATGCAGCTCGACTGGCTCCGCGAGAAGGCGGACGACCTCGCGAGCGTGGAGCAACCGCCGACGATGGAAGCCCGCGCGATGAGCCTCATCCTCGCGCCGCGGCCCCAGGTGCTCCAGCGGCTCGCCGCCGAGCGCCAGAAGGAGCGCGCCCAGAAGCGCGAGCGCGAGGACTCGAACGACGATCTGGACGAGGAGAACGAGCCGGACCTCGACGAGGATGACGACGACGAGGATGACGACGACGAGGGCGGCGAGGACTGACCTCGCCGTCCGCGGACGCCTCCGCGCCGTCCCCGCGCCCCGGACGGGCGCGCGCCCTCAGTGAAAGAGCCCGCCGTAGTACGCGCCGGCAGCGCCGGCAGCGGCCACGACCAGCAAGACGAGCGCGATGAGCGCACCGGATCCGCCGCTCTTCGCCGCGGCCGATCCCGCGATGGGCCCGGCGACGGGGACGGCCGCGGGCATCGCCGCTACCGGACTCCGCGGCGCCGGTGCGGCCGGCGCTGCGCTCGGTTCGTGATCGTCCTCCTCCTCCAGGGCGGCGAGGTTGCCGGCCTCGAAGGGCCGGGAAGCCCGATCTTCCGTCGGCGCGACGGGCTCGACGTCGAGCTCCTTCGACCAGTCCTGGAGCTCCTGGAACGAGCCGAGATTCAGCGGAGAGGCGCCGCCGACCAGCGGGCGATCCTTCTGCGCGACGACGCTGCCGTCGCTGGCGCGCTGGGGCACGTCGAGAGACGTGAACTCGAGCATCGCCTCGTCGATGAGCGAGCCGATGATGCTGACCTTGTCGTCCTTCGCCTTCCGCCTCTTCTCTGCGGCGCGAGCGACCATCGCCTCCGTCACGAGGTTCGCGACGTCGAACGACGAGACCGGTTTTCCGACGCGATAGAGGTGCGTGTTCAGGTCCCGGCCGAGGTCCCGGGCGGACGCGTATCGCTGGTTCACGTCCTTCGCGAGCGCCTTCTGCACGATGCGCTCGAGCTCGGGCGTGACCTCCGGGTTGTACTGCGCGAGCGCCGGGATCCGGGCCTGCTGCACCTGGCGGACGGTGTCGAGGTCCGTCTCTCCGAGGAAGAGACGCCGCCCGGCGAGCATCTCCCACAGCATGATGCCGATGGCGAAGATGTCCGTCCGGTGATCGACGCTCTCTCCCTGCGCCGCTTCGGGCGAGAGATAGCTGAACTTCCCCTTGATGATGCCGGGCTCGCTCCGCTCGAGCTGGCTGTTCGCCTTCGCGAGGCCGAAGTCCGCGATCTTCACCTCGCCGTGCCGCGTGATGAGCACGTTCGGCGGGGACATGTCCCGGTGGACGATGCCGAGCTTCCGGCCCTTCACGTCCGTGACCTCGTGCGCGTAGGCGAGCCCTTCGCAGATCTTCAGGCAGATCCAGCACGCGGCTTCCAGGGGGACTCGCTGCCCCTTGCTCCTCCGGTGCTCGATGACGGCCTTGAGGTCGGAGCCGTCCACGAACTCCATCACGATGAAGTACGTGTTGTCGCCGACGCCGATGTCGAAGACCTGGACGCAGTTCGAGTGGGAGAGGTGCGCGCTCGTTCGCGCCTCGTCCAGGAACATCCCGATGAACTGCTTCTTCTCGGAGAGGTGCGGGAGGACGCGCTTGATCGCGACGATCTTCTTGAAGCCCTCGAGGCCGGCGCTCTCGGCGCGATAGACCTCCGCCATGCCGCCCGCGGCGATGCGCTCGATGACGCGGTATCTCTGCTGCTGCTGTGCCATGTGGCGGATCGGCCGAGCCTCTGGGCCGGAATCCAGCGTAGGGGCCCGGCCGACGAGGGGTCAAGCGCACGCCGACGCCGCGCCGACGCCGCGCCGACGCCGCGCCGACGCGAAGACGGCCGTGAAACCGGGGGAACGGGAGAAGCGGGCCGCGTCCGACAGCTCACGAAGCCGACGAGGCCCACGCGAAAAGTGCGCGGCGGCCACGGAACGAGTGCGAAATGCCCTCGCCAAGGCGGGTCCGTCGTGCAAGTCTCCGCCCGCTCCCGGGGCCGTAGCTCAGCTGGGAGAGCGCAAGCATGGCATGCTTGAGGTCAGGGGTTCGATCCCCCTCGGCTCCACGAAGTTCCTTCACGTCGGGACGTTCTTGTTGTCGTCCCCAGACGTCCCGGGAAGGTCGGAAGACTCCCCGGTCGTGTAGATGAGGCTGACGACCGTCGCGACGAGCAGCACGGAGAGCGCCGTCGCGTAGGAGCCGGACCAGAGGAACGCCGCGAACGCGATCACGGCGGCGATCAGGAACCCGAGGGGGCCCCGCCAGTATCTCGAAACTGGATGGTGGGACATGCCCAGGGCCTCGCAAGGCACGTGCCTTCCGGGTCGCCGTGAAGTCGCGAGGTTGCACGCGAGAGGAGCGTGGCGCGCTGCCACGGGCGCCGGAATGACCCGGACGAGCGCGCCTCAGCCGTTCGCGATCATGAGCTCGGCGAGCTTCATCGCCGCGAGCATGCCGCTCGGATCGGCCTTGCCCTTCCAGGCGATGTCGTAGCCGGTTCCGTGATCGACGCTCGTGCGGATCACGGAGAGTCCCATCGTGACGTTCACCGCGTCCCCGAACGCGACGAGCTTCATCGGGATCGTCGCCTGGTCGTGGTACATCGCGACGACGCCGTCGTAGCGCCCCGCGCGCATGTAGCGATACGCGGTCTCGGCGCCGATCGGGCCGGAGAGAACGGCCGATTTCCCGAGGGCCCTCCGGGCCCGCGCCACGCCCGGAACGATGGCCCGGGCCTCTTCCCTGCCGAAGAGCTCTCCCTCGCCGGCGTGCGGGTTCAGGGAAGTGACGGCGATCTTCGGCTTCTTCTTCCCGAGCGCGTGGAGCAAACGAGAAAGCTCGACCGTCGATTCCGCGACCCCCTCCTCCGTGAGAGCCTTCGGGACGTCCGAGAGCGGCAGGTGCGTCGTGACGAGACTCGTCACGAGCGACTCCGCCGCGAAGCACATGACGGCGTGCCGCGCGTGGTCGCGATCCCGGAGCCATTCGGTGTGGCCGCGGAACTTCGACGCCCCCTTCGCGCCGGAGTGCGCGATCGCCTCCTTGCTCACCGGGCCGCTGACGATCGCCGAGCCCGGCGTCGCCTTCACGAGATCGTAGGCCGCGTCCACGTACGCGAGCTCGGCAGCGCCGGCGCGGCGGCTGGGCCTCCCGGGAATTCGATCGCTCCGCGAGAGCTCGGGCCCCACCGGCAGCACCGAGAGAACGCCCCGAGGCCTCTTCGACCGATCGAACGCCTTCCCGGAGACCGGTACGAGCCGCTCGGGATCGACGCCGACGAGCTTCGCGGCCGCGCGGAGCGTCTCGAGATCCCCCACGAGGACGACGTTCGCGCCCCGGAGCTTCGCGGCCGCGGCGACGGACACTTCCGGCCCGACCCCCGCGGGGCAGCCGGTGGAGACGACGAGCATGGCGCGGAACTTAGCTCAGGTCCGAGACACGCGTCGGCGAGCCCGCTCACCGACTTCAAAAGACGCCCACGATGGCGCAGCCCCGGACTCCCGAGAGCAGCGGTACGAGCTGGATCCCCGGGGTTTTTGCCGTTTTTTCACGGCGACGTTCCTGACGTTCGCGGAAGGACGTCCCGACGCTCCAGCCGATCGCCTGGCCGATGAAGGCGCCCGAGACGACGTCCGACGTCCAGTGGTGGTCGCCGACCATCATGCCGAAGCCGATGCCGAGTGCGATGGGATAAGACACGGCCGGGACCCAGAGCTGGTCGGGCGCGAACGCGGTGAGCGAAGCCGCGATCGAGACGGCGGCGGACGTGTGCCCCGACGGCCAGGCGTAGCGACCCTCGAACCCGAACGGGGACCAGTCGCGCGCGTACTCGGGGTGCTCCAGGCGGTCGGGCGCGCGCGGGTTCCCGCCGTTCAACGGGAACGGACGCCCGGTGCCCACCTTCAACACGACCGTCGTGACCACGGTGATGGCGAGCGCCTGCGTCGCGGCGCTGCCGGCGCCGGCGAGCGACGGATCCCTCGCCAGGAGACCCGACAGATAGATCCCCGGCGCGACGATCGCCGGTCCGACGTACCCGCCGTAGTACGCCGCGTCGCCGTAGAACGGCGCTTCCACGTGACGGACGACCGCGACGCGGATGGCGTGGTCCCCGCCGGTCGGCGAGAGCAGCGCCGTTCCGAGCGCGGCGCCGCCGAACCAGAGGAGCGACGGCCCCGTGAAGGCCCGGACGAGATCTCCGCCGAGGGAATCGACGGGAGTCGGAGTGGCCGGTTCGTCTTCTGCTCGCGCCGCGGCCGCGACGAGGAGCACGGCCGCGACGCATGCGGCGCGACACGGACGTCGGGACGGACGCACCACGTCGCGAAGCCTAGTTCACCGCGGACCCGGCGCTCACCCTGCGGCCAGATTCACGTGACGAATCTCGGGGGCTATTCCTCGTCGTCGTCGGCTTCGGCCAGTTCGGGGACGCGGAGCTTGTAGCCGGAGCCGCGGAGGGTATCGAGGGGGAGGGCGTCGCCGAGCTTCGCGCGGAGGCGCCTCACGTGGATGTCCACCGTGCGGGGGCCGCCGTCGTAGCGGTTGCCCCACACGCGGGCGAGCAGGTGCTCGCGCGAAAGAACCTTGCCGCGCCGATCGCAGAGGTACGCGAGGAGCGCGAACTCCTTCGCGGTGAGCTGCACCGGCCGGCCCTGGACGCTCACTTCCTGCGCCGCTTTGTCCACGATGATGCCGCCGATCTTGTGGCGCTCTTCCGTCGCGAACTCGCTCCGGCGCCATTCCACGGCGCGGATGCGCGCGTAGACCTCTTCCGGAACGTAAGGGTGGAGGACGAAGTCGTCGAAGCCGCTCGACGGCTCGATGCGCGCCATCTGCCCGACCGTGACGGAGACGATGGCACCCACGTTGTCGAACGTGGATTCCTTCCTCACTGCACGGAGGGCCGCGATGGCGAGATCGGGCCGATCCAGGGCCTCGAAGAGGAGAGCTCGCGGACGTGCTTCGTCGTCCGGGTCGTCCTCGGCGAAGAGGTTGATGGGGTCGTCCCAGAGATCCAGCGTGCGGACGGTCGCCCCCAGCTGCCGAAGCGTGGCAGCCGCGCCGTCTTCTCGCTCGAGCAAGGGGCCGTGCCCGACCACCGCTACGAAAGAGCGGGCCCGGACAGACGTGGTTTCAGGTGATTTCGGTCCCACCGACGGTTATTCGCGAGAGCTTGATTGTTGGGCAGCCGACTCCGACAGGAACGCTCTGGCCGTCTTTTCCGCACGTCCAGATGCCATCGGAGATGGCTACGTCGTTGCCCAATAGGGATACCGCGCGCAATGTTTCGGGACCATTGCCAATTAGATTCACGCCTTTGAGCGGTGCAGTTATTTTTCCGTCTTCGATCAAATAGCTTTCGGTGAGCGAGAAGACGAAATCCCCGTTCGAGATGTCCACCTGACCGCCCCCGAACGTCTTCGCGAAGACGCCCTTCTTCACTGAGCGGATTATCTCCTCCGGGTCGTGCGGACCGGCGAGGAGGACGGTGTTCGTCATGCGTGGAAGCGGAACGCTCGCGAAGCTCTCCCTCCGTCCGTTTCCGGTGGGCTCATTTCCGAAATGGCGAGCGGACAGGCGGTCGTGCATGTAGCCACGGAGCGTCCCCCCTTCGATGAGCACGTTTCGGCGAGGCTCGGCGCCCTCGTCGTCCACGTTGATCGAGCCGCGGCTCTGGAAGAGCGTCGGATCGTCCACCACGGTGCAGAGGTCGCTCGCGACCGCCTTGCCGACCTGACCGGTGTAGTTGCTCGTTCCCTTGCGATTGAAATCCGCTTCGAGGCCGTGCCCCACGGCTTCGTGGAGGAGGATCCCGCTGTCCCCGGGAGCGAGGACGACTTCCATCTGCCCGGCGGGAGCCTGGCGCGCCCCGAGCAGGACCACCGCCTGACGAACCGCCTCCGCGGCGTGCTTCTCGGGCGACGCGTCGTCGAAGTAGCGAAGCGTCATGCGACCGCCGCCGCCGCTCCGCCCCGACTCCCTCTTGCCGTTCTCCTCCACGATGACGCGGACGCCGAAGCGGAACAGCGGCTGGACGTCGTGCGCGAAGGTTCCGACACTCGACGCGACCAGGATCTCTCGAACTTCCTCCGAGAACGACGCCTCCACCTTCTTCACACGCGGATCGGCTGCGTGCGCGGCGCGGCTCGCTCGTTCCAGGAGCGCGCGCTTCTCGAGACCGTCCACCGAGAGCGTGAGGCGTTCGAACGCGTAGCGATCGGGCAAGGCGGAGGGCTTCAGCGCCTCCACGGCGAGAGGCGCTCCCCCGGCGATCCGCGCGGCCGTCTCCGCGGCGCGTTTCATGGCCTCCCAGGAGAGATCTTCCACGTGCGCGTAGCCCGTCGCGTCCCCTCGCTGGACTCGCACGCCGAGGCCCACGCTGGTGCCGCGAGCCGCGCTCCGGGTGATGCCCTCCTCGAAGCTCAGACTTCCGCTCGCGCGGTACTCGAAGAACAGGTCGCCGTAGTCCCCGCCACGCGAGAGCGCGATGCCGAGGAGCTTGCGACAGACGTCTGCGTCGATTCCGACGTCATTTCCTGGGGAAAAAGGCGCTCTGTAGGCGTCGTTCGTCATGGCCGCGAACGCTCAAGATGGGGCCTTCCCAGGGGCCGCGCAAGGGAAATGCCCGCCGGGTCGAGGCGCCTCCCGGGCGTCTTCACCGGACCGAGCGGGCCTGGGGCAAGCGAGGTCTGCTAGCGTCCCGCTCGATGACGGTCGGCGCGCTCCTGGTCTTCGTGCACGTCGCAGCAAACGTCGTGTGGATCGGCTCGATCCTCGCGGTGGCGGTCGTCGCCACCGGCGCCGACGGCGACGACCGGACGCGCGGAGCGCTCGCCGCGACGATCTACCGGAAGCTCGCTGCGCCGGCATTCGGCGTCTCGTTCCTCGCGGGCGTCTCCCGGCTCGCGATGGACCCCGGGTACTACTTCGTCGCGACGAAGTTCATGCACGGCAAGCTCACGTTCGCGCTCGCCGTCATCGCTCTTCATCACGTCATCGGGGGACGCGTGAAGAAGATGAAGGCCGGCGAGAGCGGCGCAGAAAACACGGGCGGACTCGCGTTCGCTCTCTTCGCGTGCGCCGTGGTCGCCGTGTTCTTCGTGGTGACGAAGCCGTTTTGAGCCCGTGGGCTCAATTGCCGGTCCAGGCCACCTTCTGGGCTTCGAAGTTGAAGTAGAACCAGTAGCCCATCGTCGTGCCGTCGGGGCCGAGGCGCTGATCGTCCACGCCGACGCAGGTGTTCTCCGAAGTGCCACGGAGCAGCGTGCTGAGCGGCTGGCCGCCGACGAGCGGCGTGTCGGGCGGGAGGATGATCGCCTTCGCCTGGGCCGTCGACATGAACGCTTCGATGACGCCGTTCGTCATGCCCGTCGCGGGATTCGCGTCCCACTCCGCGGAGATGCGAGCCGTCTCGAACGTGAGCGGGATGCCGGAGATGGTGAGGTCCAGCTTCCGGCCGGCGCTCGCGAAGCAGCCGGCCGCGCCCGCCGTGGGCGTGTTCGGCACGGCGACGGAAGCGTCGGGCGTGCCGAAATAGTCGGGGTTCGGCGTCAGGCAGGCGCCCGTGGACTGATTCGTCACCGCGGAGGCCTGCCCGGTGGTCCCCGGATCGGGCGCGCACGTGGTCGAGGGCGTCGGCGCGTCGCAGATCGCCTTGGAGAGGAACTCCCCCGTGCCCCGCGATCCGGTCTGATCCAGCGGCCGCGCGACCAGAAGGAACGAGAGGTCCGCCTTGCCGTCCGGGCCCCCGTCCGCGAGCCCGTTCTTGTCGTCGTTGAAGCTGTTGTTGATGAGGAGATTCACCGCGATCGTGATGTCCGAACAACCTTGAGGCGTTCCATCGCCGAAGGTCAGCCGCGGTTCCGCGACGGTGAGCGACGTGAAGCGGAACGCGGTCGGCACCCACTTGCAGTTCTGGCAGGCGTCGGACGTCTCGTCGCAGTCCTCGCCTGCTTCGACGGTCCCGTTGCCGCAGCTCGCGGAGCAGTCGGAGTCGTTCGCGGCCGTCGCGCCCGACGGGCAGCACTGATCGCCGTCCTTCGCGGTCGTGATGGTCGCCTTGGTGCAACGGGGATTGCACGGATCGGCCGTGACGAGCGTCTCCGTCGTGCACGGATCGCCGTCGTCGGTGCACGACGTCTGACACGCGCCCGTGCCGGAGGTGATCTTCGTGTCGCAGGTCTCTCCGGTGTCGACCTTCCCGTTGCCGCAGTTCGCACTGCAATCCGAGTCGGTCGCCGCGGTGGCACCGGCGGGACAGCACTGGTCCTTCCCGGTCGTGGTGGCCGTCACCTTGGCCGAGTAGTCACACACCGCGCTGCACGCGGCGCCCGAGACCGCGTTCACCGTGCACGGGTCGTCGTCGTCGCACGCGGCGACGGTCGGACACGCGCCCGTCTTTCCGGCCGCGATCTTGGTATCGCACTTCTCGCCCGCACCCACGACGCCGTCCCCGCACGCGCTGGTCCCGCCCGAGTCTTGGTTTCCGCCTGCGTCCACCTGGGGTGTCGGGGAAGATCCCGCCTGGTCGTCGCTCGAGCAGGCGACGACGACGAGCGACCCCGTCGCCGTCAGGGAAACCAACGACATCAGCACGCGGGACTTCTTCATGGGACCTCCGAAAGAAAGGGAGCTGCCGCGACGGCGGAATCGACAAGTTTGTCCTGGGACGCACACGGGACGCAATCGAACGTCGGTGACGCGGGGCGCCAGGCCCGCGTCTCACCCCGGATTTCGGCGGCGTTCCGCGATCACGCGAAGCGGACCTGGCCCGCGCTCGGTGAGTGCGAGTGCGCCGGATGCGCGGAGTGCACGGAAAGGTACTCCAGCCTCCGACTCCGCCTCCGAGGTAGGAGCGCGCGGCGCCCGTAGCCGGGAAGCCCGTCCGCGCGCGGCGGCGAGTCGAGCGAGTCGAGCGAATCGAGCGAGTCGAGCCGGCCGCGCCGCTCTCGACCGGCTCCCCGAACGGACGGCCCCCTTCCTTGACCCCCCGTGGGGCCCCAAGCTACGCTTGAATGCTTCGGAAAACGCCTGAGATTTCCGAGGTGAAGAGAACATTGGCGATCGATCGCGAGAAGATCCTCCAGGCCGCCCAGAAGCTCGTCGACAAGAAGAAGTTCGACAAGGCGATCCAGGAGTACCAGAAGATCATCCAGCAGGACCCGAACGACGCTCGGACCCTGCTGAAGATCGGTGATCTGCAGGCGCGGATGGAGGCGTACGCGGAAGCGATCGCCACCTACGACCGCGTGGGCCAGTTCTACTCGGCGCAGGGTTTTTCACTCAAGGCGATAGCGGTCTACAAGCAGATCCGCGAGCTCATCAAGAAGCACGTTCCGCAGCTCGAAGATCGCTACGGACACATCGTTCCGAAGCTCGCCGCCATCTACGCCGAGCTCGGCCTGACGAGCGACGCGCTCGCGGCGTACGACGAAGTCGCCACACGTCTGCAGAGGAACGGGCGCGACCGTGACGCCATCGACGTTTTCCGGAAGATGGTCGCGCTCGACTCGACGAACCCGCTGCCGCACCTGCGCCTCGCGGAAGCGTGCTGCCGCGTGCAGTCGGTCGACGAGGCGATCGATTCGTTCTGGACGGCCGCCGAGCTGCTGATCCAGCTCCGGCGGCGCGACGACGCGCTGAAGGTCGTCGAGCGTATCCTGCATTTCCGGCAGGAAACGCGCTACGCGCGCGTCGCCGCCGAGCTCTACCTCGAGCGGAACTCGCCCGGGGACGGGATGCAGGCGCTCGCGAAGCTCCAGCTCTGCTTCCAGGCGGACCCGAAGAACCTCGAGGTCCTGGACCTGCTCGCGCGAGCGTTCATCTCGATCGGCCAGGCGCCGAAGGCGCTCGAGGTGAAGAAGGAGATCGCACGGCTCGCCGAGGAGCAGGGGAGAGACGACGTCTTCCGGGACGTCCTCGCCTATCTCCAGCGCGTCGCCCCCGACGACGAGCAGGTCCTGGCACTCGCGCGCGGCCCCATGTCGCAGCGCCCGGGTCCGAACTCGGCGAGCGGGAGCTTCGTCGACGGCGACGACGTGGAGCTCATCGAGTCCTCCGTGCACCCGTCGGTGCGCCCGCAGCGCCGGAGCGCGCCGCCGTCCGAGCCCGCCATGTCCGTCGGCCCGGACCTCGAAGTCGAGGACTACGACTTCGACGAGGCCCCGCTGTCCGCGCGCTCGCTCTCGGGCCCGCCGGAGGTCGCGGTGGAGGAGATCGAGACGCGCGCGAGCATGCGGCCGTACATGCCGAGCATGCCCGAGGTCGTCGTCGTCGACGAACAGCTCGAGGCGGCGGAAGAGGTCGGCGGCGCGGATTCGGCGGACGCCCGCGCGCACGCTCGCAAGGCCGTGATCGACGCCGAGAGCTTCCGCGGGCTGCGGCTGTACTCCAAGGCGATCGAGACGCTCCGCATCGCGCTCGAGATCGATCCGGGCTCGGTCGAGATCCGGAAGAAGCTCCGCGACGTGCTCTCCGAGGCCGGGGATCGAGACGGCGCGATCGGCGAGATGATCGCGCTCGCCGCGATCTACATCGAGCGCGGGGAGACGCATCACGCGGAGGCGGAGCTCTATCAGGTGCTCGAAGCCGAGCCGGGGCATGCGGCGGCCTGCGAGATGCTCGAGCAGCTCGGAGGCTTCGCGGAGCCCGGCGCGGAAGGCTACGCGCCGTACACGGACGACACCTTCGACACGACGACGGCGGAGGTCGCGGAGCCCGAGCTCATCCGCGAGCCCTACGACCCGGAGGCGCCTCTTCCCTCCTACGACCTCGAGGGGATGAGCGCCGCGAGCGCGATCCCGCCGGACGAGGAGCTCGACGAGAGCGCGCTCGAGCAGGTGGACGATCCGTTCGCCGGCGTGCGCCGCAGATCGCCGCTCCCGAGCTTCCCCCTCCGAGGCGACGAGGGCCTGTCCGAGTACGCGGACGTGCCGGATTCCTCGTACGCGACGGCCGAGGTGGACCCGGTGCTCGCCTCCACGAGCGCGGCGCGACGCTCGAGCATCCCGGGCCCGATGACGTCCGAGGGCATCGAGGAGATCCTGGAGGAAGCCGAGTTCTTCACCTCCCGCGGGCTCACGGAGGACGCGCGGAGCATCCTGGTGGACGCGCTCGCTCGCTCGCCGAATCACCCGCTGCTCGTCGAGCGCCTCCGTGAGCTGGACGGTCACTCCACGGAGAGCGGCACGCACGAGCGGACGCCGGTCGAAGAGCTCCCCGGCGACGATCGGGCGTTCGACATCGCTGCGTCCCTGGACGCCCTGGACGAGCTCGAGCACGTCACGGCGTCCTCTCGCCCCCCCGCTTCCCTCCGGGCGGTGGACGAGGTCGACGTCGATCAGGTCTTCGCGAAGTTCAAGGAAGGCGTCCGCGCCCAGGTCTCGGAGTCCGACAGCTCGACGCACTACGATCTCGGCGTCGCGTACAAGGAGATGGCGCTCCTTCCTGACGCGATCAACGAGTTTTCCATCGCGGCCCGCGATCCGCGCCTCGAGTGCACGTGCCAGGCCATGATCGGCATGATCCACCTGGAGCAGGGAGATCTGGATCAAGCCGCCGAGGCGTACATCCGCGCGCTCGGCGCGCAGCAGAAGACGATCGATCAGGAAATGAGCCTCTACTACGACCTCGGCACGGTCTACGAGATGAAGAGCTCGAACGCCGAGGCGCTCTATTACTTCCAGAAGATCGCGCGGCGGGATCCCGGATACCGGGACGTCCGCGAACGCATCGAGGCGCTCACCCCGTCGCAGGAAGCGCAGAAGGCGCCCGCAGGCCAGCGCGCCATCCAGAGCGACGACGAGCTCGAAGCGGCCTTCGACGACCTCTTCGAGTCCAAGTAGCTAGTCCCTGCCGAACGCCGCGAAGAGGCGCTCCGCGTACGGATCTCGCACTTCTTCTCGGGCGACCCGAAGCGCCTCCGCGAGCGGCTTCTTCGAGTGGAACAGGATGCGATACGCGCGGTCCAGGGCGGCGCGAGACGCTTCCGGCACGGCGGCGCGTTCGAGGCCGACGTGATTCAAGCCACGAACGCGCGCCCGATCTCCCGCGACGATCAGGAACGGCGGGACGTCTCGCTCGATCATGGCGCCGCCGGCCGCGAACGAGATCTCGCCGATCCGCACGAAGGGCGCCACGGCCACGTGACCTCCGAGCGCCGCGCGGTCCCCGACCGTCACGTGTCCGCCGAGGCTCGTGTAGTTCGCGAACGTGACGCGATCGCCGACGATCGCGTCGTGGCCGACGTGGACACCGACCATGAAGAGCCCGCCGGAGCCGACGCGAGTGACGCCGCCCCCCTTCTTCGTGCCGCGATGAACCGTCACCGATTCGCGGAACACGTTGTCGTCGCCGACGACGAGCTCGGTCGGCTCCCCCGCGTGCGAGCGATCCTGGGGCTCCGCGCCGAGCGTCGCGTGAGGGAAGATCCGGTTCCGCCGCCCGATACGGCACGGCCCGAGGACGGTCGCCTGGGCGAGGAGCTCCGTGCCTTCCCCGAGCGAGACTCCCGCGCCGACGTGGCACAACGGGCCGACGACCACGGAATCGGCGAGCGACGCGCTCGGGTCGACCACGGCCGTCGGGTGAATCCGCGCCGTCATCGGGCGCTCACGTTTCGCGATCGACGATCGACGCGAGCATCTCGCCCTGCGCGCAGAGCGTCCCTTCGACCGTCGCTTCCCCGCGGAACTTCCAGACGTTCGAGCGGTGGTGCAAGACCTCCACGAAGAGGTCGAGCTTGTCCCCGGGGGTCACGGTATGGCGGAACTTCGCCTTGTCCACACCGAGGAAGTACATGATGCTGGTCGTCGCATCGAAGGGCTCGCTCGCGTACGCGAGGATCCCGCCGATCTGCGCGAGCGCCTCGATGATGAGCACGCCGGGGAGGATGGGGCGCCCCGGGAAGTGCCCCTCGGCCCACGGCTCGTTGTAGCTCACCATCTTGTGGCCGCGGATGCTCTTGCCCGCCTCGATCTCCGTGACGCGGTCCACCATCACGAAAGGATAGCGGTGGGGCAGGACTTCGAGGATCTTCGCGATGTCTATCTGGACGGGACGCCGCGGGCTCATCGTGTCGTTCGTTTCCTGTCCCCGAGGAGGCGGCCCCACACCCGAAGCCACCGCGCCCTGGGTACCGCAGGATACCCCGCGACGACGGCTCCCGCCGCAATGTTCCCGATGACGCCGCTCTGCGCGGCGATGCGGGCGCCCTGGCCGACGCTCGCGTGGTCCGTGATGCCGGCCTGGCCGCCTACCAGCACTCCTGGACCTATCTTGGAGGATCCGGCGAAGCCGGCTTGCGCCGCGACGAGCGTGCCTTCCCCGATCTCGACGTTGTGCGCCACGTGCACCTGGGCGTCGAGCTTCACCCCGCGACGGAGGATCGTGGGCGAGAGCGTCCCCGCGTCTATCGTGCAGAGGGGGCCGATCTCCACGTCGTCCTCCACGACCACTCCCGCGAGCTGCGGCACGCGGCACACCTCGCCGTTCGGACCCGTCGCGAATCCGAACCCGGGGCGGCCGACGACGGCGTTCTGTCCGACGACGACGCGCGCGCCGATCAGCGCGCGCCGGCAGACGACGGCGCCCTCGTAGACGACCGAGCCCGGGCCGATGCGCGCTCCGGCGTGCACGATCGCGCCGGGCCGTACGCTCGCCGTCCCGTCCACGAACGCCGCGGGATGCACCCACGCCGCGCGATCGACGCCCTGCGGCGGCGCTTCGCGCTCGGAGAGCGGCTCGAGCATCCTCGCGACGACGTAGGACGCATGGGAGTGCACCCAGCGGCGGCCGACCGGAAGCCGGCCCGCGACGTTCGGCGTCGCGAGGAGGACGCCGGGCGCCGTGACCGCGCGCGCCGCGGCGACGGCGGAGGTGACGAGGACCAGGTCCTCGAACGTCGTCGCGTGCTCCGGCGAGACGATCCGTGAAATGGTCGCGTCCGCGAGCGCGCCGTCGAGCGTCCCTCCGTGCTCGAGCGAAAGATCCGCGACGCGAACGGGAGCGTCGAGCCGGATCCCGGAAAGCTCGTCCGGGGTCACGACGGCGCTGCCTTCACTTCTTCGGAGCCGCCGCGGGTGCGGGGGCAGCCGGCGCGCCGGACCCGGCGGGCGCGGCGCCGGCCGACTGGTTGTACTCCGTGATCACGCGATCCGTGAGGTCGAGGTCGCTCCGGCTGTACGGCACGGCCTGCTTGTCGACGACGATGTCGTAGCCGCCCTGCGTCGCGAGCCTCCGGATGATGCCCATCGTCTTCTGGAAGATGGGCTGCGTCAGCTCGCCCTGCTTCTTCTGGAGCTCCTTGTTGTACTCCACGAAGACCGTCTGGAGCTCGGCCATGTCCTTCTGCCACTTGTCCACGCGGGTCTGCAGGGCCTGCTGCGAGAGCACGGCCTTCTGCTTCTCGATGTCCTCCCGCTCCTTCTGGAGGGTGTTCTGCTTGTCGTCGAGCTCCCGCTGACGCTTGTCGAAATGCTTCTTCAGCGTCGCCTGCAGACGAAGGCCGTCCTCGGTTTCCATCACGGCTCGCTGAGTGTCGACGACGGCGATCTTCATCTCCGCGAGGGCCGGCGCTGCCATGGAAAGGGAGAGCGCGATCGCGGAAGCCCGGGCGAGGAAGCGTACGGCTTTGGACATGCTGACCCGCCGATTAGCCGCGCCCCGGGCGGGTCGTCAAGGCACCCCCCCGGAGCGGGCGGAAAGCGGCGGATCAGATGATCAGGTCGTCCGCCTCGGAGGCTTCCTGCGCGACGATGCTCTGCGTCTCGTCGTCTCGGTGGACGGCGAGCTCGTAGAGCTGGGCGAGGAGCGTCGGATGCTCGCGAACGATCTCCATGAAGCGAGCGCGCGGAAGGAACAGCGTCATCGTCGGGTGGTCGGCGACGACGTCCGCGTTCGAGGGACGACGGAAGATCATGGAGACCTCGCCGACGACCTCCCCGACGGAGAGCTTCGCGATGACGACCTCTTCGTCCGACCGGCGGACGCTCACGTCCCCGGACGCGATGACGTGGAGCCCGTCGGACTCCTTCCCCTGGACGATGAGCTTGTCTCCTGCCTCGAACGTCTTCGCGCTGAACCGCTCGATCAGGGCCTGACGCTCGCTCGCCGAGAGCGGACCGAGGAGCGGGCTCGTCCGGACGAGGTTCGCCACCATCCGGCGGTGGCAGTAGGACGCGAACGTCGCGCCGACCTCCGGCGAGCTCGCCGCGACGGCATCGAGCGACTCCACGCTGATCTCGAGCACGACGCAGGGCCTCGCCGCGACGACGCTCGCGGCCCGTGGCGAGCGCGAGAGGAGGGCCATTTCGCCGAAGAGCGCGCCGTTTCCGAGGCGAGCGAGCAAGATGGGCGCTTCGCCGTCTTGCTCTCGGATCACCTCGAGCTCTCCCCGGGCGAGGACGAACGCCTCCGCCCCCGGAGCGCCCTGAACGATGACCTTCTCCCCCTTCGGCACGATCCGCACGGTGAACGCGGGCAGGAGCGCCGACAGCGCCGGCACGGACAAGGACGAGAAGATCACCTGGGGCGCGACCTGCGGCTTTCCCCCGGACTTCTCCCGATCGGCGTCCTGCGCGGCGCGGGCGTAGTCCACGATCTGGGTCGCCTGCTCGACGAGCGGAGCGCCGCCGAGGGTCGCCGGAAGGGCAGCCACGTCCTCCTTCGGCGCGGGCGGGGGCAGGCTCGTCCCGCCCGCCTTGAGCGACGTGGAGCCCTTCGCGTACGCCTTCGCGACGTAGTCCACGCGGGCAGCCACCTCTCCGCCCGCCTCGGCGAGCCGCGCGATCGAGGCGATGGCGAGCGGGAGATTCCCGGAGTCGGACGCCCGATCGGCGGCCGTCTCGAGCGCGGCGACCGCGCCGGTCTTGTCCCCGAGCTCGCGGAGCGCGCAGCCGATCACGAAGAGCGGGGCGGGTGCGGACAGATCCGACTTCGCGAGCGGCACCGCGACGCGCAGGGCGTCTTCGGCCTTGCTCGTGGCGACCAGCGCGAGGGCCCGGTCGATGGGGAGCTCGCCGCTCGGCGTCGCTCGTAGCGGAGGCGGCTTCGCCATGGGACCTCCACCTTAACGCGGAGAAACGACGCGCGACAACGCCCCGGAACGCCCGCGAAAAATGGGGACGTTCAGCTTCGGTGCCGGGTGGCCGTCAGCGCCTGGCTCATGGCGTCCGCGGTCGCCTGGACCACGGGAATCACGGACGAGAAGTCCATGGCCACCGGACCGATGACCCCGACGGCGCCGCCCGGCCGCCCATCCGCCTGGTACGGAGCGGCGACGACGCTCACCGCCACGCCCACCTGCTGCTCCATCTCGCCGCCGAGGAGCACCTGGACGCGATCCGTCTCGATGATCCGACCGAGGAGATCGACGAGCCGTTCACGCTCCTCGAGCGCGTGCACCAGCTCCCGGAGGCGCTCGGCCGTGTCGAACTGCCGGCGGGCGAGGAGCCTCGTCTGCCCTTCGATGATCATCTCCGGGCGGGTGTCCGCGGCGTCGATCGCGAGATCCAGCAGGGAGACGCCGACTTGCCGGAGGCGCGCGACCTCGTCGCGATCTTCCACGGCCTTTCGCGCGACGACGTCCCTGACGGCGGAGAGCGTGTGGCCGGAGACGACGCCCTCGAGCATGTGGTGGAGCCGCTCGAGCTCGCCGCCCGACGGAGCGGCGTCCACCTGGATGAAGCGGTTTTCCACGCTGCCGTCCGCGAGCACCATCACCGCGAGGAGCTCGTTCGGGCGCGTCGGCATGAACCGGAGCGCGGACAGCGTGCGCTCGGGGACGGGAGACCGGACGAGAACGGCTGCCGCGTCCGTCATGTCGCTGAGCAAACGACCAGCGCTGCGGAAGAGGTCCGAGCCCGGCGGGCGGTCCCCGACGGACGCTGCGATCTTCGCGGCGTCCTCCGGCGAGAGCTGCTGGAGGCGAAGCAGCGTGTCCACCATCATCCGGAACGCCGCCTCCGTGGGCACGCGACCGGCGGACGAGTGCGGCTGGCTCAGGAAGCCGCGCTCTTCCAAGTCCGCCAAAACGTTGCGAATCGAGGCGGCCGAGAGTTCGAAGCCGTACTTCTTGGCGAGGGTGCGGCTCCCGACCGGTTCGCCCGTGGTCGTAAACTCCGTGACGACGGCGCTGAGGATCGCGCGCTCGCGCTTGGAGAGCCCGGACACCCCGAAATTGTGAGCTCCTCGAGCCGCCTCGTCAACGCACGAGCGCGCTCCCTCGGCCTCCGCTTGGCCGATCGGAGGCCCGGGCGGTAGGAAGTCCGGACGCTCGAGAGAGCCATGAGACCCGCTCGCCGCGATACCCGACGCATCGTTCCTCCGGCGCGCCCGTGGCGGGCGCGGGCGCTCGTCGCTCTGCTTCTCGTCGCGGAGACGGCGCTCGGCGGAAAGCACCGGGCGCGCACGAAGTCGCGGCCGCCGGATTTTCCGGCCGACGCCGCCTCGTCGGTGGCGTGCCGCTACGCCGCGCTCGAGCCCGAGGACTGCCTCGCCGAGCTCGCGCGGCGCGACGTGCACTTCAGTAAGGCCGGTCCGGCTCCGGGTGTCCGCACGCCGATTCGACTCACGGGGCCGCTGAACGGCGTCCTCTATCGGACCGATTTCCCGGACTCGCAGCGGGAGAAGGTGCCGTTCGAGATCCTCGACTGCCGGCTGGCGGTGGCCCTGTCGGACTTCTCCGCCATCCTGAAGCAGCACGATATCCGGGAAGTGAGGCTGTTTTCGGCCTGGAGGCCCCCGCCCCGAGGTCACGACTCTCTCGAGACGGCGCACCCGGGAGGCCTCGCGGCCGACCTCCGGCTCTTCAAGAAGTCCTCGGGCGAGGAGCTCGAGGTGCTGCGCGACTTCCACGGGCGGATCGGGGCGACGCCGTGCGGCCCGAGGGCGGTCCCGCCGGCGCCCTCCGATGCGGCTTCGCGCGAGCTACGGGCCATCTTCTGTGCAGCCGTCGATGCACGCCTGTTTCACGTGCTCCTCTCGCCGAACGAAGGCGCCCGGCACGCGAACCATTTTCACGCCGAGATTCGCCCCGAGGTACGCTGGTTCATCGTGCGGTAGGACGAGCCGAAGGACACGAAGCCGGCCGCGGCGCCTGCTTCCGCCGAGGCGACGAGGGGCGAGCGGGCGAGCGAGGACACGGCCCCGGAAGATCTCCGTTCCAATCCGGAAAAAACCCTGACAATCTTTGGGATAGACCGATGATGCCCATGTCTCGCGGAGGAGCCCAGTGACGACCACTCTGCTGGCAGTCGACGACAGCACCACCATGCGCAAGGTGCTCGAGATCACCTTCGCGGGCGAAAATTACAAGACGGTGCTCGCGCAGAGCGCGGACGAGGCGCTGAACGCCGCCCGCAGCGAGCGTCCCACCATCGCCCTCCTGGATCACACCCTCGGGGACACCAACGGGTACGACCTCGCCCGCGAGCTGAAGTCCCTCGTGCCGGGTCTCGCGGTGATGATCCTCTCGAGCAAGCAGAACCCGTTCGACAAGGCCCGTGCGGCCGCGAGCGGCGTCGACGACTTCATGGACAAGCCGTTCGACACGCAGAAGCTGCTCGACAAGGTCGCGCAGGTTCTCGCGGCGCCTCGTGCAGCCGCGGCGCCCGCAGCCGCGCCGGCTCCCGCGCCCGCGCCGGCTCCCG
>DASZXK010000148.1:0-11778 GCA_035545855.1 Polyangiaceae bacterium
TGGTCGTCCTCGGCGATGCCAAGAAGACGCTCCAGGGGTTCAAGGGCGAGCTCGAGTCCCGCGGAGACTGAGAGCGGGCGAGAGTCCGCGCGTGCGCAGGACTCTCCCGAGTCCGACGCTTGGGGCGGTCGGGGGTTCCGCGCGGCCACGGGGCGGTGCCACGTGACCCGTCGAAGGAGTTCCGGAGCACACCCTCGGTAGCGCCGGGCGACGTGAAGCGTCGTCTCGGGGTGTGTGCTTCCGAGCTCGCAGTGCGGGCCCTCCCTGTCGTCGGCACGTGACGGACTGAACCCAGGCTTCTGGAAGAGTGATGCCGGCGCGGGGCGGCGCTCCGTCGTTTCCTTCCACGAATACCGAACGCGCCGGTATCACTCTGCCGGAAGCATCGCGCCCGATACGAGCTGACGCTCGTCGCCACGTCTTTCGGGCGCGACGCCGGAACGACCCCATCCGGCGGATTCGACCGGAAAGAGTGACGAATGGTCAGCAAACGTCCGTGCTCACCCGGGAGCCGGGTTCCGCGCGGCCGTGGGGCGGTCAGGGCGACCCGCTAGGAAGATCTGGAGCACACCCTCGGTAGCGCCTCGCGACAGGAAGAGTCGTCGCGGGGTGTGTGCTTCCGAGAGAGCGTCGCCGGCGTGTCGTCGGCGAGTCGCTCGTGGGCCTCGCGAGACGCCCCGATGCGCTCCCGGAAGCGCGCACCCGCGATGACTTTCCTGGTGACCTGAATCCTTCACGGGGTGCGCGCCGGAAATCCGTTTGCTGGTCGGAACCGCTGAACTGCGGCGCCACCCCTGAACCGCCCCATTTGCCGCGCGCAGCCCGGCTCCCGGGGAGCACGGACATCGGGCGCGGTCGGCATCCCGCTCGAGATGGGTGGGGCACTTCCTTCCCCGACCCCTGAACACCGGTTTCCGGGCTGACTGGATCGCTCAGCGCTCTGCGGAAGCCCCCAATCGACGTTGACGGCGCTCGGGCCCCCCGGGTAGATGACGGCCGACCGCTGGTCGACCCCCGGCCTTTCGCTCGGGAATCCCGACCAGGGAGGACAGCTTGGTGATCTACGCGATCTTCGGGTGCGCCGCGCTGGCGCTCATCTCGGCCTTCATCTACTCGCGCCGTGTTCTCGCCGTCTCGATTGACGGTTCGGGCGCATCCGCGGAATCGACCGCGAAGCTGAAGGAGATCTCCGGGGCCATCGGTGAGGGCGCGATGGCGTTCCTCTCCCGCGAATACCGGTACGTCGGCATCTTCTCCGGCGTCTTCGCGGTCCTGATGCTGGTGCTCCTCAATACCGGCACTCTCCCCATCAACGAGGGCCTGTTCAGCGCCGTCGCGTTCCTCGCGGGCGCCGCGACCTCGAGCCTCTGCGCCTTCCTCGGCATGCGTATCGCGACGCTCGGCAACGTCCGCACGACCGTGATGGCCCAGAAGAGCATGAGCGATGCGTTCCGCGTCGCGTTCAACTCGGGCGCCGTGATGGGCTTCGGGCTCGTCGGCCTCGCGCTCGTCGGCCTCACGGGCATCTACCTGCTCTACACGCTGTTCATCCAGGACACGCACCTCCTCATGGAGATGCTCGCGGGCTTCGGCCTGGGCGGCTCGATGGTCGCGCTCTTCGGCCGGGTTGGCGGCGGCATCTACACGAAGGCCGCGGACGTCGGCGCCGATCTCGTCGGCAAGGTGGAGCAGGGCATCCCGGAAGACGACCCGCGGAATCCCGCCGTCATCGCCGACAACGTCGGTGACAACGTCGGCGACATCGCGGGCATGGGCGCGGACCTCTTCGGCTCGTGCGCCGAGGGCACGTGCGCCGCTCTCCTCATCGGCGCGACCGCGACGGAGATCGTCGGCAGCCAGAGCGCGCTCCTCTACCCGATCCTCGTCACCGCGACGGGCATCCCGGTGTGCCTCCTCACCGCCGCGTTCGCGGGCCTCGCGGACGACGCCAAGTCGGCCGAGCCGGCGCTGAAGAAGCAGCTCCTGCTGTCGACGGCGCTCATGAGCGTCGCGATCTACTTCGTCACCCAGTACGCGATGGTGGATCAGTTCATGCTCGGGACGAAGCTCGTGACGCGGACGGGCGTGCTCGTCTCGGTCATCGCCGGGCTGTGGTCGGGCCTGCTCATCGGCTACGTGACGGAGTACTACACGTCGCACGCCTACAAGCCGGTGCGCGAGGTCGCGGACGCGTCTCGCACGGGCCCCGCGACGAACATCATCTACGGCCTCTCGCTCGGCTATCAGTCGGCGTTCATCCCGGTCGTGGCGCTCGCGATCACCACGTACCTCGCCTCGCACCTCGCGGGCATGTACGGCATCGCGATGGCGGCCATCGGAATGATCAGCACGATTGCCATCGGCCTCACGATAGACGCCTACGGCCCGGTCTCGGACAACGCGGGCGGCATCGCGGAGATGGCGCACCTCGGCCCCGAGATCCGGAAGCGGACGGACACGCTCGATGCCGCTGGCAACACGACGGCCGCCATCGGCAAGGGCTTCGCGATCGGAAGCGCCGTCCTCACGGCGCTCGCGCTCTTCGCGGCGTTCCTCACCCGTTCCCACGTGGAGACCCTGGACATCCTCTCGCCGCTCGTCTTCGCGGGCCTCCTCATCGGCGGCGTGCTCCCGTTCCTCTTCACCGCGTACACCATGAAGGCCGTCGGCAAGGCCGCGCTCGGCATGGTGGAGGAAGTTCGCCGCCAGTTCCGCACCATCCCGGGCCTCATGGAAGGCACGGGCCGCCCCGACTACGCGAGCTGCGTCAGCATCTCGACCATCGCGGCGCTGAAGGAGATGATCAAGCCGGCCGTCCTCGTCATCGCGACGCCCATCGTCGTCGGGACGCTCTTCGGCGTGAAGGCCCTCGCGGGCGTCCTCGCCGGCTCGCTCGTCTCCGGCCTCGTCATGGCGCTCGCTTCGAGCAACGCCGGCGGCGCCTGGGACAACGCGAAGAAGTACATCGAGTCGGGCCAGCACGGCGGAAAGGGCTCCGACACGCACAAGGCGGCCGTCGTCGGGGACACCGTGGGCGACCCCTTCAAGGACACCTCCGGGCCGTCCCTCAACATCCTCATGAAGCTCATGGCCATCCTGAGCCTCGTGTTCGCCCCCTTCTTCGAGAGCCACGGCGGCATCCTCCTCAAGATGTTCGGCTTCGAGTGAGGACTCTCGGCGGCTGAACGGCGCAAGCAGCCGGCCGCGGCGCTGAAATCGGCGCGAGAGAATTTGCGCGCCCCCGATTCGCCCAGCCGATTCCGGTTTCCCCGCGAGCACGGCGAGCGCGCGCCCGATGGGGCGCGGGGGGCGAGGTTCCGCGGACCGCAGGCGAAGCCGAGGACCGCAAGGGAGCCCTCGGGGGCCAAGGCCCCCCGTAAACAACACCCCACGACGCCATTCGACGTCCCGCACGGAGCGCGTGGGTGTCTCTCGCGATCCGATAGTTTGTATACAAACTGTCCCTTCGCGCCGATACCCCCCGTCACGCTCGCGCCGCAGGGCCGCCGAGCGTCGCGGGTGAAAAGCCCCGCCCCGGGACGGAGGCCGCGGTTACCATCGCGCCCATGGGAAGCCCGCTCTTCGCCAAGAAGTCCGTCGACCATCTGATCGAGGACGCAGGGGGCGCCCATCACGGGCTGAAGCGCTCCCTCGGCGCCCTGGATCTCGTGATGCTCGGCATCGGGGCGATCATCGGGACGGGCATCTTCGTGCTCACGGGCACCGCAGCGGCGAAGAACGCCGGGCCCGCCGTGGCCCTGTCGTTCATCGTTGCGGGCGTCGCTTCGGCGTTCGCGGGGCTCTGCTACGCGGAGATGGCGAGCATGATCCCCGTCGCGGGAAGCGCCTACACGTATTCGTACGCGACGATGGGCGAGCTCGTCGCGTGGATCATCGGGTGGGACCTCGTGCTCGAGTACCTCGCGGGCGCGGCCACGGTGAGCGTCGGCTGGTCGGGCTACGTCGTCGCGTTCCTCGAGGGCACTCTCGGGATCCACCTGCCGAAGGCGTGGACGACGGCGCCGGTCGTCTGGGACGACGCCCGGAGCGCCTTCGTGAACACGGGCTCCATCATCAACCTGCCCGCGGTGCTCATCGTGCTCGCGGTGACCGTCGTGCTGGTGGTCGGGATCAAGGAGAGCGCGCGCTTCAACTCGGCGATCGTGTTCGTGAAGGTGGTCATCGTGTGCCTGTTCGTGGTGTTCGCGGCGCCGTTCGTGCGGACCGAGAACTGGCACCCGTTCATTCCGGACAACACGGGGAAGTTCGGGCAATTCGGCGTCTCCGGCATCCTCCAGGGGGCGACGACCGTGTTCTTCGCGTACATCGGCTTCGACGCGGTGAGCACGGCCGCGCAGGAGACCAAGAACCCGCAGAAGGATCTCCCGACCGGGATCCTCGGATCACTCGCGCTCTGCACGGTGCTCTACATCGCCGTCTCGCTGGTGCTCACGGGCGTCGTTCCCTACACGAAGCTCGACGTGCCGCATCCCATCGCCGTCGGCATCTCGGTCACCGGCATCGGCTGGCTCACGACGGCCGTGGAAATCGGCGCGATCGCGGGACTTTCGTCCGTCATCGTCGTGATGCTCCTCGGCCAGCCGCGGATCTTCTATTCCATGGCCCACGACGGCCTCTTTCCGGCGTTCGCCGCCAAGGTGCACCCACGCTTCGGCACTCCGCACGTGACGACGATCGGGTGCGGTCTCGCGTGTGCCGCGGCGGGCGGTCTCTTGCCGATCGGTTTTCTCGGTCACCTGACGAGCGTCGGGACGCTCTTCGCGTTCGTGCTCGTGAGTCTCGGCGTGATGATCCTCCGCCTCCGGAGACCGGACATTCCGCGGGCGTTCAAGGTGCCCGGCGGCCCGTACGTTGTGCCGATTCTCGGCGCGCTCTCGTCCGCTCTCCTCATGGCGACCGCGACTCCCGCGACGCTCATCCGCCTCTTCGGCTGGATGGCCGTCGGGCTCGTCATCTACTTCACGTACGGCGCGAAGCACTCGAAGCTCCGAGCGGGAACAGAGGCGAAGTGACGTTGCCGCCAGGGCACCGCGTGCTAGGAAGCGTCAGATGCGGGTCGTTGTGGGGTGCGTCACCTTGCTGTCATCGTTCTCCGTCGGATGCTCGTCGACGGCTGACCGGCAGGGGGCCGCATTCTTCGACGCGGCCCAACACGTCGATGCCGGACGGAACCACGTAGACGCAGGTTGTCCGCGGTGCGACGCCACGCTCTTTTCCGGGTGCTGTGCGGGCACCTGCGTGAACGAATTCAACGATCCTCACAACTGCGGCGGGTGCGGAAATACCTGCCCCTCGAGCGCGCCTCTTTGCCTGAACGGCAGATGCGTGGTTCCTGCGTGCGGCGACGCAGCCTATGCCGACGCTGCCCCGACCTGCGGAAGCGACGAGGTGTGTTGCGGCGCACAGTGCTGCAAGAGCTCGGAGATCTGCTGCCACGTGGACCGCTACGCCCCCACGATCGGCCTGATGCTCGCTTGCGCGGATCCTTCCAAGTCGGGGGGCACGTGCCCGGTGGGGTGCCGCGGCTGCAGCTGCGCATCACCCGACACGCCGATCGCGACCGCACGGGGGGAGCGCGCCATCGCCAGCCTCAGCGTCGGCGACCTCGTGTACACCGTCGACCACGGGCAGGTGGTGCTCGCGCCTCTGCGCGAGATCCACTCGACACCCGTGAGCCATCATCACGTCGTGCGAGTCCGATTTTCCGACGGTACCAGTCTCGACGTCAGCGCGCCGCATCCGACGGCCGATGGGCGGCACTTCGGCGATCTGAGATCCGGGGACGATCTCGGCGGCCGCCGCGTCGCGGCCGTCGACATCGTGGGTTACGAATTCGCGAACACCTACGACATTCTTCCCGATTCGGATACGGGTACCTACTTCGCAGGCGGGGCGCTCATCGGTAGCACCCTGGGCGGTTCGGCGAACGACGCAGCTCGGCGCGACGGCATCTCCTCGCCCTGACCGCCTTTGGCGATGGGCCACGCATCTACTTCACGCACGGCGTGAAGCACTCGAAGCGCCGAGCGGAAGAGAACGCGGCTCCGGAGGAGCGACGGTCAGTGGCCAGCGGGAGAGCGCGTCGATCCACCCTTCGACGGCGGATCGACGCAGGAGCTCTGGACGCAGATCCTGTCGCCCTTGCACTGGGTGTCGTACTGACAGCCCGTGCTCGAGGGCGAGGAAGGCGCCGGCGCGGAGGGGGCGATCGACGAACTCGGTGTCGGCGGGGTGGCAGTTTCGGCGACGGCCTTCAACACGGACGCCTTCATGTACACGCCGTATCCGTTCGGGATGGCGACGACCGCGTCCCCGCCGACCCGGCAGACCTCCGGTTGGATCTTCTCCTTGAGCTGCGCCAAGTCCGTGCAGTTCGCGCCGGGCGCGCTCGACATCTGGAGATCGATGGCCGCGATCTCCACGTAGCCCGCCTCCGGAGCCGTGAGCATCACGGGGAAGTCGCAGTTGGCAGAGTGAGCGGGATGCGGGGGGCCGGTCAGGGTCGTCTTCATCGCACCGCCGCAGCCCAGCACGCCGAGGAGCGCTGCAAGAACCGTGAGGCCCGCGGTCGACGTCTTCATGCGCTGTGTTCCTTCCTTCTGCATGTCCTAGAACGGAGCATCAAGGCATCCACTCGCTCGGCAGCGTCCACGTCGCGTCGTTCAGCGAGGGCGTCATGACGCCATCCGTGTGGCCGAGCCCGAGCACGTGCCCGAGCTCGTGCGCGACGTCGATCTTCCGGAGCGCGGGATCCATCGACACGGAGATCGTCGTCGACACGTCCTCCGGGTGACCGACGGGATACGCGGTCAGACCGCCTTCGTCCGCCGGGAGCTCGCCGAGTCGGATGCGCTCACACACGACGTCGGGAGCACAGCTTCCGACGAGACGGAACGCGACGTCCGAGTCCGTCGCTTCGTACCACCAGCCCGCGGCTTCCAGGACGACGCCTCTCAGCTCTTCGTCTTCCACGACCACGTCGGCGTGGCGTGGATCCCCGGGCGACGGCGCGCCGCACGCGGTGAGAGTCATGGCGACGAGAAAAGGCACGGTTCGGTTCACGGCTCGACTCCTTCGAAACGTCGGAAAACGGCTCCGACACCGCGTCATCGGCGTGTGGGTGCGGGTGGTTGCGCGTCGCGGCGAAAAAAGTTCCGGAGACCCCCTTCGGGAGCGGTGCGGCGCTCTCTGCCCGTGGCGTCGGTCGACGCCGGCCCGGCCGCGCGGTCGCCCGCCCACGGCCTCGTGGTCACGGCGGGGGGGGCGGGGTACGCTGAACGATAACCCCATGGAAGAACACAAGACGCCGTCGGACGGAGGGCCGTCGCCCACGAGCATGGTCGCGCGCATCGCTCAGATGCAGGACTACGCGCGCTACCGCGATCTCGCGTGGGAGGGTTCGTTCGAGGAGTACCTCGCCATCGTGCGCGATCGTCCGCAGACGACGCGGAACGCCTTTCAGCGCGTCTACGACATGGTGATCTCCTACGGAACCGAGGAGTACATCGACAACAAGAAGAAGCTCGTCCGGTACAACTTCTTCCGCGACGAGATCGACGGCGGGAAGGACGCGGTCTTCGGCCTCGACATCCCGCTCATGCGGCTGATGAACGTGCTCAAGGCCGCGGCCGAAGGCTACGGGCCCGAGAAGCGCGTCATCCTCCTTCACGGTCCCGTCGGTTCCAGCAAATCGACCATCGCGCGAAGCCTGAAGAAGGGCCTCGAGGCGTACTCGCGGACACCGGAGGGCGCTCTCTACACGTTCAAATGGGTGAACCTCGCATCGACGGGCCTCGCGAGCGGATCGGCGGACGAGTTCGAGTCCCCGATGCACGACGAGCCGCTCCGGCTCATTCCGCAGGAATGGCGGGCGCGTGTCGTGGACGAGCTCAAGCTCTCGAACGAGCAGTTCCGCGTCCGCGTCGAGGGCGATCTGGATCCCGCGAGCCGCTTCATCTTCCAGGGGCTCATGCACCAGTACAAGGGCGACTGGGGCAAGGTCGTCGCGAACCACGTCCGCGTGCACCGGCTCGTGCTCTCGGAGAAGGATCGCGTCGGCATCGGCACCTTCCAGCCCAAGGACGAGAAGAACCAGGACTCCACGGAGCTCACCGGGGACATCAACTACCGGAAGATCGCGGAGTACGGGTCGGACTCGGACCCGCGGGCGTTCAACTTCGACGGCGAGTTCAACATCGCGAACCGCGGCATCGTGGAGTTCGTCGAGATGCTGAAGCTCGACGTCGCGTTCCTCTACGACCTCCTCGGCGCTTCGCAGGAGCACAAGATCAAGCCGAAGAAGTTCGCGCAGACGGACATCGACGAGGTCATCATCGGCCACACGAACGAGGCCGAGTACAAGCGGCTCGTGAACAACGAGTTCATGGAGGCGCTCCGGGACCGCACGATCAAGATCGACATCCCGTACATCACGCGGCTGAAGGACGAGATCCGGATCTACGAGAAGGAGTTCAACACGCAGAAGGTCCGCGGCCGGCACGTCGCGCCGCACACCTTCGAGGTCGCCGCGATGTGGGCCGTCTTGACCCGGCTCGAAGATCCGAAGAAGCACAACCTCCAGCTCCTCCAGAAGGCGAAGCTCTACGACGGCAAGGTGCTCCCCGGCTACACGCAGGACACCGTGAAGGAGCTCCGCAAGGAGGCGAAGCGGGAGGGCATGGAAGGCATCAGCCCGCGCTACGTGCAGGACAAGATCTCGAACGCGCTGGTGAGCGAGCTCGGGGAGGGGACCATCAACCCGTTCATGGTGATGAACGAGCTCGAGAAGGGCCTCACGCACCACTCCCTCATCACGGCGGAAGAACAGAAGAAGAAGTTCCGCGACCTCATCGGCGTCGTGAAGCGGGAGTACGAGGAGATCGTCAAGAACGAGGTCCAGCGCGCCATCAGCGCGGACGAGGACGCGATCGCGAAGCTCGCCGCGAACTACATCGACAACATCAAGGCTTACACGCTGAAGGAAAAGGTTCGAAACCCGTACACCGGCCAGTACGAGGAGCCCGACGAGCGGCTGATGCGGTCGATCGAGGAGAAGATCGAGATCGCCGACAACCGGAAGGACGACTTCCGTCGCGAGATCATGAACTTCATCGGCGCGAAGGCCATCGAGGGCAAGAAGTTCGACTGGCAGTCGAACGATCGCCTCCGGCGCGCGCTCGAGCTGAAGCTGTTCGAGGATCAGAAGGACAGCATCAAGCTGAAGACCCTCGTCTCCGCCGTGGTGGACAAGGAGACGCAGGAGAAGATCGACATCATCAAGAGCCGGCTGATCCGCTACTTCGGGTACAACGAGGTGAGCGCGACGGACGTCCTGAACTACGTCGCGTCGATCTTCGCCCGCGGGGACGCGAAGGAGTGACTCTGGCCGCGGCGCACGGTGGGTGGCCGTGCGTCGCGTAGCTCAGGCGGGTGGCGTGGCGAGCATGAGAGAGGTGATGCGTTCGGTGCGGTGGCTCGGGGCCGCCGCGCGCGTCGCCGTCCTCGCGTACGCAGGGTCCGCCGGCGCGCAAGGCTACCCTCCGCAGTATCCGCCCGCGCAGCGGACGCCGTATCCGCAGCCGTATCCGCAGCAGCCGCGCGCGCCCTACCCACCCCCGTATCCACAGCAGCCCTATCCGCAGCAGCCGCAGTATCCCCAGCAGCGCGCGCCGTATCCGCAGCAGCCGTATCCGCAGCAGCCGTATCCGCAGCAGCCGTATCCGCAGCAGCCGCAGTATCCCCAGCAGCGCGCGCCGTATCCGCAGCAGCCGCAGTATCCCCAGCAACGCGCGCCGTATCCGCCGTATCCGCAGCCACCCCAGCAGCCGCAGTATCCCCAGCAGCGCGCGCCGTATCCGCAGCAGCCGTATCCGCAGCAGCGCGCGCCGTATCCGCAGCAGCCGTATCCGCAGCAGCCGTATCCGCAGCCGTATCCCGGGCAACCTGGCTATCCGGCCGTGCTACCGACCGAGGCACCGAACCCGCTTCTGGACGCTCAGCAGCGCTACCACCAGCAGCTCGGCGCGTATCAGCGATCGTACGTCCTTCCGCCGCCCGATCCGCGGGCGCAGCGCACCTCCTACGTACGCCTCGTGAGCCGCTCGAAGCATCACCACGACGGGTTCTACTTCCGCTTTGCCGGCGGCGTCGGTCTCCTCCACGACGCGGCGAAGTCGGACAAGCCGCTGCCGTCCAAGGCGGATTTCCCCTTCGAGAAGATCCCGTTCGACGGCTCCGGCGGGAGCACGGCGGGCGCCACGGAACTGTCCCTCGGGTACACCCTCGGCTCGGGGCTCGCGCTCGGGGTCGGCGTGTTCACGGGGCTCGCGCCGAGCTCCACGCTGGACGTGACGGACACGAACACCGGGTCCTACGACATGAAGGCGACGCAGCTCGCCGTGATCGGAGTCCTGGGAGACTGGTACTTCTTTCCGGATCGCGGGTTCCACGCGCAGGTGAGCCCCGGGCTCGCGACGCTCGTCGCCGGCGCGGGACAGCCCGAAAACACCGACGCGGCGGGCAATCTGCGCGGCCCTCAGGCGCAGGCGCACACCGCCATCGGCTTCGGGTTCATGCTGGGCGTCGGTTACGACTTCTGGGTCTCGGACGAGTGGAGCCTCGGGGTCCTGGGACGATTCCTCTACGGCTCGAGCTCGGGGAGCGACGATCGCGGAGTGTCCTGGACGCACTCGACGTACGTTCCCGCGCTGCTCCTCGGCGCGACGTACAACTGACTCAGAACGCGCTCTGCATGAAGAGCCCGTAGCCGTCCCGTCCGATGCGCGCGGGCGTGACGACGAGGTGGGCGAGCACCGGATCGTCTCGCACGATCTGTTTTCCGCCCGCGATGAGTCCGCCGATGACGAGCCCCGCGCCGACGGTCTGCAGGAGGCCGTCCACGGCGATGAGCCCGCGGAGGCCCTGCGTCCGGTCCCCGACCTCGATCCACGGCCCGAAGACGGGCACGTACAGCGCGCCGACCTCGCCGGGAAGCGACAGCGCCGTCACGTAGGCCGCGCCGTACCCGACGCCGAGGGAGACCCAGCCGATGGTGCGCGCCGTCGCCGGTCCCCCGGTCGCCATCGGCTCGAGGTGGTAACCGGGGGGGAGGTCAGCGCCCTTCACGTAGGGACGTTCCTCGCATTCCCCCTCGCTGCACCGTCCGCTCACGCAGTCCCTGGGCGCGACGCACCGGTCCCCCTCTTCGCAGGGGACGCAATCGCCCCCGCAATCGACGTCGCTCTCCGGGCCGTTCCGGACGCCGTCGAAGCAGGTCGCGCGCGCGGAGCCCGCCAGGAACAAGACCGCAGCGACGGCTCCCGCCCGGGCGCTCCTCCACATGGCCCGATGCACTCTATCGACGCGCGCCCCCTCGCGCAAACCGCTCCCCCCACGGTCCAGCCGATGCACCGCCCCCAGAGCACGGCGAGCGCGTCCGCAGGGCCGCACGGCGAACGGCGCCGTGGGGGATATCTCCTCACCGGACAGTTTGTATACAAACTATTCGCCCCGCGATTGGTCCCGCCGATACACGGCCCCGCGAGCACGGCGAGCGCGCGCCGCCAGGCGCGGCAGGGGGAGAGGTTCCCGAGGACCGCAGGGCGAAGCCCGAGGACCGCACGGGAAGCCTCGGGGGACCAGGTCCCCCACAACCAACCCCCGCGACGCCATTCGTCGTCGCGTCGAGCCCGCCCGAAGGGCGGCGAGTCGCCCCCGCGATTGGTCCCGCCGATACACGGCCCCGCGAGCACGGCGAGC
>DASZXK010000149.1:0-33216 GCA_035545855.1 Polyangiaceae bacterium
AGAGGAGCCCCCATGTCCCTTCACATCGGCAGCATCGCCCCCGACTTCGAGCAAGATTCCACGCACGGCAAGATCCGCTTCCACGAGTGGCTCGGATCGAGCTGGGGCGTCCTCTTCTCTCATCCGAAGGACTTCACGCCCGTCTGCACGACGGAGCTCGGTCGCGTCGCGAACCTCTCGGAGGAGTTCAAGAAGCGGAACGTGAAGCCCATCGCCGTCTCCGTCGACGACGTCGACAGCCACAAGCGCTGGATCGGCGACATCGAGGACACCCAGAAGGCGAAGCTCGACTATCCGATCCTCGGCGATCCGGATCGCAAGATCGCGAAGCTCTACGACATGATCCATCCCGAGGCGAACGACACGCTCACCGTGCGCTCGGTGTTCTTCATCGATCCGAACAAGAAGATCCGCGCGATGATCACGTACCCGGCGAGCACGGGCCGGAACTTCGCCGAGATCCTCCGCGTGCTGGATTCCCTCCGTCTCACGGACGACCACAAGGTGGCGACGCCCGCCGACTGGAAGGACGGGGACGACGTCGTCATCGTTCCGGCGCTCCAGGATCCGGACGAGCTCGCGAAGCGGTTCCCGCAGGGCTTCAAGGTCGTCCGCCCTTACCTCCGGATGACGACGCAGCCGAAGCGTTGAGCCACGGCGCGTTTGCCGGTGTAGCATTCGCGTCATGCCTCTAGACCGCCAGGCGCGGCTCCTGCTCGACACCGTCGCGGCCATGAACCTCCCGGATCTCTCGACGCTCGCCCCCGGGCCGGCGCGCGAGATGACCCGGGAGCAGCGGAGCCGCTTGCCTCCGGGTCCGCCCGCGCAGGTGACGGATCTCCGGATCCCCGTTCCGCGAGGAACGGTGAGCGCGCGGCTCTATCGCCCCGAGTCCGCGGGGGACCGCGTGCTCCCGCTCCTCCTCTGGTTCCACGGAGGAGGATTCGTCATCGGGAGCGTGGCCGAGAGCGACCCGGACGCCCGGCGCCTCGCGACGGACGCCGGCATCTCCGTGCTCTCGGTGGAGTACGGCCTCGCGCCGGAGCACCGCTTCCCCACCGGGGCGGAGGACTGCTACGCCGCGACGGCGTGGGCCGCCGCGAACGCGGAGCGGCTGGACGTGGACGCGACGCGGATCGCCGTCGGGGGTGACAGCGCGGGCGGGAACCTGGCGACCGTCGTCGCGCTCATGGCGCGGGACCGGGGCGGGCCGAACCTCGCGTTCCAGCTCCTCGTGTACCCCGTGACGGATTTCGCGTCGCTCGAGACGCCGTCGCATCACGAGAACGCCGACGGCTACTTCCTCACTCGCTCTTCCCTGTTCTGGTTCCGGGAGCACTACTTGCCGGATCCGGCCGTGCGCCGGAACGGGTACGCCTCGCCGCTCCACGCGACGAGACTGGACGGGTTGCCGCCGGCCCTCTTGCTCACGGCCGAGTTCGATCCTCTCCGCGACGAGGGTGAAGCCTACGGAGAGCGGCTTCGCGCGGCCGGGGTTTCCGTGACCGTCAGCCGGTACGACGGCATGATCCACGGATTTTTCAGCATGGCGGCGTTTCTCGAAGGCGGGAAGCGGGCGACGGCGGAGGCCGTCTCCGCGCTCCGCGCCGCGCTCGGTTGACGCGCTCCGTTCGCCGCGGCTTCGGCGCGGTCAGTTCGTGGAATCGAACACGTCGTCGAGCACGGGCTTCACCATGGTGAAGAGCTGCGCGCCGACGCCCGCGTCCTTCTCGATCACGAGGAAGGCGGCGTAGTCACGAGAGAGGTCGAGCCACGGCACGGCGCCGTACGCGCCCGGGTCCGCGAAGACGCCCGGGTGGTTCCGATCGATCCACCAGCCGAGCCCGTACCCCTCGAGGTCCGGGCTCGGCGTCTTCCCCTGGTACTTCTCGCCGATGCGATCTTCCTGCATCCGCGCGACGGCCTGCTCGCTCAGCACGCGCTTGCCGTCGCAGAGGCCGCCCCGGAGATGCATGAGGAGGACCTTTCCGTAGTCGCCGGCGGTGGTGTAGAGGCCGCCCTCGATGCTCGGGTTCGTGGTGGGGTGGAGGTTCGCCGGATCGCCCTGGAAGAAGGGCGGGTACGCGAGCGCGTCGGCGAGGCTCCCGCCCCCGTCCGGCGCGCCGCCGGAGGAGAAGGCCTGCGTGAACTGGTTTCCGTAGCCGAAGGTCGTCGCTCCGCAGCCGTCCACGTACGTCTCCGTCACGAGGTCCGCCCAGGTCTCGTTCGACGCGACCTGCGCGACGCCCCCGGCGAGCTGCCACTGTCCGCCGCCGTAGTGGAACTCGGTGTCGGGCGGCTTCCGGTCGGGAGCGTCCGCCGTCGTCTGGTAGATCGATTGAGCACACGTCGCGAGGTCCGAACCGTCGACGTACTGGCAGAGGTAGGGCCCGTAGAGCGGGTTATCCGTCAGGCTGACGAGGCCGGAGCTGTTCGAGACGAGCTGTGCGACCTCGAGATCCGACTTCGCGTTCGTCCCCCACGCCGCGGAGAGCACGCTTCCGATCGGCGCGTCGATGTCGAGCTTCCCCTGGTCGACCAGGCGCATCAGGATCCCGACGCTCACGATCTTGCTCGAGGACGCGACGAGGTACTTCCTGTCCGGGGCGAAGGCCCCGTACCCCGCCGTGTGGAGGACGCCCCATTTCTTGTGCACGATGACGCCGCTCGCGCCCTCGAGACCATTTTCCGCGAGGAACGTGTTCACCGCCTCGTCGTACTTGGAAAAATCGTAGGCGGGAGCCTGCTCGGAGCCGCCGCCGTCCGTCGACGGGGACGCGCTCGGCGCCTTACCGGAATCGTCGCTGCTGCACGCCGCGAGCGACGGAAGGAGCAGGAGAGAGGCGAGCAGCGAGGCGACCGGCGACGTGTTGCGCACCATGGGTGCGCCGAGTGTCTCTCAGGCCGGAAACGGACGCACGCGTTCCCGGAGAAGCGCGATGATTTCCGCTTCACTGCGTTCCGGGGCGCCGGGCAGACGGACGTACGCACGCGCGAGCGTCCGCCAGCGCTTCGTCATGAGGAGGAGCCACACGAGGAAGAAGTCGATGCCCTGGAAGACGATCGCGTCGTTCTTCACGTAGAGCTCGATGTTCTTCTCGAACTCGACGGGAAGCTCCGTCCAGTGCGCGCGCGCCTGGAGGTGATGGCCGATGTGATAGCCGTCGTTGAAGCAGCGCCGGTTGTAGCGGCTGTTGATGCACGTGATGCTGGAGACGTACGGGCTCTCCGGAGCGCTCTGGGACACGAACGCGTGCTGCCCCCAGTTCCCCATCATCATGAGCGTGCGGATGAGGACCAGCGGTCCGACGAAGACGACGAGCGCCGCAGCGGGCCGAACGAGGAGCAGGCCGACCACGACGACCCAGTACACGCCCTCGCCGAGGAAGATCCGCCGGAGGAGCCGGTAGCGGCCCTTCCTCGCCATGTAGCGCGAGAGGTCCACGAGCCCGAGGAACAGGAACTTCGCCCAGTAGTGGAGGAAGTCGAGGAAGCGATCCCGATGGTACGGCATCGTCGTGCTGAGATCGTCCGGGAGGTTCTCCTCGGGGTGGTGCATGCCCATGTGATGGGCGAAGTACGTCTCGGGCGTCTGCCCGAAGAACGGACCGAGCACCCACGGGACGATCTCGTTCAGCGCGCGATGCTTCGGCTTGAAGAGCGGGCGGTGAGACGTGCAGTGAAGGAGCAGCGTGAACCGGTCCAGGAAGCCGAAGGCGAGTACGAGCAGATAGACGGGCGCGAGGTACGGGAGGAGCGGCCCCGAGAAGAACATCCCGACGCCGGCCGCCGCGAAGCCGAAGCAGCCCAGCATGAAACCCACGAACTCCCCGTCGCGGGGGTCGTTCAGAAGCGGCAGCGCCCAGCGGACGTAGGCGGGCGTGCGCGCGGTCTTGCGATCGGCTACCTGCACCGGCCGCGCGTTTCCCGCGGGGGGGCCCGTGTGTCAATCTTGCCGCGAAATTTCCCGGACTTTTGGGCGAGTGTCACCGGCACGTCATGGTCATCTTTCCCTGGATGTCCGGGACGCAGGACAGGGTGCCGGCCTTGCACGTCCCCCAGTCCCCCTGGGCGCCGCAAACGGGTGCGGTTCCGATGAACCCGACCTTCTGGCTGCAGAGCAGGATGTTCACGATGGACGTGCAATCGACGATCTTGTCGAGGGCGGGGTCGCGATCGAGCGTGTTGCTGCAGTCGTAGTCGAAGGAGCCGTGGGTGGACGCGAGCGGCTGGTACGCCGTTTCGCCGTGGTAGACGGCCTCGTCCCCGTCGTCGCAGTCGGGGCCGCCGCACGCTTTCGAGTTCTGCCCGTCCCCGTCGCAATCGCAGCAGCCGCCCGCGCCGAGGGAGCCGCCGGTGGATGCGCCGCCCGCTCCGGCGCCGCCAGCTCCCGCACCGCCGGTCCCGGTGCCGCCCGTTCCCGCACCGCCCGCGCCCGGCGTCCCGCCCGTGAGGACCACACCGCCGGCCCCCGGCGCTCCGCCATCCGCCGGCACGCCCCCCGTGCTCGCTCCGCCGGCGCCGGTCCCCCCGTTCGCCGCACCGCCGTCTCCAGCCGATGTTCCGCCGTCACCGCCCGTGGCGAGATTGCCACCCGAGCCGCCTTCGGCTCGGCCGCCGGCGGAGCTTCCGCCGCTTCCGCTCCCCGACGAACCCGAGGTCCCGCCGCTTCCGGACGTATCTACGCCCCCGGCCGAGGAGCCGCCTCCGGGCCCGCCATCCTGACCCGTCTGCGGCCCGGTCTGCGCCGACGTGTCGGTGGACGGCAGGTCTCCGACGAACAGCTCGCACCCCGGAACCGAAAGGAGCGCGATCGCGACGGTCAGACGAAACGACACCGAGGGCATCGTCCGCCGAGTATGGCACGATTCCGAGCTCCGGCCGATGCCGAGCGTTCCTGGTTCTCTGTCTCTGTCTCTGTCTCCGAGCATGCACCCTCTCCTTCGCCCGCGAACCGGAATCGTCGTGGTGCGGATCGCCACGGTGGCCCTCTCGCTCGTCGCGCTCTCTGGCAGAGCCCTCGCGCAAGATGCGAACGCGCGAGCCGCGGCCGCTCAGGCGTTCGACGAGGCCGTCGCCCACTTCGATCGCGCGGAGTACGCGGAAGCAGCCCGGATCTTCCTTCGCGCCGACGAGCTCGCGCCGAACGCGGACGCCGTGGGCAACGCGATCCAGGCGGCGCGCAAGGCGAACGATCACCTGCTGGTCGTGACGGCCGCCGAGCGCGCGCTCTCGCTCTCCGCCACCGGCGAGCTCGCGACGCTCGCGCGAGACGCACTCGCCGAGTCGGGTAAGAGTCTCGCCCACCTGCATCTCGCGTGCGACCCGGCGCCGTGCACGCTCTCGCTCGACGGAACGAGCGTGCCGGCCGGCTCTCGCTACGTGCTTCCGGGCACGCACGTCGCGACGGCCAGGGCCGCGGACGGCAACGAGAGCACGGAGCACCTGTCTCTCGCCGCGGGTGCGACGTACGAGGTCGTCCTCTTCGCGACGCTGTCGAGCCAGGCGCCGCAGCGCGCGACCGTCTCCTCGACGGAGGCCGGCGCGAAGACGAGCGAGCATCGCGACGGCCCGCCGAGAGACGTCGCGCCGCCCGCGAAGAAGAAGCCCCTGCCCCCCGCCGTCTTCTACACCGGCGTCGGAGCCACGGTGGTGCTCGCCGGGCTCTGGACGTGGTCCGGCATCGACACGCTGAACGCGAAGGCGGACTTGCCGAAGCCGTCGACCCAGGCGAAGAACGACGAGGTCTACGGCAAGGCGCACCGCACGACGGCGCTGATGGCCGGCACCCTGCTCGTCGGCGGCCTCACGGCGGCATCGGCGTTCCTGTGGGTGGACTTCGGCGGCGACGGCGGAGCGACCGCGGCGATCGTCCCCGTGCCGGGTGGCGCGATGGGCGGTGCCCAGGGCCGTTTCTGATGCCGAACTTCGACACCATCGCGCCGGGCAAGACGCCGATCGCGGCTTACCAGACGATCCTGGAGCTCGGGCGCGGCGGGATGGGCACCGTGTCGCTCGCTCGCGCGGTGGGCGCGGGGGGATTCGAGCGGCTCGTCGTGGTGAAGCGGCTGAACCGGGACCTCCTCGGCCAGGAAGAGGCGACGCGGCGATTCCTCGACGAGGCGAGGCACGCCGCGCTCATCCACCATGCGAACGTCGTCGGGATTCACCAGATCGGCCGGGACGGAGAAGGCTACTTCCTCGTCCTCGACTACGTCGAAGGGACGAGCCTGGACGGCCTCGTCGACCGCGCGGCGCGTCGCGGCGAGCGGATCCCGCCGCCGATCGTGCTCCGCGTCGGGCTCGACGCGCTCGCCGGGCTTCACGCGGCGCACCAGGCGGCGGACGCGACGGGAAGGCCGCTCGGGCTGCTCCATCGCGACGTGAGCCTGCAGAACGTGCTCGTCGGCCGCGACGGCGTCTCGCGCATCGCGGATTTCGGGATCGCGAAGAGCGCGCTCGCGTCGGTCGTGACGGATCACCGGTACATGGTCGGCAAGTTGATGTACTCGCCGCCCGAGTACCTGTGGCGCCGTCCGGTGGGTCCGCCGCTCGACGTCTACGCGCTCGGCGTGACGCTCTGGATCGCGTTCGCGTCCACGGATCCGTTCCCGGATCTCGAAGAGGCGCAGCTCGTCACGCACATCTTGAACAGCCGCATTCCGCGACTCGGCGAGATCGGGATCCGGATCGCGCCGCAGGTCGACGCGCTCGTCGCGAAGGCGTGCGACCCGGCCCCGGAGCGCCGCTATCAGAGCGCGCAGGAGATGGCGACGGCCATGGAGGCCATCAGCCGCGAGACCGGTTGGCTCGCGACCCACGGAGAAGTCGCGACCTACGTGGAGGAGCTCATCGGGTCGGAGCTCCGCGCTCGCCGCGACCAGGTCGCCCGCTTCGTCGAGGAGGAGCGGAAGGCCGCACCGGTGCACGAGTCCGTCGCCCCGCCGCCGATGGTGATGGAGCCGACCCGTCCGCGGAAGCGTCCCGAGGCGCGCGAGGCCGCCGGACCGGTGGAGGTACCCGTCAACCGAGGTCGCACGGGAACGATCGCCGTCCTGGCAGGCGGCGCGGCGCTTCTCGGCGCCGGCGCGCTGTGGCTCACCCGATCGGGAGCGAAGTCCGAGTACGCTCCCGTGGTCGCCGCGTCGACGAATGCCTCGGCGGCGCCCCCGAAGTGGCCGGCACTCGCGACCTCGCCCACGCCCTCTGCGGCTCCGAGCAATCTCGCCACACCCTCCGCGGCTCCAGTCGCAGTGGATCCTTCGACCCTCCCGAAGGAAGCGCCGGTGCGCGCCTCCAAGAAAACCGTCGCCACCGAGTCGCCGAAGCCCACGCCCCCGGTGACACCGCACGGGCTGGATCTGGTGCCGGAACCCGCTCCGAGGCCGCCGGAGAGCCCGTCGTCGGGCGGGCTCATCCGGAAGTCGAACCCCTACCGATGACGCGGGACGCCGTGCGGCGGCAGGGCCTCCGATCGGGAGGAGCGGGGTACGTCGAGCTGCGACCTTTGTTCACCGAAATGGGCGGAGAACGTCGGGGTCAGGCTCGATTCGAGCTACCTTTGAGGGTGCCGTGCGGCGGTCCGGCGACGTGATCGGAGCCCCTTCGAATGCAAGAACCCCACTTCGGACTCGCCCTCGCGAGCCTGTGCGCGGCCGTGTGTCTCCCGGCCTGCGGCGGTTCCGAGTTCGGTAGCGACGGAGCGCCGGTCGTCGTCGCCGACGCAGGCTCGGGAGGAGCACCGGCGAGCGGCGGCTCGGGAGGCACCGTGTCCGCGACCGGCGGTGCAGGGGGGACGGCGAGCGGCGGCGGGGCGGGCGCCGGCGCAACGTCGTCCGGTGGGCGCGACGGAGGCGGCGGCCCGGACTCGGGCCTCGGCGGCCGCGCGAGCAACGACGCAGGCTCGGACTCGGGAGCCGCCGGCGCTGTGACCACCCAGGATGCCGGATCCGGAGTCGCCGACGCGGGATCGGCCTGCTCGGACCCCGTGACGTTCTTCCCCGACGGCGACGGGGACGGCTACGGCCGCTCGACGGGAACGACGTCCGGGTGCCTTCCGCCCCCGAACGGCAAGTGGGCGAAGGTCGGCGGCGACTGCGACGACGACAACGCCGACGTCCATCCGGGACAGACGGACTTCTTCGGCGAGGCGCGCTCGACGTCCGGTGGCACTCACTCTTTCGACTACGACTGCTCGAACGCCGAGGAGGGCGACCCATCGCAGCTCGGTGCCGCGCCGAACTGCGGCATTCTCTCCATCGTCGGGTGCAGCGGAGTCGGATATGCTGCGAGCGGCCGTACCGGTAGCGGAGTGAACGTTCTGTGCGGCAGCACGGTCCAGGTGACCTGCAAGTCGTCGGGGTTTGCGTGCACGACAGTGAAGAGCGACGTGTCGGTTCCGTACCGATGCCGGTGAACCGGCGGGATTTCTCTCTCGGTCGCTTCACGCGAAAATTCATCCCCGGATCGCTCGAGAGCCCCGGCGTGCGTCGACGGGCGGAGGTCGGGGTCGCGCTCTCACTGATCTGGATCCCGCTCACGCTGATCCGCGCGACGGTGTTCTTCGCGCACGGGCTCGTCGTCCAGGGGACGGTGGGGCTCCTCGTGTGCGCCGCGGGGACCTCGCTTCCCGTTCTTCTCAGACGAACCGGATCCCTCGCGCTCTTCGGCAATGCCGTGGCGTTCTTGTGGTTCGTCGCGCTCTCCTCGCTCACGTACCAGAGAGGGGGCATCGGATCGCCGGCGCTCGTCGCGCTCGGATTCGTCCCCATCGGGGCGACGTTCGTGGCCGGCGCGCGCGCGGGCGTGACGTGGGCGACGCTGGTCATCCTCGAGATCGCGACGTACGGCGTGCTCCACCACGCCGGGGTCCGTCTCGTGGATCACTACCCGGCGGGCGGGCGCGTCTTCATCGAGGGGATCGGCGCGACGCTGCTCACCCTGGCGGCGCTCTCGATCTCGCTCGCGTACGAGGCGACCGCGTCGAGCGCGCTTTCGGACGCGGAGCGCGCGGAGCGGGCGTCGAGCGCGCTCCTCGCGGCGATGCCGGACCTCGGCATCGTGATCGACCGGAACGGCGTCTGCCGGGAATGGCGGGGACGCACCTCGACGCTCCCGGTCCTTCCGGAGACCATCCTCGGAAGATCTCTCGACGTCCTGTCGCCCGAGCTCGGACGGACCGCGCGTGAACGAGCGGCGGCGCTCCTCGACGGCGGGGAGGCGTCGAGCGTGGAGCTGGTGCTCACGATCGCGGGGGAGTTCCGCGAGTACGAGATCCGCTTCGTGCCCTCGGGGGAAGACACCGTGCTCCTCGTGCTCCGCGACCTCGGCGAGCTCAGAAGGCTCAATCGCCGGGCGACCGCCGCCGAGGAGGAGGCGAAGATGCTCCGCTCGGACAGGATGGCCCAGGTCGGGCAGCTCGCCGCGGCCGTGGCCCACGAGGCGAACAACCCGCTCTCCTACGTCATCGCGAACCTCTCCTTCGTGAAGGACCGGCTCGGGAAGACGCGCGCAGACGCCCTCGAATCCGCCCGCGCGACCCTGGACGAGGCGATCTCCGAGGCGCTCTCCGGCGCCGACCGGGTGCGCCGGATCGTGAAGGACCTGAAGACGTTCGCGCGCGAGGACGACCCCGAGCCGCACCTCGTGGACCTCGAGCTCGTCGTGTCCGCGGCGCTGAAGCTGACGTCCGCGGTGGTCCGGCACCGGGCGCGCCTCGAGACCCACTTCGAGCGCGCGCCCAAGGTCCTCGGGAGCGAAAATAGCCTGGTCCAGGTGTTCGTGAACCTGATCACGAACGCGGCGCAGGCGATCCCCGTCGGACGCGCGGATTCGAACGAGATCCGCGTGACGATCGGGACGTCGCCGGAGGACGGTTCGGCCGTCGTCCGCGTGTCCGACACCGGCGAAGGGATCCCGCCCGAGGATCTCCGTCGCGTCGCGCAGCCGTTCTTCACGACGAAGCCGATCGGCGTCGGGACGGGGCTCGGCCTCACCGTGACGGAGAACATCGTCACCGGCGGAGGCGGCAAGCTCGACATCCAGAGCACGGTCGGCAAGGGCACCACCGTGACGATAGCGCTCCCCGCCGCTCCGCCGGACATGGCGCGCGTCCTGTCGTCGAAGCCGGCGCCGCCGGCGGCGAAGCGATCGCTCAGGGTGCTCGCGATCGACGACGATCCCCTCGTGCTGAAGGCGATCCGTCGCGTTCTCTCCGCGCACGAGCTCACGTCGACGACGCAGGGGCGCGAAGCGATCTCGCTCCTCGCCGACGACGGGAAGGAGTTCGACGTCGTCCTCTGCGATCTGATGATGCCCGATCTGACGGGCATCGACGTCTTCGAGCGCGCTGCGGCGCTCGGGCGCGGCCTGGAAAAACGGTTCGTGTTCCTGACCGGCGGCGCCTTCACGCCGGAGACGGTCGACTTCCTCCAGTCCTCCGCGAACCTCCGGCTGGAGAAGCCATTTTCGCCCCGTGGCCTCGAAAACGCGCTTCTTCGCGTCGCCACCGAGAACGCCCCTCGCGACGCCGACCGATCGATCGAATGACGAGGCCGCGCGAGGCGCGTGCTATGTAGCCGCGTGATGGCGAGCGTCGCGGACCGCTCCACGCTGTTCACGTCCCCGGTCTCGTTCGCGGACTTCCTGTTTCGGCTCGCGTTCTTCTCCGTCGCGCCGTTCGGGATCATCGCGGCCGCCGAGCTCTTCCCCGTCCGCGGGGCGCTGATCGACGTCGCGCTCGCCCTCCTCGTGTTCATCGCCGGTGAAGCGGCGCGGAAGCTCGCCGCGCGGTCGCGAACGGTGAAGTTCGTCATCTCGGAGGCCCTCGCGTTCGAGGGGTTCTATCGAACGAAGCCTCCTCGACCGTTCGCCTACTACTTCTTCTACCCGCTCCTCTTCCCCTACTGGCTCTCGAACCGGGAGGCGCGGCGCGAATTCCTCGTCTTCCGGAGCTACACGATCGGCACGTTCGCCGTCCTCCTGCTCTCCCTCGCCTACCAGTACGTCGCGTACTGGGCGCCCGAGCTCTCCCTGAAGACGTTCCTGCCGTACGTCCTCCTCACGCTCGCGGTGGAGACGTTCCTCGTGCTCTCGCTCCTCATGCCGATCGCGACGACGGTCGTCTGGTACCACTCGAGTTACCGGCGAGGACGCCTCGCCGTCGTCCTCGCGGCGGGTCTCCTTTCCACGTCCATCGTGCTCGCCCACGTCGCGAGCCGGAAGAACCCGATCGTCTCTTACGCGACACGCGCCCGGCTCGTCCTGCGGACGGACGCGAATCCGAAGAAGGCGCATCGCACGCTCGTGTCCGCGGCGCGCGCCGCGTTCCACGAGACGGCGAAGCTCCGGAGCATTCCCGGCGGCCAGGTTCCGGACACAGTGACGGACCTCGTCCGAGAGAAGCTCTCTTCCTTCTACAAGCGGGACGAGGCCGCGGCGTTCTCCATCTGGGCGAGCCCGCTCCGGGAGACGGGCGTCACGCTCGTCCGCTTCGAGGGCCGCGGACGGGCGCGCCCCATCTGGGTCGCCGTCGGACCGGACGGCGAGGAGATCAAGAAGCGGAAGGACCTGCCGACGGTCGCGCGGACCGCGCTCCGGGGCGACGCCACGGAGGACGATTCGCTCCCCGTGTGGCCCGAAGACGTGGATCTCGCCGTTCCCTGAGCCGAGCGCGTCCGCGCGAGATCTGGCACCATGCGGCCTTCCATGAGCTCGCTCGACGACGTGCTCGCCCTCTCCGCGCTCGACCAGGCGCGCCTGCTCCGCGCGCGCACCGTCTCCTCCGAGGAGCTCACGCGGGCCTGTCTGGATCGCATCGCCCGCCACGACGGTCGCTTCGGGAGCTTCGTGCAGGTGATGCCCCGGCGAGCCCTGGCCTCCGCGCGCCGGAAGGACCGGGTCCTCGCAAAGACCGCCGCGACGGAGCTCCCGCCGCTCTTCGGCGTCCCCATCGGCGTGAAGGATCTCAACATGGTGCGCGGGACGTTCACGCGCGCCGGCTCGCGCGCGTACAGGTACTTCCTCTCCCCGGTGGACGACACGTCCGCGAGGAAGATCAGAGAAGCCGGGTTCGTCATCCTCGGCAAGCTCGCGACGTCCGAGCTCGGCGCCATGCCCGTCACGGAGACGGACCTGCATCCCCCGGCCAGAAACCCGTGGGACGTCGGGCGCACGCCCGGAGGCTCGAGCGGCGGCTCGGGCGCCGCCGTCGCCGCGGGGCTCCTTCCGCTCGCGCACGGGAGCGACGGCGCGGGCTCCATCCGAATCCCGTCCTCGTTCTGTCACCTCTTCGGGATCAAACCGTCCCGCGGTCGCGTGGAGGACGTGCTCGGCCGCCCCGATCGGGACGCGCTTCCCACCTGCGGCCCGCTCGCGCGGACGGTGGAGGACGCGGCCGCCCTCCTGGACGTGCTCGCCGGCATCACCGTCGGGAAGCCGCACTGGGCGCCGCCGCCGCCGAAGCCGTTCCTGGAGCTCAGCCGCGTCCCGCCGCGTCCGCTCCGCATCCGCTTCACGACGCTCTCGCCGCTCGCGACGACCACGCCGGAGGTGAAAGACGCGGTGACTCGCGTGCTCCGCGTGCTCGAGGGCATGGGCCACGCGGTGGAAGAAGGGCCGCCCCCGGAAGCGACGCTCGACGAGTTCCTCCCGCTCTGGCAGCGGCTCATCGGAAACGTCCTCGTGGTGTCGGAGTCGGTCCTCCAGCCGGTGACGCGATGGCTCCACGAAGCCGGAAAGAAGCTCTCGGACGCAGAGGTCACCGCGCAGCAGCACCGGCTCGCCGCGCGCATCCTCGCCTGGTTCGGCGATGCCGACGTCTGGGTCACGCCGACCGTCGCGGGGCCGCCGCCGGAGATCGGCGCGTGGAAGGGGCTTCCGCCAAGGGAAGCGTTCGAGCAGGCGGCGCACCTCGGCGCCTTCACCGCGCTCTACAACGTCTCCGGGCAACCCGCGTCGAGCGTCCCCGCGGGCGTCTCGCGGGACGGTCACCCGATCGGCGTCCAGCTCGCCGGCCGCGTGAACGAGGACGCGCTCGTGCTCGCGCTGTCCCGAGAGCTCGAGGGAGCGATGCCGTGGAGGGACCGACGCGCGCCGACCGCGGTCGGCCGCGGCTGAAGTCGAACGCCGTGCCGGTTCTCGCGGAAGCCCCCCCGGCGATCGTCGTCGAGATCGCGCCGCCCGACTCACCGGCGTCGCTCCGCGACACGCTGCTCGAAGCCTGCAGCCGCGCGGCGAGCTCCTCCTGCGTCGAGGCCCCGCCCGAAGGCCGGGATCCAGAGGCGACCACCGGAGTGGACGGAGGCGAGCCGGAGCCGCCCGCCGCGAAACCGTCCGTCATCGCGATCGTCTCGTTCCGCGATCCGACCCACGTGCACCTCGAGGTGGCGCTCGAACGCGAGAAGCGGTGGGTGGAGCGGGAGATCACCTTCGACGAGAAGGACGTGGTGGAGGAGCGCTACAAGACCGTCGGCCTCCTGATCGGGACGCTCGGGAGCGTGATGTCGCGAGGAGAGGACGAGCCGCCGCCTCCGCGTCCCGCACCTCCGGCGTCGCCGCCCCCGCCCCCGCGCCCGCCGCCTCCACCGCGGAAGGTCGCACCGCCCCCTCGCCCGCCGGAGAGGCGCGGGTTCCTCGAGATCGCCTTGGTCGCCGGAACGGCGCTCGACACCGTGCCCCTGCGTCTCGGCGGCGAGGTCGGCGGCGCGCTCTTGCTGGCGCGCGGCTTCCACGCGACGATGAACGTCGGCTACGGCGAGGGCGCGACCCGCGCGGAGTCCGTCCGCGTGACGTTCGCCGACGCAGGCGCCGGCCTCCTCTGGCTGAAGGAGTTCGGGCAGGATCTCTCGTTCGGCGTCCACGCGGACGCGGTGGTCGAGCGCTTCGGGGCGACCGTCGCGCGCGAACCCGACGTCTCCCCGGGCCACGACGACCGCGTGCTCGGCGGCGGGAAGCTCGGCGCCGGAGTCTGGTACTTCGGGTTCTCGCCGCTCGGGGTGTTCGCGGACGTCTCGGCGCGCGTCCTCGCCGGAACGACGGAGATCGATGCCTACGGCCAGGTCGCGGGCACGACGCCTCCGGTCACCGTGTTCGGCCGCGTCGGTCTCACGATCGCGCCGTGAGCCGGTCCGCGCTCCGGCCTTTGCGCTCCAGGGTCCGATCATTTCGCCGCGGGCGAGATCGGGGCGGGGGTATGAAACGAGCCCATGAGCGACTTCTTCTCCGTGAAGGGCAAGGTGGCCGTCGTGACGGGCGGTTCCCGCGGCATCGGTTACATGATCGCGAAGGGGCTCGTGGAGTCCGGCGTGCGCGTGTACATCAGCGCGCGAAAGGCGGGCGCCTGCGAGGAAGTCCAGAAGGAGCTCTCGGCGATCGGGGAGTGCATCTCCATTCCCGCGGATCTCGGCACGCTGGAAGGCGTCCTGCACCTCGCCGGAGAGGTCGGAAAGCGCGAGGAGAAGCTCCACATCCTGGTGAACAACGCGGGAGCAACGTGGGGCGCGCCGCTCACGGAGTTCCCGGACTCGGGCTGGGACAAGGTCATGGCCATCAACGTGAAGGGGCCGTTCCACCTCACGGTGAAGCTCCTCCCGCTGCTCGAGAAAGCGGCGACGAAAGAGGACCCGGCGCGCGTGATCAACATCGGGAGCATCGACGGGCTCCGCGTCCCGGTCTTCGAGAACTACTCGTACTCCGCGAGCAAGGCGGCCGTTCACATGATGACGCGACACCTCGCGTCGGCGGTCGTCGCGAAGAACATCACGGTGAACGCCATCGCGCCGGGACTCTTCCCGAGCAAGATGACGCAGTTCGTGTTCGACGGCATGGGGGAAGAGGGCGCGTCCCAGGGCATCCCGCTCGCCCGCGCCGGACGGCTGGAAGACATCGCGGGAACGGTCGTCTATCTGTCGTCCCGGGCGGGCGCCTACGTCACGGGCGCGGTGATCCCGGTGGACGGCGGCGTCTCGACGCGGTGACTCACTCGACGCACGCGCCGTGAGGACCGCAGTGCGGGCGAAGGGGCGAGCAATCGCCGTCCGTGACGCACTCGGCGCAATCCCCGTTCCTACAGTGCGAACCGAACCGAACATACGGATTCTGGAGCGCAGTGCAGTCGCTGTCGTCCCGACAGATCTGGCAGAGGCCTTCCACGCACGCACCCACGCCGAGATTCGTGATGGGAAAAGTGAAGCAGGGATCCGCCGTGCAGGTGACGGTGCACCGGCGGGACTTCGGGTTGCACACGAAGGGCTCGACACAGTCGGCGTCCGCCAGACAGTCCTCGCACAGGTTCGTGTCCAGGTCGCACACCTGCCGGGAGGACTTGGATCCGAATCCGGCGCGCCCGCACTGGGTGTCCGCAGTCTCCTGAGTGCACTCGCCGCACCGGTGTTTCTCCGTGACACAGACCTGATGGTTTCTGCACTCGTTCTCGTGATCGCAGTACGGCTCGGGCGGGTTGCCGCCATCGGCCTGGCTCACGCCTGAATCGGCGCCACCGTCCCGAACGCCCGCGTCGCTTCTCGTCTCGGCCTCGACCTTCCCGAGATCGAGCCGCTCCTTGCCGCATCCCGAAGCCGCAGCGAGCAGGGGGAACAGGATGCCGAGGCACCCTCCCAGCCTCGTCCTTCCCGTGGCTCCTGCGGTCGTCATCGCCCTGCCTGCCCCGGGATGCCACGACCGCCCGGCCCGGGCAAGGGTCCTATCTCCAGGAAAACGCCGGGGAATTGGCGCAGACGATGGCTGCCTGCCGTGTAGGAGCGCCGGTGACTATTCTTACCGTTCGCCCGTGTCACCCATGCCCGCCCAGACCCAGCGCCCCAGGCTCCGAGCCGTCCAGGGCGGGGGTGCGGGCGACGCCGTCAGCGACGAGCAGATCATCGCCGCCGTCCAGCGCGGGGACAGCCGGGTCGCCGACGAGCTCTACCGGCGACTCGCGAGCGTGGTGGACCGCACCCTCTACAAGATCTTCGGCCGCCGCGAGCACGACCACGACGACATCGTGCAGATGGCGTTCGAGCAGGTCGTGGAGACGCTCGCGCGCCAGCAGTTCGCCGGCGCCTGCAGCCTGGAGACCTGGGCCGCCCGCGTCTCGAGCCACGTCGGGCTGAACGCTCTCCGCTCCCGCCGGAGGGAGCGCCAATGGATCGACCGCGGGCCGGACGTCGAGGCGGCGTCGGACGCGCGCCCCTCCGTTCACGACGCCGAGCGCGCCCTCGAAGCGCGCTCCCGCATCGACCAGGTGCGAAGGCACCTCGTGCAGATGAAGCCGGAGCAGGCAGAGACCGTATTTCTGCACGACGCGCTCGGCCACGACCTCGCGGAGATCGCCCTCATGACGGGCGCTTCCGTCGCGGCGACGCAGTCGAGGCTGGTTCGCGGCCGAAAAGAGCTCTTCAAGCGACTCGAGCGCGAAGACAAGGTCGAGCGGCGGGAGGCGGGCCGATGAGCGGCGCGGACGACCAGGAGCGCGCGAAGGAGCTCGCGCGGCTCTGGCAGGCCTCCGTCGTGCCCGTGGAGGACGAAGCCGTCCTCGAGGCGCGACGCGAGCGGCTGCTCCCCGCGATCGGCGGCGCCATCGCCCGCGGAGCGGAGCGCCGGAAGCGCGCGGAGCGGTTCCGGCGCGTGACGCGCGGACTCGCCGTCGCGGCCGGACTCGCGGTCGCCGCGGGGCTAGGACGGATCGCGCTGTCCTCGCGCTCGGCGGCGCCGCACGCGGAGGGGCGCCCGGAGAGCGGCGTCGTCGCGGTTTCCGGCGTGGTCACGCTGACGCACGAGTCGCGCACCGCCGTCGTGGAGCGCGCGGCCCTCTCCGTCGGAGACTCCGTGGTTACCGCGGTGGATGCGACGGCCGAGGTCCGGCTCACGAACCTGGTCCACGCGAACCTCGCGGGCTCGAGCGAGCTCGCGGTGGTGACGCCCGTCCGTTCGACGCACCGGGTCCGGCTGGATCGCGGCCGCCTGGACGCGAAAGTGGACGATCGCCCGAGCGACACGCCGAAGCTCGTCGTCGAGACGCCGAACGTGGACATCGTCGTGACGGGCACCGTCTTCGACGTGGACGTGACCCGCGCCGAGGCGGACGCCCCGGCGAAGACGGACGTGCACGTGACGAAGGGCCGCGTCGCGGTGTTCCGCAGCGGGGTCTTCGTCGCCGCGGTCACGGCGGGCGGCGTCTGGTCGAGCGAGGGGCTCGCCACGGCGGTGGAGGCACCCGCCCCGGCGAAGGACACCGCGTCCGCGAAGGATGCCCCGGCGAAGCGAGGGACGGGCGTCCACGCGGTCGTCGCCGCTCCCGAGGTTCCCGCGGCACGCCCCGGGCTCCCCTCGAGCGGCACGCTCGAGGACGCCGAGCTCGGCACGCTCGCGGAGGAAAACGCGCTGTTCCAGCGCGCGCTCGAAGCACGACGCCGCGGGGACGACGGGAGCGTGGCGGACACGCTCGCGAAGCTCCTGTCGCGGTATCCGGGGTCCCCGCTCGCCGCGGAAGCGCGCGTGGAGCGCATGCGGGCGCTCGCTCGCGCCGGTCGCAAGGACGAGGCGGCTCGTGAAGCGCGCCGCTACCTCGCCGAACGCCCCGACGGCGTCGCGCGGGAAGAAGCGCGACGGCTCGTGATGCCCGGGGAGACCGGGGACTGACGTGGATCGGGCGGAACGGTCCGCCTGATCGACCGCGTATTCGGTGACTCTCCAGGAATTGGGACCGACCTTTTCTCTCGCCCCCGCACACGGAACCCATCGAGTGAACGACCTCGACGACGACCACCTGGATGCCTTCTTCCACGCCGGGGACACGGGCGCGTATGAAGGCGGCCCGACCCACGCCGCTTCGCTGGTCCCTCTGACGGTGGACGAGTTCGACGGCAGCGAGACCGATCGGGGGCCGACGCCGGAGCAGCTCGAGCGCCGCGCGCGCTACAAGCGACTCGTCACCCGGTTCGTCGGGACGCTCGGCGCCGTCTCCCTGCTCGGCGTCGTCATCCGCGCCTCGCAATCGCGCGAGGACGTGGCTGCATCGAACCACGCTGCCGCGCCCGCGGCGAAGACCGAGCCGGCAGCGGAGGTGGCGGCGCCCCGTCCGGAGCCGCGCCGGGAAGAGGCGGTGCCGAGCTCCGTCCTCGCCCTCGCCGCGACCGAGCCCGCGGGAACGCCGGTCCCCGCGCCGGAGGTCTCGCCGAAGGGACCCGTCGCGAAGGCCGAGGTCGCGAAGGTCGCGCCGAAGACGGAGTCCGTGCCGAACGCCGCGCCGAAGACGGTCGCGGCGAGGCCGTCCGTCCATGCCGAGACCGCCCGGGCGATCAGCGCCTCATCGGTCGAGGTTCCGAAGACGGAGAGCGCCTCGCTCCGTCCCGCCGTCGTGACGACGTCCACGTCGACTCGCAAGTCCTCCGGCGCGCCGCCGACCGCGACGTTCCCGGACTGAGCAAACCGGCGGAGCGAGATCCGGAGCACAGCCGGATCGAAGAAAGCTCGAGAAGTCTGCGAAGCGAGCGCTGGCGTGCACGGCCCCAGCCGGAGCCACCCGAAAGCTCGGCAATCCGACACCGCCCCATGGCGGCGCGCAGCCCGGCTGCCGGGCGAGCACCGACGTCTGGGGCGGTCGGCGGCCCGCATCGCGGGATGCCGGGTGGGGCATCCACGACATCGATCCGTTCGTCGCGGGCAGCCGTGCGCGAAGACCTCTTCCTCCGCCGTCCTCGGGGTCGACAAAAAGCCGCCGGCCGCGCCTCTCGACGCGGCCGGTAGCCCTGCTTCTTCGGTACCCGACCGAAGGTCTCGGCCTCAGAACTCGCAGGCCGTCGGGGTTCCGTTGAACCCGATGTCACCGTCGCCCGCGCCGCAATCGAGCGTGTTCGTCCCGGTCTGGCCGTCGAGGATGTCGTCTCCGTCGAGGCCGACGAGGGCGTCGTTGCCGGCGCCGCCGGAGAGCTCGTTCGGGCCCGAGTTGCCCGTGATGCTGTCGTTGCCGTGGCCGCCGATCGCGTTCTCGCAGTCGAGCTTGTCCGTCTCCGGAACCGTCGGCGTCGTGGAGTCACCGGAGTCCGCGGCGTTGTCGAGGAGGATGGTGAGACCCACGGTACGACTCGAGTAGTCGACCGTATCGACGCCGTTGCCGCCGCTGATGATGTCGCTGTCGAGGTCGTTCAGCGTGAGATCCGCGCCCTGGTCGAACACGTCGTCGCCGTCGCCGCCGGTGAGCGTGTCGTTGCCGAGGCCGCCCTTGATGACGTTCGCGCTGGCGTTGCCCGTGATGACGTCGACGAGGTCCGAACCGTCGATGTTCTCGATGTCGGACTTCACGTTGTCGCCTTCGCTCGCGCCCGTCTTGCCGTCGTTGGCGGCCACACCGTCCATCGTGACGGTGACGCCGGTGCCCGTGCGGCCCGAGTAGTCGACCTTGTCCGTGCCGGCACCGCCGTTCATGACGTCACCGCCGTTCGCGTCGGTGCCCTCGTCGAAGACGTCGTTGCCGTCGTTGCCGTTCAGCGTATCGTTGCCGTCGCCGCCGGCGATCGTGTCGTTGCCCTCGTTGCCGTTGATGGTGTCCGCGCCGCTGTCGCCGGTGAGGGTATCGTTGCCCTTCCCGCCGTTCAGCGTGATCGCGACGCCCGTCGCGGCCGTGAGGCTGTCGTTGCCGTCGCCGCCCGTGAGTATCTCGACGTCGCTCTTGATGTCGTCGAGCTCCGCGCCGCCGTTGTCGCCGTCGTTCGCAGCCGCGCCGACCGTCACGGTGATGGGCGCGCTCGCGCCACGACTCGCGTAGCTCACCGTGTCGTTGCCGGAGCCGCCGTGGATCTCCTCACCCGCGGTGATGGCGGAGCCCTGGTTGAACGTGTCGTCGCCGGCGCCGCCGTACACGACGAGGGGCTTGCCGCCCGCGTAGGCCGTGCCGATGCCCATGCTCGACCCGCCCGCGGCAGACCAGACGTCCTTGCCGTCGGCGAGCGAGACGATGTAGCTGTCGGGCTCTGCGGTGAAGCTGATGTCCTTGTAGGCGTCCGTGTTCACCGCGACGCCCGTGGAACCGAACGTCACGGTGTCCGTGCTGCCGGTGCTGTTCTGGCCGCGGATCCCGAACACGTCGCTGCCGCCGCTGCCGCCCATGTCGACGGTGATGCCGCTGGTCGCGCTGCTCGTACCCGTCGCGAAGAGGCCGCTCGTGAAGTCCACGATGACCGTCTCGTCACCCGAGGAGCCGGTGATCGCGATCTTCTTCAGCGTCGTGCTGGTCGCGGCCGTCGCGCAGGGGACGCCGTTCTGGACGATGACGGCGTCCGTCGGGCGCTTGGCGATGATCGCCGTCTCGCCGGAGGCGACGGTGACGGTCATGATGCCGGTCGTCGCGCTGAACGCGCAGGGGGTCGCGAGGGGCGTCATCTTCTGGACGACGGCCGCGAGCGGATCGTCGACGTCCGGGGCCGCCGTCTTCTCGGCCGACGTCGGGGCGGGGGTTTCGGGGGCGGCACTGCATCCAACCGCGAACGCGGCGAGCAGCGCCCCCAGTGAGGAGCGAAGTGAGTGGGTCTTGGTCTTGGTCATCTCGGTGGCCGTCCTTCCTTGGAGGTCAAGCCCTATGCACGGTCCGGGGGTGCGACCCTTGAATCGATTCCCCCCGATCGGCGACCGAGATCTCGATTTTGGTGCGTCGGGGTAGGTGCAGCGACGACCGCTCGAGGTCGCGAGGCAGGCGAACCGCGAGCGCGCCGCGATGCACGTTCGACGCTCGCGCGGTGAAACGCGGGGCTCGAGCGACGTCCGGAACGCTCAGTCGACGGAAATCGTCACGCCGAAGCCGCCGCCCGTGGGGCGCGCCGAATCGACGACGATCAGGTAGTCACCGGCCTTCACCGAATCGAGGGCGAGCTCGGACGCGGACGTCGCGCCGTCGTCGTTGCACGGCGTCTGTGCCGTCGACGCCGCCGCGCAACCCGGCAAGAGGTACAGGATGGTATCGAAGTTCGTCTCCGGCAGCGCCGTCGAGATCGTCACGTGTCGGGCGTCGCTCGCGAGGTGGAGCCTCACGACGCCCTCGGCGCGTCCGACCGCGTCGGGCTGTCCGCACCCGGAGGGAGGGTCCCAGAGGCTCACTCCCTCGGCGCGCCCGAACGTCGTCGTCCGGAACTTCGCCGGATCGAGCTCGGGGGCCGCAGTACACTGAGATTTCTGGCTGGTCGCGACGCTCTTGCAGCCGTTCACCTGCCCCACGATCCCCGGGAAACAGGCCGTGTCCGGCGCGCAGGCGTCGAACCCACGCGGATCGCACTCCTCGCCGCTCTTCCGGAGCGGGGCCTCGGCGAAATCGACCGTCTCCACCGGGCCCTGATTCGCTTGCCCGTCGATCGGCGTGACGAGGAGCCGCGGCACGTGCTCCTCGAACCCGATCCCGAGCTGATCGCGGACGAAGAACGCGCCGCCCTCGCCCGAGCCGTTCACGACGAGGTCGAAGGAGGACGCTTCGGGCACCTGATCGCCGTCGAGGTCGACCTTCACGGTGTCGCCGGCGTGACTCCGGAAGTCGAGATGGAGCGTCGCGAGATCGTCGTCCGGATCCGTCCCGGCGACGAGGAGCACGGGCCCTGCCGCGCCGCGGACGTAGGCCCTGTCCGTGATCGTCGGCGCGGTGCCGTCGACGCACGTCGCCGGATCGCCCGAGCACGCCGTTCCCATCGGACAGCGGTCCTCGAGCACGGCCGGATCGCAGCCGTCGCCGAGGGAGCGCTCGATCTGCGGCGTGACGTCGGCTTCCACGACGCCGGACTCGTTTCCGGCCTCGTCCACGAGATGCATCGACGCGTGCGCGATCGTCGGGAACACGGCGAGGACGCCTCGAAGCGTCGCCGTCGCGGAGAACGGGCTCGTTCCGCGAACGTCCGCGTCGAAGAAGAGTCGCGCCTCGGCGGAGTCCGGGACGCCGTCGAGGTTCGTGTCGAATGCCTGGACGGGCGCGCCCCCGGCGTCCGACACGGTGACCGAGAGGAAGACGACGTTCTCGTCCGCGTCGGATCCGGCCACGGTGAAGAGGAGCCCGTCGCCGTTTCGCCCGGAGACGTGCGCGGTCGCCGTGTCGAGCACCGGGATCGGGGTGGGCTCCGGAGTTCCGCCGCCCGCTCCCCCGCCGCCGGCCGTGCCACCGCTGCCGCCGCCCGTTTTGCCGCCGGTGCCGCCCTTGCCCGGAGCACCACCCGAGCCGGAGCCGCTCGAGCCGCCGCCTGAACCGTTCCCTTGCCCTCCATTGGTTGCGTTCGGCCCCTTCTTCGCCGCGGTCGCGTCGATGCATGCGGGCAACGCGAGGGCGAACGCGGCGGCGAGGCCGACCCACCGGGTCCGGAGAAGCATTGCCCCGGATGTACGGCGACCAGACGTCCCGCCTTAAGGCAAGGACTGCCGCGCCCCATCGGGCGCGCGCTCGCCGTGCTCGCGGAGCCGTGTTTCGGCTGGACCCATCGCGGGGCTCGGGCGCCGCTCGGATCTCCTCGTGACGGGTGGGTTGCGGGGAGCCGGATGCCGCGCGGCTCATTTTGGTTTGTATACAAACTGTCCAGTGAGGAGATACCCCCACCCGGCCGCTCGCCGAGCGGATCCTGCGGTCCTCGGGACAGGGGGCAGGCGCACCGCGTCAGGCGTGGTTCAACCAGGGGCGGTTTCGCGACGCTGAAATGGCGAAATTGTCCCCCGGATCGGGCCGCAGCCAAAACCCGAGAGAGGCCCGGAAAATCCGCGCCGACGAGCCGTAGTCGGTGGTGCGCTCCGCGCCTTGCCAGGGTAAAGAGCCGCGCATGACGTCACGCCCCACGGATTCCAACGGCAAGGTGCTCACCGAAAACGCTCGGCTCCTCGAGTGGGTGAGCGAGATGGCAAAGCTCACCAAGCCCGACAAGATCGTGTGGTGTGACGGGTCGGAAGACGAGAAGAAGCGGCTCACGGAGCTCGCGGTCGCAGAGAAGGTGCTCGAGCCCCTGAACCAGGACAAGCTCCCGGGTTGCTACCTCCACCGCTCGAACCCGAACGACGTCGCCCGGGTCGAGCAGCTCACGTTCATCTGCACGCCCACGAAGGAAGAGGCGGGCCCGACCAACAACTGGATGGACCCGAAGGCGGCGTACGACAAACTCGGGAAGCTCTTCGACGGCTCGATGAAGGGCCGGACGATGTACGTCATCCCGTACATCATGGGCCCCGCGGGCTCGAAGCTCTCCAAGGTGGGCGTCGAGCTGACGGACAGCGTCTACGTCGTCCTCAACATGCGGATCATGACCCGCATGGGGCGCATCGCCCTCGACATGCTCGGGAAGGACTCGAACGACTTCAACCGGGGCCTCCACTCCACGCTCGACATCAACCCCGAGCGCCGCTTCATCTGCCACTTCCCGCAGGACAACACGATCTGGTCCGTCGGCTCCGGCTACGGCGGCAACGTGCTCCTCGGCAAGAAGTGCCTCGCGCTCCGCGTCGGTAGCTACATCGGCCGGAAGGAAGGCTGGCTCGCCGAGCACATGCTCATCCTCGGCGTGGAGAGCCCCGAGGGCGAGATGACGTACGTCGCCGCGGCGTTCCCGAGCGCCTGCGGCAAGACGAACTTCGCCATGATGATCCCGCCCAAGCGCTTCAAGGGCTGGAAGATCTGGACCGTCGGCGACGACATCGCGTGGATGAAGGTCGGCGAAGACGGCCGCCTCTACGCCGTGAACCCGGAGTTCGGCTACTTCGGCGTCGCCCCCGGCACGAGCTACGAGTCGAACCCGAACGCGATGCAGACGGTTCGGAAGGACACCATCTTCACGAACGTCGCCCGCACGCCGGACGGAGACGTCTGGTGGGAAGGGAAGGACGGCCCGCCGCCCGCGGAAGCCATCGACTGGAAGGGCCAGCCCTGGTCCCCGAAGTCGACGGAGAAGGGCGCGCACCCGAACGCCCGCTTCACCTCCCCCGCGACGAACAACCCCTGCCTCTCGAAGTTCTACGACGACCCGCAGGGCGTCCCCATCAGCGCGATCATCTTCGGCGGCCGCCGCGCGAGCACCGTGCCGCTCGTCATGCAGGCCTTCAACTGGCTGAACGGCGTGTTCTTCGGCGCGACGCTCGGCTCGGAGACGACGGCCGCGGCGGCAGGCGAGGTCGGCGTCGTTCGCCGGGACCCGTTCGCGATGCTCCCCTTCTGCGGCTACGACATGGGCTCGTACTTCACGCACTGGCTCGAGATGCAGTCTCGCATCACGAACCCGCCGAAGATCTTCATGGTGAACTGGTTCCGTCGCGGGAAGGACGGCAAGTTCCTCTGGCCGGGTTTCGGCGAGAACATGCGCGTCCTGAAGTGGGTCGTGGACCGGGCGCGCCTCCGCGTCGGCGGCCAGGAGACGCTCTTCGGCTGGGTGCCGAAGGCGGGCGACCTGGACCTCTCCGGCCTGGACATCCCGTCGGAGAAGGTGGACGAGGCGACGAACATCGACCTCGACGAGTGGAAGAAGGAAATCCTCTCCTACGGAGAGTTCTTCGACAAGCTCGGCCCCACCATGCCGAAGGCGCTGAAGCTCAACCGAGATCTCCTCCTCGCCCGCATCGAGTCGGTGCAGCAGGCCGCGAAGAGCTGACGGCGATGCGGGGCGAGAAGCCCCTCGAGCCGCGTCAGGTTCCGAGCCACGTGAGCGCTCTTGGGGAGCAGGGACACCGAGCTACTCGAAGTGCCCGGTCGGCCCCCGCCCCCCCGGAACCCCGGCGTCATTCCGCCTTCAGGAACGCGATCAGCGCCTTCCGATCGCTCGCGGAAAGCGCGTCGTCACACGTGTAGTCGTGCCCGCGGTCCGAGTACGCCGGAGTCTCCACGGTGGGGCGCGCACCGTTCAGACAGAAGAGGTCCTCGAGTGAATCGACCGAGCCATTGTGGAGGTAGCGCTTCATCGTCCAGAGGCCGACGAGCCGCGGGCTCTTGAGCTCGTGGGTCAGCTCGTCCCCTGTCCCGAGCGAGCCGCCACAGCAACCGGTTCCGTCCAGGTCCGCGTCGAACCAGCGCTTCATGGCGTCGTCCGTGCCGACGTCCTCGTACCGGAACAGGTCGAGCCCGCTGCCACGGGGGCCCTGGTGACACTCATTGCATCCCGCGGAGCCGAAGAGCTCCGCGCCACGCTCCACGTCCGCCGCAGGCGGCGGCTCGGGATTTTCCGGACGGCGCAGCGAGTAGATGTACTCCGCCAGCGGCTCGAGCTTCTCTTCCGGCCAGAGATCCGGCTTTCCGCCGCCGAACAGGACGAACGCCTTCAGGAAGTTCATGAGGCTCGCGGTGCCGCCGGTCCAGCCGAGCATCGCGTGCCGCATGTGCGTGGCCTTCATCTCGTCGGCGCGCGGGAGCTCCCACAGCGGGCTGATCTTGCTGATCGTCAGGACGTCGTCCTTCGCGGGGAGCGGCGCGATGAGAAAATCCATCGTACCGGACTTCCATGCGGCGTATTCGGCTTCGTCGGCTTTCGACAGGCCGAATGCGGTCGGGTCCACGCCGGAGCCGGAGAGGCCCGTCGTCAGATCCGTGATGGCCGCCTGCAGCGCCGCGCCCTTCGTGGAGTCGGCGAGGATGTGATCGACCATCGGCTGGACGGACGCGAGCGCCGCCTCGTCGTGATCGCCCGTGATGCCGAGGCCGAGGAACGGAGGGAGCAGCAGCGCGAGGATGTGCTTCCCGTATTCGTAGGAGTGGTTGGGCGCCCCGACCGCGTAGCGGCCGTCCGGTAGCTTCCCGAAATGGCAGCTCGCACACGTGAAGGCGAGCGCCGGGAGCGCCCCGAACGAGTCCGTCGGCGCGAGCCCGAGCGGGTAGTGCTTCTCCGACGTCGGGTCCGGGATCATCCCGTACGCGGAGAAGCCCGGCCCGACGTCCTCCGAGAGCTCCGTGAGCTCGAAATCCACGAGCCCCGCCGGCACCCCCGCCGTCGAGTAGCTCTCGTAGAAGTACATCCACTTTCCACAGAGGAGCTTCGTCTTCCGATCCGTCGCGCCCGCTCGATAGCGCTCGCAAGCCCCGGTGAGGTCGCCGTTCTCGAGGACGGCGTTCAGATCCGCGCCGACGTTCGTCAGGCCCTCGCTCTCGTCCGGGAGAGAATCGAACTGAGGGAGAGAGGGAGAGGCTCGTCGGTCGGGCGTGGAGGAGGAGCCGCAGGCGGGAAGCACGGCAGCCAGACAGAGCGGGGCGAGGACCGCGCGCGCGCGGCGGAAGGAGCGGGGCATCTCTCCGGAGTATACACGTATACCCTGACCCGCGTCGGGCCGAGATTCAGAAGTTCGCGTCCAGCGGGACGCCCTGGTTCGCGCTCGCGTTCGTCGGATAGAAGAGCGCGTTCAGGATGCACATCTCGTTCTTGGTCGCGCTCTCCCCGAAGCGGAGCGTCTGCCCCGTGGGGTTGTCGAAGTCGCAGTACCAGGTGATGACGGAGCCGGCTGCGATGTCCAGACCCGGGTCGTAGGCGGTCGCTTCGGGTTCGTCCCAGTCGCTCCCGTCGTAGATCTGGACGCCCTGGTTCGTGCTGGCGTTGAAGTGCGTGCCTCGGCTGTGCATGTGAGACACGGCGTTCAGCATCCGGATGGCGTACGGAACGGCGAACTGACTCTGGTGTCGGCTCGTCCCGGGTTGCACGGAGAGCAGACCCTGATTCAGGAACATCTGGGCGGCGAGGTACTGCACGCTCGAGGGATCCGAGTACGTGAACCGGACCGTGACCTGCGCGGTGAGCGTCGTATCCGAGCCGTTCAGGTAGTGGGCGAGGATGCGAAACCCCTCGTTCCCCTTCAGCGAGCGGCCGATGCCGGACGGATAGGTGATCTTCACCTCCGGTCGCTGCGCGACGTGGATGTAGTCGTGGAACTCGACGCCCGAGCAATCGACGGCGGCGCCCGAGTCCGCGTCGAACTGCGCGTCGTCGAACACGAACATGTGGTGCGACCCCGGAGCCATGAAGGACTCCGTCACGGTCACGGCGACGTCACGGCCGAGGGGGTTCGCGAAGTTCTGGCATTTGTAGACTTCGCCGCCCGCGGGAACGTCGAACTTGCTCGTCGTGATCTCGAACGTGTTCGGTGGAGGAGGCGGCTCGCCCGTGGACGTGGGAGTCGGTGACGTGGTGGGCGAGGACGTGGGAGTCGACGTCGGAGTGCTCGTGGGAGTGCCGGTCGGAGTGGACGTCGGGCTACTCGTCGGCGTGGACGTCGGCGTGGACGTCGGGCTCGCGCTCGGCATCCCGCTCGGCGGAGGGGAACCGCCGGTGGGCGCGCACAGGTCGGCGCACCTCGCCGTGTCCTGAATGGCGCAGTAGCACTGCTCCGAGCACGTCGCGCAATCGAGGCAGGCCGGCGCCTGGGAGCACCCCGCCGTGAAGTGGTTCGGGTTGCTCGAATCGTCGGCAGCCCCGCCCTGTCCCGTGGGTCCGGTGTTCCTTCCGGACCCGCTCGCATTGCTGCAGGCGGGGAGACCGAGGACGAGCACCAGGAATCCGAGCCACTTGGAGGCGACCATGATTCCGATCGAGGCTACTTGCCTCGATTCGGACCCTCGATCCCCGGGAGCGTCAAAAGGATCTCCGCGAGCGTCATCGTCGCGCTCGTCCGCGACGCTCCATCGAGCTCACGGCAGGTCGAACACCACGAGCTCCGCGGCCTCCACGGTTTCGAGCGGGATCGGGGCGCCGTCGCTCGTGCTCGCGCCGTCTCCCTCCGCGAGCTCCGTCTCCCCGGCCTTCACGCGACCGCGGGCGACCTGGATCCACGTGTGCCGGCCCTTCGGGGGCTCGTAGGTGACGCGCTCGCCCGGCGAGAGCACGGACGCGTAGAGCCGCGCGTCCGTCCCGAGCGAGACGCTGCCGGAGGCGCCGTCCCCGGAGGCGACGAGGCGGAGCTTTCCCTGCTTCTCCGCCTCGGGGAACGTCTTCTGCTCGTAGCTCGGCTTCGTGCCCGTTCTATCGGGGAGGATCCAGATCTGGAGGAAATGGACCTGCTCCGTCTTCGACGCGTTGAACTCGCTGTGCATGACCCCGGTGCCCGCGCTCATCCGCTGCACGTCCCCGGGGCGCATGACGGTGCCGTTCCCCATGGAGTCCTCGTGCTGGAGCGCGCCGGAAAGCACGTAGGTCACGATCTCCATGTCCCGGTGACCGTGCGTGCCGAACCCGCCGCCGCCCATGACCCGGTCGTCGTTGATGACGCGGAGCTTGCGGAACCCCATGTGCGAGGGGTCGTAGTAGTCCCCGAACGAGAACGAGTGCCTGGAGTCCAGCCAGCCGAAATTGGCGCGCCCACGGTCCTGACTTCGACGCACGGTCAACATGACGACACCGCCTCTTTCCTTCTCGCCGCCGGCGAGTCCCGGAGCTCGGGCCCCGGGATCGCGCGGCTCTTCGACGTCTACTCTTCCGGAAGGTCTCCCGAAAGGTCCGCCTCAATCCTTCTTCGGGACGGCCTGCACCTCCAGCACGATGTCGATCTTCTGGCCGACGAGCACGCCGCCGGCCTCGAGGACCTGGTTCCAGTTGAGGCCGAAGTCCTCCCGGTTCACGGATGCCGTCGCGCTGAACGCCACGCGCTGGTTCCCCCATGGGTCCTTCCCCTTGCCCTCGAACGACGTGTTCAGGGTCACCTCGCGCGTCACGCCGTGCATCGTCAGGTCTCCGACGACCGCGTAGCCGTCGCCCTTCTTCTCCACGCGCTTGCTCTCGAAGGTGAGGGCCGGGAACCTTTCCACGTCGAAGAAGTCCGCCGAACGGAGGTGCCCGTCCCGCTTTTCCTCGGCCGTGTCGATCGACGCCGCGTCCACCTTCACGGATACCTGCGATTTCGTGAAATCGCCCTCGTCCAGGTCGATCACTCCCTCGAAGCTCTTGAACCGCCCGCGCACCTTCGCGACGACCATGTGTCGCGCGACGAACTCGACGGAAGAATGGGAAGAATCGATCGCGTACTTCGTGCGTGCCATCTGGAAGCTCCTGTTCACGAGCCAGCCCTTTGCTGCCCGTCACTTCGTGCCGGGGAGAACCATGGGCCCGGAGCCAGGTTTCCGAAAGACGGCCAATCTCGAACTCATTGTTGAACGCTGCACAACAATCCCTCTCTGGGCTAGCGTTCGCAGGAGGCATGACTTCTCCGAAGCCGAAGACGCGATCCTGGTGGGGCTGGGGTCACGTGGAAGACGCGGTCTCCCCCGCCGAGCGCGAGGCGCTGCTCGCGCGGGTCCGCCTGCTCCTCCCGGACGCGACGCTCGACCCGCACGAGCCGCCTGATCCACGCGCGCTCCCGGCGAAGCCCCCGGTGGTGCGGCTCCCCGCGGCGCTCGAGCGCCTCGCGTCGCTGGACGTCGTCGATCGACTCGGGCACGCCCGCGGCAAGGCGTACCGGGACGTCGTGCGGAACCTCGCCGGGGACGTCTCGCACGTGCCGGACGTCGTCGTGCGACCCGAGACGGAGCGCGACGTCGTGGACGTCCTCGACTGGTGCACGGAGGAACGCGTCGCCGTCGTTCCGTACGGCGGCGGATCGAGCGTCGTCGGCGGCGTCGAGCCGCGCTTCGAGGCGGAGCGAGGCGTCGTCACGCTGGACCTCGAGCGACTCGGCAAGGTGCTCGAGGTCGACCGCACGAGCCGCGCCGCGCGGATCCAGGGCGGCATCTACGGCCCGGCCCTCGAAGCGGCGCTCCGCCCCCTCGGGCTCACTCTCCGCCACTTCCCGCAGTCCTTCGAATTCTCCACCCTCGGCGGCTGGCTCGCGACTCGCTCCGGCGGACATTTCGCGACGCTCTACACGCACATCGACGACCTCGTGGAGTCGATGCGCGTCGTGACGCCGAGCGGAGTCTCCGAGTCCAGGCGGTTACCGGGGTCGGGCGCGGGGCCGTCGCCGGACCGGCTCTTCCTCGGCTCGGAAGGCGCTCTCGGCGTCATCACGGAGGCGTGGATGCGGCTCCAGGAACGACCCCGGTTTCGCGCGCGGGCGTCGGTCCACTTCGAGGACTTCGGAAGGGCCGTGGCCGCGACCCGCGCGGTCGCGCAGAGCGGACTCTACCCCACCAACTGTCGTCTCCTCGACCCGGCGGAGGCCATGATCAACGCGGGCGCGATGGCCGGCGGAGGCGTCCTGGTGCTCGCATTCGAATCCGCCGATCACCCGGTGAACCCCTGGATGGCCCGCGCGCTCGAGCTCGCGGCGGACCACGGCGGCACGTTGCCTCGCCCGGCGACCTACGAGGAAGCGTCGGAGGCGACGACGACCGAGGACGCCGGCGCCTCCTGGAAGAGCGCCTTCATCCGGATGCCGTACCAGCGGGACGCGATGGCACGACACGCCATGATCACCGAGACGTTCGAGACGGCGTGCACGTGGGATCGCTTCGAGGCGCTCCACGCCGCGGTGACGGAAGCCGCCAATACGGCGCTCTCCCGCGTCACGGGCACGGGCGTCCTCACCTGCCGCTTCACGCACGTGTACCCGGACGGCCCCGCCCCGTATTTCGGCATCTACGCGCCCGGGCGCTGGGGAAGCCTCCTCTCGCAATGGGACGAGCTCAAGGCCGCGGTCTCCGAGGCGCTCGCGTGGAACGGCGCGACCATCACGCATCATCACGCCGTCGGACGGGATCATCGGCGCTGGTACGACCGGCAACGTCCGGAGCCGTTCGCCGCGGCCCTTCGCGCCGCGAAGCGAGCCCTCGACCCGGCCGGCATCCTGAACCCCGGCGTGCTCGTCGATTGACGTTCAGACGGCGAGGGACGGACCCATGAGGTCGACGAAGTTCGTCTCGTAGAAGGCCGTCTTGTCGGCCGCGCTTCGCCCCGCGAGCGTCTCCTCGAACCGCTTCAGCGGGTTTCTTCCGCCCTCGACGTGCGGGTAGTCGGACGAGAAGAGGAGGAGGTTCGGCCCGCATCGCTCGATGAGCGCGCCGACGTTCTCCGTCGGATACGGCGTCACACGGATCTGTCGCTCCACGTACTCCCTCGGACGGAGCGAGAGCCCCCGGATGCGACTCTCCGTGCGTCCGAACGTGTCTTTCACGATCTCGAGCCGCTCGAGCCACGCGGGGAGCCACACGGCGCCGAGCTCGATGACGCCGACGCGGAGCTTCGGGAACTTCTCGAGGATCTGATCGAAGATGAGCGCAGCGAGGGCGATCTCCGTCCACTGGCTCACGGCCATGTAGAGCAGGCCGGTGAAGTTCTCGCCGCCGCCGTGAAAATCCGTCTGGCCTTCCCAGCCGTTCTCGGAGAACCCTTTCGCCACCTTCCGCGGGGCGTCCCCCTCCACGTGGAAGAGGAGCGGCACGCCGCGCTCCTCGAGGAGCGCATAGAAGGGGTGAAGCGAGGGGTGCGTGATCGAGTGCGTGTCGGGCGGAAGCGGCGAAATGGTGATGCCCTTGATGCCCTGGTCGAGCGCGAACCGCGTCTCCTGGATGGCGCGCGCCGGATCCGTCAGCGGAACGAACGCCGCCGGCAGCAGACGACGATCGTCGGCACAGAAGGCGACCATCGCCCGCGTGTGGGCGCGCGTCGCGGCGTAGGCGAGCTCGACGTCCGGCGCTTGCTCGATCTGGAGCGCGCCGAACGTGGAGAAGACGAGCTGCGCCCGGAACCCGAGGGCGTCGAGGGCGCGCGTGCGGTCCGCCGTGTGGAACGCTCCGTAGGCGTCCCAGCTCTTCCGGGTCATCAGCTCCGCCTCGTGCGCGGCGCGCTCGGCCGGGTCGCCCGCACGCTTTCTCCCCCGCTCCATCATGGCGACTACCTCGGCGCGCCGACCGCTCGCCGCGAGGGAAAACGGCTTCATCCGGTCGCGGTAGAGCGGATCGGCGAACGACGGGAGCCAGTCCGGAAGCTCCATGACGTGAGAGTCCGCGTCGTAGAAGGTTCGGCCCTCGGCGTACGGCATGTGGCGAATTTTCCGCCCCGCCCCGGGCAGAGGTCAAGGCGCGGCGGGCCTCGCGTGGCCGGCGAGGGCCATTCGTTGGCCGTTCGGGGACCTCGCTGGCCGGTTTCTCGGGGGATAGGCTCCGTCCGCGGTCGGTGAGGGTACGGTGCCTCATCATGTCGAGCATCTCGACGTCCGCTCTGCGTTCACTCGTTCGAGGGTCCCGATTCGCGCTCGCCGTCGCGTGCGGCGTGGGAACCGTCCTTGCGTGCAGCAGCACGACCTCCACGGATCCCGGCGCGACCGCGGCCGGATCCGGAGGCGCATTCGGCGGCGCCTGGAACCCGGGCGCCGGCGGCCTGTCCACCGCCGCGGCCGGCGGAACACCGACCGGCACGGGCGACGCTCCCGGCGCGGGCGGCGCTCCCGGAACCGGCAACGCTCCGAACGACTCGGGCGGCTCCGCCGGCGCGTTCTCGAACCCCACCGGCCAGGGCGGCACCTACTACGACACGACGTTCGACTGGCCCGAGACCGTGCCCGGTCAGCCGAAGCCCTGCCAGGCCGGGCACTACGTCGGAACGTTCGAGTGCACGTATCACCCCGCGGGAACGCCGGACGGCTCCGCCGGCGGTCTCCCCATCACGGGCCCCATCGACTTCACGCTGACGGAATCGCAAAACGGCGAGTTCCTCGAGGTGAGCGGCGGCACGCTCGACGGCCTGGCCCTCATTGCCATCCACTTCCACGCGCAGATCTCCGGGTCGCTCAGCTGCAGCACCGGGGCGTTCAAGGGCGACCTCCAGAACGGCTCGTACGCGATCGATCCGTTCCCGGCGGGCGGCACGTTCGTCGGACCGATGAACGGCTTCTCCACGAACACGTCGCCGTGCACGGGCACGTGCCTCGGCGGCACCTGGGCGCTGAACGAGACCGGCGCCGCGGGGACGAATCACATCGGCACGTGCGCCGGCACGTGGACGGCGACGTACAAGCCCTGATCATTCGTCGCACCTTCCGGGTCGATCCGCGCGGCTCTCGAACAGCGCGCTGACTTCGGGGATCCCCCACCCGGCATCCCGCCGAGCGGGCTGCCGACCGCCCCTGATGTCGGTGCTCGCCCGGCAAGCCGGGCTGCGCGCCGCCATGGGGCGGTGGAGCGATGAGAGAGGTCGTTCCGGCGTCGCGCCCGAAAGACGGGACGACGAGCGTCAGCTCGTGTCGGGCGCGATGCTTCCGGCAGAGTGATACCGGCGCGTTCGGTATTCGTGGAAGGAACGACGGAGCGCCGCCCCGCGCCGGCATCACTCTTCCAGAAGCCTGGGTTCAGTCCGTCACGCGCCGACGACAGGGAGG
>DASZXK010000150.1:0-5641 GCA_035545855.1 Polyangiaceae bacterium
CACGCGGAGGAGGAGCCACTCCCGGATCGGGTAGTACCCGGACTCGACCCAGAGGATGGCGGCGGCGGCCGCGAGCGCCGCGAGCGGCAAGAGGACCCTTTCGGTCGAGGCGCGGCGGCCGCTCACGATGTCCCGCATCAAACAGAAGACCCGGAGCGGAGGTCAAGCCGCCCGCTGTCCGCCCGGTCCTCCCGTGGTACACCCGAGGCCCACTCCGGGAGGATCTTCGACCGTGAAACCTCGCTTCCTCGCACCTGCGCTCGGCTTCCTCACCCTCTGCTGCGGCGGAGGACCCATCACGCACCGGTACGTCGACACGGAGGTCGGCGTGACGGACGCCTACGGCGCGCCGCAGGGCACCGAGTACTCCGCGACGGCCGAGACGGAGCGGGAGGTCATCCGGATCACCGTCCTCGAGCGCTCGCACTGCGACAAGCTCAAGATGAAGGTCATCTCGCGCGTCGATCAGTCGGTGCGAGGGGACAAGGTGGTCTCGCAGGAGCCCGCGAAGCAGATGCAGCTCCCCGCCGGGAAGGACGGCACCGTCCCCTGCAACGAGCGCTGGGCACGAAACGTCTGGGTGGGGCTCCAGGTCGGCACGGAGACGTACCGGCTCGGCATGCCGTCGCCGCTCGGCGAGGTCAGGGCGAACCTCGCGGGCAAGCTCCAGCAGAGCCTCTACGCCGACGGAGCGCCGTCGGAGGCGACGGTCGTCGTGAACGGCGTGCCCGCGGGCAAGGTCTCGCTCGCCGGCTTCCAGAGCCACGAGACGCGCGTCGCCGTTCTCTCCGACGAGCTGAAGGCGATCCTCGGCAAGGACGACGCCGCGATCACGAAGGACGACATCTCGCGCTCCTACGAGCTCTACGAGATGCTGAACCGCCTGGACACCGGCGACGACGCGCGCATCGCGGGCCTCCGCGTGCGCTTCATGGAGCTTCTCTATCAACGGAAGCAAAAGGAAGCGACGGAGCACCTGAAGCGGAACCTGAAGGCGCTCGATGAAGCGAAGGGCCTCCTCGGGACCATCGGCCAGGGGCTCCTTCCGCCGTACGTGCTCTCCGCGGTGCAGGGCGGGCTCACGAGCCCCGAGGCGCTCTTCTGGGCGCGCGGAGAGGCGGCGCTCGCCGTCCGGAACTTCCCGGCGCTCTGCGGCTCGCCCTTCACGTGGAACGCGCTCTCGCCGTCGGCGTATCCGCCCGTCACTCGCCTCGCGTTCTCGTACCTCCGGTTCGCGTACGACGACCCGTTCCAGACCGAGGTCCGCGGGCTCTGCGCCCGGCGCTGAGTCCGCCCCGGGTCGAGCAGAAGCCCTCGAAATCAGCGGTTTCTTCCGGTTGGCAGAAATCGTGGGATGGGTGACGTTGCTGCCAGGCCGGCGCGCTCCGACAATCCGGCCATGCCGAGCGGAGAGAAGACGCGCGAGGTGCTGTTCCTCGCGTTCCCCGACTGCCAGGTGCTGGACGTCACCGGACCCGCGGAGGTCTTCTCGCAGGCGAACCGCGCGCTCGAACGACGTGGAGGTCCGGCGCCGTACGACGTCCGGCTCGTCGCGAACGGCGGCGGCTCGCTCCGCACCTCCTCCGGGATCGCGCTCGCCGTCGACGCGCTCCCGGCGGTCCCGCGCCGCATCGACACGCTGCTCGTCACCGGGGGTCGGGGAACGGAGCTCGCCGCGCGGCAGACCGAGCTCGTGGCCTGGGTGAAGCGCGCGGCCGGGTCGGCGCGCCGGGTGGGCTCGGTGTGCACCGGCGCGTTCGTCCTCGCGGAGGCCGGGCTGCTCGACGGCAAGCGGGCGACGACCCACTGGGATGCCGTCTCGCTCCTCGCGTCGCGGTACCCGAAGGTCGCGGTGGAACCGGACCGGATCTTCGTTCGCGACGGCGCGACGTGGACCTCGGCGGGAGTCACCGCGGGCATCGATCTCGCGCTCGCGCTCGTGGCGGAGGACCACGGGAGGAAGCTCGCGCTCGAGGTCGCGCGGCAGCTCGTCGTGTTCCTCAAGCGCCCGGGCGGTCAATCGCAGTTCAGTCGCGAGCTCGAGCTCCAGTGCGCGGAGGCGGACGGGCTCGCCGAGCTCGCGCTCTTCATCGAGGAGAACGTCGGCAAGGACCTCAGCGTCACGGCGCTCGCGCGGCGGGCGCACATGAGCCCGCGGAACTTCGCGCGGCGCTTCGCGGCGGAGATCGGCACGACGCCGGCGCGGTTCGTCGGGAGCGTCCGTCTGGCGGCCGCGCGACGCCGGCTCGAGGAGACCAGCGAGGGGCTCGAACGCATCGCGGAGCAGACCGGCTTCGGCACGACGGAGTCGCTCCGGCGCGCGTTTTCCTCGGCGCTCGGGACGACTCCGTCGGAGTATAGAGATCGGTTCGGCCCGCGCGCGTTCCGCGCCTGAAACCGCCGGGCGCGTCCCGCCGCACGCCGCTTTCGCCGGGCGCCGCCGGGTGTGGTACCGGAAGCGCCAGCATGTTCGGCCGCGGAGGGCTCCTCGCGTTCGCCCTCGCCCTCTGCCTCGAGCGGCCCGCTTTCGGGGAGGAGACGCACGCGTTCCGCCTGGAGTACGACGCCCCTGCCGGATGCCCTCGGGCAGAGGGGTTCTCGCGAGCGATCCTGTCGAGCAGCGCGCGGGCTCATGCCGCGGCGGAGGGCGAAGCGTCCACCCTCGTCGCCGTTCACATCGTCCCCGAAGCGGGAGGATACCTCGGGCTCCTCGGTCTCCGGCGGCCCGACGGCACGGAGTCGACCCGGGCCGTTCCGGCGGCGAGCTGCGACGAGGCCGCGTCGGCGCTCGCCCTGATCGCCGCCATCGCCGTCGATCCCGAAGCGTCCGTGCCGAAGGCCGGACCCGGCGCCATCGGCGCGTTCGACGCGCCGGCCGCGCCGGTCGCGCCGCCGCCGGTCGCGCCGCCGCCCCCCGCTTCGCCCCCGCTCCCGGCGCCTCCCCCACCCCGGGAGCCCGTCGAGCGCGGACGCGACCTCGTCGCGGAGGTGTTCGTCGGCGGCGGAGTCGTCGGCGCGGTGGGCCCGAAGCTCTCGCCGGAGCTCGTCCTCCCCGGCATCGGAGTCGGGCTGAACGGGGAGGACGCGTTTTCGCCGTGGATCGCGCTCTCCGGGCACCTCGCGGAGAGCGTCGTCGCGTCCACGCCTCGTGGGAATGCCCAGTTCGAGCGGCTCGGCGCGCGGCTCACGGCGTGTCCGCTCCGCCTCGCTCGCGGGGTCGCCTCGTTCCGTCCGTGCGCGCTCGCGGAGCTCGGCCGCCACCACGCGAAGGGCGAGAGCACGAAGAATGCGGGCACCGTGAACCTGACGTGGAGCGCCCTCGGTCTCGTGGGGCGGGGTGAGCTCGACCTCCCGGCGTCCCTCTCCGTCGGCCTCGAGCTCGGCGCGATCTTCCCCCTGCTCCGGGATAGCTTCCGGTTCGACCCGGACGACACCGTCGCGCACACCATCCCGTCGGCCGGGTTCGTCGGAGGAATGTTCGCGGCGTTCCGGATTCAGTGATCCGGGAGCGTGTCCGTAGACATGACACCATAGGCCGATGAACCGCGCGCTGTGGTCCACTCCCCCCGACTCCGCTCCGGTAGCGGACCGTCGGTCGGGCACCGTGGATCATCGCGTCGCCGAGCTCCTCCGGAACCACTACGCCGAGGTCTGGCGGGTTCTCCGCCGGGTGGGAGTCGCAGGGCCCCACATCGAGGACGCGGCTCAGCAGGTGTTCCTGGTGGCCTCGGGGCGCCTCGAGGATCTCCAGCCCGGCCGGGAGCGCTCGTTCCTCATCGGAACGGCGATCCGCGTCGCCGCGAACCACCGGCGGACCGCCGCGGCGAGGTACGAGCGCGCGGACGACGAGGTGGGCGAGCGCATGGACCCGGCCCCCCCCGCGGACGAGCTCCTGGACGAAAAGCGCCTGCGGGCGCTCCTCGATCGCGTCCTCGACGCGATGCCGGAGGATCTCCGCGACGTGCTGGTGCTGTTCGAGCTGGAGGAGCTCTCGCTCGACGAGATCGCGGAGCTGCTCGAGATCCCGCGCGGCACCGCCGCGTCCCGCCTGCGTCGGGCCCGTGAGGCGTTCGACGCGGCCGCCCGGCGAGCGCGGGCGAAACACGCCTTTCTGGAGGGAACGTGACGATGGACCCGACCCGTCTCCTGGACGAAGAAGACGACCGCTTCGAGGCGCGACTGCTCCGCACCGCGCTCCGTGACGAACCGCCGGAGGGCGCGATGAACCGGGCCGCCCTCGCGCTCGGCGTCGGGGCCTCCGCGGGCGCCCTCGTGACGGCAGCGGCAGGCGCGAAGGCGGCGACGGCCGGAGCCGCCGCCTCGCACGTCGCGAAGCTCGGCGCCGTGGGCATCGCGAAGTGGGTGTCGATCGGCCTCGTGTCGGGCCTCGTCGTCACGGGCGGCATCCGTTACGCGGCGGACCCGGAGCTTCGCGCCGCGATCGTCGGCACGCCCGAACCGGCGCGAGCCGCGGCAAGGACGACGATCCCCGCGACGCGCCCTGCGCTCCATGCCGCGCTTTCCGAGCCGTCCGCGGAGGCCGCCTCGGAACCGACGAAGACCGTCGAACCCGTCCGCGAGGAACCGAAGATGGCGCCGCCCGTGCTGCGGGCGCCGGGGGCGCCGCCCGTGCAGGCCGCCGCGAACGATCCCGCGCCTGCGCCCGATCTCGGACGCACGCAGTCGCTCGCAGCCGAGCTCGCTCCGCTCGAACGAGCGCGCCGCGCGCTCGTGACGCAGGACGCAGAAGCCGCGCTCCGCGAGCTCGATTCCTACGAACGGACGCCGAGAAGCGGCGTGCTCGACGCAGAGGCCGAGATCCTGCGTGTCGAAGCGCTGCTCCAGGCGGGCCGCGGCTCGGAGGCCCGCGCGCTGGCCGAGCGATCCCTCGCCCGAGCGCCGAACGGCCCCCACGCCGCCCGCCTCCGCGAGATCACGCGGCGCTGAGCCGCCCGGCGAACGGCGCCGTGTGGGGGGTATCTCCTCACCGGACAGTTTGTATACAAACTATTCGCCCCCGATTGGTCCCGCCGTTCCACGTCCCCGCGAGCACGGCGAGCCCGCGCCCTCTCGGGCGCGGCAGGGGGAGAGGTTCCCGAGGACCGCAGGGCGTAGCCCGTGGACCGCAGGGAAGCCTCGGGGGACAAGGTCCCCCATGACAAAACCCCACGACGCTGATCGTCGTCGCGTCGAGCTCGCCCGAAGGGCGGCGAGTCGCCCCCCGATTGGTCCAGCCGACACACGACCCCGCGAGCACGGCGAGCGCGCGCCGCTAGGCGCGGCAGGGGGCGAGGTCCGAGGCCCGCAGGGCGAAGCCCGAGGACCACAGGAGCCTCGGGGGACCAGGTCCCCCACAAACAAAACCCCCCGACGCTCCCCGTCGTCGCGTCGAGCTCGCCCGAAGGGCGGCGAGTCGCCGCCCCGATTGGTCCAGCCGTTCCACATCCCCGCGAGCACGGCGAGCGCGCGCCGCTAGGCGCGGCAGGGGGAGAGGTCCGAGGACCGCAGGCGAAGCCGAGGACCACAGGAGCCTCGGGGGACAAGGTCCCCCACAAAATAGGGAAAGGGCCCGTCACACTCGCTTTCCTCTACCGTTGCTTCCTTCCGGACCTGGCGGGGTTCGAGGCGCGCCGTTGACGGA
>DASZXK010000151.1:0-43678 GCA_035545855.1 Polyangiaceae bacterium
GCCGAGCGTCTCCTGCACGGCCTGGATCTGCTCGTGGAGCGCGCGGTACGCCTCTCCGAGGCACGGCTGGAGGAGCTCGACCGCGTAGCGCACGCGCTTCGCCCGGATCCGGAGCTCGTGGAGGTCCTCGGCTCGCTCGGAGGCGGCGTGCTCCGCCGCGTCCTGCATCTTCACGACGAACGGCGAGAGCAGGGACAGCGCGAAGAGGCTCGTACCGAGCGGATCTTCCGGCAAGTGCGACAGGGCGGAGTCGAGCGCCGCCCGGATCGCGTCCTCCACGTCCCGGAGATCGATCTTCCGGAGCTTCTTCCGCCCGCTCTCCCGCGCCTCTTCGCGAAGGCCGTGGAGGTGAACGCGGATCAGGTCCACGGAAGCCTTGTCGAGGTCGCTTCCGGCGCGCGCGCCGTGCTCGGCGACGGCGAGCGCGAGGACGTCCGCGTCGCGGAGCGGGCCCATCGCCCGCGAGAGCTTCCGGAGCGCCTTCTTCGCGGCGGTGTGGACGGACGGATCCATCGCGGGGCGAAAGACGTCGAGGAATGCGCGGAGCCGTCGCGACGCGACGCGGACGTCGTGCACGGCGTCGACGGAATCCGTCGAAAGGACGGAATCCGCGTTTTCGCGGAGGCTCCCGAGCCGCTTCCGGACGACCGCGGCGAGGTGCTCTCCGAGGGGCGTCTTCGGGGTCGTCATGCGCGCGGGGCCCTCGCTTCGGCGAGCACGGGCGTCCGGAGCTCGAAGCCGCCCTCCTTCAGGAACTCCGCTTCTTCGGCGAGATCGGCTTGCGTGAGCGGGTGCGCGTCCAGCCAGCCCTGCGGGAAGCTCACCTCGAGCGCGCGCCGGCTCGGGACGACGGTGACGTCCGGGATGTCCGTCCGGCTGCGGTGGAGGAGCACCGCGAGCCGGAGCAGGACGGCGAGGTGTTCGACGACGCGCGCCTTCGACGGAAGCGTCCGCCAGAGGCTCGTCGGGAACTTCCTCCGGTGCGCGCGGACGAGCGCGGCGAGGAGCCGCTGCTCCTGCTGCGAGAAGCCGGGCATGTCCGAGTTCTCGAGCACGTAGGCGCCGTGCTTGTGATAGTGGCTGTGCGCGATGTCGAGCCCGATCTCGTGGAGGCGTGCGGCCCACGAGCAGAGCTCGAGCGAGCGCTTCGGCGGAAGTCCCCAAACGGACTGGACCTGCGGGACGAGCTTCAGCACCGTCTCTTCCACGCGACGCGCCTGCTCCCGATCGACGTGATAGCGCTCCATCAGCGCGTTCACGGTGCCCGTCCTCACGTCCCGGTTCGCGACGCGCCCGAGGAGCTCGTGGAGGAGGCCCTCGCGGAGCGCGCTCTCGCTCACGGCCATGCTCTGGATCTCGAGGCTCTCGAAGATGCCCGAGAGGACGGCGACGCCCCCGGGGAAGACGGGCGCTCGCGCCTTCGAGAGGCCCTCGTAGGCGAGCTTTTCCACGCTCCCGGCGTCGATGAGCTCGCTTCTCAGTTTCTTGAGTGATTCCGGGGTGATGCCGCGGCTTCCGCCTCCCTGCGCCTGCACCACGCGCGCGACGGCGCGGATCGTCCCGGACGCGCCGATGGCCGCGTTCCACCCGAGGCGCCGGAACCGCTTCTCCACGCGCTCGAGCTCCTGGAGGACGGTGACCTCCGCCCTGCGAAACCGCTTCGCGGTGATGCGGCCGTCGGCGAAGTGCTTCTTCATCATCGCGACGCAGCCGACGTAGAGGCTCTCCATGTCGAGCGGCGTGAAGCGCTCGCCGATGACGAGCTCCGTGCTTCCCCCGCCGATGTCCACGACGAGGCGCCGCTGATCGTTCGGTCCGAGGCCGCGCGCGACGCCGACGTAGATGAGGCGCGCTTCCTCGATGCCGCTGATGATCTCGATCGGCTGCCCGAGCGCGTCCTCCGCGCGCTCGAGGAACTGCTCGGCATCCCGGGCGAGCCGGAGCGTGTTCGTCCCGACGACGCGGACGCTCTCTTGCGGGAGGTTTCGCACGCGCTGGCCGAACCGCTCGAGGCACGCGAGCGCGCGAGCCTGGGCGTCGAGCGAGAGGTGGCGCTCGTCGTCGAGGCCCGCGCCGAGCTGCACCATCTCCTTGATGCGATCGACGACGACGAGCTCGCCGTCCACGACGCGGGCGACCACCATGTGGAAGCTGTTCGAACCGAGGTCGATGGCCGCGAGCGTCGCGGCTCCGGAGGTGGGCGCGCCGGAGCCGTTCGCGCCGGGGCCCGGTGCGCTCGGCCCGCTCGATCCGTCCGAGTCCGCCATCAGAGCTTCCTGAGGACCTTCGGGGTGAGGAGCCAGGAGAGGCGTCCGCCGCCGGGCGTGAGGTCCTCCTCGAACCGGATCAGGCACGCGCCGCCCTTCTTCAGCTCCACGAAGGAGCGCGGCGAACCCGTCAGGCAGTGGCCGACGAACGCCGAGAGCTGCGGCTCGTGGCCGACGACCGCGATGCAGCCTTCCGCGCTCGTCCCCCGGAGAAATGGGAGGACGGCCTCGACCGGGGCATCGGGAACGAGCGCGTCCGTCTCCACGTGCTCGAGATCCGAATAGGCGCTCTCCAGGAGCTCCGCCGTCTCCACGGCGCGCCGGAGCGGGCTCGAGAAGAGCGCGGTCACGTCCGGGACGCGGCGCGCGATGCCCCGCGCGTTCCGCTTCATCTTCGCGCGCCCTTCGCCCGTGAGCGGGCGGTTCTCGTCCGCGAGCCCGAATCGCTCGGCGTCTTCCCGCAGCACGGCGATGCCGTGGCGGATCACGAGGACGTCGATCATTCGGCGCCCCAGGCCGATGCTCGCGCGCGCCGTCGGCTCGAAGGTCGGCTGCTCATTCGTCCCGCCAGCTTCCGCCCGACGCCATGAGCTGATCCTGGGAGTCGAACGGCGTTTCCCCCTCCGCCGGAGACCTGCGCTTGTAGGAGCCGTCCGCCTGGAGCTCCCAGCACTTCACGTTGTCTCTCAGCGACACGGCGAGGATGCTGTCACGAACGCGCGCGAGAAGCTTCGGATCTTTGATCGGGACCAGCACTTCGACGCGCCGGTCGAGGTTCCGGTGCATGAGATCCGCGCTTCCGATGAACAGCTCCGGAGCGCCACCGTTCTCGAAGTAGTAGAGGCGTTCGTGCTCGAGGAAGCGTCCGACGATGGACGTGACGCGGATGTTCTCGCTCTGGCCCGGCACGCCGGGGCGAAGTGAACAGATCCCGCGCACGACGAGCTCGACCTTCACGCCGGCCCCCGACGCCCGGTACAGGGCGTCGATGACCCGTTCGTCCGAGAGCGAGTTGCACTTGAACGCGAGGAACCCGCCCCCCTTCGCCTCGTGGTGCTCGATCTCGCGGTCGATGCGGCTCAGGATGTGCTCGCGCATCGACGCCGGCGCGACGAGGAGCTCCTTGTAGTCGGTCTTGCCGGAGTACCCCGTGAGCCCGTTGAAGAGGTCGAGCACGTCCCGCGCGATGTCGGGGTTGCACGTCAGGAGCCCGATGTCCGTGTAGATGCGCGCCGTGACCGGGTTGTAGTTCCCCGTCGCGAGGTGCACGTACTGGCGGATCCCGGAGCCTTCTCTCCGGGCGATGAGCGTCATCTTCGCGTGCGTCTTCAGGCCGATGACGCCGTACACGACGTGCACGCCCGCTTCTTCGAGCTCGCCCGCCCAGACGATGTTGTTCTCCTCGTCGAAACGCGCCTTGAGCTCGACGAGGGCCGCGACCTGCTTGTCGTTCTCGCGGGCTTCCTTCAAGAACCGGACGATGGGCGAAGCCGGGCCCACGCGGTAGAGCGTCTGCTTGATCGCGATGACGTCGGGGTCCTTCGCGGCGGCCGAGAGCAGCTCCAGCACCGTCTCGAAGGAGTCGTACGGATGGTGGAGGATGATGTCCCTCCGCGCGATCACCTTGAAGATGTCCTCGCGCGGCGTGCCCGCGAGGCGGTTCGTCGGCGAGAACGGCGGGTACTTCAGCGCCGGAAAATCCAGGCTCGTGAGCTGGCTCACGTCCGCGAGGCCGAGCGGGCCGGTCGTCGTGTAGACCTGGTACGGCGCGAGCTCGAGGTTCACCGTCAGGATTTCCCGGATCCGGTCCGGCATCTTGCTGTCGATCTCGAGCCGCACGACGCGCCCGAAATGCCGCCGCCCGACGACGTCCGACACGGCGGTCAGGAGATCCGACGCCTCGTCCTCGCCGATCTCCGCGTCCGCGTCGCGGGTCACGCGGAAGGGATACGCGGCGACGACCTCCATCTTCGGGAAGAGGAGGTCCAGGTTCTCGGCGATGACCTCCTCCAGCCACACGAAGTTCGGCTCGACGATGTTCGCGAGGCCGAGCCCCTCGTAGTCGTCCGCCTTTTCCTCGCTCGGGAGCCGGACGAGACGCGGGAGCGCCACCGGCGCACGGAGCCGTGCGAAGCGCTCCGTGCCGTCCGTGCCGCGCACCACGACCGCGAGGTTGATGCTGAGGTTCGAGATGTGAGGGAAGGGGTGCCCGGGGTCGAACGCGAGCGGCGTCAGCACCGGGAACATGGACTCCTTGAAGTGCCGCCGGAGAAGCTTCCGCTGCTTCTTCTTCAGCTCCGGGTACCGGAGCACCGTGATGCCCGCTTCGCGGAGCCGGGGCGAGAGCTCTTCCTCCCAGAGCGCCGTGCAGCGCTCGAGCGTCGGGAGGAGATCGCGGCGGACGGCGGCGAGCTGCTCGCCCGCCGTCCGCCCGTCGGACGAGCGCTCGGCCGCGGACGCGGCCATCTGTGTGCGGAGCCCCGAGACGCGGATCATGAAGAACTCGTCCAGGTTGGATCCGAAGATGCCGAGGAACCGGACGCGTTCGAGGAGCGGGAGCCGTTCGTCGAGCGCCTCGGCGAACACGCGCCGGTTGAACCGGAGCCACGAGAGCTCGCGGTTGATGTACCTGGACGTCGGTTCGCTCTCGCTCTTCCCCTCGTCCTTCGAGACCGGGATGACCGACGGATGCGACGTCATGAGGCCTTCGGAGGCCGTGGCGGGAGAGTCCATGGGCGGGTCGCCGGACGCTTCGCCAGGACCGTGTCCGAATCATGGACCGGAAGTGACGATTTTGTGCCGGGGGACGAAGCGTCGCCCCGTTTTCCGTGGAAATCACGCGGCGTCGGCGACAAAAGGGCGAAATGACGGCGCGCTCCGCCCGGACGTTCAGCGATTTGGGTCCTCGGGTGGCGGCGGTCCTCGTCGCGAGCTCGCTCTTCGGATGCGGGGCGGGCCGGGAGCCCGCTCGCTCCCGCGCGCCGGCCGAGCCCGTCGCGACCGTCGTCCTTCCGGAGCCGTCCGCACCGTCGGCGTCTGCCGCGGCGCCGTCTCCCGCTCCGCCCGCGGCCGAGCCCATCGTCGTGGTCGCCGATCCCGGGATCCTCGCCGAGCTCGATCGCTCCGGGTTCGACGCCGGGACGCTCGTCACGGGGAGCCCGGCGCATTCGACCAGGGAGCTTGCCGCATCTCCCGCGTTCCGCGCCGTCACTTCCGTGATCGCGGAGGACCTCGCTCGTGATCGCGCCGCCGACCCCGCGTCCGGCGTCGGCATGCGCTTCGCTCACCGTCAGTTCGATCCGAGGTGGCTCGCGTCGGACGCGGCGCGCTTCGAGCTCGTCGGCGTCGTGAACCGCCTCGATCGACGCCCCTTCGCGCCCGAACATTGCGGAGAAGTGCGCTTCGTCTACCGGCTCGCGTACTCGGTGGAGACGAAGGCGGGCCGCATGGACTCGCGTCTCCCGATGACCCTGAACGTCGTCTCGTACCAGGAGCCCGATGCGCAGGGCTCGTGCAAGGACGTCGCCGGGAGCTGGCTCCGTCCGGCGGGAGTCCGCGAGCGCGGGGAGGAGGGGAAATACCTCGTCGGCGCCACGGGGCCGCTCGCTCCGGAGCGACGCGCGCGGTGGGTGCCGAAGTCCGTGGAGACGAACTTCCAGAGCGTTCGCTGGCCGTCCACCGTGAGGCCGTCGATGGCCGGGCACGCGGAGTACGTGCTCCGCGTCTTCAGGCGAACGGAGAAGGCGCCGTTCCTCGTCCCCGCGCCGCTCGAGAACACGCCGGACGTCGCCCGGCTCTCCAGGGATCCCGCGCTTCGCGGCGAGCTCCTCGCGTTCCTCCGGAACGCGGAAGTGGCGCTGGATCGAGGGACGCTCGTGGTGCCCGAGCGGTTCCTCGCGACGAGAGCCGTCTCCGTGTCGCCCCACGGGCTCGCGCGGCGCGCGAACCGGCTCTACCGGTCCCTGTTCTCGCCGGAGGACGTCCGCTCCGCGGTTCCGTCGGGCAGTGGGACGATCGCGTCACCGGTCGCGTTCCTTCGTCGCCTCGACGCCATGACGTGTCCCGGGTGTCACCAGAGCCGGAGCATCGCGGGTTTCCATTTCCTCGGCGTGGAGCCGGAGAGTGACGTCGTGGACGCGCTCGCCGTCCCGATGTCGCCGCATTTCCACGCGGAGCTCGAGCGGCGCCGGCCGTACGTCACGGCGCTCGCCGAGGGCCGCTCGCCCGACGAATTCCGTCCGTTCGCGGAGCACGCACCGGGCGACGACGGAGTCGGCGCGCGGTGCGGCCTCGGCGATCCGGGATTTTCGGCTTGGACCTGCGGCGCGGGGCTCGCCTGCGTCCGTCACTTCGACGACGAGCTCGGCGAGTGCGAGCCCGTAAACGGCCCCGGCTACGGCGATTCGTGCGAGAGCGGCCCCGTCACCGTCGAGCGCGATCCGCACCGAGACTCCGTCCGGCTCGCGGCGAAAGCATCCTGCGGCGAGGGTCGCGTGTGCGAGGAGAACGCGGTCGGCTTTCCGGGAGGGATGTGCTCCGGGGGCTGCGACTCCCTCCCCCCCGGCGCGACGTGCGGCGGCATCGCGCTCCTCACGGAATTCAACGACTGTCTCGCTGCCGGCACGCCCTTCGATCGGTGTGTCGCGCAGCACACGCGCCCCGGTGCAGTCCGTGCGTGCGGCTTCCACGCCCCGTGTCGCGACGACTACGTCTGCGCACGAGGACCGAACGGCGCCGCGTGCATTCCGCCGTATTTCACCTTCCAGCTCCGCGTGGACGGGCACCCGCTCTGAGCCCTGGCCGCCGCTCGCGCGAACGCTCGACGAAACGGCCCGACTGCTGCATCGTCTCCGGCCATGACCGCCGTCGCTTTCGCTCTTCCACTCGTCCTCGCCGCGGCTCCCGTGGCGGCGACGGTTCCCGCTGCGCCGATTGCTCCGACTCCGCCGCCCGCGGCCGAGTCCCCGGCGAGCCCGAGTCCGGCAGATCCGTCCACCGCTCCGCCGGAAGCGACGCCGCCCGCCGCAGCCGCTCCCACGGCGCCGCCCGCCGCGATCGCACCGGCGCCTGCGCCGGCGCCCGCTCCGGCCCCGCCCGCCAAGATCGAGCTGAAGACGGCGCCTCCTCCGCCTCCTCCGGAGCCGCGGCACGTCCACACCCACGACGGCCTCTACTTGCGGCTCGGCCTCGGGCTCACCGCGTTCGGAGACACGCTCGCGCCCGCGGATCAGGACCGACACGACCATTTCCGTCCGAGCATCATCGACGGCTTCGGGACCGCGAGCGAGATCGCGATCGGCGGAACGGTCGGGCGCGGCGTGGTCCTCGGCGGCGGCTTCTACAATACCGGCCTCGTCGCGACGCGCGTGAGGCAGGGAGACGGCCCGGACGTCCCCACGGAGCTCCGGCACCCGGACGGGCTCGCGCTCCTCGCGATGTTCGTGGACTGGTGGATCAAGCCGCATGGCGGTGTTCACCTCCAGGCGGGGCTCGGCGTGGCGTCGCTCTCCGGCGTGGAGCCGGAACGCGTGCGCATTCGTGACGACGACGCCCCCGTCGGCCTCGGTGGCATGATCGGCTTCGGAAACGAGTGGTGGATCGGAGACGACTGGGGCCTCGGTGTCCTCGGCCGCATCACGTTCGCCGGCATTCCAGAGGACGACGACGCCGGGACGCGGTGGATCCACGCCGTCGCTGCCGCGCCGTCGCTCCTCTTCACGGCGACGTATCACTGAGCCGAACCCGTCGGGCGACGGTGTCGAGGTGACGCTCGCGTCGCCGTCCCGGGTGGCGAGCGGCCTGGTCGCCCCACACCGAGTTCCGCTATCTTGTCCCGCATGCCGACGGTCGCCTCCGGGGTCTCGCGTGCACGAGGACGGTTCCGGGGCGCACGGGCTTTCGCGGTTGCCGGCGTTCCCGCCGCTCTTCTCGCCGCGTGCGGCGGACCCCGACCGGCGAGCGAGGCCCCACCGGCTCCTCCGGCGCGCCCGATCCTCGTCGCACCGTCGCCGTCCGCTTCGCCACCAGCCCCGGTGGAGACGGCGCCCCCTGGCGCGAGCGCAGTCATCGGCGGCCCGCCGGCAGCCCCCGCCGACGACTTGCCCCCGGCCGGCGTCGCGAACCCGGTGACGTGCGAACCGGGAGCCTCGTCTCGCCCGTGCCACTACGTCTCGCTCTGGCAGCGCTTTCTACGCGACGACGTGCGCTTGCCCGACGCCTGGGTGCGGGATCACCTGCAGCTCGTTTCCTGGGAGATGGCGACGCGTGGAGATCCGGACACCTTCGTCCTCCACTACCAGATGAGCGTCGACTGGGCCGTCGTCTCCATGAACGACGGCTTCGTCGTCCGTCGCGGGGGCGCCGACGTCCCGGACGACGCCATTCTCGCGTCGCTTCGGGCGCACACGCTCGTCGGCTCGAACGAACCGCACGCCTGGCAGCTCCGTCCGCGCACGCGAATCGTCGACCGTGACGCCGCCAGGAAGAAGGTCTCGACCTGCCCCGGTATCGTCGCGCCGACGGCCAGCGAGCCGCCGCTCCTCGACGATACCGGCCTCCTCTACCTGCACGTGGCGGGAACGCCGTCCGGCGCGGGGTCCTGCCCCTTCGGGAACGTCGATCTCGACAGCGGCAAGGTGTGGTGCCAGCCGAGCGGGCCGTGCATGGTCTTCGGCGGTTCTCCGTCGCGAGCGGCGCTGCCGACGGGCACGGTCCTGCCGCACCTCGACACGGCCTGTCAGCGAGACGAGGAGTGCGGCGTGACGGACGTGCCTACCACCGGCGACTACGCCTGCTGTGGTGGACAGTGCGGCATCACTCCCGCGACCAGAGCCTCCATCCAGCGGTTCCTCGACGCTTGCGATGCCCGCGCCAGTCGGAGCGCCGGGGCGCGGAAGGAAGGCTGCCCGATCATGCAATGCAAGCCGATGCTTCATCCGCCCGTACCGAAGTGTCAGGCCGGGCGCTGTGTGGCCCTGTGATCGGGCGGCACCCGGCGCTCAGAACGTGTACTTGAGCGCGCCCGCGCTGATCCACGCGAGCGCCGCGCCGCCCGGGAGCGCCGTGCGATCGAAGATCGAGGCATAGCTCCGGATCCCGCCCTGGAGGACGAGCGCGACGTGGGGGCTCACCTGGTACCACTCGACGCCGACGAGCGCGCCGAAGTACGGGCCCACCTTGTTCGCGTCCTTGTACCCGTACGTGGAGAGCACGTCTTCCGTCACGCGCGCCGCGCCGATCTCGCCCTGCGCCGAGATGCCGAGGAACGACGTCGGCTGCACACCGAACCGCACCGCGCCGGAGAGCCCCCAGAGGGCGTAGCCGCGCGGGTCCGGCGGAGGGTTCGCGAGCGACGTCGATGCCGCCGCGATGTCTCCCTGCGCGAGAAGCATGACCCATTTCGTCGGTTCCCAGCCGAACGCCGTGCGAAACCACGGCATCGCCGGAGTGATGTGGCTCATCGACCCGATGTGCCCCATCGCGCCGACACTCGATTCGACCACGAACCCGTGCTTCCGCGGCGGAGGCGGCGGCGCCTCCGGCGCGCTCGTGGCCCCGAGATCCGCATGAGCCGGCTCCGACTCGAGCCACGTCTCGATGCGCTTCCGTTCTTCCTTGTCCGACTCCTCGTCGGCCCGGGCGCTGCCCGAAAAGCCCGCCAGCGCGAGCACCAGACCCAGAGAGGCGAAGCGAAGCACTACCCCCAAGTTACCAAATTTCCCCCCATCCCCACGACGCAAAGCGCCCACCGACGATCCCGCCCCGAGGGGGCCTCTCCGCCAGGCATAGTTTGTATACAAACTATCCGATCTGGGGCGTCCCACGGGGGCGTCTCTCTGGGGCGTTCCGAGGGGGCGTCCCGAGCAGGCATCCCGAGCGGGCATCCTGAGGGGGGCATCCTGAGGGGGGCATCCCGAGCGGGCATCCCGAGCGGGCGCCCCGAGGGTGGCATCTCCGACGGGATATTCTCCGGCATCCCGAAGGGGGCGCCTCCGACCGGGATAGTTTGTATACAAACTATCCGAGCTGGGGACTGTCCCACGGGGGCGTTTCCGACCGGGATAGTTTGTATACAAACTGTCCGATCTCGCGGGCGCCCCCCGGGTCGCGACGACGGCGAAGGGGGCGCCGGGCTCCAGCTCAGCGCCCGCGGACTTTTTTCTTCTTCGCCGTGAGGCCGCGGAAGGCCGGGACCACGGGGGCGGGCGGCTGCTTCTTCTGGGCGGGGGCGGACGGGGGAGGGGCCGCGGGGCGCGCTGCGGGGCGCGGAGCTTCGGCACGGGGCGCGGGGCGGCGGTCGCTCTGAGCGCGGCCACTGCCCGTCGGTGCGTCCATCCGGATGCCGCCGCGGACCAGCGCGCCTTCCTCGATGCCGAGGCGGGGCGCGATGATGTCCCCGGTGACCTGAGCGGTGCGCTCGAGGACGACGGCTTCCGTTCCACGGAGGTCTCCGGTGACGGTGCCTCCGATGGTGAGGCGGGCGCCGTTCACGTCCCCGCGGACGCTCGCGTTCTCGCCGAGCGTCACGTCTCCGGTGACGCTCACGTCCCCATCCACGCGACCGAAAATCTCTAGGCTGCCTTCGCCGCGGACGTTGCCGCGAACGACGGTGCTCTGCCCAATGACCGAACCTTCCGCCATCGTTCTTCCTACACGTCCATGTCGACGTTGCCCTTGAACGAGGCTCCGTCTGCAATGGTCAGGCGAGACGCCTTGACGTCCCCAATCAACCGGCCGCCGGCCTGGATGTCCACGCGCTCCGCCGCGGTGACGTTGCCCGTCACGTGCCCGGCGCAGCTCAGGGACGCCGCCTTGATGTCGGCCTCCACGACGCCGCCCTGGCCAACGGACACCGCGTCCTGGCTCGTGAGGGTGCCGCGGACCGTCCCGAGGACGACCACTTCTTCCTGGCTCGTGACTTCGCCCTCGATGGAGAGCCCGGCTGCGATGACTGTGCCTGCCATGGGTGTGCCTTTACGAGCGCGCGACGCTAATACAGCCGGGCCGGGCTGTCACTCATTCGGAGAGCGGGGCGGTTCCCACGAAATACGGCGCATTTCCGACGTCCACCACGCGCGCCGTCCCGAGCCCGCCGGTCGCGCCATCCACGGGGAGAATCGCGACCGTCGTGTCGTCCTGGTTTCCCACGAAGAGCACGCTGCCCGAAGGATCGAGCGCGGCGCTCCTCGGCGTTTGCCCCTTCGTGGAGCGGTGCACGAGCGGCGTCAGGTGTCCGTCCGACTCCACGCGGAGCGACAGGACGTCGCCGTCCGTCCCGGTCTCCCGGTTCGTCACGTAGACGGTTCCGCCGGTCGGTGACACGAGGATCTCCGCTCCCGTGCTCTGGCCGGAAAACCCCTCGGGCAGGCTGCTCACGCGATCGGCCTGCGTGAGCGCGCCCGTCACGGGGTCGACGGTGAACGACAGGACCGTCGACGACTTCTCGTTCACGACGAACGCGCGCCGGCCGTCCCGCGTGAACGCGATGTGCCGGGGTCCGTCGTTCGCCTGCGTGGTCGTCGCGGGCGGAGCGGCGGTGAGCGCGCCCGTGGCGGCGTCGAACGCGTAGCGCGCGACGAGATCGCTCCCCTTGCACGGCACGTACGCGAAGCGCTCGTCGGGAGAGAGCACGATCGCGTGCGCCTGGGATCCGGGAGACTCCGAGTCCACCGCGGCGCCGGGTGTTCCACCGCTCGTCGGGAAGGCCTGCACGCTCCCCTCGTTGTAGTGAGCGACGAGCGCGAACGCGCCGCTCCTCGTCGTGGTGACGAACACGGGGTGCCCGGCGGTAGTGACGGACGTCGGCGCGGAGAGCGAAAACGTCGCGGCGTCGAAGGCGAACCGCCGGAGATTGCCGTCGGCCTCGTCCGCGGCGTAGAGCGCCGAGCGCGCGCCGTCCCACGCCGCGAAGCTCTCGAGCCCGCCCGCGTCGATGCCTCCCTTCGGAGTCCATTCTCCGGTGCCGAGGTCGTAGCGGAAGAGCGAGAGGCGGCCGTTCGAGCCGCCGTAGGAGCCGCTCCCGACGATCACGAGGACGCCCTTCGGCGCGCTCGCATCGGCGTTGGAGGCGCCGCCCGCGCCCGAGCCTCCCGCGCCGGCGCTCCCCGCCGCGCCGCCGCCCGCTCCGCCGGCGCTGCTCGCGCCTCCCGTGTTCGCGTTCACGCCGCCCGTCGCGGCGCCGCCGCTTCCGCCGCTCGAAGCGCCGCCGCTCGCAATGGACCCGTCAACCTGAGTTGTCGGATTTCCGGCGTTGCCGGAGCTCGAGCACGCGCAGAGCCAGCCGGAGAAGATCAAGATCAGCGAGCTCAGACCGTGAGCTCCGGGAACACCGACGGCGCGTCGCGTCGGACCCTCGACTACCATGGTGATGAACCTTTCTTTCCGATGCGGCACGCGCCCGCGTCGCGCCCCGCGAGTCCGCACTGTACACGATGGACCGTCGTCATCCCCCATGGGAGGCTCCGCCGCGTATGAGAACTCACGTCATCGCTGCCGCGACGGCGGCTTGCTTGGCTTTGCTCCCGAACTGCGGACAGAAGGCGGATACCGACTCGAGCGCGCCGCCACACTTCGGCACCGGCAGCGCGCCCTCCGGCGGCGGCACTCCGGGCGCCGGCGGAGGCAACGGTGGTTCCGGCGGCTCGAACGTCGGTGGCGACGGACCGGGCGCCGGCGGCGCGGGAAACGGCACCTCGTCCGGCGGAGCCGAGAGCGGCGGCACCGGGAACGAGCCGGGGAACGGCGGAACCGTGGGCGCCGGCGGCGATCCGCCGGCGACCGGCGGATTCACTCAGTGCAGTGGAAACCTCCAGGATCCCTCGCTCCTTCCTCCGTGCAGCACCTGCAGCGGCGGTCGCTGCGTCGCGAGCGCGGACTACCCGAACGCCCCCGCGAGCATCCTGGATTCCTGCGGTCAGGACATGGTCTGCATGCCGGACTCGATCGTCGCGACGCAGGGCAACGTGCTCCTTCCGTCGTGCCGCTCCGTCGCGAACATGGAAGGTCGCTGCGCGTCGATGTGCATCCCGATCGTGCGCTCGCTCTCCGGCGTCCTCCCCCAGGGCGGCTGCGGCCCGGACGATCGCTGCGCGCCCTGCTACAACCCGGCAGACGGCTCGTCGACGGGCATCTGCAACGTCGGCTGCGATCCCGGTCCCACGGACGCCCCGTTCCGGTTCCCGGATTGCTGCGCGGGCGTCGGCCGGTGCGTGCCGCGCGCTGCGCTGCCGAACGTCACGGGGGCCTCTCAGCTTCCGCAGGTGGATTGCGCCAGTAGCAACGACGCGTGCGTGCCGACGAAGCTCGTCACGGACCCGACGTACAGGTTCCCGTCCTGTACGTTCCTGAGTCAGCCTGGGGTCTGCATGCCTTCTTGCATCGTCGATCAGATCCCGATGGGCAGTCTCCTGCAGCGGGGTGACTGCGCCGACTCGAACGACAAGTGCGTCCTCTGCACGAACCCCACCACCGGGCAACCCACGGGCGCTTGCCCGCCCTGAGTCACCCGGGCGTCATCGCCGCGAGCACGCGATCGGCCCGCGGCACGCTCTTGTAGAGGCCGCGGGCGTAGAGGCGCTCCCGGTCCGGCTCGGGGAGATCGCCCGGGCGCCCCGCCGTCGCGGCGCGGAGCAGGAGCGCGGCCGAGACCGAGAGGTTCAGGCTCTCCACGAAGCCGCGCATGGGGACCCGCACCGTCCGGGACGCCGCTCGCTCGAGCTCTTCCCGGATGCCGTCGTGCTCGTTGCCGAGCACGAGCGCAAGCTTCGGGATCTTCGCGAGATCCTCCGGCACGAGCGAACCCCGGGGATGCGTCGCGACGAGCTCGTAGCCGCGGTTCCGGAGCGTCTCCACGGCCTCCGGCACGGACGGGTGCTTCACGAGGTCCACCCACTTCTCGCTCCCCCGGGTCACCGTCGTGGAGATCGCGAACGGTTCCTCCCGTGGCACGACGTGGAGCTCCTGGACCCCGAACGCGTCGCAGGAGCGGAGCACCGCGCCCCCGTTGTGCGGGTCGTGCGGCGCGTCCATCACCACCGTGACCGCGACGAGCCGATCGGCGAGGACCGATCGGATGCGTTCCCGGCGCGCGGGCGCGACCAGCGGCTCCAGTGCCGCCGTCACCCCCCGCGGCGTCCAGCGCGAGGGCCAGGGCTCCTCGGTCTCCGCCCGCGCGGGCGGGAGGACGACCCCCTGACTACGCCGCCGCATCGTTCAAAGGAATCGATAAAATTGAAGTCATCTTGAGTAGTTACACGCTATGTGCCGGGCTTTCCCGGGCCAGGTTCGGTCGTTGCGTCTGGTCCCGGAAGCATTAAATGGGGGAGTCTCGGCTCGCGCCGAGAACCGCGGCGACCCGGTCGTCGCACTCCAGTAGGAAGGCATCATGGCATCAGCAAACGTCCGCGTCTTCAACGACATGAACTTCGACGACGAGGTCCTCAAGTCGAACGAGCCCGTGCTCGTGGACTTCACGGCGACGTGGTGCGGACCGTGCAAAGCGCTCTCCCCGATCGTGGATCAGGTCGCGGACGAGATGGCCGGCAAGATCCGGGTCGGCAAGCTGGACATCGACGACGCGCCGGTGACGGCGTCCAAGCTCGGCATCCGCGGCGTGCCGACGCTCATGGTCTTCAAGAACGGCCAGCGCGCCGCCCAGCTCGTGGGCCTCACGACGAAGCAGAAGATCCTCGCGCTCCTCCAGGGCTGAGACCCCGTGAGCAGCGAGCACCCCGCGCCTCCGGGGGGGCCCGATGCCGCCTGACGGCACTCGATCATTGCCTTCCGCGTCTCCTGGCGCGGAGGGCAACGTCGTTTCCGGAGAGCGACCGCCCTCGCGACGGCAGCGGTTCCGTCGGTTCCGGTTCATCGTCTACGGCGTCACGGCGCTGCTCCAGGTCGTGCCGGCGCTCGGCGCGTCGGTCGTCGTCTCCGGATCGGCGGCCGCGGCGCTCGGCGCCCTCGCCCTCCTCGTCACGCTCCGGGTGCTCGGCGCCGTCGTGAGCGACGGGCGGCGGCCCGCCGTGCGCGTCGTCGTCCTCGACGAGCCCGTGCTCGCGCACTGGTGTGCGTCCCTCCTCGCGACGCTGCTGTTCCTGCCGTCGCTCCCCGCGGCGGGGATCGTCTCGCGGCTCGCGAGCCTCTCCTTCGGGAGCGCCGTCCGCGGAGCCGCGGCGTTCGTCTACGTGGCGTCTCTCGCAGCGGCCGTGTGGGGCTTCACGGCGGGGCGGAGGCGCATCGCCGTCACTCACGTGGAGATCCCGATCGTCGGGCTCGACGAGGAGCTCGACGGCTATCGGATCTTGCAGGTGAGCGACCTCCACATCGGCAACTTCGACACGAAGGATCGCGGCTTCGCCTGGGCGGCGCGCGTGAACGCGCTCGCGCCGGATCTCGTCGCGGTGACGGGGGACCTCGTCACGGCCGGGTCGACGTTCTACCCCGACGTCGCGGCCGTGCTCGGCCGTCTCTCGGGCAAGGACGGCGTGTTCGTCTCCCTCGGCAATCACGACCAGTCGAACCCCGACGCGCTCGCGCAGCTCATCGCCCTCGAGGGGCCCACGGTGCTCCGGAACTCGTCACGCGTCGTCTCGCGCGGGGCCGCGCGCCTCGTCGTCGCCGGGCTCGACGATCGCATGACGGGACGGGACGATCTCGCGCGCACGCTCTCGGGACGCGTCCCCGGCGCCCCGACGGTGCTCCTCTCCCACTATCCGGACTTCTTCGAGGAGGCGGCGTCCGCGGGCGTGGATCTCGTCCTCTCCGGTCACACGCACGGCGGTCAGATCGGCGTTCCCTTCTTTTCGAAGCGGTGGTCGCTCTCGCGCCTCGCGCGTCAGCACGCCCCGGGGCTCCACATCCGCGGACATTCACGGCTCTACGTCAACGCCGGTCTCGGGACGACCGGCCCGCCCGTGCGCTTCGGCGTCGCTCCGGAGATCTCGGTGTTCACGCTCAGAAGCGCGTGAGGCGGAGCGAATCCCGAGGGCAGAGGGCGCGTCCGGCTCCTTCCGGATCCGCCGGCATGGGGTACGATGAAAAGACCGGCATGCGGGCGTTCTGGTCGTCGCTCCTGTTTTCGTTCGGTGTGCTCGCCGGCTGCGGCGGTCACGAGGCGCCGCCGCTCGCCGCGTCCCGCGTGTCCTTGCTCGACGCGCCGAAGCCGAGCCCGTCGGATTTTCCGACGCCCGCGGTCTATCGGTATCACCCGCGCGAGGCGGCCGCGCTCGGCACCCGCGTCACGCTCCCCGACGGCGCCGTCGTCCTCGCGGGGCAGCGCGGCGAGCGCTGGCTCGTCGCGCCCGAGGCCGCCTATGCCGTCCCGGCCGCGGAGCTCGCGCCCGAAGATCTGATCCTCGCGCAGAAGAAGGACTCGTCGTTCCTCTTCCTCGGGCGGAGCGGCACGACGTACGAGTCCAAGGACGCCATCGGGCCCTTCGTGCGCTCGACGACGCCGCTCGAGCCGCTCGTCCGCGTCGCGGCGTCGGGCTCGGTCCTCGTCGGCGTCCGGAAGGATCTCACGCTCGCGCGGAGCGACAGCGGCGGCGCGGCGTGGTCCAAGGTCGGGCCCGACGGCGTCGTCTTCCAGGACGTCGCGCTCCGTCCGGACGGCAAGGGCCTCGCCCTCGCCGTCCCCGAGGCCCTCTTCGCGACCTCGGACTTCGGCGCGTCGTTCGTTCGCACCGCGATCCCGCCGCTCGGCGCGATCGAGCTCCTCGCCGACGAGAACCTCGGCGTCGTGGTCTCCTCCGCGCTCGGCTATCGCGTCTGGGATGCCGATCACGGAGACGCGCTCGGTCCCCTCACGCGTCCGCTCGCGCCGCGCACGCTCGCGCTCGGGACGAAAGTGCCGCTCGGTCCATCGGCGTCCGCGCTCGCGGAAGGGCGCGCCGTCGTGGTCGACGGACGGTGGCTCGAGCTCCGCTGGGCCGGCGACCAGGGGTACGATCTGACGAGCGGCGCGTTCGGGCAGCCGCTCACGCGAGCGCCGCTGCCCTTCCTCGCGGGTTGCTCCGAGGTCCGGCTCGCCGGCGGCCGGAAGGCGCTCTACGCCGTGTGCGCGCGTCAGAAGGCGCCGCTCGTCACGCAGCCGTTCGAGGTTCGAAGGAGCGCGGACGGCGGCCGCACCTGGACGCTCGAACCCTACGCCGTGGAGGGCCGGACGTCGGAGCTCGCGCTCGCCGTGACGGACGAGGGCGCGCTCGTCGTCTCCGGCGTCTGTCCGGCGACCCTCCGCGGCCCCGGGTGCCGACCGATGGGCGTCCACGTCCGGGGCAGCGTCGCGACGGACGGCGGCACGACCGCGGATCTCGTCCCCGCAGCGACGCCGTCGCTCGCGACCACGCCGTACGCGCTCCTCGCCTCCTACGACGGCCGGACGCTCTACGCCCTCGGCCGTCGCTCGAAGGGGGATGCACTCTCCGTCTTCGTGTCGCACGACCACGGCGCGTCCTTCGACGCGAGGGACGTCGAGTCGATCAAGCTGCCCGAAGACGACTCGCGCCCCCGCGGCTCGGACCTCTCCGTCGAGGGCGCGAGCGCGGCGGAGGACGGCACGGTGTCGTTCGTGCTCTCCCGGAGCGGCCGGCGCACGTGGCTCGTCCTCGACGACGACGGGCGAGCGCTCGCGGTCGCGAAACCGCCCGTCGAGAACGCCCGGCTCGGAGCGGCCGGTCAGCGCGGCTTCGCCGTGACCCCGCAGGGGCTCGACGCCTGGGAGTCGCTCGACGGCGGAGCGACGTTCACGCCGCTCGGCAAGCTTCCGGTGGATCCGTGTCCGGGCCCCGGCGAGTGCTCGCCCCGCGTCGCGTGCACGGCGATGGGCTGCGTGCTGTCGGACGTCGTCACGCGGCTCGGATGGCGAGCGACGGCTTCGCCGCCGGTGCTGCCGCCCCCGGCGGCCCGCGCCCCGGTGCGCACGGAGCCCCGGGTGTCCGTCCCGTACGTCTGCTCGCTCGAGAGCGGCGAGTGGAGGCGCATCCAGGGCGCGCTCGGGCCGCCCGACGCCGAACAGGCGGCGATCGGGAAGCTCGCGTGGTTCGTGCTCCGTCACGAGCCGATCGGCGCGCTCGTCTCCGTGACGGAGGCGAGGCTCGGTCGGGATCCGGTCGTGGACGACGTGACGCTCCTGCCGCGCGTGGCGAAGCCGGCCGACTACGCCTACACCGCGACGATCCAGATCGAGGGCGCGGCCGCGATGAGATACCCCGTCGCGGCCGAGCCGAAGGCGGCCGCGACGCGGAAGATCGAGATCGCGTGGCAGGACGCCCTCTTCGGGCACATCGGGCACGCGACGATTCCGGACGGCACGCCGCTCCGTCCCGGAGACTACGAGGAGAAGGGCGCGATGCGTCTCGCGAGGCCGGCGTTGCTCTCCATCGCGAGAGGCGGCGTGTACGTCCGCGTGCACGCGACGCCCGTGGACGCGCAGCCCGCGTTCTTCGTGGACGGGAAGGCGGTAGAGACCGTGCCGGAGGTGAAATGGGCCGACGCAGGTCAGGGGGGCTTCCACGCCGAGATCGCGCGGCTCGGGCGGACGCATCTGCCGCTCCGCATCGAGGGCGCGACCGTCGTGCGCGCCTCGGCCGCCGGATCCGGGTGGACGTTCGCGGCGACGAACGTGGGGCTCTCGGACGCGCGCGTCCGCGCGCTCGATCCCACCGAGCACACGGGCATCGCCTACGCCGGCGAGACGGCGGGGCTCCTGATCGAGACGGCCTTCCGTGGCCGTCCCGAGGGGCTCCTCTACCCGTTCCGGGCCGAGGGGCGCGTGTTCGACGAGCCCGTCCACGTCCCGACGCAGAAGGACCTGCCGGTCGCGCCGCGGCCCTGCTCCGCGGCGGACAAGGCGGGGACGCCGCGCATCGTCTCACCGTTCCGGGACGGGAGCCGTCACCCGGTGATCGTCACGGACCCGATCGAGCCCATGCGCGTGCTCCTCACGGGCGACGCGGTGCTCCACGGGACGCCGGAGAGCCCCTGCGCCGCGGCGTTCGAGGCTTCCCTCGTCTTCATGGAGGCGGCCTCGCTCGGCCAGACCGAGCAGGGGGTCGTGTTCCCCGACGCGAACGAGCGCTCGTACCTCTTTCGCAACGCGGCAGGGACGCGGGACGGCGTCTCGGCCGTCGAATATCGAAGCATGACGTGCCGCGCCGAGCCGACGGCGGAGGTGCCGCGCGAGGTCTGGAGCGAGAAGGGCACCCACATCGACGTGTACTAGGGAGCTCGCGTTCTTCGAAGGACGCGAAGAGGAGCCCGAGCACCCGATATTCGGGGATGCCCCACCCGGCATCCCGCGTTGCGGGCGGAAGCCTGTTCCGCCTCTCCGCTCGCCCGGCGCATCGCCATTCATGTGAGGTGAGAATGCGCGATATTCCATCTTGGAATATCGCTGTGCATCCCCCCCTCTACACGTCGAGGTTTCCGAGGATGTCGCCGGAGCACACCCCCCTCTACACGTCGAGGTTTCCGAGGATGTCGCCGGAGCACACCCCCTCTACACGTCGAGGTTTCCGATGATTGTTGTCGTCAGGACCCTCCGGGGTCGATGATGAGAAAGTCGTGAGCCCCCCGTCCGTCCGGCACTCGCTCCCCGCACCGCCCGGCTCCCGCACCGGCATCGTCCTCTCGGGCGGCGGCGCGCGCGGCGCGTACCAGGTCGGCGTCGTCTCCGGCATCCTCGAGGTCCTCGAGGACCGCGGATTTTCGCACACGCCGTTCAGCGTCCTCTGCGGGACGTCCGTCGGCGCCATCAACGCCGCGTACTTCGCCGCGCATTCGGATCGGAGCGACCTCGAGATCGGCGGCCTCGAGAACGCCTGGAAATCGCTCAAGCTCTCCGATCACCTCCGGCTGAACCTCCGCGGGCTCCTCGGCATCTGGTCGGCGAGGAACTTCGGCGAAGAGGAGACGTCGAGCGGGAAACCCATCCAGGCGCGCGCGCTCCTCGATTCGCTCCCCCTCCACGACCTGGTGAAGACGCAGGTGCCCTTCGAGCGCCTCCACAGGAACGTCGACGACGGCGTCGTCCACGCGCTCGTCATCGCGGCGCTCGAGATCGCGAGCGGCCGGACGACCCTGTTCGCGGAGGCGCCGCCCTACGTCTCCTTCCCGCCGTCGAACGACCCGCGCCGCAACGTGCGGCGAGAGCGCATCGAGCTCGAGCACGTCCTCGCCTCGGCGGCGCTTCCACTCGTGTTCCCCCCGCGGCGGATCGCGGGCGTCGAGTACTGCGACGGAGGCGTCCGGTTCAACACGCCGATCGCTCCCGCGATCCGTGCGGGCGCCGATCGCCTCGTCGTGATCTCGCTCCTCTCGGAGAGCCCGCACGGCGAGCAGGCCGAGATCCCGGTCACCGTCCGCGAGGCGTCCTACAAGAACCCCGCGTTCCTCCTCGGCAAGGTGCTGAACGCGCTCCTCCTCGACCCGACGCACTACGACCTCCAGGTCCTCGAACGGCTGAACCACATGATCGAGACCCTCGAGAAGGTGCTCACGCGCGAGCAGCTCGAGGCGTTCCACCGCACCGTGTACCGCGAGCGGAACATGGCCTACCGGAAGGTGAGCGCGCTCGTGTTCCGGCCGAGCCTGGACGTCGGGGAGCTCGCGATGAATCACGCGCGCGGCATGAAGGCGGAGGGCCTCGGCGCGAAGCTCCTCTCGCGGCTCGCGCACCAGAAGACGGTGTGGCAGTCCGACCTGGTGTCCTTCCTCTGCTTCGACGGCGGGTTCGCCGAGAAGCTGATCAGGCTCGGGCGGGAGGATGCGCTCCGGCGGGACGAGGAGATCCGTCGCTTCTTCGAGGCGTGACGCCCTCCGCGCGGCCCTCGCGGAGCGCGCGGAACACGGTGAGGTGCCCGAACAGCGCGAACGGCACCATCACCGTCGCGAGCCACGTGTAGGGCAGGTGGAGCACGAACGTGTTCACTCGATCCGGTCCGAAGAACGCGAACCACGGCGCGGAGAGCACCGCGACGGTCACGACGTTCGCGAGGAGCGCGGTGCCCACCACGTTCCACGCGAGGACGACGCCGCGCGGCACCTTCTCGAGCGCGAGCCCTGCGGCGAGGACGAGCGCGAGCGCGCCCGTCACGATGTCGAAGTTCAGGCCCTGAAAGGACATCTGCGGCGGCATGACGCCCTCGAGCGACGCTTCGTGCATCACGAGCTCGAGCGGGAGTCGAAACCCCTGCGCGCCGACGAGGAGCGCGAGCGGCGCGCCCGTCGCGATGCCGCGTCCGAGGGCGGAGCGCGAGACGAGCACCGTACCCACGAGGATCGACGCCATCATCGGCATGAAGAGCGGGGGGTGAATCATCTTCGCGAGCGCGCCCGAGCCCGCGAGCGCGCCCGGCACGACGAACAGGACCGCGACGCGGAGCGCGGCCTGCCGCGCCGCTTTCCTGCCGCCCGCCTCGTCGGCGTCTCCGGAGACGTGGGCCTGGAACACGAAGAGCCCCGCCGCGAGCGCGGCGAGGGCCGGGAACCCGGCGAGAACCAGCGTGGATCCGGGGGCTTCGTTCATGGTTGACTTTTTGATAGCAGTAACTAATAAAAAGTAAAGTGAATCCGGCGCGGCGAACGTATGCCCAGCACTGCGGCCTCGCCCGCGCCCTGGACGTCGTGGGAGAGCGGTGGACGCTCCTCGTCGTCCGGGACCTCCTGCTCGGACCGCGCCGGTACGGGGACCTCCTCGCGAGCCTCGAGGGCATCACGACGAACCTCCTCGCGAAGCGCCTGAAGGAGCTCGTCGTCGAGGGTCTGGTCGAGCGACGGAAGCTCCCGCCGCCCGCGTCGTCCGACGTGTACGCGCTCACGGACGCCGGAAGGGCGCTCGAGCCCGTGGTGATGGAGCTCGCGCGCTGGGGCGGCCGCTACCTCGCGCACCCGCGGAAGGGGGACCGCATGGATATCGGCTGGGCGCTCCTCTCCATGAAGCGGCGCTACCGCGGCGGGGAACGCTTCGTCGCCGAGCTCGCCGTGGGCCCGCTCCCGCGGAGCTTCACGCTCACCCTCGAACCCGGCAAGCTCGGCGTGGAAGAGCGGGCCGAGCCGCGCGCCGATCTCGCCGTGCGCGCGCGGGACCAGGAAGCGCTCTTCGACGTCCTCTTCCGGGACGTCCCGGCGGAGAAGCTCGAGCGCGGCGGCGTCCTCGAATTTTCGCGCGGGAAGGAGCTGTGGGGCGCCTTTCTTCTCGCCTTCTTCGCGCCGCGGCCCGCCTGAGCAGCGCCCTGGAAGCCGCGGATCCGGCCTCCTCCCGGTTCGGGTGGAGGCGCGGGAAAAAAGCGGGTATGGGCCGCGCATGATCCCGCGCTACACGCCCGAATTCTTCACGGACCTGTGGTCCGACGCCACCCGCTTCTCCGTCTGGCTGGACGTCGAGCTCGCGGGCTGCGAGGCGATGGAAGAAGCGGGCTTCGTCCCGAAGGGGACGGCGAAGACGATCCGGGACATGAAGCTCTCGCTCGACTCGAAGGCCATCCTCGAGATCGAGAAGACGACGCGACACGACGTCATCGCGTTCCTGACGCACGTGGAGTCGCTCGCCGGCGAGCCCGCGCGGTGGCTCCATCGCGGAATGACGTCGAGCGACGTGCTCGACACGAGCTTCGCCGTGCTCCTCGTCCGCGCGACGGACGAGATCCTCCTCCGCTGCAACCGCCTCGTCGCCGCGCTCGCGGACCGCGCGAAGGAGCACGCCCACACGCCGATGATCGGGCGGTCCCACGGCATCCACGCCGAGCCCGTGACCTTCGGCGTCGTGCTCGCGGGCCACCTCGCGGAGATCAAGCGCGGGCGGCACCGCCTGGAGACGGCGCGAAAGGAGATCGCCGTCGGCAAGATCGCGGGCGCGGTCGGCACCTACGTGCACCTCGCGCCGGACGTCGAGAAGCGCGCGCTCGCGACGCTCGGCCTGGAACCGGAGACGGTCGCGACGCAGGTCGTCGCCCGGGACCGGCACGCGGCCTTCTTCTCGGCCCTGGCCGTCGTCGCCGCCGGCGTGGAGCGACTCGCGACGAACGTCCGCCACTGGCAGCGGACGGAGGTCGGCGAGGCAGAAGAAAAGTTCTCGAAGGGTCAGAAGGGCTCGAGCGCGATGCCGCACAAGCGGAACCCGGTGCTCAGCGAGAACCTCTGCGGGCTCGCCCGCGTCGTCCGCTCGGCGGTGATCCCCGCGCTCGAGAACGTCGCCCTCTGGCACGAGCGGGACATCTCGCACTCCTCCGCCGAGCGGATGATCGCCCCCGACGCGACCGCGACGCTCGCGTTCATCCTGGAACGCGCCGCGGGCGTCGTGGAAGGCCTCGTCGTGTACCCGGAGAACATGAAGAAGAACCTGGACGCTTCCGGCGGCCTCTTCTTCAGCGAGGCGGTCATGCTCGCGCTAGTCGGCATGGGCCTCCCCCGCCAGCGCGCCTACGAGATCGTTCAGCGGAACGCCATGAAGGCGTTCCACGGCGAGGGAGACTTCCGCGCGCTGCTCGGCGAAGACCAGGAAGTCACGTCCCGCCTCACGACGGCCGAGCTCGACCGCTGCTTCGACCTCCGTCACGCCCTCCGCTGGGCCGACGAGATGATCGAGCGGGCGATCGACGCTTAGGTCTCGGTTCCATCCGCCGCCGCGCCAGTAACCCGAGCACGACGAGCGCGTGCCACGGCCGGATGCCGCTCGCTTCGCCGGCGTAGACGGGGCGAATCGGGACCTCCGCGACGCGGAAGCCGCCGCGAGCGAGGAGCGCGAGGAGATCGTTCGGGTAGCCGTAGCGGGGCCAGAGATCTTCCAGCGGAAGACTCAGGATGGCGTCGCGGGAGAGCGCCGTGTAGCCGCACTGGCTGTCGTGGACGTCGAGGCCCGTCGCGAGCCGCGTCGCGAACGCGAGGGCGCGGCCCGCTACGCGGCGCGGAAGCGGCATCGCCTTCACGGCGGTGTGACGGAAGCGGTTCCCCTTCACGTAGTCCGCGTCGCTTCGGATCACGGGTGTGACGACGGCTTCGAGATCGGCGGGGTCCATCTGTGCGTCACCGGCCATGACGGCGACGACGTCCGCGCCCCGTGCGACCGAGGCTCGGTACCCGGTGACGATCGCGGCGCCGACGCCTCGGTTGTCCGCGTGGCGTTCGACGACGACTCGGGCGTCTCCGCATTCCCACGCGCGGCGCGCCGTTTCGTCCGTGCTCGCGTCGTCCACGACGACGATGCCGTCGACGAACGCGGGCATCGTCCCGATCACGCGCCCGATGCGCTCCGATTCGTTCCGGGCGGGGACGACGACGAAGACACTCTGGTTCGAGAGCACGGCGAAAGTCCGGCGAGCCGAACGCATCGGTTGCACCGACAGCGGCGCGCGATGCGGCTCGCGTGGGCGGCGAGGAGAGCGCCGCGCAGTCGCGACGTCCACCCCCGCGAAAAAAGTGGGACAATCCGCGCAAGAACGGCGTGTGCGAAGGGGTTTTCGCACGACCTCCGACGGCGAATCGCCGGAAAAAATCAGGGGATCCGTGACACGGAGGAGAAACCGTGCGACCGTTCCGCCGCGCAAACAGGCGGAAATTCCGCCGCGCGGGATGAAAACCATGCTTCCTCGCAACGCCGCCGACTACAAGACGCTGCTCTGGGTGTTCGTGTTCGCGCCCCTCGTCGTGGGCATCCAGTACGCGAGGCCCGATCTCATCAAGTACCTGTGGTGGGTGAGCTGCTACTTCTCGATCGCCACCAGCACGATCGCGCACAACCACAACCACTGCCCGACGTTCTCGAACAAGAAGATGAACTCCTTCTTCGGGAACTGGATCTCCCTCATCTACGGGTTCCCGACGTTCGCGTGGATCCCGACGCACAACCTGAACCACCACAAGTTCGTGAACACGGAGGGTGACGCGACCATCACCTGGCGCTTCACCAACAAGCACCACGTGTTCGTCGCGGCGACGTACTTCTTCGTCTCCGCCTGGTACCAGCAGTACCCGACCAACGCCTTCCTCGAGAAGACGAAGACCGGAAACCCGGCGCTGTATCGTCGCATCCAGGGTCAGTACGCCTTCTGGATCACGGGCTACCTGATCCTCCTCGGGCTCGCGATCGCGCTGCACGGGGTGAAGACGGGTCTCTTCGTCTTCACCACGACGGTCGCCGTCCCCGCGTTCGTCGCGCTCTGGACGGTGATGCTCTTCAACTACGAGCAGCACGTCCACACCGATCCGTGGTCGAAGCACGACCACTCCCGGAACTTCGTGAGCCCGACGCTGAACTTCCTGCTCTTCAACAACGGCTACCACGCGGCGCACCACGAGAACCCGGGCCTCCACTGGAGCAAGCTCCCCGAGGCGCACGAGAAGATCGCGCCGCTCATGAACCCCGTCCTGAACGAGAAGAGCGTCTGGTGGTACTGGTTTCGCCAGTACGTCCTCACGCCGTTCGTTCCGTCGCTCGGCACGGTACAGCTCGGGCCGGGGCCCGATCACCCGCCGAACGGCGGCCGCATCCAGGGCCTGAAATCCGCGGACGTGGATCTCGGCGACGCCGGGACGAACGCGCAGCGCGTCCAGGTCGTCTGAACGAGGACCGGCCGTGCGACGCTCGTCCATCGCCCTCGGGGTGGTCGGGCTCGCGCTCGCGGTGTGGCTGTCGTTCGCCGTCCGCTACCCGAGCGACAAGACGCCCGAGGGAGCGTACGCGCGCGTCGCCAAGTCGGTGAACCAGGGACGTCCGCGGGATTTCTTCGCGTACTTGGAGACCGACGCCCAGCACGCTTGCTACACCATCGGGGAGTTCCGGAAGCGGGCCCGGGAACGGATCCTCGCCGCGTACCCCGACCCGCCGAAGACCGAGCTCGCGGCCCAGCATCGCATCGAGGCCGACGCTCCCGACGGCGCCGACGTCTGGGCATGGTTCGCGGACGCGCACGGCTTCGTGACGCTCCTCCGGAGGGACGTGTCGGGGGTCGCGAAGGTGGAGATCTCGGGCGAGCGCGCCACGGTCGAGACGGTCCGTGGCACTCGCTACGCGTTCCGGAGGCGCGAGAACGGGATCTGGGGAATGACCCGCTTCACGGCCGCGCTCCGCGAGGAGGCGGAGCGGGCCGCCCGCGACTTCGCGCTCGTCGATCAGGCGGCGAAGGACTACGAGCGCGAGCGCGCGGCGAGGCGCGAGTGACTCAGCCCCGCTTCGCGAGGAGATCCGAGTAGCGCCGGCCCTCGGGCGCGCCGCGTTCCACCGGGAACCCCTTCTTCTCCCAGCCGGGCTCCGGGCGGCCGAAGGCGTCCCGCGAGCCGACGAGGCCCGTCCGGAGCTCGCGGAGGTCCGAGTACCCGGCGCCGAGGAGGAGCTGCGCTGCCTTCAAGGAGCGATTGCCCGTCTGGCAACCGAGGAGGACTTTCCCGTCCTTCGGGAACGCGGCCTCCATCACGGAGAGAAAGTCCGCGTTCAGGGCGAGCCCCTGCGGGCCGCGGCGCTGATACGGAACGTTCACGGCGCCCGGCACGCGCCCGGCCTCGAACTCGGCCTCCGTGCGGACGTCCACGTACGTGTAGCCCTGGGCGAGCAGTTCCCGGGCTTCTTCGGGCGAAACGCGCGTCACCTCTGCCATTGTCGTGAGCGTTCTTAGCATTTCACGGTAAGGTTTTCCCGCGCGTGCCCGATTCTTCTCGCGTTCCCGACGGCTCGGTTCGCTTCGTCCCGCTCGGCGGCCTCGGCGAGGTCGGGATGAACTGCTTCGCTCTCGAGCAGGGGGAGGACATCCTCGTCGTCGACTGCGGCGTGCGGTTCCCGGAAGACGACCTCGGCGTGGACGTCGTCCACCCGGACTTCACCTGGCTCCTCTCGAACGCCGAGCGCGTGCGCGGCCTCTTCTTGACCCACGGGCACGAGGACCACATCGGCGCCGTGCCGTACCTGATGTCCGGGCTGGACGTCCCGATCTGGGGCCCCCCGCACGCGCTCGGCCTCGTCCGGAAGCGGCTCGCCGAGCACGAGTTCCGCGAAGGGGACGTCGAGATGCGCGTCGCGGTGCCCGGACGCACGTACGACGTCGGGAGCTTCCGCGTGGAGCCGATCCGCGTCGCGCACTCCATCGTCGAGGCGTCGGCCCTCGCGATCCGCACGGCGGCCGGCACGGTGATCCACACCGGGGACTTCGACTTCGACGAGGATCCGCCGGACGGCGAGCCCACGGACGAGGCGCGCCTCCGCGAGCTCGGAGACGAGGGCGTCGCGCTCCTGCTCTCGGACAGCACGAACGTCGACGTCGTGCAGCACGGCGGGACGGAGAAGGCCGTCGGGCGTTCGCTCGACGCGCTCGTCGCGCAGGCGGAGGGGCGCGTCTTCATCGCGCTCTTCGCGAGCAACATCCAGCGGCTGATGCTCATCGGGGACATCGCGCGGAAGACGGGCCGGAAGATCTGCGTGCTCGGGCGGAGCCTCCTCACGCAGACCGAGGTCTCCGCCGACATCGGCCGGCTCGAGTGGCCGAGCGATCTCCGGGTCTCGTCGGAAGACGCGAAGTCGATGCCGCGGCGGGAGGTGCTCGTGCTCGCGGGCGGCACGCAGGGGGAGCCGAACTCGGCGATGAGCCGCCTCGCGCAGGGCACGCATCCGGATTTCGCGCTCGACGAGACGGACACGGTGATCCTCTCCAGCCGGGTGATCCCAGGGAACGACCGCGGAGTCATCCGGCTGATGTGCGACGTGCTTCGCCGCGGCGCGCGTCTCCACTCGCGCGTGACGGACCCTGGCGTTCACACGAGCGGGCACGCGACGCGCCTCGAGCAGCAGAAGATGCTCGAGCTCGTCCGGCCGAGGACGTTCGTCCCGGTCCACGGCACGCTGCACCACCTGCTCCGCCACGCCGAGGTCGCGAGGGACAAGGGCGTTCCCCACGCCCTCGTCGTGGAGAACGGAACGCCGGTCGTCCTGCACGCGGGCTCGCTCCGGCGGGACGAGCGCGTGCCGAGCGGGATCGTCCGCGTGGGCATCGGCGGCGTGCCGCTCGAGAGCGGCGTGCTCCGCGAGCGTCAGGACATGGCGCGCCAGGGGATCGCGACGGTCGCGCTGGTTCGAGACCGGACGGGCGCGCTCACCGCGCCGCCGGACGTCGTGCTCCGCGGGATCCCCGGCATGGGGGACGGCGCGGACGTTCGCGCGCTCCGCGGCGAGGTGGAGCGCGCCGCGACGAACGGCCGGCGGAAGCGGCTCGACGACGAGGCCGTCAAGGTCGAGGTCCGTCGCGCCGTCCGGCGCTTCCTGCTGGACGTCTCCGGTCAGAAGCCCGTCGTCGACGTCCTTCTGCTGGAGGCGGAGGATTGACGGCTCGCGCCGCGCTCGTCGCGTGGGTCGCGTTCGCGCTCGTCGCGGCGTGCCACGCCGCGCCCCCGGAGCCCAAGGAACGCCCTGCCGCCGCCGCCCCGGCGAAGGCGGAAATCGCGACGCCGCCTTCCCCCGGGCCTCCCCCGGATCGGAGCTACGTGCTCCCCGACGCCCCGCGGGTCGTCGCGATCGGGGACATTCACGGGGATCTCGCGGCCGCGCGCCGCGCTCTCCGGCTCGCCGGCGCGATCGACGCCGGAGGCCGGTGGATCGGCGATCACCTCGTCGTCGTGCAGACCGGAGACGAGATCGATCGCGGCGACGACGACCGAGCCGTCCTCGAGCTCTTCGACGCGCTCGTGGACCAGGCGAGCAGCCGTGGGGGCCGCGTCGTTGCGCTCGTCGGCAACCACGAGGCGATGAACGTCGCGGGAGACTTTCGCTACGTGACGGAGCGCGGCTTCTCGTCGTTCGCGGACGTGGACACGTCGAAGATCCCGGGGGCGCTCCTCGCGCAGGTCCCGGTCGTCCAGCGCGGTCGCTTCGCGGCGTTCCGCCCGGGCGGTCCCATGGCTCGAAGGCTCGCCTCGCGTCCGGCGATCGTCCAGGTGGGGGACACGGTGTTCGTCCACGGCGGCGTGACCCCCGCGCACGTCGAGTACGGCATCTCGCGCCTGAACCGCGAGCTCTCCCGCTGGATGAACGGGGAAGGACGGGAGCCCGCGCCGGCCACGGATCCGGAGGGCCCGCTCTGGACGCGCCGCTACTCGGAGGACTCGTCTCCGCCGGACTGCGCCGGGCTCTCGGCGGCGCTCTCCGCGCTCTCCGCGAAGCGCCTCGTCGTCGGGCATACGCCGCACAAGGAGGGCATCGGCTCCGCGTGCGGCGGCGCCGTCTGGCGCATCGATACGGGCCTCTCCGCGTACTACGGCGGCGCGACCGAGGTGCTCGAGATCCGCGGCGCGGACGTCCGGGTCCTCGAAACGGCACCGCCCGCGAAGTGACTCTCCGCGGGCGGTCCGGGTTTCTTGCTTGCCCGTGAATCAGGGCGGCGTCGCGCTGCGGAAGATCTCGATGTTCTCGAGGACCTGATCCTGGTTCGGGCGGTCGGCTGCGCCGCGCGGCACGTTCGCGATCTTCTTCACGACGTCCATCCCCGAGACGACGTGGCCGAAGACGGAGTGGCGATTGTCGAGGTGGGGCGTTGGCCCCTCCGTGATGAAGAACTGCGAGCCGTTCGTCCCCGGACCCGCGTTCGCCATGGAGAGGACGCCGGGCTTGTCGTGGCGGAGCTCCTTGTGGAACTCGTCCCCGAAGCGGTAGCCCGGGCCGCCCGTGCCCCAGCGGCGCGCCGTGTCGGCGTGGCGCGTGAGGGGATCCCCGCACTGGATCATGAACCCCGGGATCACCCGGTGGAAGCGAACCCCCTTGTAGAGCGGCTCCCCTTCCATCGACTTCCCGGCGTGCTCGTCCTTCCAGGCCATCTGGCCCGTCGCGAGGCCGACGAAGTTCGCGACGGTCTTCGGCGCGCGCTGCTCTTCGAGCTCGGCCACGATGGCGCCCTGGGTCGTGTTGAAACGGGCATAGAGCTTCCCGGTGCCGGGAACGTCGATCTTCGGAAACTGCGGATCGGCCATGTTGAAGAGTCCTCCGTGAGGGCGGCCGAGTGCACGGCCGAGAGCGCATTCCTAACCCGGGAGGGACGGAACGCAAAGCGCCTTCAGGAGGTTCCGGGGATCGGATGGAGCCACAGGAGCGCCTCGTTCATCCAGGCGTCCATGTCGGGCGCGAACCGGTGACCGACGCGGCCGAGGCTCACGAAGCGCGCGTCCACGCCGGCGCGCCCGAGCGTCCTCGAGCGGGCTTCCATGTGGTTCCGCGACGCGTCCAGATCGCCCGCGCCGAGGAGCACGCGGATGCCGCTCCCGGCGAGCCGCGAAACGTCCGGCTCCACCTTCGCAGCGAGGAGCACGACGCGCGGCCATCGCGTCGGGGCCTCGTTCGCGAGCCGCATCGCGACGAACGCGCCCTGCGAGAAACCGACGAGCGTGCGTTGCCCGGCGTCGACCCGTCCCGGATGGTCGCGAACCACGTCGGCGACGGCCGCCTCGACGGCGTCGGACGATCGCGCCGCGTCCCAGAGCGTCCCTCCGCCGGGACACGCGATCGGCGCCCGCGGGCACACGAGGAAGCCACGCTCGGTCGCGGCCGCGGCGAACGCGCCGCACATCTCGGGGCCGCCGCACATGCCGTGGAGCGCGACGGTGACCGGCGCGGGAACGCCGGTGAAGGTCTTCGGCGCGAACACGAGCGTCGACGACGCTTCGACGCGCAGTTGGGGCCGCACCTTCGCGACCGCGGTGGGTTCCTTTCCGAGCACACAACAAATCCAGAATCCCAGGGCAAATGCGCGAAGGAACGCGCGACGACCGGTCGACATGGATCCGTCCTCCTCGCTCGCGACGGGCGAGCGCTCGTGGAGCGAGGCGTCGAATCCGCGAACTGCCGCGAGCGACGCGCGCTCTCCAACGATTCATCGCGAAAGGGGCGGAAATCGTGACAGGTCGCCTACGGCCGATTGGGGGGCACGCGCTGAAAGGGATAGTTTGTATACGAACCATCACCTGTGGTTCCGACGGGGCACGCGCTGAAGGGATAGTTTGTATACGAACCATCGCCTGTGGTTCCGATGGGGCACGCGCTGAAGGGATAGTTTGTATGCGAACCATCGCCTGTGGTTCCGATGGGGTACGCGCCGAGAGGAATGATTTGTATGCGAACCATCGCTTGCGGTTCCGCTTGGGGGCACGTGGCGGGAGGGATGGTTTGTATACAAACCATCCCCGGTGGCCGCTGAGGGGTGAGGGGCGCGCACCGGGAGCAAAGCTCATTCCCGGTGGCCGCCCTGGCGGGGCACGCGCCGAAGGGGATAGTTTGCATACAAACCATCGGTTCACGAGAGTGCAGCGACGGGCAACCCTCGAATGTCGGGCTTGCGATGAGCGTGGAGGCAAGGAGGCGCCGTGCCGAGCTTCAGCGCTCTGGCGACGAGGCCGCATCGACCGGTTCGGGCCGAAGGGCGCGTCGGCGCGGACCGCGCCTTGGCGACGACGTCAGTTCGATTCGCTCAGGCCGTCGGATGTCACGTGCGCGGAGGGCTTCTTCGGCGCACGGAACGGCTTCGGAGCGGGCGGTGTCGCGGTCGGCGCTCCCGGCGAGATCGACGACCCGTGCTTTCCGAGCGGCGGCTTCGGGGCGGGCGGAAGCGCGGACGACGCGGGACGTTCCTCGGGTCGCGCCCGGAACGAAGGCTCGGGAGAGGGCGCAGGAGCGGGCGCGAGCACCGCACCCGCGACGCGACGCGCTTCCTGGATCTCCGGCGCGGCGTCGCCGGCGGGGTCGAGCGAACGGGCCCGATCGAGGCCGTCCACGCACGGAGCGACTTTCCCGCTCTTGCAGTCCTCGAGCGCGAGGCGCCGGAGCTCGCGCGCGCGCTCCTCGGGCGTCGGCTTTCGCGGCGGCTCCTCCGCGATCTGGGGTTCCGGCGAGTGCAGCCGCTTGCCGAGCTCGAAGCCGCCGAACGCGAGGAGGATCGCGCCGAGGAGCGCCGCGGCCTGGAGCGCCCGGCGTTCTCGAAAGTGCCTCCGGAGCCGGGTGATGCGCTGGCGCACGCGGGGCCCCGGGACGCTCTCTTCCCGTGCGATGTGCTCGAGCTTCTCGCCGTCGCCCTCGCGGAGCATCCACTCGAGCGTTCGTTCGCCGCCTTCGGGGAGCTCCCGTTCGGCCCACCGGAGGAGCTCGCGGGCGCTCTCGGGACCGGAACCCGCGGGAAGCTCGTCTTCCCCGAAGTCTCGCGGGACCTCCCGCTGCTTTCCCCGGTGGAGGTCGTGTGCCTTGTTTCGTGCGATGCCGAACGCCCACCGCTTGATCTCGGTCGGGTCCACGGGTGCGCGTTCCGCGGAGAGCGCGTCCGTCAGCGTCGCTTGAACGACGTCCTCGACGTCCTCCTCCGGCACGCGACGCCGGAGGAACGCCGTCAGGGCCGTCCGGAGCGCGCGGTCCGCGAGTACGGCGGATCTCGGCGTATCGGAAGCCGTGGGACGAGCGTCCATCCTCCCATTATCGGCGCGGGGCGACGGAGTGTGACGGCGTGCGGCGCGATTTCTCGCGGGAGCCGGCCGCTCGGTGTGTGTGGATGTGGTCCACGCCTAGGCGCGGGGACGCGCCCGTGGCCCGACCGGCATGCGCGCGACGGCGGTCGCGCTCACTCGAACAAGACGCCGGGATTCATGATCCCGTTCGGGTCGAAGACCTTCTTGATGCCCTTCATCAGGGCGAGCTTCGTCGGGTCCTCGAGGTGGGCGAAGTGCGTTCGCTTCGCCGCGCCGATGCCGTGCTCGGCGGAGACGGCGCCGCCGAGGGAGAGCCCGGCATCCAGCAGGTCGTGCATGATGGCGTGGAGGCGCTCGCCCTCCGCCTGGAAGATGCCGAGGTGGATGTTGCCGTCCCCGGCGTGGCCGCAGCCGCTGATCATCGCGGAGTGCTTCTCCGCGATGCCGCGGACCTTCGCCATGTAGTCGGGGATGCTCGCGCGCGGGACGACGACGTCGATGATGTCCGAGAGGCCCATGCGCTTTCCGACCCAGAACGTCTTCTCGCGGGCGTCCACGAGAGCGGCCCCGGCGGAGGAGGGGAGCACGAAGACGTCGATCGCGCCCTGCTCCGCGCAAATGGCGCCGAGGGCTTCCACGTCCCGCTGCACGTCTTCCTCCACGCGGCCTTCGACGACGACGAGGAGATACGCTTCCGCCTGGTCCTTGATCGCCTCGGGGATTCCGAGCTCGAGGCCCGTGAAGCCCGTGACGCCCATCATCGTGAGCTTGTCGAGGTACTCGACGAGGAGCGGGCCGACGCCCGAGAGCACGAGCGCGGGCACGGCCTTCGCCACTTCTTCCAGCGTCTTGAACGGCGCGAGGACCGTCGACCAGATGGGCATGCGCGGGAAGAGCTTCACCGTGATCTGCGTCACGACGGCGAGCGTGCCCTCCGAGCCGATGAGCACCTGCGTGAGGTCGTAGCCGCTCGAGACCTTCACGAACTTCCCGCCCGTCTTGATGACCTCGCCGCTCGGGAGGACGGCTTCGAGCCCGAGGACCTGATTCCGCGTCACGCCGTACTTCACGGCGCGCATGCCGCCGGCGTTCGTCGCGACGTTGCCGCCGATGCTCGCGCTATTTTCACCCGGGAAGATCGGGTACACGAGGCCGACCTTCGCGCACGCTTCGTCGAGCTCCGCGAGCGTCACTCCCGCCTCGACGACCGCGACGTGGTTCGACTCGTCGATCTCGATGATCCGCTTCATGCGGTCGAGGCAGAGGAGGATGCCGCCGTTCTTCGGGGTGCAGCCACCGGAGAGGCCCGTGCCGGCGCCACGGGTGGTGACGGGGATCTTGTACTGGTTCGCGACGCGGAGGAGCCGCGCGACCTGCTCCGTCGTGGTCGGACGGACGACGAAGTCCGGAGTGCCCGCCGGGGTCGTGAGGCACTCGTCGTGCGTCAGGTCCTCCTCGATGCGCTCCCCTTCGAGGACGTTCGTGTCGCCGACGATCGCCTTGAGCTCGTTCCGGGCCTTCTCTTGATCCAGCACGTGTTGCATCGCAGTTCCTCGGAAAGTGAGCGAAAAGCATACACCGCCCCCGAGACCGCGGGCCTTGAACGAACCGGTCGGCACACGAGACGGGCCGCCCTGGGCGCGGGCGGCCAGAAGTCGCTATGCTGTCCGTTTCGGAGGTCCTCCATGTGGCGCTCACGTTCGGCTCTCTCGGTCGCGGCAGTGATGGTCAGCGTCCTCTCGGGTTGTTCCTCGAAGGACTCCGGCGGAAACGCCTCGCCGAGCACGGGTGGAGACGGCGGGACCCACGGCGCCTCCTGCGCGACGCGAGGCGCCGAATGCCTCCAGATCCAGGAGATCTGCGAATCGGACGGGAACACGGAGACGTGCGTCCCCTGTCCCGCCGGGCAGTACGCGAAGACCGCGGACGCGTGCGCTCCACTCGACGGCACCGAGGTCTCGCACGTGTTCCCCGAGTACGCGCTCGGTCCGGGCGACGAGTCCGACGACGTCTGTCAGAGCTGGTCCCTCGGCAACGAGACGGAAGTCTGGGTGAACGGCGTCGTCCTCGACACGAACGGCGGCTACCACCACTCGAACTGGCTCTTCGTCCCCGACACCATGTACCCGGGTGACGACGGCGTCTGGAACTGCAACGATCGGAAGTACTCGGAGCTCGAAGCAGCCGTCGCGGGCGGCGTGCTCTTCGCGCAGTCGACGCAGGCGACGCACCAGGTCCAGAAGTTCCCGGAGGGCGTCGCGGTCAGGCTTCCGCCGCACGCGAAGATCATCGGCGGCACGCACCTCCTGAACACGACGGCGGACTCCCTGAACACGACGCTCTCCATCGCCGTCTACGAGGTGGACGCCTCCACCGTGAAGGTCCCGCTCGCGCCGTTCCGGCTCACGTATCACGACCTCACGATCCCGGCGCAGGCGACGTCCGAGTTCACCGGCGCCTGCGATTTCTCCGCGGTCGTCCCGAACGGCACGCCGGGCGACCTCGACATGGACCTCTACTACGTGATGCCGCACTACCACGTGCTCGGGCACTCGTTTCACCTCGAGACGTACGGCGGAGCGAACGACGGCAAGGCCATCTTCGACATCGGCGCGTTCGACGGCGAAGCGCACGGCACGCCCATCGATCCGCCGCTCTCCATGCGCGGCTCCCAGGGTTTCCGGTTCTCCTGCGGCTACGAGAACCCTCGCTCGAAGGACGTCGGCTGGGGCATCGGCGATCAGGAGATGTGCGTCATGCTCGCGTTCGCGCGCTCCGACTTCGCCTTCGACGGCTCGGTGAACGCCGGCGCCGCCGCCGGCAAGAACGGATCCACGTTCGAGTACACCGGCGATTGCGCCGTCATCCCGCTCGACTTCGCGCGAGGCAAGGGCTCGCTCGGCGGAGACGCGGGGGCGCACTGAGATGGGCGCGCGTTCGACCGGCGCGCGCGTCCGGCCGGCCCCCGCTGGTTCGACCGGCGCGTCGGGCGTCGGTCCGACGGGCGAGGGGGGACGACGCGATCGGGATGGTTCGTATACGAACCATCGGTTCCAGGTTCGGGAGGGAGCATGCACGTCGCCGAATCGCGCGTCTTCAGGTCGCTCCTTCTGAGCGCCGCGCTGGTCGCCTGCGGCGAGGCGACGCCCTCCGGCGTGTCCCGCGTGTTCGACGACGCGGACGCTTCCGTCACGGATGCCGGCGGCTCTCCCGCGTCGCTCGACGGCGGGCTCTGCGAAGGCGGTCCGGCGACGAACGTTCGCGGAAGCCGCGCGCCCGAGTCCCTCGCCGAACCCGGCGGGCCGCCTCCGCTTCGCCGCGTGGACGGAGGCTTCGAGTTCAGCACGCCGACGGATCCGTGCGTCACGTATCGCCGTCCCGATTGCGCGGAGCCGGAGCGAGCCGTCTTCGAATGTCCGTCCGTTCTCACGTCGAACGGCGGCTCGGTCGTTCACCCCGGGGATTCGATCACGGTGAAGGTCCCGATCACGGAACAGGGCCTCGGCGCCTATTCCTGCATGGGCATCGGCACCGCACAGCCGCTCTCCGGCGGCAGCGAGCTCTTCTACGGCGTTTCACCCGGCTACGTGCAGATCACGGGGCAGGTTCCGGCCGCGACGAAACCCGGCACCGTCTACCACTTCACGGCGGTCGCCAGCGGCTCGCGTTACACGTCCGTCGCCGCCTGCGAAGGCGACCTGACGGAGCTCGACTTCGACGTGACGATCGAGTGATTGCGGGGGGAGGCCGCGGATGGCCTTCGCCGCCGCCATCGTAGCCCTGCCGCGCCGAACCGGCCTCGAGACGCGGGATTTTCGGGGTGAAAGAAACGGCACTCCCCGGGGAGGCGGCCGCGGACGTATGGGTAGAGCGGCATGTCTGGAGACGGAGGTTCGAGGCGCTTCGGTTCCGCGGCGATTTTCGTCGCGCTGCTCGGGTCCGGTTGCGCGACCCGGGAATCGGAGCACGGCGGGGAGACGAACTGGCAGTGCGTGGCGGACACGGACTGCGACGGCCATCGCGTGTGCGTCGCGCGACAGTGCGTCGCGGAATCCCTGTCGCACACGGACGCCGGACCAGGCGCCGTCGCGTCCGACGCGGGCGAGAGCGGCTCCGCCGCCGACTGGAAGATGCGCGGCTTCGACGTCGGAAACACGTACTGGAACCGGGCGGAGAAGAAGGTCTCCGTCACGAGCGTCCGGAAGCTGACGAAGGCGTGGGAGGTCGAGGCCTCCACCGACGGGTCGGCGAGCGTGAACTCGACGCCCGTGCTCGTGAATGGCGTTGCGTATCTGCTCTCCACCAGCGGGCTCGGCGCGTTCGACCTCGCCACGGGCGCCCCGCGATGGATGAACCCGGACGTCGGTGGCTACGCCTCGCTCGCGTACGAGGACCACGTGATCTACGCCCACGACGCGAAGGGCGTGCTCCACGCGGTTCGCGACTCGGACGGCACCGAGCTCTGGGTGAACGGCGGCGTGAAGGGTTTCGTCACGGACGACAGTTCCACGCTCGTCGGCTTCTCGTCTCCGATCGTCACGAAGGACTTCGTGATCGTCGGCGGTTCCTCGCTCGAGGAGGTCGCCGTGCCGCAGACGGGCCCGGCGTTCCGCGGCTTCGTCGTCGCGGTGAAGAAGGACGGGACCCTCGGCTGGAAGCGGTACACGGTGGAGGGCGCGGAACGCGGCGCGACGGTCTGGTCGACCGTGTCCGTCGACGAGACGCTGGGCCGCGTGATCTTCGGGACGGGGAACAACTACGGGCCCCCGGCGAGCGCCACGTCGGACGCGTTCCTCGCCGTTCCGCTCGCGACGGGCGGGGACTTCGAGTGGCCTCCGGTGCAGATCCTCAGCGGGGACATCTGGGATATCTCCGCGTCCGGCGGGGCCATCGCCAGTCCCGACGCCGACATCGGCGCGAGCCCCATTCTGTACGAAGCGGGCGGCCGGAAGCTCGCGGCCGCCGGGAACAAGGGCGGCGACTTCATGATCGTGGACCGCACGACGGGGGAGATGGTCGCGAAGCGAAATCTCGGCCCCGGTTCGGCGAACCGGGGCGGCGTCTACTTCAACGGCGCGTGGGACGGCGCGCACCTGCTCGCGGCGTGCAACAACGCGACGAGCACGGCGCCGGGGAGCGAGGCCCCGAGGATCGACGGGCAGGTGTCGACGCTCTTCGCTCTCGACCCGCTCACGCTCGACATCGTCTGGGAGCGGCAGCTCGGCGACGTCGTGTTCAGCACGATCACCGTCGCGAACGGCGTCGGCTTCGTCGGAAAGAACGCGACGCTCCAGGCCTTCGACGTGCGGACCGGCGAGGTGTTGTTCGAGTACGCGACGGAAGCGACGATCTCGACGAGCCCCGCCGTCTCGAACGGCTACGTCGTCTTCGGCAGCGGGATGAGCTGGTCCGGCGGCTCGATCGCCGGGGACAAGTACTACGCGCTGAGACTGCCTTGAACGCGGCTCTCGAGGGCGGTCGACCGGGCAGTCCGACTCCGGACCTCGGTGACGGTGTCACCGGCGTTCTCGGGAACCTTCGCCGGCTGGTTCGTCGGTCGAGACCGCTTCTTTGCAAGTGTCGGGAACGCATTCCGGATCTATTCGCTTGCGGGCGAAGAGCTCAAGATCATCAGCCTGGCTCAGACCGGGGCGCTCGTCGGAAAGGGCGACTACCTCTACGAGGTGTCCACGAACGGAGTGGATGTGTACTCGGTGGGCGGGGCGCCGACGCCGATCGCCAGCGTCCCACCTCCGGTGGATGGACTCGGCCTACCGACCATAGAGGTTCACGGAGACGTGATCGTGGGCCGCGTTTGGGGGTACGGTCGATTCGGTCTCATTGATGCGCGTCATCCATTTCATGACGGATCACGTGGGGCTCGGCGAGAACGACGTTCTCGTCGCGAGCGGTGTTCGGTTTGTGGCTCAATACTGGCCGGATCGATCGATTGCCGCCAACGACGTCGACACGGCTCAAAGGTTCTCACCGTGGCCGGCGTCTTCACGTCGCCGTATCGGATGAATGTCTGGATGTCCGGTGATGGTCTTCGCATCGGTCAAGCCATGTGCACCGCCGCCGTCGGCAACTGGCCGTGCACGTATTCGATCCTCGAACTGTCGGGAAACGAGACGCCCATCGGCAACGTCGCGGTGCCGTACGACTCCGTGCCGCTTTCGCTGTCGCCGAATGGAACGTTGGTCGTGCTTCCTCAGGGTCTACTCACTGCCGGGACGAAGACGAACATCTACGAGAACGCCGCGCTGGCCGGGGCAGCCGACGGAGCCGGCGTGGGCTGGGTCGACGACGGCCGCCTTCTCGTGAACTCGTACACGTACGACGCGAGGCTCGGTACGACGACTTACTCGGGAGCGAACGTGGTGAACAAGGCTGGCACGGTACTCGAGCCCACGACGTTGCCGGAGCTCACCGTCATTCAGTCCTTCGCCGGCGCAACGAAGATCTACGCCCCGAAGAAGAACACCATCTACTCGACAGCGCCTCGACCAGCGACTATCAGATCGCGTCCGGCGCGGTGGCGGGCGACTCGGTCGTCTACGCTCACGACTCCGACGTGCATGTCGAGAAGTACTGAATCGGCGACGGAACGACTACGAGCCCCCCTGACCCCGATCGCGGTTCTCGAGGGGCGATCGAGGGGCGCTCTCAGGGACCCTTCGGCAGTCTGTGAACGGCGCTGGCGTCCCGCCAGTACACGAACGCATCGTCGACGAAGATGGGGTCCGGGTTCTCAGTCTCGGGGCCCGAAGCGCGCGTCGCGCGAATGCGGGTGACTGTTTTCGAGCACAGGTCGACTCGGAGCAGCACATACCCGCCGTACAGGAACCCCTCGTACAGGAACAAGGAGCGGTCGTCTGCCGCCATCGCGCCGGGAATGATGGCGAGGTCTCGGAGGGAAACCGGCGTGATCAGGTCCGAGGCAAAGGGGCTTTGGTACCACACATAAGGCGTCCGGCCCCCCAAGAACCCCTTGCCGAAGTCATCTATCTGCAGCTTGCCTACTTCTCCTCCAGGGAAGTAGTGCCTGCAGTACACGTGGTTCGAATTGGACGCGAACAGGTTGTCATAGCAGTCCGACTCGGGATCGTCGTTGTAGACCGAGGAAGCGAGGCTCGGGCCGAGCGGGTTTGGGGGCCCGCACTGGAAGCAGTAAGGGGGCTTGGTGCAGTCGCAGCCGTCCGCCCACAGGAGCGGCGAAGGCACCCAGCTCACCGAATTCCAAGCATACACGCCGTCCGGATCCACCAGGTTCGGAAGGGTAAGGTTGTGTTCCGGTCTGGGGCTCGAGGCAACGGAGCCTCCGGTCAACGCGACGCGTGAGAAGACATCGAAGGGTCCCGATGTGTAAGCGTAGCCGTCGTGGACCGCCATCAAGAGGAAGTTCGAGGCAACCAGTTGTCTACCGGTCCCGTCGACGGCGACGCGCATGAGGTCTCCCGCCGTCGGGGTGTTCGGGTCGGTGTCCGTCCAATAAATGTAGCCGTTCTCGATTCGGGGGTTCGCAAAACCCACGGAGGTCGTCGTCACGTCACCGAGCGTGCCGCCGCCTTTGGGGACACGGACGAGGCTCTTCCCTGCCACGAGGTAGAGATGAGTCGCGTCCTGCAAGGCCAGGGCGTATCCCGCAGGCAAAGCCGACACCACGTCGGTTCCCGAAGCCTTGCAGGTGCCATCGACGCAATCTCCGTCACAAGGCGCGTTGCACGCACCGCAGTGTTCGTTGTCCGTCTTCACGTCCACGCAGGTCGGGCCCGGAGCGTACAGGCTGCTCAATGCGACGTTCGGGCAGAGGACGGCACCGGGTGCGCACCAGTTCCAACACTCCCCGCCGGCGCAACGAGCTCCGCCGCCCGCCGGAGCGGAGCACTCCGAATCCGCGGTGCAGGTCGTGTGAGTGTCTTTGCAGTCGGCGACGGGCGTCGACGCGCAGACTGGGCAGCCCGTCGCGCTTCCGCCTTCGAGCGGGGAACTGGCGTCTCCGGCGTCGACCCTGACTCGCGCGTCGAAAGACGAGCTTCCGTCGGTGGAGCTCGGTTGGGCTTCGTTGGACGCGTCGAGAGGCGTCCCGTTCGGATCCCGTCCCTGGCTCCTCGCGTCCACACCGAACTCGTGGACGCGGGCGTCGCCGATCTGGGCCGCACTGCCGTCGGAGGCTCCGCCATCTCGCGCGTTCGATGGCGCTTTCCGTTCGCTCTGGCCGCTGTTCGAGCACGCGATCGACAGTCCGAGCACCGCCGCGAAGCCGCAGGCGGTAAGCCTGCCCTGACCCTCACTGTGGCTCACGGACACAGCCTAGCGGACTCACCCCTTGTCGAACAGCGTCGCGATGCCTTGCCCGACGCCGATGCAGAGCGCCGCGAGGCCGACCTTCGCCTTCGGGGTGTCCTGCATGATGTTCGCGAGCGTTGCGACGAGGCGCGCGCCGGAGGAGCCGATGGGGTGGCCGAGCGCGATCGCGCCGCCGCGGACGTTCACCCGGTCCGGATCGAGCTCGAGCCCCCGGATGCACGCGAGGCTCTGCGCGGCGAACGCCTCGTTCAGCTCGATGACGTCCAGGTTCGGGACGCGGAGGCCCGTGCGCGCGAGGAGCTTCTTCGTGGCGGGGATCGGACCTTCGCCCATGTAGCTCGGGTCGACGCCCGCCGTCGCGCTCGCGACCCAGCGGAGGAGGGGCGTCGCGCCGAGCTCCTTCACGACGCTCTCGCTCGCGAGGAGCACCGCGGACGCACCGTCGTTCAGCGGCGAAGAGTTGCCTGCCGTCACGGTGCCGCCCTCGCGGAAGGCGGGCTTCAGCTTCGCGAGTCCTTCCAGGGACGCATCCGGACGCGGGCACTCGTCCTTCTCGAACAGGGTCGCCGGACCCTTCGGCTGGGGCACGGAGATCTTCGCGAGCTCTCGCTCGAAGAGGCCCTTTTCCCACGCAGCGACGGCCTTCTGATGGGACAGGAGCGCGAACCGGTCCTGCTCCTCTCGGCCGATGCCGAACTTCTGGGCGACGTTCTCGGCCGTCTCTCCCATGCTGATGAGCTCGAAGCGCTCCTGCATCTTCGGGTTCGGATATCGCCAGCCGAGCGTGGTGTCGTACACCGGCGGGGGCGTGCGGCTGAATGCTTCTTCCGTCTTCGGCATGGAGAACGGCGCGCGCGTCATGCTCTCCACCCCGCCGGCGATCGCGACGCTCACCTCGCCCATCGCGATCATCCGCGCGGCGTCGTTCACCGCCTCGAGGCCCGAGCCGCAGAGTCGGTTCACCGTGACGGCGGGCACCTCGTACGGAAGCCCTGCGAGGAGGAGCGCCATGCGCGCGACGTTCCGGTTGTCCTCGCCGGCCTGATTCGTGGAGCCGAACACCACCTGATCGAGACGCTCGGCCGCGCCCGGATTTCGCTTCACGAGCGACGTCACGACGTGCGCGGCGAGGTCGTCTCCGCGGACCTTCGCGAGGGCTCCCCGGAAGCGGGCGATGGGCGTGCGGACGGCGTCGAGGACGAAGACTCCTTGCATGCCGAAAGCCTAGCGGATCACCGGCGTCCCGCACAGGCCCACGGGCCGGATCGGCGGAGGCTGCTCCGCGTCCGGGGCGTGCTCCGGACTCACGGCGAGGCGGCGCGAAGTCGTGACCCCGGCGAGGCGGCGCGAACCCGTCACGCCCGGGCCGCATACGCGGCTTCGCGCCGAGCACCGCAAACCAGCGGAAACCGGCGCCCGCGACCGCTCGCCGACGGCGGCACGCTTCTGGCTTCGACGGACGACCATGTCGCACTGGTTCCAGGTCCTCGCGCTCTTTCTCTGCACTGCCTGGACGTTGCTCGGCGCGGCCGCGGTCGTGCTCGCCGCTCGCCGCCCGGTGCGCCGTGGTTCGACGCCGCTCCCTCCGGTCAGCGTGCTGAAGCCCCTCGCCGGCGCGGATCCGGATCTCGCCCGGAACCTCGAGTCCTTCTTCGTCCAGGATCACCCCGACTACGAGATCCTCTTCGGCGTCGAGGATCCGGCGGATCCGGCCATACGGGTTGCCGCATCCTGCATGGCGCGGCACCCGGAGATCCGCTCGCGCATCGTGGTTCATCGCGCCGGGCGCGGCACGAACCCCAAGGTCAGAAACCTCCGCGGCATCATCGGCGAGGCGGACCACGATCTCGTCGTCGTGAGCGACAGCAACGTCCGCGTCCCCCGGCACTACCTCTCCGAGCTCGTCTCCGAGTACGTCGCCGCGGGCCCTCGCGCCGGTCTCGTCACGAACCTCATCCGCGGCGTGGACGAGTCCGGTGTCGGGGCGGCGCTCGAGAGCACGCAGCTCGCCGGGTTCTGCGCCGCGGGCGTCGCGGGCCCGACTCTCCTCGGTGACTCGCTCGTCGTCGGGAAGTCCATGCTGTTCTCGCGGTCGCTCCAGGACCGTCTCGGCGGGCTGGAGAGCGTCCAGAACGTGCTCGCGGAGGACTACGTGCTCGGGAAGATGTTCCAGCACGCGGGCTATCGCGTGCTCATCGCGAGGACTCCGGTGGACAACGTGACCCGCGGGACGACCGTCCGCTCGTTCTTCGAGCGACAGCGGCGGTGGGCCATGCTCCGCCTGAAGCTCCGCCCGTTCGCGTACCCGCTCGAGCCGCTCACGAGCCCGCTCTTCCTCCTTCCGTTCGCCTGGGCGGCGCTCGGCCCGTGGGCGCTCGCTTGGGCCGCGGGGCTCCTTCTGGTGAGGGACGTGGGCCAGTGGCTCGTGCTGTCCGGACCTCGGGGCGCGTGGATGCCGCTGCTCCTCTCGCCGGTGCGCGAGGCGATCGTGCTCGCCGTCTGGGCGGCCGCCCCGTTCAAACGCCACGTGTCCTGGCGCGGGCACCGAGTGCGGCTCTCGGCGGGGTCCGTCGCGTACGTCGCGGAACCGGCGCGGGCGACCTCGCGCTGAGTTCGGTAGCCCTGGCGTGAACCCCTCGTCACGGCGCCGCGTCTCGAACCTCGGCGTCGCGAACGGGGGGAGGACGACGGAG
>DASZXK010000152.1:0-17236 GCA_035545855.1 Polyangiaceae bacterium
CGCAGCGGGCGTGGTCGGCGCGGCGGGCGCGGGCTGCGGCGCGGCGGGCGTCGGCGCCGTTCCGGACTGGGAGGGCGCAGAGCCGGGGGCGGTTCCGGGTGCGGTCTCCGCGAGGAGCTCCTTCAAGCGCTTGTCCCGGTCGGCGTCGTTCCCGCCGAGACGGGAGACGTCGAACGTGAGAAGCGGCACCTGGCCGCCGCCGTTCATCATCGGGAGTTTGCCGTCCCAGCGCTCGATGGCGCGGTACTGGAGCACCGCAGCGGTCGTGGAATACCGGATGATCTCGTTCGCCTTCGCATCCGCCCGCGAACGGATGAGCACGGCATCCGCCTCGCCCTGCGCGCGCTGACGAGCCGCTTCCGCCTGACCGTGCGCTTCGGCGATGGCCTGGTCCGCTTCGGCGCGCACCTGCCGCACGCGATTTTCGGCCTGGATGGAGTTCTGGGTCGCTTCCATCGCGCGGTTGATCGCTTCGGCGACGTTCTGCGGCAGGCGCAGCGCGCCGTTGATCGTGATCTGGTCGATCAGGAAGCCGTCCTTGCCGAGCGACTCTCGGAGCTTGTCCCCGACGTCGCTAACGACCTTGGATTTTCCGGAGCCGTAGATCTCCTGGACGGGCATCTTCGAGGCCACGACGTTGAACGCCTCTCGCACGGCGTTCCGCACGTACCCGTCCGCGAGCAGCATCAGGTTCGGCTGCCGGAAGCGGAGGTAGAGGTGCGGCGCGAGCGAGGGCTCGATGTGGAAGGAAAGCCCGATGTCGGAGTTGATGTTGACGCCCTCCGCGGAAGAAAACGTGATGGACTCGTCCGTCGACCGGCCTTCGTTCATCGAAGCCGTCCAGACGACGTTCTGCACGCTCGTCGGGAACTCCACGATCTGCTCGGTGAGCGGATTGAAGAAGACCCACCCCGTCACGACCGGGATGTCCTGCACGCCGCGAGCGCTCCCCGCGAGCCGCACGCGGATTCCCACGTGACCGGCGTCGATGCGCGTCACCGTCGCGGAGGTGACGACGAAGAAGCCGACGACCGCGACGACGGCCAGGATGAGCCGCCGGATGGTGCGGGTGAAGCCGCCGTCGTCGAACGAGACGCGATTCGAGGAAGCCACGTGTTTCCGTCCTTTCATTCCGGCGCCCGGAGCGCCCGGACGAGCATTACTCCGGAAAACACCAGGGGGACGATCAAGATCGCGAGGGCGCCCGCAACTTTCGCGTCACTCTGGGCATTCAGCCAGGGATCGAACAGAGGGCGGAGCAGGATGTGCACGAGGAGCCCCGCGGCGACGGGCCACATGGGGCGCCGCGTCCGCTCGTGCAAGAGCTCCTTCCGGAGCCGCTCGTTCTCCGCGCGGAGGTCCTCGGGGGTGCGTTCGTCTTCGGCGTCCGGCACGCGGAGGGTCACATCGAGTATTCGACCGTGTTGAGCGATCGAACCTTGCCGGGCCAGGAGAGCCCCCGGACTTGCTTCTCGATGCAGGAAGCGAGGGCCTTGTTCGGAGAAGTGACGTCCACGCCCACGGCCTGGCCGTTCCAGATCGCCACCTTCAGCTTGAAGTGTTGAGTTCCCACCTTGCACGGCTCGTACACGCTCTGATTCTGGAGAGGTTCGGCGAGCGTCTCCGCGTCGACGTTGGCTCGCGGCGTTCCCTTCGGCACGGCGGCGATCGCCTGCGAGACGGAGGCGTTCTCCGGGAACTCGGGGTTCACGATCGGTCCCTCGTCCTTCGGCGCCGCCGCCGCCGCGGTTTCGGACTTCTTCGGCGCTTCGGCGGCGGGCTCGGAGGACTCCTTCGCCGCCTCCGCGTCGCCGTCGCCCGCCTTCTCCGGAGGAGACTCGCTCCGCGAGACGGGAGCCGCCTCGGACGGTCCGGCGCTCGCCGCGCTCTCCGCCCCCGGGCAGTTTCCCCCGCAGCCCACGACCAGAAGCGCCCAGAACGTCGCTCGGATCATGGCGAGAGGATACGCCCGCCAGGGAAAACGGGGTAGACGATGTGCCGGCCCATGAAGGACCTCCTCGACCGAGCCGTCGCCTTCGCGACCATGGACCGGACGGTCGACGGCGTTCGCGCCGCGCTCATTTTCGCCCTCACGATCATCGTCACGCGGCTCGGCAGCCGCTGGGTCCGGGACGTCGTGTCGCGCCGGGGCGACGTGCAGCGGAGCATCCTCGCCGGACGGCTGGCGGCATGGCTCCTCTTCGCGCTCGGGCTCTCGGCGGCGTTCGAGGAGCTCGGTTTCAAGCTCCACGTGCTCCTCGGCGCGGCGGGGATCCTCTCCGTGGCAGTGGGCTTCGCGGCCCAGACCACGCTGTCGAACCTCATCAGCGGATTCTTCCTGTTCGGCGAGCGCCCATTCACGGTCGGCGACAACATCGAGGTCGAGGGCGTCGCGGGAGAGGTCCTGGGCGTCGACATGCTCGCCACGTCGCTGAGGACCGCGGACGGCCGCTTCGTACGGATCCCGAACGAGGTCCTGATCAAGGAGAAGCTCACGAACCAGACTCGCTTCGGGGAGCGGCGCATCGAGCTCCAGGTGCCCCTCGCGAACGACGCCGGGTTCGAGCCCGTTCGAGAGAAGATCGCGAAGGCGCTGTCGTCGGTCCCGCACTGCCTCGAGACCCCGGCGCCGAGCGTGTTCATCGGGTCCTTCGGAGAGACGAGCGTGACGCTCACCGTCTGGGCCTGGGCGAAGACCCGGGACCTGCAGGCTGCCCGCGTCGCGCTCGCGGAGGCCATCCACCTCGCGCTCGCGGACGTGAAACGGAGCGGACTCGGGCGCTGAATTTCCCCAGTCTCTTTGGCTACTTGTCGATTTTACTACACAGACGTTCAGTATCCGGTTAGGGGTCGTCTCACCGCGCGCGCCGCCATTCCTCCCGGCGCGTGGGGGATGCCCATGAAGATCCGTCTCCATCGTCTCTCGCTCAGCCAGATCCCCGTGGACCTCTTTGCCGATCCGGACGGCGGCCTCAGCTACGAGGTGCTCGTCCGCGCGGCGGGCCTGGACCCGGAGAGCGTCCCTCCCCCGCTCATCGGCGCGCTCTCGGAACCGTGGGAAGGTCACCCGGAAGGGTCGGCCGTCGTCGCCGGGGGCGCCGAAGGTTCGGCGCTCGTCGCGATCGTGGAGTGCGGTCTCGCCGAGCGCGCCGCGTGATCGACTGACGGAGTCGCGCACGGCGATTTGCCCATCGCCGTGCGCCCGCTCCGCGCCGTTCGCGCGAGAAGGCGCGAACGATTCAGGGCAACGGTGCGCCGAGCTCCGCGAGCTCCTTCGCGACGATGCGGGCCCACCCCTGGTTCGCCTTCGGGCTCGCCGGGCTCGGGTGGAGCACCGTGCCGATGGTCCCGCCGAATTTCGGCAGCGCGTCCCTCGCACGATCGCGCGCAAACGCGCCGACGCCGACGACGAACTCGGGTTCGAGGACGGAAACGACGCGCGCGAGAGCCGCGTCGCACACGGAAAAGAGCGCGTCCCGCTCGGCGCGGGGAAGCTTGTCCGGCGTGAAGTTCTTGCCGCTCTCCTCCATGAACGCGAGCGGGCAGTAGTTCACGACGAAGTAGTCGCGGAAGAAACGTTCGGGCGAACTGAACCGCTCCTTCGCGAAGCCCCAGAGCCGCGTCCCGCTCACCTCGCTCCGCGGGCAGTCGAACCCCTGCACGGGCCGCTTCGGGTGCTCCTCCGGCGGACGCTTCACGGCGCCGCCGACGCGGAGAAAGTCGCGGACGGCCGAGACGTCGCCGAACGGTACGCCCGTCTGCGCCATCCCGAAAGGCCCGGGGTTCATCCCGAGGAGGAGCACCCGCTTCTTCGTTCCGCCCCACGCGCGGAGGTACGCCTCGTGCGGCGCTCGCGCGTAGTCGAGCGGATCGTAGACGTGCGTGACGGGCGGCGCGAAGCGGAGCGCCGACACGCCCCGCGACAGATCGCGGCTGATCTTCACGAGCGTGTCCGCGATCGCCATGACGGTGGCCTTCCCGTACCGCGAAACGAGCGTGAAGCGGAAGCTTACTGGACTCGCACCGCGCAGAAGCCGCCGATGCAGCGCGCGTGGAGATCGCAGCAATCGGAGGTCGCCGAGCACTTCTCGTCGATCTTCGAGCACTCGCTCACGGGAGGCGGCGCGCAGAGGCCGTCGCGGCAGAAGCCGCTGCAGCAGTCCACGCCGGTCCGGCAGGTGCCCCGGTCCGAGACGCACGGCGAGAGCGCGAAGAACGGTCTCGAGTTCACGCCGTGGAGCTCTTGCCCCGGGATGTAGAACGCCGGGTGGCTCGGGTCCTTCCCGGGAGTCGGTTCGAGGTCGATCGCCGCCATCCAGATCTTCTTCGTGGTGACGTCCTTCTCGATGTCGTAGTCGCGCGGATCGCTGTGCCACGGGTCGGCGGTCGCGACGTTGCCGTAGGCGCGGCGGCTCATGAACACCATCCAGGCGTAGCCACCGGAAGCGACGGGGCTGATGCTGGGCTCGTAGTTGAGCCGGTCGTCGCGGTCGTGGTTCGGGCCGCTGTTCGGTAGGTAGGGCGTTCCGCCGGCGCCCATGCCGTTCGTGAGGTCGAGCGGCGCGACCTGCCCGGAGGCGAGATCCAGCCACCAGAGCTCGCCGCGGGCGCCGTCTCGGGACGCGAAGATCTCGTTGGTGGTGCCCGCGAATCTCCGCTGGAAGACGAGCGCGGCGCTCGTCGGGAGGAAGGTGTTGAATCCCGGCCGCTCCGTGTCGGTCGTCGATTCCCAGAGGAGCTTCGGGTTCGAGAAGGCCTTCGTGGCGAGGTCGAAGTCCATGCCGACGAGCTTCCGCCCGTTCGCGGGGCCCACGGCCGCGTTGCTCGCTCCCTCGAACAGCGTGAACGCGACGTGCTTTCCGTCGGGCGAGAACGAGGGCAGACCGATCGACGTCGCGAAGTCCGTGAGCCCCGTCGTCGGCACGACGGCACCCGACGTCATGTCGTACAGCGCGGCCGGGGGATCGGCCTGGTTCGGACCGCCGACCTCGACGTTGTTCGAGAGCCCGAGCGAGCCGTCCGGATAGAGACCCACCCAGGCCATGGTCGCGTTCTGGTACGGGGTGGATTCCACGTTCCCGTTCTTCAGGTCGTACGTGGAGGACGCCGTGTAGTCGTCCCCGTGCTGCACGATCATGCGATCCCCGTAGGCGGAGACGGAGTGGCAAACTCGACAACCCGAGTGGTCGGTGCTCGTCTTCCCGGCGACGAGCCTCGGGAAGGGCTCCCCGACGGAGATGGAGAGCGTCGCCCCGCCCATCGGAACGCCGGACTTCGTCTGGTCCTGATAGTTGTGCGCGAGGACGGTGTTGTACGCCTGGTAGTAGATCTTGCCGTTGATCGGCGCGAGCGCGATCTTGTAGCTCTGCTTCATGGGGCCGTACGCCTTGCCCCCGGAGGCGACCACGACTTCGAGCGAGAGCACGCTGCCCGCCGCGGCGCGCGTCGCCGCCGTCCACACGTCCTTCGGGATCGGGTGGCGCACGAAGGACGCACCCGCCGCGAGCCCGGCGGGACGACCGAAGTACCCGCGGTAGTCGTAGTAGGGCGGCGCGCTCAGGTGGATGTACACGGCGTCCGCCGGCCCCTGCCCTTCCTTCCACTGGAGGAGCGGCGGGAGCAGATCCAGCGGAAACACGGTCTGGTCGTACGGGTAGAGCATGGCGAGCGCGGCGTCGGCCGAGGGCGTGCCCTTGAGAATGGCGAGCACGTCGTCTGGAACGGAGCCGCCGAACCCCTCCCCTCCCACTCCGCCGAGTCCGCCCACCCCGGCGTCCGCGGCGTTCGCGTCCGCGTCGCCGTTCTGCGTCTCTGCGATCGTGATGACGATGTGGACCGTCACCGTCTGGCCGCCGAACGTCGCGGTGATGTCTCCTTCACCCGCGGCGAGGCCGCTCGCGGTGAAGAGCCCGTTCGAATCGACGCTCCCGAGATAGGGATTCGAAACCTTCCAGGTGACCTGGCCCGGACTGGCTCCGGTCACCGTGAACTGCAGGGTGGCCGGCTTTCCGCTCCCCGGATCCACGTCGAGCGAAGCCGGATTCGGGCTGATGGAAAAGCCACCCACGACCAGACCGCCGTCCCCGAGACCGCCGTCCTTCTGGCCCGCCCCCGTGGCGTGCGAATCGCTCGAGGAGCAACTGCAGCCCGTCGTCGCCGCGAGAAGGAACGGCACGAGAGAGCCCCCGACGGTCGCGCCCACGAGAAAGATGGTCCGCCGCATCATGAAACCTTACCAGACCCACCGTGGAGCCATACACCTACGTCCTCGGTGCGCGTGCCCGAGCCGCGTCGCCGCCCACCCGCGCGAGCCCCGCGGCCAGCGCTTTCGTGGGGCGTCCTGAATGACGCGCGGAACCTTAAGCAAGCGTGAATTTGTCCGTTGCTGGAATCCGTATGCGGGCTACGCTCGTGAGCTTCCGTACCCGCGTGAAACACCGCTCGAAGTTCCTCGCTCCGTTCGCGCTCGGGTTCGCGCTGAGCTGCTCCGGCAGTGACCACGCCCCGCGCCCTGGAGTCTTCACTCCGGGCTCGGGCGGAGACCCGGGCGCCGACCTGGACGGCTCCTTCAGCAACACCGGCGGAGACGACCCGTTCGGCTCCGGCGGTCGGCGGCGCGGCAACGGTGGCTCCGCCGGCGGAATCGGCGGCGAGGGCGGGACTCGAGACGCCGAGGCGCCCTTCGACGCCGGTGAGCTCCTCGACGGAAGCGCCGACGGTTCGTTCGACGCGGGCCGCGATGCGGGGACCGGCGGAATCATCTCCGTCGGCGGCTCCACGGGAACGGGAGGCACGGAGAGCGGCGGCGCATTCGGAGACGGCGGCCTCGCGAACGGCGGCGGAACGTCCGCCGGAGGAACGTCCTCGAACGGCGGCGCGCTCGGCTCGGGCGGCGCGCTCGGCTCGGGCGGCGTGATCGGCTCGGGCGGCGCGCTCGGCTCGGGCGGCGCGTTCGGCTCGGGCGGCGCGTTCGGCTCGGGCGGCGCGTTCGGCTCGGGTGGTTTCGTCGGGAACGGCGGCGCGATCGGCTCGGGCGGCGCGATCGGCTCGGGCGGTTTCGTCGGGAACGGCGGCGCGATCGGCTCGGGCGGCGCGCCGGAAAATGGCGGCACCGGCTCGGGAGGGATCTCCGCGGACGCCGGTTCGGGCGACGGCGGCGACACGGGCGACGCGAGCGTGGGCAACGGGGGCACGACGGGAGCGGGCGGAGCGTTCGGCGACGGCGGCGCCGCGAGTGACGGTGGAGCGACGTCTGCCGGCGGGGCGTCCGCGGGCGGCGCCTCGGCGGGCGGAGCGGCGAACGGCGGCGCTCAATCGTCGGGAGGCGACCAGGGCGCGGGCGGCGCTCCCCCCGTCTGCACGATGGCCCTCGGGCTGACGAGCTGCGACGGCTGCATTCACTTCCACTGCAATGACTCCTGCTATGCCTGCGAGTCGAACGGCGAGTGCAAGGCGATCGTCGATTGCATCAAGGCCTCGTGCCTCTCGGGCGGCAAGCTGAACCCGACCTGTGCGAACAACTGCAGGCTCGCGCACCCGGACGGGTCTCTGGACTTCAACGACCTGGTCTTCGGATGCGGCAGCTCTTCCTGCAGCGGCTTCTGCCCGTTCTGAGCTCCGGCCGCTCCCGTTCGATCCCTCGGGACCCATGAATCGCCCCGCCGGGCCGCCGCCGGGTTAGACGGCGTCCGACCTCGCCGATGGACCAGCTCGCCGCACCGAGAGAGTCGCGCCTCTGGTCCCCCGCGTTCCTCCGCATCGTCGCGGCCCAGGGTGCGTTCGGATTCGCGTGGTGCTCGTTCCTCCTCCAGCCGAAGTTCTTCACGGGTCCCCTCGGCGTCGGGCCGCGAGAAGTGGGCTTCGTGAACGCGACGTCGGGCGTCGCGTCGGTCGCGGCGATCGCCGTGCTCGTCTCCGTCGTGGATCGCCGGGGCGGGCGTCGAGCCGCGTTCATCGCCGGCGCGCTGCTGCTCTTCGCGTGCTCGCTCGGCTATCTCGCCGTGGATCGATTCGGCCCGCTCGTGTTCCTCCTCCAGGCAGGCGTCGCCGCTTCGTACGTGCTCTCCTTCAACGCGGCGATGGCCCTCGTCACGGACGTCGCGCCCGCCGAGCGGCTCGGACAGGGGTTCGGGCTCCAGAGCGCCGCGAATCTCTCGATGAACGCCGTGGCCACGACGACCACGGAAGCCATCTCCGAACACTTCGGCTGGCACTCGATCTACGGGCTCGCCGCCGTCGCCGCGCTCCTCTGCTTCCTCGTCGGGCTCGGCTTGCCTGCGGGTCGTGCGCACGCCGAGGGTCCGACGGACCCGCCGCCCGTCCGCGCGCTCCTCCCCATCTTCATCACGTCCGCCTTCCTGGGGGCGGCGTTTTCCTCCATGTTCGTCTTTCATCAGCCGTACGCCGTATCTCTCGGCGCGAAGCGCGTCGGCACGTTCTTCGTCGGGTTCACGGCCGCCGCGCTCCTCATGAGGCTCGGCTTCGGCAGCCTCGGTGACCGGCTCGGAAGGAAGCGCACCGTCCTCGTGAGCCTCGTGCTCTACACGCTCGTCCCGCTCTCCATGTCGCGCCTGTCCACTTCCGTGCTCTGGGCTTACGGCGCGGGGCTCGGCATCGCGCACGGCGTCGCGTATCCGACGCTCACGGCCCTCGCCGCGGAGAGGACTCCGGACTCCGCTCGCGGGCGCGCGATCGCGCTGTTCAGCGGGGCATTCAGCATCGGCTCGAGCGGCGGCGCGCTCGCCTGGGGACAGGTGGCGGCGCACGCCGGCTATCCGGTCATGTTCGTCTGCTCGAGCGCGTGCGTGCTACTCGCGCTGCTCACGCTCGTCGGGCTCCGGGACGAGACGGCGAGCTGACACGAGCGGCCAGAATCGTTGACTGGACACGCCAAGTTCTCGGAGTGAGCGCGAGCGCGTCCACAATGAGCCACGAAGGCGCGCGTCGCGAAGCGCCCGCGTGGCATGAAGACCGGAGTCGAACCCGGCGAGGCCTCGCCCGCTGAAAGGGGACGAAGATGGATGCGTGCTTCACGGGACGCGGCCGTGGACCCGGTCGTGTCTTCGGTCTCCGGTTCCTCGCGATCTTCGCCTCGGTGGACGTGCTCGGCTGCGCGACGGCCGACCCGAACCACGCCACGGACGGCGTCGTCGACGGCGCGGGCGATCTCCCTGGCGGCCCCCCGCCGCCCGGGTGCGGCAACGGCACGGTCGATCCCGGCGAGGAATGCGAGGGCCGAAACCTCGGCGGCGCGAACTGCGCGTTCGCGACGTTGAATGCACGACCGAACGGCACGCTTTCGTGCTCGCCGCAGTGTCAGCTCGACGCATCCCGGTGCACGAGCAACGGCGACCCGGGACCCGGCACGGGCGGAGGCGGACCGCTCGGGTCTTGATGGACCGCCCGCACGAGGTGTCCCGGGCGCGCCCGCCGTGCTCTCGGGCCCGTCGAATCCGCGAATTTCGGCACCGAGGCCTCGGTGCCGTGACGCCAATCGGCCTCAAAGCGCGGCGGACAGTGCGGGAAGGACGATGCCGGAGCGTTCGTCGATTCGCACCGTCGCCAGCGCGTCGCCGCGGGTTTCGCCGAGGTTCACGATGGCGATGGGGAGCCGCCGTTCGTGGGCGCGACGCACGAAACGGAGGCCGGAGAAGACTGCGAGCGAGCTCCCGACGACGAGGAGCGCCTCCGCCCGATCCACGAGCGCGTAGCCGGCGTCGACGACGTCCTTCGCGACGCTCTCGCCGAAGAACACGACGTTCGGCTTCAGCGTGCCGCCGCACGAGAGGCAGCTCGGCGCGCGAAAGCCCGCGAGACGCTCGTCTCCGAGGTCGCTGTCGCCGTCGGGAGCGAGCGGAGCGACCGCGCCCTGGAAAGCGGGATTCGCCTCTTCCATGCGCCGCTGCACGGCGTCCCGCGGTTCGAGGAGGCCGCAGTCGAGGCACTTCACCTCCGCGAGCGCTCCGTGGAGCTCCACGACGCCGCGGCTCCCGGCGGCGTGATGGAGACGGTCGACGTTCTGCGTGATGAGACCGGAGATCCGTCCCCGCCGTTCGAGATCCGCGAGCGCGGCGTGTCCGGCGTTGGGCTGCGCGCGGGAGACGAGCGGCCAACCGAGCAGGCTCCGGGCCCAGTAGCGGGCGCGCCCCGCGGAGCTCCCGACGTAGTCGCGGAAGCGGATCGGGTTCCGCGCGCGGCGGCGCGTCTCGGGGCCGCGGTAGTCCGGAATGCCGGACTCGGTGCTGATGCCTGCACCGGTGAGCACGGCGAACCTTCGATCCCGGAGCAGGGATACGAGTGCGTGGCCGGCAGCGGAGGAATCCGTCATCCGAACGTCGCGAATCGTAGATCCTGTCGAGTCGATGCGCATCCGCGCCCCGCCCCCGCGAGCCCGTTCATGTGGGTCATGTAGGCGAAGAGATGCGTGTCCACTCCACTCGTCATGGGCTCGCGGGCCGCCCGCCTTGCCGCGTCCGGCTTACGACGAGTGTACGCATCTTCGAGTAGGCGGGCGCGCCGCTCGCACGTTAGCCTGATCCACCATGCGCTTCGTCTTCGCCGCGGTGGTCGCTCTCGGTCTCCTGGATGCATGCAGCAGTGACTCGAGCACGAGCACGGGACCGGGCAACGCGGCCGACTCGGGATCGGGCGGGGACTCCTCGAGCGGCTCCGGCGGTCGCGCATCGGGCGGCGCCGCGGGCGGGCGCAGCGACGGCGGCAGCGCCGGGAGCGGAGCAGCCGGCGCGAGCACCGGCGGGGTGAGCCCCGGAAGCGGCGGCTCGGGCGGCGGATCCGGCGGCTCCGACGTCGTCGACGCCGGCTCGGGCGGCACGACGGGCGACGCGTCCGACGGCTCGGACGCATCCGCGGGCGGCGCGACGTCCGCGGGCGGCACGACCTCGGACGGGGGCGCGACGTCCGACGGCGGCAACGCAGGCGCGAGCTCGGGCGGAAGCGGCGGCGCGGCGGACGGCGGGGCACCCGGCGCGGGCGGCGCGCCGAACCCCGTCACGATCGACATCGTCGACGCACAGACGGCCTTCCAGGACTACGGAAAGCTCCGCGTCGCGTTCTCGCAGGCAGTCGACGCGAGCACGGTGACGATCGGCCTTTCTCCCGTGAAGCCCGCCGCGCTCGGGGTGACGGCCGTGACGGCCGTGAACGCGACGACCGTCGACGCGACGCTCGCCTACTATCACCTCCCGCGCGACTACCAGATCACCGTCTCCGGGAAGCTCCAGGACGGCACGCCGTTCACGGCATCCGGCACGATCCCGGGACAGGGCAACGGCTCGCGCATCGCGTTCCTCACGAAGCAGACGGGCACCGCGAATTTCAAGAGCTGGCCGAACGCGCCGAGCTCCGCTTCCACGGGACTCGAAGCGGCGGATGGGATCTGCCAGGCAGAGGCGCTCGCAGCGGGCTACCACGGAACGTTCGCCGCGTTCCTCTCGACCAAGAACGCGGACGACGCCGGGTGCCGTCTCTTCGGCCTCCACGGAACCGTCGCGGCCAAGTGCGGCCAGGCGTCGATGCCCGTCGATCACGCGCCGTGGCTCGCCATGAACGGGCTCCCGATCGCCCTCGGCGCGACGGCCGTCGTCGCGGACGGCTGGGATCTGCCGATCCCGTTTTCCGCGGACGGCACGACGCCGGGAAATTCGCTCGTCTGGACGGGCAGCAACCCCGGCGCCGTCGGCTCGGGCTCCGACTGCACCGCGTGGGGCGCGACGACGGGCTTCACGTCGATGGATATCTTCCTCGACTCGTACATCATGAGCTACGACGGGGGCTCGAGCTGCAGCGACAATCGGAACCTCGCGTGCTTCCAGATCGGCGGGACGTTCTTCGGGCCGAACACGCTGCACCAGGTGCAAGGGCGGCGTCTCTTCGTCTCGAAGGGCCAGCTCACCGGCAACATGACGCACGCGTCGCTCACCGGCGTCGCGGCGGCGGACGCGCTCTGTCAGGAGGAGGCGAGCGCCGCGGGCTACGCGAACTCGAGCGCGTTCCATGCGTACCTCGGCTCGGCGACCGCCGACGCGATGTGCCACGTGATCGGCAAGACGGGCACGGTCGGCACCAAGTGCGGCCTCTCCCAGTTTCCGACGGACGTCTCCTGGCGTCGCGCGGACGACTACCCCGTCGGAACCGTCGCCGAGCTCCTCGCGAACCAGCTCACGGCGCCGATCCTCTTCGCCGCCGACGGCAGCCGGCAGGCCGCCGTTCGTCCGTGGACGGGAACCCAGGGCGGCGGCTCGACGCAGCAGAACTGCAGCGACTGGACGAGCGCGACCGGCTCCGGCTACGTCGGCTCGCCGCGCCCGACGTCGAGCGGCTGGTCCTTCTACTCGACGGGTTCCTGCAGCGCCCCTGCGCCCGTCTACTGCTTCGAGCAGTGAGGTCGGGTCGACCGATACGCGGCGCGCGACGCCGAAGGCCGAGACCCATCCTGCGATTATCGAAGTGAACGGCAGGGCTGCCGTTTTCTGGATCTACGTTCAGTGGATTGGTACTGAACGGGCATGCAGAACATCGAAGCCGAAGTCCTCGTCGCCCTGTATCGCGCCGCGCGCGAGAGCCGCCCTCCGGGCCCGAAAGCATTGTCGTTTCGGCTCGGAGTCGGCTCCCCTGCCCTCGCCTCCGCGCTCCGGTCCCTCGAACGCCGCGGGTTCGCGAACGCGAGCACCGCGCGGCTCACGTTCCCGGGGCTCGCCGTCGCGGCGGCGCTCTCCGCCGAGCGCGCGTCGAGCCATCGGACGACGGATCGCCGGAAGCGTACGCGCCGTTCCCTCGCCGCCTGAGTCACGGCGCCGCGAGGAGCTCCGCCGGAGGCCCCACTCCCTGGAGCGTGCCGAGGAACGCGACGAGGTCCGCGCGTTCCTCCTCCGTGAGACCGAGGGGAGAGAGCTCGTTCGTCCCCGGATAGCTCCCGGGCGCGTCCCCTCCGCGATCGTGGAATTCCACGGCGAGGGAGAGCGTCCGGATCTGGCCCGTGTGCATGTAGCTCGGATGCTCGGAAGCGCAGCGGAGCGACGGCGTGCGGAACGCGCCGAGGAGCGTGTCCTCCGGCGCGGATGGAAGCGCGTGTCGATCTCCGTCGCTGAACTCGCCCGCGGTGGAGAGCGGGTCGGCGAGCGCCGCTTTCACGCCGTCATAGGCACCCGTGTCCCCCTCGTCCACGAAGGCGACCGCGACGACGGCAGGCGCGAGTCCCACGTTGTGGAATTTGCCGTCCGTGAAACTGGGGCCGGCGTGGCAGGAGACGCACTTCGCGCGACCGACGAAGAGGTCCGCTCCGCGACGCTCGCTCTCCGTGAGCGCCGTGTCGTCGCCGTCGAGCCACCGGTCGAATCGTCCCGGGCCGCAGCGGAGCTTCCGGACGTACGCCTCCACGGACTTCGCGACGTTCACCGTCACCACCGTCACCGCGTGCTGATCGGGCGCGGCCATGCCGTCGTAGTCGGCGCCGTCGCCGGGCTTGCCGCGACACGAGAACGTCGACCCGCTCCTCGTGAGGACCTCCGTGCAGCCGGCTTCCCCGGGGGAGAGCTGCGGAAAGCGAGCGTCGTCGTCGAGCGGGGGCATCGCGCCGAAGAGCGCCTCGTAGTCCGCGCGCCGCTCGCGGAATACTTGCTCCGCGACGAACAGGCGCCCCGAGTTGAACTCGCGATCGCTCTCCATGACGCCGATCGCCTGGTTCCAGATCGCGTCTCTTCGGCCGTCCCAGTTGTAGAGCGGCGCGAACGCGACCTCGAGGAGCTCGGGCGTGCGCCGCGCCGTCCACTGCGCCGCGAGGGAAATCTGCCGGTGCGGGCTCCGCGTGTCGACGAAGCCCGATGCAGGGACGTGACAGCTCGAACACGCGACCTTCCCCGGGTCGCCCTTCACGCCGAGCGTCCCGCCGGTTCCGTCGTTGTCTCCCTCGATGAGCGGCCCCGAGAGGAACGGGTCGAAGAAGATCTTCTGCCCGAAGACGCTCGCTCTCTCGTCGTCGGCGACGCGGTCGCTCGGGTCCGCGGGCGGCGGGCCGTCGTCGTAGCGGAGGCCGGCGAACGCGGCGCGCGCTCCGTCCGGGGTCGGATTCCCGCCCGGCGACGATCCGCACGCCGAGAGGAGCGCCGCCGCGGCCAAGGCCGCGACGAGTCGCTCAGGAGCCACCGTACCACCGCGTGCCGCACGGGAGCCGCGACTCGTCCCACGGAGGCGCGGCCGCGGTGTACTCGATGCCGAAGTCGTCCATGTGGCGATCGAAGTGCGACAGGCTGTACCGGTGGAGGTATTGGTGCCCGCTGTCGTCCGGCACGACGGACTCGTCGATGCCCGAGTGGTAGAGCACGCTCCGGAACGCGACGTTCACGTCCCCCGCCGGCATGCGCCCCGCGGGGAGCACGGCGCAGCCCGCGGGCTTTTCGTCCAGGAGCACGTAGACGCGGTCCGTGGAAGCGTACACGTCGAACTGAACCGGGCGATCGAACCCCGCGACGTCACCGACGACCGGGACCGGCAGCCACGGCTCGCTCCAGTCCTGCTGGTAGTCCCCGGCGTGATCGCCGTAGATGTTCGCCTGCGGGCACTGCTGCGAGACGCCCCAGCCACGCTGATCGCAGAACTCGATCTCCAGCTGGTGATAGCCGCCGAACGGCTGCACGACGATGGACTGGTAGTCGCCGGGAGCGGCGCCCGGATCGATCGCCGGGAACGGGCCGAGGCGCGCGTGGATCGGCACGCTGTCGAGCGGCTGGACGTCGCCGGGGTTCTCGATCGGCGTATTCGTGATCATGAGCTGCGGGTAGCGCCGGCCCGTGGACGGCACGTCCGTCGACATCCGCACGTGGAGGTAGCTCCCCTGCTGGATCTTCGTCGGGAGGCCGAGCGGCGTCATGCTCATGTTGCAGCTCGAGCCCTCGTCCGCGAACCCGACGACGAACTGCCCGAGGAGCGGACCGAGGTTCAGGTTCGGCGAGCAACCCGAAAAATCGATCGCCCACTGGTCGCTCCGGTAGACGTGCATCCCGTTGTTGCCGGTGTCGACGGTGAAGTCCGGCCAGGCTTCGCCCGGGTCGAACCCCTCGAACCAGTCCATCACCGGTTTCGGGTCCGGTTTCACGTCCACGAACGCGCGCGCGACGGGCTTCGGGCGGTTGTTCGGATCGTGCTGGCCGTTGATGAACACCTCGCCGGACGAGAGCCGCGCCTCGTCGAGCGTGAGCGAGGGATAGTTGAAGCTGTCCGCGTCGGCGTGGATCGCGCCGATGTACCCGCCCGGGAACGGACAGCCCGCGTCGAGAGCTTCGACCACCAGCGTGGTCGCATCGGTGAGACCCGGCCACGTGACGGACCAGAGCGGCTGATTCCCCTGCTCGAGGACGCGCTGATAGCGAGCCTCTCCCGCGGCGAGCAAATCGAAGGAAGCGTTCCCGCTGTAGAGCACGCGGTGGAGCGCGACGCTGCCGTCCGCCTGCGTGTCCAGCACCTTGAAACGTTCGCCGAAGTCCGAGAAGCTCGCGGGGTCGTCCTTCGCGCGGGTGTCGTATTCGTTCCCGGGGCCGAAGAAGACGACGGGGTCGCCGTTCCAGAGGTCCTTGTATTTCTTCCGGTAGATCGGGCGCGTGCCGCCGTCGGCGACGTAGAACTGGATGCCGTCGTCGCGATACCCCTCTGCGAGGAGCCGATCGCGAGCGTCCGTCCCGACGACGTAGTCGGACTGGTTCGCTTCCGAGTAGAGCGGCGCGACCCAGTCGGCGTTCATGAACCCGCCGCCCGCGTTCGGGTCCGCCATCTTGTAGACGGGAGAACGCCCAGTTCCCGGCGTCAGATACACGTACCCGAGGACGGCGTCCTTCGGATCCCGCACGTAGTCGTGGATGAGGTTGCCGTTCCCGGCCGTGAGCGAGGCGTCGTAGAACGCTCCGGTGTCGTCCTTCCGGAGCTTGAACGGACGATCGCCCGCGCAGCGGTAGATCGCGTTCTTCACCGCGAGCTCGCCGTTTGCGCCGACGAGGACGTCTTCCGGCTTCGGCATCGGGTACACGCGGTAGTCGAGCGCGCCCGCTACGGGCTCGAACTCGATGATCGCCGTGTCCCCTCGCTGGGTGACGCGCACGTTGTCGATGCGAGGAAGATCCGGCAGTCCGCCGCCCCCCGGCCCGAGGCAAGCGCCGCCGGTGCACGTCAGACCCGCGCCGCTGCCGCAGGCCTGTCCCTGGCAGTCGGAGTCGAGACAGTCGGGGTAGCCGTCGCAGTCGTCGTCCTTGCCGTCGCTGCAGGACGTTTCCGTCGCGGCCGAAGCCATGCAGGCCGGACCGCCGCCCGCACCCGGATTCCCCGAGCCGGATGCGCCCGCGCTGCCTCCGCTTCCATTTCCGGAGCCGCCCGCGCCGGAAGAGGCGTTCGCGACCACGTGCTGATCGTCCCCGCAGGCCACGGCGAGGAGCGCGACTGCGAGCGGGCCGAGGAGGCCGAGTGTCCGTCCCATGTCCCACCCAGTGTACCGGGGAGCGGAAACGGACCACCCGCGATCGACTTTTCAGAGCACGGGGCAGACGCCGACGGTGAGCGCCACGCCGGGGCGGACGCGCGACGCGGTCGCGACGCGTCGGGCGCCTGCGGCGTCCGCGACGTCGTAGTGCGTGTCCACGAGGGAGACGTCGGTGAGGGCGCCCGCCGCGGCACAGAACGCCGCCACGTGGAGCTCGTAGCGCGCTTCGATCCGGAAAAGCGGAGCGGTGGACGTGCCGTCCGCTGCGAGAAAAAGCCCGCTCCCCGGCTCCGCTCGCGGAGAGAGGCGCGAGACGTCTACGCCGGCGAGAGCGCCGAGCGAGAGTGCCGAGAGCCCGAAGCCGTACGTCACGTCCACGCCGCCACGGACGGCTGTCGTGCGCACGCTCGCGACGAGTGCGCCGGATTCGAAGGACTGGCCGAAGCCGTACTCGAACGTCGCGCGACCGCGGACCCCGAATCCTCGCGAGCTCCGCGTCCCGAACGCCGCTTCGGCGCCCGCGCCGTGGTCGAGCCCGAGATCCGACCCGATCCATTTCGCGACGCCGCGGGCGGCGAGCGTGAGGCGAAACCGGGCTTCATTTCGTCCGTTCGACGCGCCGGCGTCCGCGGAGTCGTGCCCGGGTTCCTCGAGGGGCCGGGCAGGAACGGCTTCGTCGGGCTCCGGCTCCTCGCCCTCCGCCGACAGCCCGGCCTTTGCCTCCTCGCGACTCATCCCGCCCTCCGAGCGGAGAAG
>DASZXK010000153.1:0-20757 GCA_035545855.1 Polyangiaceae bacterium
ACGTACGGTGTGGTGGTCGGGACCGTCGCGCTCGTCGACGCGTACACGCGGTAGGTGAAGTCCGTCGCGAAGAGGGTCCGGTCGTCGTTTGCCGGATCCCACGTGACCTTCAGCGCCGTGGGGCTCGTGCCGGTGACGCCGGTGACGCCACCGAACGTCGGCTTGGTGACGTCCGGCGTGGACGTCGTCACGCCCTTCTCGACCGTATTCGAATCGCGGTTTCCGACGTAGTCTCGCGCGCGAACGACGAAGTAGTACTTGGACCCCTGCTGGAGACCCGTGGTCAGGAGGATGGACGCGGCACCGGGCGTGCTCGTCGCGAACGGCGGCTTGTCGAACTTCTCACCGTGGGAGACGGTCGACATGAAGACGTCGTAGACGATGCTCGCGTCGGGAGTCTGGTTGTCCTTCGCGGGCGTCCAGAAGAGCCGGATGGTGGTGTCCCCTTCGCCCGTTGCGCCGCGGATCCCGTCGAAGGCCGGGGGATCCCCTTCCGGCATCGTGATGCCGAGGACGCGGCCGTTGTCGTCCGAGTGGCCCGCCTGATCCGTCGCGTGCACGACGACCTTGTAGAAGCCGCGCGGGGTGAGCCCGCCGACGATCGTCGAACGCTCGCCGGGCTTCGACGTGTAGACCGGCGTGTCCGTCGCGGGATCGGGGGTCACGTCTTCCTTCGCGTAGACCTTGAAGACGAGCTCCGGATCGGGCGTCCCGACGTCGTAGCCGGCGCCCCACGTGACGTTCACGGACGTCGCGCTGACCACCGTGACGCTGCGAACGCCCGCGAAGTCCGGCTTCGTCTCGTCGGCCGTCGTCGCGGAAGCTTCCTTCGTGTTGTCGTCCTCGTTGCCGGAGGCGTCGATGGCACGAACGACGTAGAAGTACTCGGTGCCGGGGACGACGCCGCGGAGCGTGATGCTCGTCTCGCCGCTTCCGGTGGAGGCGAAGCAAGGCACGTGCGAGACGTCCGCCGTGCCGGCGTCGATCGACGGATCGCCGCAGCGGTGCGCGCGCGTGTAGTCCTCCCCGCCCTGGGTGGCGGCGCGGTAGACGACGTACGCGATCTTCGCGTCCCCGTTCGGCGGGTCCGTCGCCGCGTCCCAGGAAACGACGACCGCGTCCTCCCCCTTCGCTTCGACCGCCTTCACGCCCGCGAACGTGGGCGGCGTCGTGTCTGGAGGCGGCCCGGAATCGATGCCTTCGGCGCCGCCACTCGAGGAGCCGCCGTCACCGACGTCCACGCCTCCGGTGGAGCCAGCGTCCGTCTTTCCGGAGCTTCCGCCGCTGCCGGCGGCCGGCGGCTTCGCGCTGTCGCTGCCACAGCCGACCGCGGATGCGGCGGAAAGCGCGAGAGCGATCAGCCCGACCCGAGACAGTCTCGACATAAGGAACCTCCGGAGCGGCTCCGTCCCCGCAGGGGACGGAGCCCGGCCACAATCTTGCGACATTACCCCAAGCGTCCGTCTCTTCCCACCACCTCGAAAAATGGGGCTCTCACGGCTCGGACCCCAGCTTCGGACGGTCGAAGGGGAACGTTTCGTTCTTCACCCGCGGATCCGTCAGGGCGTTCCGCAGGAAGTCGATGATCTGCGCGATTTCTCCGGCGGTCAGGTTCAGCTCCGCCATCGACGGATCGATCAGCGGCGAGATGTCCGTGTCCGTCCGCTTGCCGCCCGTGTTGTAGAGCTCCATGATCGTGTTCAGGTCGTGGCCCGGGCCGTCCCCGTCGTGGAGGAGGCCGAACGGCTCCCGGAGCCCGACGTTCCGGAGCGAGGGTGTCTTGAACTTGCCCTTGTCGAACGTCGCGCTCGTGATCGCGTCGCGGCCCGTGTCCCACGCCGGCTTGTGGAAGCCGATGTTGTGGAACCCGTTGTCCGTGAAGAGCGGCGGCGGGTGGCAGGTGGAGCACCGGGCCTTGCCCATGAAGAGGGTGAAGCCCGCGATCTGGTCTGCCGTCATGGCGCCGTCGTGCTCGGGCTTGCCGTCGTTCCAGAGGTCGAACGGCGTCTGATCCGACTTGAGGCGGCGCTCGTGGGTCGCGATCGCGAACACGATTCGGCGCGCGTTGATGACGTTGTCCGGATCGGCGGCGTTCACCTTCGTGTTCGCGTCGCTGCCGTACACGAACTGGAACATCTGCGGGTAGTTGCTCCCGTGCTGGGTGATGAACGTGTTCATCTCCTCGGGGATCGTCCCGGACTTCGCCTTCGCGAGCGGCGTCACCGTCGCGAGCTTCGCCTCGATCGCCGACCAGGTGCGACCCGCGCAGGCCATCTCCGCGGAGTTCGCGGGCGGACCCGAAGCCTGGGCCTCGAGCGCGCCGCCGACCGTACCGAAGTTCGGATCCGGCTTGCCGACGATCAGCGCCGGCGCTCCCGCCGCGAGATCCGGATCGTAGAAGCAGCCGCCCGTGGCCTCGGCGTTCTTGCAGTACCCTGCGCGACCGTCCCAGAAGATCTGCGAGGCGAACATCGCGTCCAGATACGTCGGCGGTTTACGTCCGGTGGTCTGGAGCGCGCCGGTGATGTTTCCATCGATGTCGCAGACGGGAGTGCCCTGCGCGACCCGGAGGTCGTCGGAGAGGATGTCGGGCTGCGTTTCGTGGACCGCGTTCGGCCCGGGAAGCATCGCTGCCGCCTGATTCGTTCGCGGATCCGAGCCGCCGGCCGCGGCGCGGTGACACGTTCCGCACGCCATCGTGTCGATCTGACCGATCTGCTCTTCCCAGAAGAGGATCTTGCCGAGCAGGGCCTTCTTGTCCGAGTCGGGGTTGATGTCCGGATACGGGACCGTCGGGTACGGCGGACGGCAGCGAGGGAACGTGCAGTCCGGACCGCCGTCTCCCGCGTCCTGATCGGGGGCGCCGCCGGTGCCGGTGCCCGAGTCCATGCCGCCGCTGCCGCTGCCGCCACCGGCGCTGCCGGAGTCGGGCGGCTCGAGGCCGTCTCCCCCGGTGTTCTGGCCGCCCTTCCCGCCGCTCGCGCTGCCGCCGTCTCCGGTGCCGCCTTTCCCGCCGGTCGCCGCCCCGCCCTGACCGCCGGAGCTCGCGCCGCCCGTGCCAGCGGGGGGCGCAGCGGGCTTGTCGTCCGAGCTGCACGCCGCCATCAAAGCGGCGAGACCCATTGCCCCCAACAGCACACACAGCGGGCCACGCTTCGTCATTCGCTACCTGGACTTTCCTCGGGCGATCCCGAAGGCTCTGCGCCGACGACGCCGCCGGCTGAAGGATAATGGGGCAAAGAATACCTCATCGCGTCCGCTCGCGGTACGTCCCCCGGAAGCGAGCGCCGCGGAGACCGTCCGGGAGGCCCCGCGTACGCGTTCATAAACGCAGGGGCAGTGCGCGAGGCCCGTGAGCACTCGCGGCCTGGCTCCATGGACGGAACGCACCGCGGCAGACGCGGTCAGAAGCGCCCGCTCACGAACAGTCCACCGCCGTTGGTCGACACGCGCGGGCTGACGTCCCAGCGCCGGGCCGTGCCCTGATCCGCCGTGACCGGAACCTCGGGGCGCGTGAGGAACAGGTAAGTGGTGACGGCGCCCGCCACGATGGCGCCGCCGAGGAGGGCGTCCCCGACGATGTTCAGCGTCGCGGCGCTCTTCCGGGCGCTGTCCGCCTCGTCGACGTGGTGACCGTCGTTCTTGTCGTCGAAGTCCTTCTTCTTCCCCATCGCGAGCACGCCGACCACACCCGACCCGACCAGCAGGGCGCCCGTCGCAGCCGCGCCGATGATCACCGGCACGCCGATCGGCCGCTCCATCTGCGGGGCCGCGGGCTCCGTTCCGCCGGAGGGAGCAGGCCCCTGAGGAACGGCCACGGGCTTGGGTTTCTCGAGCGCGAAGTCGTGGGTCTGGTCGGCTCCGGGCTCGGCGTCGAACTCCCACACGCCGCTGTCGTACCCGGTGAGCTGCACGGTGATCTTGTGGTGACCGCGGCGAACTCCGAAGTGGAGGCTTCCGTCCTTCTCGAGCTCGTAGCGGTTCGTCACGGCGCGGCCCGTGAGCGGCTGCCGTTCGTCCGTGAGCGCCGCGCCGGGGGGCTGCACCTTCACGGTGACCCAGACGAGACCCGACTTCGTCGTCATGAGGTCGCGCTCCATCTGCGCGCGTTCCGCGGGGTCGATCTGGGCGCCGCCCCCCGAGAGGTACTTCTCGAAAGCATCGACGGCTTCCCCGTCGCGCTCGAGCTTCATCGCGCTGATGCCGAGGTTGCCGAGGATCTTCCACGACGGAGAGTCCGCGTATGCGACCTTGAATTCGCGGTACGCCTCTTCGTAGCGGGCGCCGTCCGGGTCCGTCAGGTACGCGACGCCCGTCTTGAAGTGCTGCCGCGCGCTGTCGCTCACCTGCACCTCGTCCGCATGGGCTGCGGCGGCGGCGAGCACGAGCGAAGCGGCAAGAGCGAAGGAGAGAGTCTTCATGGAGGACCGACCGAGAATCCTACGGCAAGTCCGGGGCCGCCCGCCTCATCATTTTTCGAGGTCGCCTGCCCCGGCCACGCCCTCGGGGCGGGCGGGCGGGCCGAAACCTCCGCCGTTTTTCGTTTTCGCGTCTGGCGCGTCTGGCGCGTCTGGCGCGTCTGGCGCGTCTGGCGCGTGGGCGGATTCGGCCGCGGGAAGGTTCCTTTCTTGCTCGCCTTGCTCGCCTCGCTCGCGCTCGTCTTGCTCGGTTTGCGCGTGCTTCGCCTCGTGCTCGATGGCGACCTTGCCGTCGGCGGCGGCCTGGTCGAGCGCGCCCCCTCCGCCGACGTCGTTCAGCCGCGGGAAGAGCGGCGTCCGGACGAGCTCGTTCAGCAGACGGAGCATGTCGTCCGGGTGGGCGGCCGAGACGTCACGGGCGTCGGGATCGGCCGCGCGGAGGTCGTAGAGCTCGGGCACCGCGCCTTCGAGGGGCAGCACGAGCTTCCAGGGCTCCCTGGGTTCGATGAGGCCGATGCGGACCGGAACCTCCTTCAACGTCCCCATGAACAGGAGCGGGAGTCGCCGAGGCGGGTGATCCGCGACGAGATGCGAGAGGAGATCTTCTCCGTGATAGCTCGCGGTCTCCGCCGACGCCGGATCCAGGAAGCCCGCGAGGGTCGGCGTGACGTCGACCAGCGACACGACGTCGTCGATCTGCCGGGGCGGCACACCCGGCACGCGGAGGAGAAGCGGGACCCGCACCAGCGCCTCCCAGAGGAACACCGAGTGCACCCAGAACCCTTCGCGTCCGAGGCCCTCGCCATGGTCGGACAGGAAGACGATCACCGTGTCTCGATCTCCGTCGAGCTCGCGGAGGCCGTCCAGGAATCGACCGAGCTCGGCGTCCACCAGCTTCGCGATGACCCGGTACTTCCAGACCGGGTCCGATTCGTCGTCGAGCCCCCAGCGCCTGGCTGCCTGGCGGACGTACGCCTCGTCGAGCTCCCGCCAGTTGTGGAGGTCGAAGTTGAACATCCAGAGCAGGAAGGGCTCCGACCGGTGCTCGCGGATCCAGTCGAGCGATCGATCGACGATGCTCCCCGCCGTGGGCTGGTCGGCTCCGTAGCCCCAGACGTTCTCGTTCCCTCGCGCGTAGTCCTGGATCTCCTGGGTCTCGTCGAACGAAAAGTCCGGCAGGAGCTTCGACAGGAACTCGCGCGCGGAGCGGGCGACGAACAGGGTCGACCGGTGCCCTGCCCGCCGCGCGACGGTGAGCAGGTCGTCCGGGTGCCGGCCGAAGAGGTCGTAGCTGCCCCCGATGATTCCGGGCAGGGCATGGACCGTGTCCGAGCCGGTGGTGTACGCGCGCCGGAAAGCGAGCGAGCCCCGGGCGAGCTTCGCCGTGTTCGGCATGAGCTTCGCGTCGCTCGCGACGTCCGCCCGGAGCGTGTCCACGTAGAAGACGACGACGTTGCGCTTCTCCGTTCCGCGGAGCTCCGAGAGGCGTTTCGCGAGCCAGGGGGGCACCGAGCCGTGCTCGTCCCACGCCGGACTCCGGTTGGTCGTGGCGATGTCGTATCGCTCGCGGAGCCTCACCACGCTCGACATGGTCGCGCCGCGCCAGCCGCGGGGATCGCGCACGAACCCCTCCACGATCTGCAGCCGGGAGAGGAGCCGCCCGACGTAGATCGGCTCGCGCCAGGCGTGCCGGAGCGACTCTTCCGTCCAGCGCCGCACTCCGGACGAGATCACGAAGAGCCCGGTCACGAAGAGCGCCGCGAGGGAAAGCCACTGGAACGCGCGCTCCCCTCGCCCGCTCCGCCAGGCGAGCCCGAAGACGGCCGCGACGCCGAGGGCGGCGAAGAGATCCGCCGCGAGCTCGAGGAGCGTGTGTAGCCTCGAGTAGAGCGAGACGTAGAGAGTCAGATCCAGCCACACGGCTCCGGCCGCCAGCAACAGCGACAGCGCGGCGCCCGCGAGCGTCACCCCCGCCCGAACCCGGGCGATCAGCGGGACGATGCGGCGCAGGCCGAGCGCGAGCCCCGCGGAGGCCGTCGCGGCCACGAGCATGAGGACGGGCGGACCGAGCACCGCGAAACGGGTCGAGCGGACGCGCTCCCCGGAGAACACCCAGAACGCGACGCTCGAGCTCGCGGCGAGCCCGAGCACGAACGAGAGGAGCGGCAGCACGCGCGGCGCGAGGCGGGGGTCCCGGGCCCGCGCGCGCAGGACGAGCGCGTCGTGGAGGGCCGCGAAGGCGGACCACGTCGTAGCCGCGAGGGTCGCCGCGCTCGTCGACAGGAGCAGCGCGGCGACGGCGTGCTGCGGGCGGGAAACCCCCTCCCAGCGGCCGCGTTCCACCGCGTCCACCAGCACCTCGAGCCCGCCCACGAGGACGAGGACGGGGACCGGGCGCGACAGCCGGCGCAAGGTCGTGGCGGCGTTCACGGATGTGCCTTGCCTGGGTCCTGCCGCTGTCCTACCACTCACGAGCCCGGATGCGCGAGCGCTACTCCTTCCGCTCGGACTCCCGCGAGACCCCGGGGCCTCGCGAGGCCTCGTTCCGCATGTCCTCCGAGCAGCTCCTCGTGGTCCTCGGTTTCGTGACGATAGGCGTCCTCTTCGGCGCCACGATCGTGGCGTACGTCATCACGCGGCTCAGCGCGAAGAGCTTCCACCCGGAGCACTCCCCGGGTCTCCCCGTCGGGCTCCTCGGCAGCACGGCGCTCCTCTTCGGGGTGAGCGGGGCGATGCACAACGCCTACATGAGCGTCTCCCGAAACCGTCCGGACTCGCTCCGTCGATCGCTGTGGCTCGGGTTCGCCTTCGCGGCCGCGTTCATCGTCGGACAGGTCTTGAACTGGCGAGCGATGTTCGCCGCGCAGACGTCCTTCGCGCAGCCGACGCTCTTCGCGTTCACCTTCTACCTGATGACGGGCCTCCACGCGCTCCACGTGCTCGGCGGGTTCGTCCCTCTCGGCATCGTCCTCTTCCGTGCGGCCCAGCGCGAATACTCGAGCTCGCGGATGGACGGCGTCCGGTTCTGCGTCTGGTACTGGCACTACCTCGGAGCGATCTGGCTCGTCCTCCTCGCGGTGATGTTCGCGTCGCAGTGAGCGGCGTGAGCGCGATGGAGAGCGCGATGGAGAGCGCAGCGGCACGCGGTTGAGGGCGGCGGAACGCCGTTTTCGTCCACCGAAATCGCAAATTTCCTCCCACCCGAACGGGGTCGCCCGAGCGTGACGTCGACGCTACACTGAGCTCGCGCGTTCGCTGGACTGGTCCGCCGGCCGCGACGTGCGACACGGACTTACCTGCGGCGCTGGCAGGTGACGCACACGAACGAATCAGTGAGCCGGCCGAGGTCGAACAGGGCCCGTGCCACTCGGTCAACCGAAGGCAGGACGACGAACATGAAAAGAATCAGTGAGGTCTCGGTGGTGACACGAACGGGTCTGTTCGGTCTGGGGTTGCTCGGGTTGCTTTCCTTCGCCGGCTGCAGCAGCAAGCAAGACGACTCGACCCCGCACCTCGGGCCCGTGGCCGTGGCGGGAGCCGGCGGCGAGGGCGGCGGCGGGGACTGCATCCTCGGCTGCGGGACCGGCGGCACGGGGACGAACGGCGGTGCCAACGGCGCCGGCGGGATCCCGGAGAACCAGATCTGCGGCGGCACGGCGATCAAGGCCGAGGCCCTCCCCGTCGACATGTACATCATGTTCGATCAGTCCTCCTCGATGAGCGATCCGCTGCCCGACAACAGCGGGACGTGGTGGGGCGCCGCGCAATCGGCCGTCACGAACTTCGTGAACAACCAGGACGCGACGGGCATGACCGTCGGCATCCAGTATTTCCCGCTCCAGGGTGTCGCGCCGCAGTCCTGCAACGCCCCGTACGACACGCCGGAGGTCGAGCTCGGGCCGCTTCCCGCGAACGCCGGCGCGATTGCCGCGTCCATCGCGGCTCACTCGCCGAGCGGCTTCACTCCCACGTCCGCCGCCCTCCAGGGCGCCATCAACCACATGAAAGCGTGGGCGCCGGCTCACCCTGGTCACGCACCGGTCGTCGTGTTCGTCACGGACGGCTTCCCCACGGAGTGCGATCCGACGGACATCCAGGACATCGCCGCGATCGCCCAGGCCGGGTTCGATACGGAGCCGAAGGTCCGGACGTTCGTCGTCGGCTTCAACCTCGGTCAGGCCGGGGAGAACCTGAAGCAGATCGCGAAGGCGGGCGGCACGGATGCCCCCTTCCTCATCGACGGCGGGGACATCGGCACGGTCTTCGTGAACGCGATGCTCAGCATCACGGACAAGCCCCTCCAGTGCTCGTTCGACACGCCGAAGCCGCCTCCGGGGCAGACGCTCGACGTGAACCTGGTCGACGTCCGGTTCCAGCCGTCGATCCCCGGGTCTCAGCAGGAGCAGATCCCGAAGTTGAACAACCAGGGCGACTGCGAGTTGAACCAGGGCCAGGGCTGGTACTACGACTCGCCCGCTGCCCCGAAGCAGATCATCGTGTGCCCGGACACGTGCTCTCGCTTCGCAGCCGGTGTTCTCGACATCGTCGAGGGGTGCAAGCCACTCCCGGGCAAGACGAAGTAGGCGGCCGCGAGAGCGCGCCCGCGGGCGGCGCCGGGCGACCGAGACCGTGGCGATCACGCATCGAGCGCGAGCCGCACGCGCGGCTCGCGCGACTTGCGCGAGAAGCCCTGCGGACGTTCCCCGGAGCGAAATCGGTCTCTCCGTTTTCCGGTGGCGGTCGTCGAAACGGCGGGCTCCGACGCGAGGAGTGGGCTAAGATCCTGGGTTCTCGTCCGGAAGCGCTTCGAACTTGTCCACCTGGTCCCCCGAAGACATCCTCGCCGGCAAGTACCGGCTCGTGAGAAAGCTCGGAGCCGGCGCCGCCGCGGAGGCGTGGGAGGCCGAGAACGTGCTGCTCGAGCGGCGCGTCGCCGTGAAGATCCTCCATCCGCACCTCGCGACGGACGCGAAGACGCGGAGCCGCTTCCTGGCGGAGGCGCGGGCTTCCGCGCGGTTTTCCCATCCGAACGTCGTCACGGTGTTCGACATCGGCGTCGCCGAGCAGGGCGCGCCGTTCATCGTGATGGAGCTCTGCGACGGCGAAACGCTGAGCACCGTCATCGATCACCGGGGCGCGATGGGCGTCTCCTACGCGGCGGACGTCATGGCGCAGGTGCTCGCGGCGCTCCACGCCGCGCACGAGATCGGCATCGTCCACCGCGATCTCAAGCCCGACAACATCATGCTCGTGCACCCGAGGCCGGACGAGCCGCTCGTGAAGGTCCTGGATTTCGGGATCGCGCAGGGCATCCTCGGCGACTCCCCCGAGGAGGGCGGGTTCGTCTTCGGAACGCCCGAGTACATGCCGCCCGAGCAGGCGCGCGGAGAGACGGTCGACGCGCGCGCCGATCTCTACGCCGCAGGGGCGATGCTCTACGAGCTTCTCACGTGCGAGGTGCCGTTCCACGGCGACGACGCGACCGAGACGCTCGCTCGCGTCCTCACGTCGACGCCCACCCCGCCGAGCACGAAGAACTGGGCGATCCCCCCGGCCCTGGACGCCCTGGTGCTGAGTGCGCTCTCGAAGGACCCGGACGGAAGGCCCGCCACCGCCGGGGACTTCCTGGCCGCATTGGTCCCGTTCACGAGCAGCGGTCGCGGCCCTTCCCTCTCGCCGTCCGCGGAGAGCGAAGCGCCCGTTCCCCTGGTAGCCGGACGCGGGGGGCCCCCCGCGTCCAGCGCGCAGCCGGTCACTGCCCCGCCGAGGAAGCTCGAGCTCGTGGCGGACACCGTTCCGCCCCCGCCCCATCCGCTGCTCCACCGCAAGGCGTGAGCGAGCGAAACCGGACATGAAATCGTCCGCGGGCTGCCCTTGCCCTGGCCGGCGGGTCGGGACATCATTCCCGACTGCCGGGGACTGCGCCCATTCACGATCCGCGCGGTCCGGCTGAGCGAAATACGAACATGTCGGCAAGGCTGAGAGCATCCACGGCAGTCGCGGTCTGCCTGATCGGGTGCGGGGGTTCGACGACGGACGGGCTGTTCTCGCCGAAGACGAACGGAGCCGGCGGCAGCAATCACATCGCGCCGTGGGAGAACGGCGGCGCGTCCTTCGGATCCGGCGGTGGCTCGGGCGCGGGCGGCTTCGGCTCGGGGGCCGGAGGAACGCTCGAAACGGGCGGCTTCGCCGGGAGCACCGGAGGTGCGTCGACGGCCGGCGCGGGCGGCGGCACGGGGTGCGATTTCGGCGGAACGTGGGCGTCGTACATCGTCGCGCCCGTGACGTGGCCCGCGACCCCGAACATCCTCTACGCGGGCTCGGGGAACCTCCAGCAGTGGAACCTCTCGCACCAGACGATGAACGGGACGAACGTCGAGGTCGACACGGTGCCCTGCGGGATCTTCCTGCCGGATCTGCAGAGCGATTTCCTCGGCGGCTACGCGAAATTCGGGATTCGCTTTCCCGAGAACATCTTCGACGACGGCGCCGTGCCGACGACGCATTTCACGCTGCGCGGTGAGGTCGGCGCGGGCGGGAACATCACGTTCCAGACGGACCCGTTCGCGATCATCCTCGGCCTCTCGCTCCCCGATCCGGTCTCCGACGCTTGGCCCGCGGTCGGGCAGATGCAGCTCGTCGATCACGACCTCGATCAGAAGCCCGGGATCACCGTCGTGGCGGCGCCCGGCATGGGATACAGCTTCCCTCCCTGCGATCTCGGGACGTGCAAGGCGGACCTCATCTTCATCGCGGAGCGCACCGTGTCGTCGCTCTCGGGCAGCGTCGTGAGCTGCGACGAGGTCCGCTCGGACGTGACGATCGAGACGGTCGACGGCAAACCGGGCATCAACTCGACCGTCGTCGGCTGCCGGAACGCCACGACGAGCACGGATTGCACGGCGGACAACGCCGCCTTCATCGACCTGAACCGCCCGCAGTACACGCCGTCCGCGACGGGAACGATGATCACCGTCCGCATGCCGGACGGCGCGTCCTGCAAGGACGTTCGCGCGCGTTTCCCCCGGCAATGACGCTCGATCCGCTCGCGTGAGCGAGCGCTCTCCGCGAGCGGACGGGCGGAAGAGCATGGCCGGGCTTCGGACGCGTCCGGCGAGCCGGAGGTGTGTCGCACCGAGCCGCACGCACATCGTGTGCGTCGCGCCTACTGCGTGTTCTTCGAGCGATTCGTGGAGGCAGTCGGAAAAATGCCCTATTCTAGGAAGTGATGGGTCTTCTCCGGCCCGACGATCCCGAGTCGATCGGCGACTACGTGATCGAGCGAAAGCTCGGCGCGGGTGGCATGGCGGAGGTGTATCTCGCTCGAAAGACGGGACCGCGTGGGTTCTCCAAGCGCGTCGCGATCAAGCGCATTCTTCCGGAGCTCTCGGAGGATTCGCAGCTCATCCAGATGTTCTGCGACGAGGCCCGCGTCGCGGGCACGCTGAGCCACCCGAACATCTCCCAGGTCATCGAGTTCGGCGAGCAGGCGGGCGAGTTCTACATCGTGATGGAGTACGTGGACGGCGTCTCGTTCTCCACGGTCCTCCGCGCCGCGTCGTCCAGGGGTGAGACGGTGCCGCCGTCCGCGGCGCTCTACGTCGTCCGGGACGTGCTCCTCGCTCTCGCGTGCGCCCACGAAGCGGTCGACGAGAGCGGAGTCCCGCTCGGCATCGTCCACCGGGACGTCTCGCCGTCGAACGTCCTCGTCAGTCGAACCGGCACCGTGAAGCTCATCGACTTCGGGATCACCCGGAGCCGGATCGCCGAACGCAAGACGTACCCCGGCGAGCTCAAGGGCAAGCTCCGGTACATGTCCCCCGAGCAGATCCTCGGAGTCGAGGTCGACGCCCGGAGCGATCTGTTCGCCGCGGGCGTCGTGCTCGCGGAGATGCTCGCCGGCAAGGCGCTCTTCTCCGGCAAGAGCGATCTCGACGTCCTCACGCGGATCTCGCGCGGCGATCTCGGCGCGCTGCGCGAGGGGCGGATCCCCGGTGACCTCGTCCCGATCCTGGAGCGCGCGCTCGCGCATCGCCCGGGAGACCGGTTCCAGTCCGCCCGCGAATTCGCGCGGGCCATCGAGGACGTCGCTGCCGTGCGCGGCGTTCGCCTCGACGACACGACCATCGTCCCGTTCCTCCACGCGCTCGGGGTCCTGCCGTCGTCGAGCGGCACGCGCGAGTCGCCCGTCGCGCCGCCCGTCCCGTCCGCGTCGACGCAGGAAGAGGCGCGCCCGGCGCAGCCGTCGGTTTCGCGCTTGCCCCGGAGAGAGGGCTTCCGGAAGCGGATGCCGTCCGGCCGCCCCACGGTGCAGCCGCCGCGGCGGCGGGATTCGGCGACGCCCGCGGCGCCCGCGGATCTCAGCGCCCGCCTCGCGGCCGAGTGCCATCCGACGGGACCGCCGCCTTCGGAGCTCCTCGCGCCGCCGTCGGTTCCCAGGAGCTCGAGGGGGGCAGACAGGGAGGATCCCCGCGCGTCCGGCGCGTATCGCGTCCGCACGAAGTCGGGGCAGGTGGTCGGTCCCCTGTCCCGGACCGAGATGCTCGCCCTCCTCGCCACCGGCCGGCTCTCCGCGCGGTCGCACGTCTCGCTCAAGTCCGACCAGTTCGTGACGGTGGAGGACGTGCCCGCGCTCGCGTCCCTCGCGTCGCATCCGGCGTATCGCTTCCGCGAGGACGATCAGGCGTCCCCGGAGTGGCTCGAGAGAATCGAGTCCGCGACCATCCCGACCACGCTCTACCGGCTCGCCGCGTCGCGCGCGACGGGGCTCCTCGTCGCCGTGGACGGGAAGCGCCGGAAGCGGGTGTTCCTCGAGCAGGGAAACCCCGTCTTCGTCGCCTCGACGGATCGGGACGAGCTCCTCGGTCGCCGTCTGGTCGCGGCCCGCGTCGTGAGCGAGCGAGCCGTGAAGCTCGCGCTCGCGAGCCAGCCCCCGTTCCGTCTCGGAGAGGCGCTCGTGTCCTTCGGCGCGCTCGGAGCGGCGCATCTCGTACGAGAGCTCGCGCGCCAGCTCGAGGACCGCGTGTCCGAGCTCGGGGCGTGGCGCAAGGGCGAGCTCCGGTTCTTCTCCGCCGCGACGCTGGACGAGGGGTATCACGTCCGGACGCGCGAGCCGACGCTCACGGTGCTGACGCGCCTCGTGCGGGATCAGTATCCCCCGGGCGACATCGCTTCTCTCCTCCGGCCCTTCACCAAGGAACCCGTCGGGCACGGTCCCGGCGCGCGGGAAGCCGCGGCGGACATGGGCCTCACGACGGAGGAGCGCGCGGTGATCGACCTCGCCCTCCGCGGAGGCGTCACGGTCCGAGACGTGGTGACTCGCGGCACTCAGAGCGGCGTCGCGATGGCGGACGCGCTTCGCGCCGTGTTCGTCGGGCTCTGCTCGGGGCTCCTGATCGTGGAAGGCTGGCCACGTCAGACCGCCCGGACCCTCGCCGGCTGAGCCGATTTCGCGCCCGGCGCGAGGACACGCGAGGATCCGGCAGTCGCGGCGGTTCCCGCCACGAAATCCCGAGGGCCGACGCCGCCCTTACTCGCGCGGAGGGTACTTCTGGAGTTTTCGCTGAAGCGAGCGCCGGTGGATCTTGAGGCGCCGCGCGGCCTCCGACACGTTTCCGTCGCAGTCCGAGAGGACGCGGTTGATGTGCTCCCACTCCGCCCGCGCGAGCGACGGATACGTGAAGCTCGGTTCGGGGGCGACGCCGGGATCCGCGTCCGCGCGCGCGAAGGCGGCGAGGACGTCGTCCACGTCCGCGGGCTTCGAGATGTAGTGACTCGCGCCGAGACGTACGGCGTCCATCGCCGTCGCGATGCTGCCGTAGCCCGTGAGCACGACGATCTTCGTCTCTGCGTCGATCGCCCGGAGGGATCGCACGATCTCGAGCCCCGAGCGCCCCGGGAGGCGCAGATCCACGACGGCGTACTCCGGAGAATCCTTCTCGGCCTGCGCGACCGCGGAGTCGTAGTCGGCGGCCGTGCTCGCCTCCCAGCCGCGCGCACGGAACGCGACGGCGAGGCGCTCCCTGAGAGCCTGGTCGTCGTCCACGATGAGGATCGAGGGGGCGGTGGTCGGCTCGGATGGCATGCCTAGCGCAGAGCTCCGAACGGTGACGAGTGCGCGGCAATGCGGTCGATTGTCGCGGGGTCCCACGGGAGGGTCAGCGTGACCCGGGTGCCCCGGCCGGCGACGGAGTCGATCTCGATCCGTCCTCCGAGGAGGTCCAGCACGCTCCGGGTGAGGAACAGCCCGAGCCCCATCCCCCGCCCCGGCTCCTTCGTGGTGAAGAACGGCTCCGAGGCGTGCGCCAGCACGTCGGCGGACATCCCCGACCCCCGGTCGACGACCTCGAATCGACAGAGCCCGCCCTCGCGTGAAACGCGGAGGAGCACGCGGCGATCGGCCGGAGAAGCGTCCGCGGCGTTCGAAAGGACGTTGCGGAGCGCCTGCGCGACGGCGCGAACCGGGACCACGAGCGTGTCCTCGCCGACGACGCCCGGAGCCCACTCCACGTCCACGCGGTCGGGCGCCGCGAGCCCGTCGAGCGCGACTCGGACGAGCTCGGAGAGAGACGTCTCGAGCGCCGCCTCGCCCTCGGCCGTTCCCGCGCCGCCGGCCATCTGGCTCAGGATGGTGCGGCAGCGCTGGACCTGCTCCCGGACGAGCCGGGCGTCCGCGGCCACGGTGGCGTCCGCGGCGCGCTCGAGCTCCTTCGCGACGACGGCGATGGTGGAGAGGGGCGTCGCGAGCTCGTGGGCCGCGCCCGCCGCGAGCGTCGCCATCGCGGCGAGCTTCTCCGTGCGCGCCGCGAGCTCCTGGGCACGGGCGAGCTCCGCTTCACGCGTGCGGAGGGCGCGGGTGACGCGATCGATGAAGTAGACGATGAACGCCGCCGCGACCGCGAAGGCGACCCACATGCCCCGGAGGTGGAGATCGAGCGGCTCGCTTCCGTCCACGTGGTGGTGCATGCCGTGGTGCATGCCGTGATCCATCGGCAAGGGGACGTGCCGGACGAAGAGCGCGGCGCTCGCCGCGACGGAGAAGAGCACGAGCCCCCAGGCCCATCGCTGCCGGAGCACGATCGCGGAGAGGGCGATGTGCACCAGGTACAGGAAGCTGAACGGGTTCAGCGGGCCGCCGGTGAAATACAGGAGGCCCGTGAAGCACGTGACGTCGAGGGCGACCGCGGCGGCGACGACGGGCTCCGGCGTCGGCAGGCGCTGACGGATCCAGACCACGGACGCCGCGACGAGGCCGAGCTCCAGGCCGAGGATGGCGGCGAGGGGCGCGAGCGGAAGACCGATGTGGAGCCCCCACTCGACGTACGCGATGACGACGGCCTGCCCGAGGACCGCGCCGAGCCGGAGCCGGAGCAGCCAGGAGAGGTTGATCCGGCCCGCTGCGTGCAGGTCCTCGGACGGTCGCTCTCGGGGTTCTGCGATCGTCACGCGCCGTCCGCGCTCAGTGGTGGAAGAGCCGGAGGTTCGTGTGCACGAGGGCGATGCCGTACTCGCGGCACGCGCCGAGGACCTCCGCGTCCCGCGCGGACCCGCCGGGCTCGGCGATGAACTTCACGCCGTGCTTCGCCGCGTGATCCACGTTGTCCCGGAACGGGATGAATCCGTCCGAGACGAGGGAGACGCCCGTCACGGTGGCGAGGAAGGCCTTCTTCTCGGCGTCCGTCAGCGGATCGGCCGGGGACGCGAGCGCCGCCTGGAAGGCGGCCTGCTCTTCCTTCGTCAGGTCCCCCTCGATGTACCGGACCCTGTGGTTGATGCGCTCCTGACGCTTCACCTCGGGCTTGAAGGCGAGCCCGAGGACCTTCGGGTGGCGTCCGAGGTGGAAGATGTCGCTCTTGCCACCGGCGAGCTTCGTGCAATCCACGCGGGACTGCTGCCCCGCGCCGATGCCGGTCATCTGCCCGCCGGAGGCGTAGCCGACGGAGTTCGACTGCGTGTACTTCAGCGTGACGAGCCCGAGCACGAGGTCCCGGGCCGCCTCGTCCGTGATCGTCCCGCATTTCACGTCCGCGAGATCCCCGCGGGTGATCCGGTGGTCGTTCCGATCCTGGACGAGCGTGAGCCCGAACACCTCGCGCTTTTCCCGCGCCGGCGGCTCGAAGGAGGGGTCGGCCTTCATGACGATGAAGCCACCGGATTTCTTCGCCTTCAGGATCGCGAGAGCGGCCGGGTCGTACCCCGGCGCGACGATGCCGTCGGAGACGACACCCTTCAGGAACTCCGCCGTGTCCCGGTCGACGGCGTCCGACAGCGCGACGAAGTCGCCGAAGGAGCTCTTCGGGTCCGCGCCGCGAGCGCGCACGTAAGCGAGCGCGGCGGGAGAGAGCTCCTTGCCCTCCACCTCGTACTGGCGGCGGAGGGTGTCGTCGAGCGGGACGGCGACGGCCGCGCCCGCCGGAGACACGTGCTTGAAGCTCGTCGCCGCGGGAAGATTCAAGGCGCTCCGGAGCTCACGCACGAGCTGCCACCCGTTCAGCGCATCCAGGAAGTTGATGAGCGACGGCGTCCCGTTCAGGACCTCCACCGGGGACTTCCCCGGGGTCACGGGCTCGATCGCGGCGTACTTCTGGTGAGGGTTCGTCCCGTACTTGAGCTGCATGGCGTCCGCGGGACGATGCCACGGTTCCCGGGCGGGCGGGAGGGTCGCCGCCCGCGGCGTTTCCTCACGGAGAGGCTTCGCTCGACGTCATTTCGGGCCGGGCGCCCGCGGCCTCCTCGAGGAGCTCCGCGAGCTCCTCGAGATCCGGGAGCAGCCGTTCCACGGCGTCGGCGGGAAGGTGCGCGGGCTTGCCGAAATCGAGCGCGCATTCGATGCGTTCCGCGGTGACGGAAAGCTGGGGGTTCTGCGCGAGATGCCCGTCCACGATCCGCCGGATCTTCACCGCGAGCTCCGGATGGTGGGGGCGAAGAGCCCGGGCGGCATCGGTACTTGCGTAGCGATCCTTCAGGTAACCATCGAGCCAGGAGTCTCCCGACTCGATACGCACCCAGTTCGCCGGCGTTCGCTTCTCCACGATGAACGAGCGGAACAGGATCTGCGGCTCGCCGCGGAGGTAGACGACGACGCGGGGGCGGTCGTCCGGGTCGACGAAGACCTCGTGCCCCTCGTACGTACCCCGGAGAGACCCGATCCCCCGCGAGTCCGCCGGCGGCCGATGAGCGAGCCCGAGGCGCGCCGCGAGCGCCGGGAACTCCGTCCGTGCCCGCCCCGCTCCGGTCTTCCTCCGGCGGGCGGCGTAGTACGTCCCGAACGCCATCAGGAACCCGATGGAAGCGCGAACGAGGTTCAGCGTCGGGTTCTGGGCCATCAGCCCTTCGCCCGGCGCGCCCGGTACCGCTCGATGAGCCGGAGCGTGGAGGAGTCGTGCCCCGCGGGAGCCTGCCCCCCGGAGAGCTCCGGCAAGATCCGCCTGGCGAGCACCTTGCCGAGCTCGACTCCCCACTGGTCGAAGCTGTTCACCCCGAAGACCGTCCCCTGCACGAGCACCTTGTGCTCGTAGAGCGCGATGAGTCGGCCGAGCGCGTACGGAGTGAGGCGGTCGTGGACGAACGTGCTGGTCGGACGATTGCCCTCGAAGACCTTGTGGGGAACCAGCGCCGCGACCGCTTCCGGTGAGAGTCCGCTCTTCTCGAGCTCGGCCCGGACCTCGGCTTCCGTCTTGCCGCGGAGCAGGGCTTCCGTCTGCGCGAAGCAGTTGGCGACGAGCTTGTCCTGGTGGTCGCCGAGGGGGTTCTCCGACCGCGCGGCGACGATGAAGTCCGCCGGGATGAGGCGCGTGCCCTGGTGGATGAGCTGGTAGAACGCGTGCTGCCCGTTCGTCCCCGCCTCACCCCAGACCACGGCGCCGGTCGGGTACTCGGTGATGCGGCGGCCGTCCCGGTCGACGCTCTTGCCGTTGCTCTCCATCTCGAGCTGCTGGAGGAACGGGGGAAGGAGCGCGAGGTACTGATCGTACGGCAGAACGGCGTGCGTCTCGGCGCCGAAGTACACGTCGTACCAGACCCCGAGGAGGGCCATGAGCGCCGGGATGTTCCGGTCGAGCGGCGCGTTCCGGAAGTGCTGGTCCGCCTCGTGCGCCCCGGCGAGGAGCTCCTGGAAGCCGTCGAACCCGATCGCCAGGGCTATCGGGAGGCCGATCGCCGACCAGAGCGAATACCGCCCGCCGACCCAGTCCCAGAACTCGAACATGTTCGCGGGATCGATGCCGAACGCCTTCACCGCGGGCAGGTTCGTCGAGATGGCGACGAAATGGCTGCTGATCGCCTCTTCGTCCCGCAGGGCGGCGAGCAGCCACTTCCGTGCGGAAGCGGCGTTCGTCATCGTCTCTTCCGTCGTGAACGTCTTCGACGCGACCGAGAACAGCGTCGTCTCCGGCGACAGGTGCTTCACGGTCTCCGCGAGATGCGTCCCGTCCACGTTGGACACGAAATGCACGCGAAAGCCCGGCTTCCAGCGGGACTTCATCGCTTCGGCGACGAGCCGCGGCCCGAGATCCGAGCCACCGATGCCGACGTTCACCACGTCCGTGATCGGCTTACCGGTGTGCCCACGGTGCGCCCCCGACCGGACCCGCTCGGAGAAGGCGGCCATCTGCGCGAGCACGCGGTGGACGTCGGGCACGACGTCTCTTCCGTCCACCAGGATGGACGTGCCTTTCGGCGCCCGCAGCGCCACGTGGAGCACGGCGCGCCCTTCGGTGAAGTTGATCTTCCGACCCGAGAACATCGCCTCGATCGCCGACGGGACGCCCCGCTCCTCGGCGAGCGCGACGAGGAGCGCGAGCGTCTCGTCCGTGACGCGGTGCTTCGAGTAATCGAACAGGAGATCCGCGAGCTCGACGGAGAGGCGGCTCGCGCGGTCGGGCTCGGCCGCGAAGAGCGAGTTCATGTGGACCGGGGCGAGCTCCCGGTGGTGCTGCTTGAGGGCGCGATGGGCCGGCGAGTCGACGAGCGAGGGCATCTCGGTGGGCGCCATTATTGCGGAGGTTCCCCGGAAAGTCCGGCGCCGCCGGATATTTGTGACCGGGATCCCGGCAAACGGCCCTAAACTCCGACCTGTGACGGATCCGGGTCTGCTTCGTTTCCTCGAGATCGTCGCCCGGGAACTCGGCGCCGCGGACGCGCGCGTCGAGCTCGGCGGAAAAGATCCGGCGGACCCTCGCGTCGTGTTCCGCCCCTCCCCGAGTGGCGCGCGCGTCGTGGCGGTCTTCGACGCTCCGGTCGAACAGCGTGGGGCCGCGGAGAACCGGCTGGATGCGCTCATCGCATCGTTCTTCTCGACGGCCGAATCGCTCTCGGCCATGGCTCCGCCCGCTCGCACCCCGCCGGACATCGCCGGAAGACGTCTGGACGACGAGCTCACCCGTCTGGCGGAGCGCGCCGGCGCGAAGGGCGCGGTCGTGTTCGACATGGAATCTCCGGTCGTCTGGGGCGCGTCGCACTCCGGTCCGCCGGACACGGATCGGTTGCTCGAGAGCGTCATCCTCGCGATCCGGGACGCGCCCGGAGAGCTCCGCCCGGGACACACCGCGCGAATCCGAGTGGGCGAGAACACGGAGGCGCTCGCGCGCCCCTTCGCCGGCCTCTACGTCGCGGCGCTCGCTTTCGAGGGCCCCCTATCCGAGGTGGTCGCCGCCGGTGCGCTCATGCACGCGATGCCGCTCCTCGAGCGCCTCGTGCTCGCCCTCCCCCCGGTGGACCCGCCCCGCGGCGGCAAAGTGATGCGCCTGCCGAGCCGGCTCCGGTAGTCGAAGAGACGAGCCCCGAGCCCCCCGATTGCCGGACGACCGCAGTAGCCGCGCTGCCAACGGCGCCGTGGGGGGTCTCTCCTCCCCCGACAGTTTGTATACAAACCAAATAGACGAGACCCGCCCTCCGTAGAGCTCGCCCGCAGGGCGGCGAGTCGCCCCCCCGATTGGTCCAGCCGTTTCACGGCTACCCGCGAGCACGGCGAGCGCGCGCCGCCAGGCGCGGCAGGGGGCGAGGTCCGAGGACCGCAGGGCGAAGCCCGAGGACCACAGGAGCCTCGGGGGACAAGGTCCCCCACAAACAAAACCCCACGACGCTATTCGTCGTCGCGTCGAGCCCGCCCGAAGGGCGGCGAGTCGCCCCCCCGATTGGTCCAGCCGATTCACAGCACGGTGCCGGGCGAACCGGTCTCGACGCCGTCGGGGGAAAGGACCGCGCCGTTCACTCCCGCCGCGCTCAGCGTCGTCACGGTGCCGAGGGCGGCGGCGTTGTCGAAGGTGAAGCCGGTGGTGGAGGCACCGAATTGCACGCCGGTGATCCGGTCACCCTGGGCGTCGAAGAGGTTCACCGCGTC